>DAOTVC010000127.1:0-6564 GCA_034437215.1 Anaerolineae bacterium | reverse complement strand
CGTCCATCCTCTGTCAACCAACCGCAGGGACAACCGGTTGGATCATCGGGAGGAAGAACCGCACAGTAAGCTCTGAGCACCAAAGGCAAGAAGACTCGATGCACAGCGTTGTCCGCTTCCTCCACAGATCTTACTTCTGCGGTGAGGTTTTGAGAGGCCTGTGATACAGACCACGTAGGCCCTGTCATACGCAGAGGCACCCGACTCAGTTCACACCCGGTGCGCTCAACCTTCAAATAGATGACCTGCAACTTCATCGAGGTATTGAAAATTTTGTCCAGCAGGGCAGTACTACAGTTACCCGACACCATACAGGGATCGTAGGCCACCCCCGCCGGGACGAAATATTCAGGAGCGGCGAGGCTCAGTCCTCCCCGCATATAAGGCAGATAGGAGTCACTACCGGAGAGATCCATGTCCTTCCAGTGACCGATCAACGGCAGCCCCATGGAGTTGACGTGATCGACGGAAAGTCCTCCGCTGGCGTTGAAGCGGTAGGTGCCTCCAACCCGGCGATCCACGTTCCCGTAAGGATTGCCGGAAACTGTGTGTAAGGATCCACCGGCATGGGAGGAAAGTTTAGCAGGAAGTAGTCAGCCCCTGCAGGCACATTCAGGTCAAACCGCTCATGACGCCCCCCAAAGCGCGATCGCAGCTGGTCGACCAGGGGTTGCAACACCCCCGCGTACCCCACACCGACGTAGGAGTGGAAGGTGAAGCTCTCATCTCCAAGTACCTCCACGTTGATCTGCGACCGGTCCTCCAATACGAAGACGGCGGTCAAGTGGCGATAGTTCTTGAAGGACATAATCAACTCACAGCCCATGTTTGCAGGCAGCTGCAGCTCCCCAGCGGCAGAGAAACGATCCTTTGTGGATGTGAGAGGGGTCTCCCAGTAACGATACTGATTCTGTTGCTCGGACTCGCGGGGATTACGTATAGGGAGTCGCTGACCCGCCGGCACGTGAGTATAGATATCAATCTCACGGGTTACGTCATTGTCACCGTGATAGATGCGTAGACGCGCAGCAGGCGAGACGCTGCCCCACTGGTCGATCTTTGCCGGCTGCCCCAGGCATCCGAACATCGACCCTGACCAGGCCCCATCCACAACGTACCGGGGATAAACAGACGCAGTGACGACTACGGTGGCACCCAAGCGAGTGCCGGACTGATATTGTAGGATGCCGTACCCAGGAGTGTAGGAGAGAATGCTGTTCTTGAGATAGTGCTCTGGGACTCGTCCTACGAGATCCACGATATTCAGCCCTCGGGGCTCTATCCACGTTTCCCCAGCACTGTCCAACGCATTTTGAACATTCGGTGCCCTAGACGGAGTAGGAGACAGCGCCTGCCCCTGCAAGGTCCCGACAAATACCACCCATCCCAACGCTAGCCACAACAGTACATACGCTGACTTCAGCAAGGTTCGCGACATCATCACAACCTCCCATTAACCGATATCTAACTTATATAGCTCAGTATAACAGAACCGTTAGAACGAGTCAACAGCAGTAGGCGCAGAGGGTCGAGATTAACCTTGAAAGAGGATTATTGAAGGGTACAGCAGAGATGAAATCGACAAAGAAGATACCCGTGCCACGATGGGTTTTTATAGTACTATAGATTGTCAAACACTCATCCAAGTAAATGGATGAGTGTTTCTTAAAAATTTCATCGAGTACGACAGCCTGGATAAATCTCTCCAGAAGCCGCTACTTCACGTCCAAATGCTGTTTGGCATAGTCTGCATAGGCATGCCCTAGGTAGGTCAGCCCCCCTGTATCTGGATTAATTAGATAAGCATATCGATTAAATCGCGTATCATCCAAACTGTACCAGGCCCAACGCTGTACAAGGCGACAATCATCGGCCAGATATCCCAGATCACAGTCCTTGGTATTCATAAAGTAATCAAAGGTGCCGAGCATGAAGGTTTTTACCCGTTCACGGTTCTCCAATCCCGCATGTTCATACAGAATCCCATATTCAGAGACAATCAAAGGCTTATTCTGTTGCCCGCGGTTTTTCATCCACTGTCGGAAATACCGTATCTGAGTATCAAAGATCTCCATATCATCATGCTTGTAGTCCGCATAATCACGACCATAGCAGCCATTGTATCCAGGCGGAACGTCAGCCCCATAGTCATCACATGCTTCCTTGAGAATGAAGTTGTGAATATTCCAAACATCCACAGGCATATTCTCACCATACCTTGCTGCGTACGCGTTCCAGACTTTTGTCATATACTGAATACGTACAGGCGTAGCTTGAATGATACTACCATTAGCGACCTTCGCCGTCGGATCCGCACCCTTGATCAGATAGTACAGATCGTGGTAAGCCCAAGCATAGACTTCGGGCAACATCTCGTCCTGATGGCCCGTATATGGATCACCCCAGAGATCAGGGTTATAGGGGTTGGTTCCACCCCAATCGTAACGATCGATCTCATTCCCCAGCAACCACAGAGAGCCCGGACGCGCCTGAGCGATCTCAACTATCTCTTGAGGCGTAGAAGGGCTGTTCAGCGTATAGGCGTAAGGCTGTACGTAGGGACACGCCGTACGATCCCGTAAATATTGGCCATGATCCCGCAAACAGGTCGTCAACTGATGTAAGCGCACGGTTTGAACGTACTCCAGACCCAGCGAGAGGTCAGGAGAAGAGGATGTGTTGAAATTCACATACCAACCAGCAGAAAGAGCGCGGGCACTGGGGAAACGCGTGGCTCCCCTCGTCGCACAGTAGCCCAGGCGCGAACTCCGAGGACCGTAGTCTCGAACCACGAGAGGCAGATGCACTGTGTAGGTGAGCGCATCCACGGTCAGGGAACCATCCGTCTCATGTAACAATGCACCTGAGAAAGCATGAGCCTCTCCTCGAACTACCTCGTTGTTGCTCGAGGCAAGGATGCTCCCCAGAAGTATCAATGCCCCACTCACGACCAACACGATCTTGAACAGACGTCCTTGGATTCTCATAGTTGATCTCCTAAAGTCACAAAGTAGGTCAAGGAAGGTAAATCTCGCAACAAGTAAAATTTATCGTAAGGCTGCAGCTCGTACTTCTCACGCAGCCAGTTGAACGCGTCCAGGTCCGGATATGTTTTGATGATAGCGATAGGACGGTCCCCGACCGCCGATAACGTCTGCTCTATGTCCCAGCAGCAGTAACGAACTGTGACATCGGGACGTAAACCCTCTACGACCTGGAGATAGGTCACCGGACTGCTCAAAACAGGCTCGGCTAATAGCAAGGTATTGGGTGGCAGAGGCTCCAACACGCTCTCCGCATAATTGCGCGCGTCCTGATATCCGTTTTTCGGGGGCCACAAGAAAAAATACTTACCCTTTGGACCCGGCACATGGCGGGTATCACGGAAGGTAACCCCTTGCGCTACGAGTTCGGGGGCCAGGCGATAGACCCCAATCGGCATACCGACAAGCAGCAAGAGAAGTCCGACAACCTGCCACCACTGCTTGGGTCGAACTCTGGCAAGGATGGCCTCGAAGCCCAACCCAATCCAGACGACAAAGGGAATGTAGCTGGGCATGTAAAAGACATACTGATCCCCCACACGGTAAGAGAAGGCGAAGACCATGACGCCCAGATAGAGCAGCAAGAGATAGATGGCCAACTCCCAGCGCAGTCTCTTCCAGCTTAATCCTAAGCCCCAGAAGCCCGCAATCAGCGCCAGACCGAAGAACTGTAACGCCAGGTAGGCAAGCAGGTTGAACAGATCGCGAGCCAGACCTCTCACGGAAAAGTCAAACATCGTGCCCCCAAAGTCGTAGCCCTCAAAGGTGAAAAAGGCCCAGCGAAAGAGTTCGGATAGGTTAAACCCCTGTTGCTGAGCGTCCCGCACGAGCAACCACAACCAGGGCACCGTCCCCAGCAAGCCCGCCAAGACCGCTCCAGCAAGAACCTTCGCATTCCAGGGCCTCTTCTTGAAGACCAACCATAGCAGAGCGGGAACATAGAGTACGATCTTGACGTGAGCAGCAAGGCCTAGACCCAGAAAGAAGGTGGCTAGCCACAGATAAGATGGGTGAGAAGTTCGGTACCAACGCAGAGCGAGCCAAGCGACTAGCACCATGAAGGCCAACGTGAGCGTATAGACCTCCGCACGGACAGCGTGGCTCCAGAAGGTATGGGAAACTCCAAACGCTACCACCGCAAGTAGAGCTGCATCGGGACGAACGCCAGACTCCACCACAAAGAGGTACAGCAGGCCCACCGTCAGCCCCCCCCACACAGCGGAGACCAGATTCACTCTCCAGGCTACCTCTCCCCAGGGCAATCGGGTAAACTGATGGGCCATCCAGGTCCACAGAGGATGACTCCCTGCACTGGCGCGCAAGTCACCCAAGAAGGCCTGCAGCTGGAGATGTCCATCATCTGCCCACAAGACGGTGGGCGCCAGAGTAGCACAGTACAAGCCAAAGAAGGCCACCGCAAGCAATACAGCTTGAACAACACGGCTTGCAGAGCGGGCCATAGCACCCGGCTCATCCTGATGGTACAATCTATGAAACAATACTTGGACCGCCATTTCCCCAGTTCACATCGATGGAAAAAATTGTGGAGAGGTTGGTAAACCGCACCACTCATTCACCAACACGATATCGCACTTCCAATATCTCATCTTTAAGCAATATCCATTTATAGACTAGCTGCCCCTTAGATTCTTCTGCCGGCTCAACCGACCTGGCCAACGATAACACATTATCGGGAAGGTTCAAGGTCACTTTCGTGGGAACACCGCCCAAACCCGCCTGCTTCTGCCAATCCAAGCGATAGACCCACGTCCCATCCGCTTCCTGATACAACACGTCCTCCGACAAAGCGTAGACAAAACGAAGTTCCGTCTCTTCTCCGGGCGCCAACAGAAAGGCCTGCTCGAAGACCGTATAGCCGGGATAGCCCTCCAGAACATGCGCCTCCCCCTCCCACGGCTCTCCTATCCAGACCGATTCGGCCGGGATGAAGTGCCGGCTGGCCTCCAACAGCTCGCTTCCGCGGGGGGTGTAGATACGTAGGTAGCCCCAATGACAACGGTCAATCATCTGCTCGTAGGAGGGATCATAGCGTATCTCGGGGGCACAGGGGTAGTCGGTCTGCGTGGTATGGGTATAAGTGAGCGTGAGCTCCGCCCGAGGCGGGGACTGGGTGAGATCGACCGTGTACTCTGCCCGACGTTGCAGACGAGCCGAGGCCTTATTGTACCCCAAGTTCGCCTCCACGACCATCAGGAAATCCCCCTCCGGCGTCCGCAGCTCACCCGACCAGCCACGCTCTGTGAGCTGCGCCGCCACCTGAGGCTCTTCGAAAAAGACCTGCAGATGCTTCTCCTCCACCAAGGTGAGAGCCGTCGTCGCTAATCCGTACCAATCCAGGTCACCTCCCTCCATACGGGCCAAAGCAGCCTTTGCCAGATCCCCCATGAAGGACTTTCGCTGCTGCCACCACTCGCGGTTTAAAGTACCATCTTCAGGCGCCCAGGCCTCCCGCATGTAGCGCAGGAGAGAGGCGTGGGTGACGGGCTCCTCGACGCCGGGGAGGGTCAGTGGCCCGAACACGGCGACCAGGTGCTGGACGGCGTACTGATCCATGGCGACGACGCCGTCGATCTGCACCTCATGGCCTGGACGGTAGAGCTCTATAGCCTGACGGGCAGATGTCGGGAAGTCGGGCGACCAGTTGCTGTCCCGGAAGACCCACAACTCGATGCCGAGAAATCTCCGCAGAGGTTCGGGGGCTTCGGGATAGGGCAGGGAGAAGTCATCGGCTACGTAACTATCATCGAAGTCCATGCTTACGATCTCACCGCCATCCAGACGAATCTCTCCGACACCGGTGATAAAGCCGCCGCCGGGGCGCACCTCGTCCTCGTTCAACGCCAAGACGAGATAGGTCTTCGGCGTCTGCATCCCCAGCAGCTCCGGCGCGACGTCGGCGAAGGCCAGCCCGTCGGCGAGCAGCGGGAGCAGCTCCTCCAACTGCGCCAGGGGCGACCGCAAGCGCTGCGGCAGGGCAGCGAGATCCACGCTCGCCTGTGCCTCGAGCGCGCGCTCCACGGGGGCCTGCGCCGCCTCGAACTGGGGCTGTGCAGCAGCCAGGGCCGCGGCTGCCCCCTCGATGGAGAGAGAGCCGCTGCTCCAGGCCTCCAGCAGCGGCGCGCCCCCCTCCCAGAGCAGCACACCGGCCTCCGTGAGCCCGTCCGCCATCTCCAACAGCGCCTCCGACTCGGCCAGAAGCGGCCCGACCTTGGGCACCCAGCCGAAGGCCGGTCCCAGGGACGTCAGGGGACCGACGTTGCGGCGCAGCGTAACCACGTCCCCGCGCACGCCGTAGAGAAGCTCCTCCACGCGCCGGGGGTCGCTTCGCAGCACGGTCATCGGATCCTCCTCGCGGAGCGCCTGCGCCGCCCGCAGATGGCCCAGCAGCGAGAGCGTAGCGCTCACCACCTGCCCCATCCAGACGATCACGAAGACCAGGCCCAGCAGAAGCAGGGCGCGGCTCGACCAACGCACTATGCTCCCCCCAGAGGAAGAGGTG
>DAOTVC010000126.1:0-25647 GCA_034437215.1 Anaerolineae bacterium | reverse complement strand
GGGACACTCAAAGAAGGCAAGGGAACCATGGCGTTCGGAGGCGGAGCTTTTGAGGGGGCATACTCCTTCAGCTCTCGCTTCGAAGAGGGTAAAGGTACCAATCCGGAAGAGCTCATCGGGGCCGCTAACGCCGGCTGCTTCTCCATGGCGCTCAGTCTGGGGCTGACGCAAGCGGGTTACGAGCCGGAGCGGATCGAGACGAAGGCTACGGTCGAGTTGGAGACGACGGACGGCGGCTCCGCTATCACCCACATCACCCTCGATACCAAAGCCCAGGTTCCGGGAATCGACAAAGAGACCTTCATGAAGCACGCGCAAGATGCCAAGGCAAACTGTCCGGTTTCCAAGGCACTGGCGGGGGTGGAGATCAGCCTCAACGCGACGTTGCTCTAGAGCTCGCGCAGCCCACCGCCCTGATCACAGGATCGGGGCGGTTTTGCATTTGCCAGAATGGGGGGGCTTGTTATACTGCCCCCAGAGTGTCTATCAAGAGTGAGCAACCAAATTTAGAGTCTTTTTTCCTGCCGGGGAGCGAATCGGGGATTCTACTGGTCCACGGCGATCTCACCTCATCCCAGGAGATGCGCCCCTTGGGGGAGTATCTCCACGCAGCGGGTATGACCGTCTACGGGATTCGCCTACAGGGCCACGGCACCTGTCCGGAGGATCTGAAGAGCGTCGGTTGGCAGGAGTGGGTCCAAGATGTACGTGAGGGATTGGGGCGGTTGCGGAAGTTGTGTAAGGCGTATTGCTGCTCGCCTCGGCGGCCCCACGAGATCCTCTATCTGGAAGAGGGCGGGCATACCGTGGTACTGGATAGAGGGCGACGCAAGGCGTGGGCAGCAGCACGAGCTTGGCTGGCGTAGACATGTTTTCAGTAACGCGGGCTCACCCCTCTCGCAACATCCCGCACGGGCTGCTGCTTCTCCTGCTGACCTTTAGCGTCCTTGCCCTAGCCTGGAACGTGAATGTCCCTGCGTACGAGAACCTCGACGAGCTGGAGCACACCGAGGTCATCCGCCACATTGCAGTGGAGAGACGCCTTCCCGTTCACGGTGAAGCGGAGGCAGCCGGGTATCATGTCCGCCAGGAGGCCTCCCAGCCGCCCCTCTACCACATCCTCGGTGCTCTCTGGGTACGACTTCTGGGATTATCCACCGCTCCCCCCGAAGCGACCCCCGTACCCGGTCGCAGTGTCGAATGTGGCCTCTCCGACACCTTCTATAACAAAGCGACCTGGGAGCGCCATCCCCACGATGAGCTCGCAGCACCCGGGCACCGCCGCACCGTTCACGGGCTACGCTGGCTCTCCCTGCTGCTGCAGACGGCTACGGTAGCCGGCACCTGGGTTCTGGCCCAGCGCCTTTTCCCACGCACCACCATCCCGCTGCTATCCTCTGCCATCGTCGCCTTCAACCCCCAGTTTCTCCTGCTGTCGGCCGGGGTCAACAACGACAACCTGGTCACCCCACTGGCGACTTGGACGCTCGTGCTTCTGCTGGATCTGTGGCAGAGAGGGCCTACTACAGGACGACTTCTCGCCCTAGGGACCCTTACGGGACTAGCAGGCTTGAGCAAGCTCAGCGGGCTGGGCCTCTTAGGCCTCTCCGCAGGGGTGCTTGTAGCCTACGCAGTCCGGGAACGCCCACCCCTGCCGCGCCTCATCCTCTGGGGCCTCTTGATCGCCCTCCCGGCCCTGACCTTGCTGACCCCCTGGTTATTGCGCAACTACGCTCTCTACGGCGATCTAACAGCGCTGGAGCCCATGCTGGAGAAGGTGGGGCGCCAGGCGAGTTCGGGGAGCTTCTGGGGCACGGTGCGGTTGATGGCTCTCTCCTACTGGGGTCAGCTCCCCTGCACCTTCTACCCACGCCTGCTCTACTGGCCCTTTTTCACCCTGCTCGCGGGTGGGCTATTGGGCCTTGCCCTCCACGGGCCGTACTTCTCCCGCGCCCAACGCGGCGGTCTCCTCCTTCTGATCGCCTGGTTCGTCCTCATTGTAGCGGCGTGGATCCGCTGGAACGCCACTACCCCGGCTACCGGAGGGCGGCTGCTCTTCCCTGCCGCCGCAGCGTTGGCGATCCTCCTCGCCGCCGGCTGGTATGCTCTGGAAGCGTCTCTGCGCCTGCCCCTTGCGCGTCTCGGTGCTGTCGCCCTGGCGCTAGGGGGACTCATCTCCCTCCTGCTCGGACCGGTCTACATCTTCGCCCCTCCCCCTCTCGTATCGGAGCTGATGAGCTCAAGTCAGCAGGTGGAGTTGACCTTTGGGGAGCGGGTACGTCTGCAGGGTTATCATGCAGAGATCGTTCGACCACGAGCGGCGTGCTGGTTTGCCTCCTCGACCTACTGCCGCCCCTCCCTCGCGATCACACTCGAGTGGCAAGCGCTGGAGACGTTGGAGGAGGACCTCCTGTTGGTTCTACAGCTGGTATCATCCCGCCCCGGGGATAACACTCTGCGCCTCAGCTACCACCACTGGCCCGGCAAGGGCAACCTCCCGACCTCCGCTTGGCCCACAGAGCGCATCGTCAGGGATCGCTATCTCATCCCCCTTCCAGAGAGCACCTTCAGCACCCAGGCCTGGGAGCTGCAAGTTGCTCTTCTCGACCCCGAAGAACATCGGCTGCAGGTGACCAGGGAGGGGCTGGATCTGGGGAATGCTGCAGTGTTGACCACCCTGCGGGTCCCCGGCACGGCTGCGCCCTCCTGTCCCGAAGAGAATGCCTTGCCCACCTCACCCGTCTTTGGAGACCGGGTGGCCCTGACCCATGCCTGGGCCACACCGGTCGAGGCGGGCCAAGAGGTGCACCTCTGCTGGGAAACATTGGCCCCGCTCGAACGTCGATATACCGTCTTCGTCCACGCCTACGATGCCGGGGGTGAGTTGGTCAGTACGGGAGACGGCCCTCCCCTGGCGGGCGCCTTCCCCACCTCGCTGTGGCTGCCGGGCGATGTCGTCCACGATATCCACCTTCTCCCCCTGTCCTTCACCAGCGAAGAGCTCTCGGTCGCCGTTGGGCTCTACGATCCCGAAAGCGGTCTCCGTCTGCCGGCAAGCCATGGAGGAGAGCCACTCACCCACGATGCGTTCTCTCTCCCCAAGCCGGCCCTCCAAAGCACGCCCCCCTAACCCTTGGCTCTCCTGAAAGAAGTACGAAACTCACGCAAAGGCGCCAAGAACGCAAAGAAAATCCAAGTTTCAGATGATATCCCTGAATCCTATAGAGCGTAAACTCAATCTTATGCATAGGTAATTTAAAAATCTTGGCGCCCTTTGCGGCTTGGCGTGAGGCCCGTCCTTTTTTCAGCGGAGCCAACCCTTACACTTCGAAAAGTGTGGTAGAATCGTTCTGGCTGTCACATATCAAGCGGGTGTGTTGCAGTTGAGTTAAGCCGAGGTGTGAAACTTGAAACGTAAAACGTGAGATCCTCACCTTTACGTTTCAGCTAATGGATAGCTTCCAACTGAGTTGAAACACACCCATCTCAATCTTTCTTCTGGAGGATACGATGATCAGAGAGAACGGACGACTACTGCGCTATCTCGGTCTGTCCTTAGCAGTGATCGTACTTTTGGTGGTAGGCATTCGGACCCTTGTCTCTTCACAAGCCGTCACCGCCGACACGGGCAACCGGTTAGTCAACGGCGACTTCGAGGAGGAGGATCCCGATACTCACGGCTTCAAATGGTACTACCCCAACCACTTCGTGGCCCTGCACTGGGAACGCTGGTGGATGGCTAACTCGGTTATTCCAGAGTACGACGACATGCGTCCCGGCGGACGCTGGCCGCCCTATAGTGGGGAACACGCTCAAGTCTACTTCAAGTTCGGAGATACTTACCATGCGGGACTCTTCCAGGTCGTCGATAACCTGGACCCCTGCCGTCCCTACGAGTTCACCATGTACACAAGAAATGAAGGGAAAAAAGATTACACACATCCCCACGCCCGCATCGGTCTCGATCCTGAAGGTTCCCGGTTCACGGTGGACCCGCACCCTCACACCTACGGTCTCCCGCCGAAAACCGTCTGGTCACAGGAACAGACCGAGCTCTTCAAATGGGAACAGCTGCGTGTGACGACCGAATCTCTGGGCAGCAAGCTGACCGCTATCCTTTACGCAGCTCCTATCTACTTTGGTGATCCGAAGATCGTCCCTTATTTCGACACCTTCTGGGACGCAGGTGAACTGCAGGCCGTCTCCTTCCCCGGAGACAAGCTCCCCGCTCCCAACTCTTGGAACTCCCCCTACATTCCGGCGGCCAGCGTGAACACCCAGCTCAACGGCAGCCAGCTCACCGTCAACTGGAACACCACCGTCGCCGCATCGGGACAGGTCTGGTATACGCGCGTTCCCTACACTGAACCCATAACGACAACCACCCCCTACTCCAATACGATCTACTTCCCCTTGATCTCGAGGTCCCCGGTTCCCGAACTGGCAACCGCCATCGACTACGCCCCCACGACCTCCCACAGCGCCGTTATCTCCGGGCTCAACTCGCAGGATGAGGTCTACATCTGGGTTCTCTCCCGGCGCGCCGATACCAACGCCTGTGTGACGGAGGGACACGGCCCCCTACATGTCACGGTACCCTAAAGGGGTTCACCCTCTCGGCGCTCTCCTCGTCGCTTTCGCCCTCCTCGTGCTCCTGCACGGGTGGGCCACGCCTCTCTTCGAGGCGCCGGACGAGGTCTGGCACTACGCCTACGTCCGCTGGCTGGCAGAGGGCCAGGGGCTGCCCTCCATGGACGATAACAGCAGCGGTGCTAATCAAGAAGTTGCGCAGCCGCCCCTCTATTATGGGGCGGCTGCGCTCTTCAGTGCCCCGTTCGATGATCGGGAGCTGGAGGCCCTCCGGTGGCACAACCCGGGCTTCGGTTATCAGGCCCCAGGGACGGTGCCGGATAACAAGAACATGCTCATCCACACCGAGGCGGAGGTCTGGCCCGGTTCAGAGAGTGTGTGGGCCGTGCGCGCAGCCCGTTTGACGTCGTTGCTCTTCGGTTGCCTGACGGTCGTCGCTGCGTGGGGATTGGGGCACGTCACCTTCAACGACCGCCGAGGGGCGTTGTTCACCGCAGCGCTCGTCGCCTTTCATCCCCAATTTGTCTTTATCAGCAGTGTGGTCAGCAACGACGCAGCAGCCGCGGCCCTTTCGACGGCAGCCCTCTGGGCGGCGGCTAGAGTCCTGCGGCACGGTCTCGATCCGCGTCGGGGTGCCGTCGCTGGATTTCTGACCGGTCTCGCCGTCCTCACCAAGACGAGCACCCTGCCTCTCCTGGCCCTCGTGGGCCTCGCCCTGGTAGGACGAGCGTGGTGGGAGAGAGTAGCGTGGCGGCGGGCCCTGCTGCCCCTCCTGCTCTTCGGCAGCACGGCGCTTCTCGTAGGCGGTTGGTGGTACGCCCGCAATAGCCTCCTCTACGGAGATCCCCTGGGGCTGACGAGCCACGTCGAGACCCTGTGGGGACGCAGCCAGCCGGCATCCCTCCTCGAGATCCTGGAGGAGCTGCCCCTGCTCGTCCGCTCCTTCTGGGGCGCCTACGGGTGGGGGCACGTCTGGTGGCCCGACTGGATCTACGTCCTCCTCTCCGGGGGCGCGCTCTACCTCCTCGGGCGCCTTCTCTGGCGCCTCCTGCGCCTCCGTCATAGAGATACGACAGAGCTGGTTCTCCTGCTCGCGGCCCTCTGGTTCTGCACGGTTGCAGCGGCGCTGCTCTACTGGATGACCCAGGTCGAGGCGCCCCACGGACGGCTCCTCTTCCCCGCGCTGGGCGCCTGGGCTCTGCTACTGACCGCGGGTTACCACTACACGCCGCCGGAGTCCCGGTATCATACGCGCAGACTCCTCTTGTTGCTGATGGTCTCTCTCGCTCTCCTGGCGCCCGGTGCGCGGATCTGGGCGACCTTCGCCCCACCCCGTTTACGCTCCCCCGAACGGGTCCGGGGAGAGGCGCCACTCCTCTACGAGGACCAGGCGCGTCTTCTCGACACCCAGATCGATGCGTCTCGTGTAGCACCCGGCGAGAGCTTCGCGGTCCGGGCCTGCTGGCAGGCCCAGCGGGCGATGAGCGAGGATTACACGGTGTTCGTGCAGCTCTTCGGACCGGAGAATCGTATCGTGGCGGCACGGCGCACCTACCCCGGACTGGGACGCTTCCCCACCTCCCTCTGGCCCACCGAACAGGCCTTCTGTGATACCTACCGTTTGGAGGTGGAGAAGGGTGCGCCCGCCCCCGTCGTCTACCGGCTGGAGCTGGGGCTCTTTGAAGCCGCAAGTGGACACCGTCTGGGAGCCAGGACCTCCGAGGGAAGAGAGCTCCACCCTCCCATCGTCGGACAGGTTGCCGTCGTTCCGAGTGAACCGTTGAAGATGGAACCGACGACCCCGCTCGACGTGCAGCTAGGAGAGGCCGTCGCCCTGCGGGGTTTCGACGCGCCGAGCCGGATCGAGGCCGGTCAGCCGCTTACCGTTACCCTCCACTGGACGGCACGGGAGGACGTCGCGGAGGAGCTGGTTGCCTTCGTCCATCTCTGGATCCCCGGAGCGCCGGAAACGTTGCTCCAGCACGACAGCCCACCCCGGAACGGCTGGTACCCTACCTCCTGGTGGCGGGCAGACGATCGGATACCGGACAGTCACGTACTCCCTATCCCCGAGGATCTGGCAGCGGGCTCCTATCCCCTGTGGGCCGGCCTCTACCGCGCGAGAGATCTGACGCGCCTGCCGGTTGTCGGTCCCCAGGGTCCCCTGCCCTATGATCTCGTACCTCTGGGAGAGATAGAGGTATACTAAAAGCCTCCCGCAGTTTAGACTGCGGGAGGCTCTGGCAAGCCCTTCAGGCCCGCATCTTCTCGAAGACCAGTTGTCCATCCCGGGCGTCGACCCGGACGGTGTCCCCCGCCTCGAAGCGTCCCTCGAGGACGGACAGAGCCAGGGGATCCTGGACCATCCGCTGGATCACCCGCTTGAGAGGTCGGGCGCCGTAGACGGGATCGAAGCCCTCCTCAGCCAGATAGCGCTTGGCATCCTCCGTGAGCTCCACCTGCAGATTGCGCTCCTTGAGCAGGCGGCGCAGGCGGCGCATCTGGATCTCGACGATCTTCTCGAGATCCTCCTTGGAGAGGCTGCGGAAGAGGATGATGGCGTCGATACGGTTCAGGAACTCGGGACGGAAGGTCCGGTCCAGCTCCTCCATCACCTTCGAGCGCGCCCCGTCCACGCCTAACTCCTTGATCCACCGGCTGCCGACGTTGCTGGTCATGATGACGATGGTGTTGGTGAAATCCACCGTGCGACCGTGCCCGTCGGTCATCCTCCCGTCGTCGAGCATCTGCAGCAGGACGTTGAAGACCTCGGGATGCGCCTTCTCGATCTCGTCCAGAAGGATCACGCTGTAGGGACGGCGGCGCACCGCCTCGGTCAGCTGACCGCCCTCTTCGTAGCCGACGTATCCCGGAGGCGCACCCACGAGGCGCGAGACGGTGTGCTTCTCCTGGTACTCGCTCATGTCGATGCGCACCAGGGCTTCCTCGGTGTCGAAGAGGAACTCCGCCAGGGTGCGGGCCAGCTCCGTCTTGCCGACACCCGTCGGCCCCAGGAAGAGGAAACTGCCGATGGGCCGGTTGGGATCCTGCAGCCCGGCACGCGCCCGGCGCACCGCGTTAGCGACGGCGGAGATGGCCTCATCCTGACCCACGACCCGCCTGTGCATCTCCTCCTCCATCCGCAGCAGCTTCTCCCGCTCGCCCTCCATCAGGCGGGAGATGGGAATACCCGTCCAGCCGGAGACGACCTTGGCGATCTCCTCAGGCCCTACCTCGAGGCGCAACAGCGGGTTATCGCCCTGCACCTGTTCCAGGCGCTCCTGGGCCTCCGTCAGCTCCTCCTGGAGCTCGCGCATCCGCCCGTAGCGCAGGCGGGCCGCCTCCTCCAGGTTGTTCTGGCGCTCGGCCTGCTCGATCTGCACCTTGACGTCCTCGACCTCCTGCTGGAGGTCCTGGATCTCCTCGATGGCCTCCTTCTCCTGCTCCCAGCGCGCACGCAGCCCGCGGGCCTTCTCCTGCAGGTCGGCCAGCTCCTGCTCCAGAGCCCGCAGGCGCTCGCGGCTGGCCTTATCCTTCTCCTTCTTCAGCGCCTCCCGCTCGATCTCCAGCTGCATGATCCGCCGGTCGATCTCGTCGAGCTCCGCCGGCTTGGAATCGATCTCCAGCCGTAACCGGGCCCCCGACTCGTCCACCAGGTCGATGGCCTTGTCGGGCAGTTGGCGATCGGCGATGTAACGATCCCCCAGGGTCGCTGCCGCGATGAGCGCCGCGTCCTGGATGCGGACGCCGTGGTGAGCCTCGTACCTCTCGGCGAGACCGCGCAAAATGCTGATGGTGTCCTCGGCGCTGGGCTCGTCAACGTAGACGGGCTGGAAGCGCCGCTCGAGAGCCGCGTCCTTTTCGATGTACTGCCGGTACTCGTCGAGCGTCGTCGCGCCGATGGTGTGCAGCTCACCGCGGGCCAGCATGGGCTTGAGGATGTTGCCGGCGTCCATGGCCCCCTCGGCTTTGCCGGCTCCCACAACCAGGTGCAGCTCGTCGATGAAGAGGATGATCTTCCCCTCCGACTTGGCGATCTCGTTGAGCACCGCCTTGAGTCGCTCCTCGAACTCCCCCCGGTACTTGGCACCCGCTACCAATGATCCCATGTCCAACTGAAAGATCTTGCGATCCTGCAGCCCCTCCGGGACGTCACCGCGGACGATACGCTGCGCCAGACCCTCGACGATGGCGGTCTTGCCCACGCCCGCCTCCCCGACGAGGACGGGGTTGTTCTTCGTCCGCCGGGAGAGAATCTGCATCACGCGGCGGATCTCCTCGTCGCGCCCCACCACCGGGTCCAACTTACCCTGATCCGCCAGCTGGGTGAGATCTCGCCCGTAGCGTTCCAGAGCCTGATAGGTCGACTCGGGCGTTGAGGAGGTGACGCGCTGTGATCCGCGAATGCTCGTGAGAACGCGCAGCACGGCATCCCGGTTCACGCCGTAGGTCGCCAAGAAGCGGGAGAGCTCTCCCGCGCTCGAATCTGCCATAGCGAGCAGCATGTGCTCGGTGCTGACGTACTCATCACGCAGCGCTTCTGCCTCGCGCTCCGCCATCTGCAGGATGCGGGAGGTCGCCGAGGAGAGCCCCGCCTGGGACGCCGCTCCACTCACACGGGGGCGACGGGAGAGGCTCTGCTGCAGATCGTTGACCATTCGCTGGGGATCGCTCCCCAATCGCAGAATCACCTGCGGGACCACGCCCTCAGACTGCTGAAGCAGCGCCAGCAGCAGATGCTGCGGTTCGATCTGCGGGTGCCCGTACTCGGTCGTCAGACGTTGGGCTCGCAGGATCGCCTCTTGTGCTTTTTCCGTGTAACGATTTAAATCCATCTTTCCTCCATTCCACTTCCCCATAGAAAGGGATAGATATGAGTTCGAAGCACAGGAGCACTAACACGCTCCCATGATATTATCCTACTTGATGAGCATTAGAGCAATATTAGCCCTGCATAAGAGTTGCGTTGACACCTGATGGAACGCTAACGGCTCATTGACCCTCGAGAGGGAAGCGGTATAATCGGCCCACTATGGAGATCGTAAAAGCGAACAGCGTCACCTTCGAGATCGGCCACATCATGGCCCAACGTTGTGAGTGTGGCGGCAGGTACGAGATCGAATCCCAGCATCTGGTGGATGTAGACGGAACCCCGCTTGATCGCCTCCACGCTGAATGTACCCAGTGCGCCGAGGAGCGCGACTTCTACTTCGACATCTCCAGCTTCTACGGACAACCCGAGCGCTACAGCCGCTTCGAGAAGACCGAGGAGCTCCTGCGGGCGGGCCTGGAAGCCATCCAGGCCCAACGCTGGGAGGAAGCGGAGGTCTACCTGCGGCGCGTCCTTGATCCCGAAGAGGGGGAGCCGGACCTCGGCTGGGCCCACTATCACCTGGGCATGGTCCTGCTGGTGCAGGGAGAGCACAGGGAGGGAGTGGCAGAGATCCGCCGGGCCATCCAGCTCGTCCCCCGCGAGGGGGAGTTCTATCGAGGTCTGTCGAAGGGGTTGGAGCTGCAAGGACGTGAGGAAGAAGCGGAGAGAGCACGTCAGCGCTACCAGGCGCTGCTGGAACGCAACCAGAGGTAGGCTGCTGGTCGCGTTCAGCTAAGGCCCAGATCGAAGCCATTCAGGAGGATTCATTCATGACCGGACTTACCATCACCCCCATGGAGACGCCCGCCGAACGCACCAAGTTCATTCACTTTCAGTGGGAGGTCTACAAAGGTGATCCCTTCTGGGTCCCGCCCCTCCTCTCCGAGCGGGAGGAGTTTCTGAACCCCGAAGACGGCCACCCCTTTCATCACCACGCGAAGGTGCGCTACTTCATGGCATGGCGGGCGGGCAGACCCGTGGGCCGTATCGCCGCCTTCCTTAACCATCGCCACAACGAGTACTGGAACGACAAGGTGGCCTTCTTCGGCCTCTTTGAGGTCCTCGAGGATCGTGAGGCCGCCGAAGCGCTCCTGCAGACGGCCGAGGACTTTGCCCGCAGCGAGGGGATGACGACGGTGCGCGGCCCCTTGAACTTCTCCACCAACGAAGAGATCGGCCTGCTTGTCGAGGGGTGGAACGGTCCGCCGGTGGTCATGATGACCTACAACCCGCCCTACTACGTTGATTTCATCGAAGGGGCGGGGTACACGAAGGCCATGGATCTCTTCGCCTACGACACCGATCTCACCCAGTACCAGGCCGACGGGACGGGCATCAACCCCAAGCTGCTGCGGATCGCCCAGAAGGTCAAGGAGCGCTACGATATCACGGTGCGGGAAGCAGACATGAAGCACTTCGACAGGGAAGCGCAGATCATCAAGGACGTCTACAATGCCGCCTGGTCACGCAACTGGGGCTTCGTCCCCCTCACCGCAGAGGAGATGGACCATCTCGCCAAGGATCTAAAGCCCACCCTCGATCCCCGGGTGACGCTCATCGCCGAGAAGCAAGGAACGCCCATCGCTTTCCTCCTCCCCTTCCCCGACCTCTGCCAGCCCCTCCTGCGTGCCTACCCCCGACCAGGTGAACCCGAGTGGTGGACGATGCTCAAGCTTCTCTACTGGTGGAAGGTCCGCCGGAGCGTCACCACCATCCGTGCCGCGGTGGGGGGCATCATCGAGGAGTATCACGGGCGGGGGGTGGATGCCATCCTCTTCCTGGAGGCCCTGCAGGCGGGAATCAAGCAGGGTTACAAGCGGTTGGAGATCTCCTGGGTGCTGGAGACCAACACCGCCATGCGCCAGACGGCGGAGATCTTCGACGGGGATCCCTACCGGAGGTACCGGATCTACGATAAGGCCCTGTAATCGGTTTTGGGTGTGTTGCAATCCAGTTGTGAGCTATCCATGGCTGAAACGTGAAGCCCTCACGTTTTACGTTTCACGTTTCACGCCTCGGTTTAACTCAAGTGAAACACACCCATCGGTTTTAACGAGGGTACTGCCTCGCGCACTGATCCCGTCCCTGCCCCTGCCCCTGCCCCTGTTCCTGTCCCTGTCACTGATTCTGTTCTGTTCGAGCCCGGCCTCGTACAGGATCGCTTCAGCTGACCAGGAGGGCCATCGCCTGAGCCACGAGGGTCGTGCGCTCCAACCGGGAGAGCCAGCCGTTACGGGCGATGCGCAGCGTGCTGGACGCGCGATAGAAGCGTGCCCGCTCCAGCAGAGATCCGGCATCCCAGCCCTCCGGAAGCGCCGTGCGGTACGACTCGGTCAGGTGCTCCACGAAAGAGAGCGCCTCCGGCACACTCCCCCCGTGACGGGTGATGCTGTGGGTCACCTCCGCCATCAAGCGCCCCAGGTCCGCCGCCGGGTCCGCCACCTCCAGACGTTCCCAGTCGATGACCACGACCTCATCCTCGGTAGGGAAGATGAAATTGGTTGTCGTCATGTCCCCGTGGCTGAGCGCGGGGGTGAAGTTCCTCATCATCTGCCGGTCGGCCCACCGACTGATCAGCTGCCGCACCCCCTCCTGAGTGAGAAGCTGCTCCTGCAACACCCCATGCTTGGTGAGCTGCTCGACGACCTTGTGGGTATAAGTGAGGGCAGGTGCAAAATCGGCCCCTGTGGAGGGCTGAGGGGTCCGGGTATGCAGGGCCGCCAGGAAACGTGCGGCACAGGTCAGGCTCGCGGCGAGGGTGCCGGGGCGATTGCGGCGGACGGCGATGATCCCCTCGAGGGTCAACCCCTCCACGTACTCCAAAAAGAGCACACCCCGCCAGACGCTCAGCGGACGAACGGCCCGCAGCCTCCCTTCGGCCAGATCAGCCGCGCGCACCCGGCGAGTCTGCTCCAGCTCCTGCCGGGCGTGTCGGGGCGCCGCATCCCCCGTTTTGACGACGTAGAACTTGGCGATGACCGCGCGTCCGGTGCTCCGTTCGCGATAGATGTAGGCCGTGTGGGAGAGACGCGCTACCTCCCAACCCCCTGGGGGTGTGGACGCCTCCCGGTGATGCTGGACGAGATAGAGTGCCACCGGGTCATCGGAGGGTAGTTGCAGCCAACTCCCCCTCAGGATCTCGGGAACGTCTGCTGGGGGGCCGAGCAGTGCCTGTGACCCCTTACCTTCTTCCACCATCTTTCTTCCTCCCGAAGCGACCTTGAAGATCTACGAGTCCGAACCCAAAAGACGGTAGACGAGACCTCGTCTATCGTCTCCTGATGGGTAACCGGCAATCAATACTTACGCACGATGGCGCGATAGGCGCCGGGTTGGCGGGCCAGGATGATCTGCGACTCCTCACGACGCCGGCGAACCTCGTCGAGGTCTAAGCGCACGACGACGTAGCCTTCCTCGGGCTCCTCGAGCGCCGCCACGACCTCCCCGCCGGGCGCGAGGATCGCACTCTGACCGGCGAAGGTGTAAGAGGGCTCCTCTCCCAAGCGGTTGGCGGCCGCGATGAAGACATCGTTCTCGTAGGCGCGTGCCACAAGCAGCGTGCGCCACATGTCGGCATTCTGAGCCTCCCAGGCGGCGGGGACGAGAAGCACCTCGGCCCCCTCCATCACCAGGCTGCGGGCCACCTCGGGGAAGGAGAGATCCCACCCCAACATCATCCCCACGACCCCCACCTCCGTCTCGACGGGCTTGATCCTATATCCCGGGCGGAAGACCAACCGCTCCTCCGCCTGGAGGTGAATCTTGCGGTACTCGGCAGCAGGCGAGCCGTCGGGGGCGATGAGCACGCCGCTGTTGTAGAGGACCGTCTCCACGTTCTCTTTGACCGCCATTCCGATGAGCACGTAGATACCGAACTCATTGGCGTGCTGTCCTAGAATATTGGTCACAGTACCGGGAACGCGCTGGGCCATTTGAGCGAAGCGCTGCCCCCCCTCGTACCCCGTGATGGAGAGCTCGGGGAAGACGATGATATCGACGGGCTCCGTCGTGGCAATCTTCTGAATCCAGTCGGCCATCCGCCCCAGGTTGGCCTCCATCTTGCCCAGTTCAGGCGCCATCTGGACGACGGCAACGTTAAGTTCACGCATGGTCATAGCTCCTTCTATAAGTAGATCAGTGCTCGATACTTAGGGTTCGTAAAAGTATAACTTCCCGCAGTCCCTGAAGTCAGAATACAGCGGCTCCTCCGGGCGCGTTTGTAGTTATTTTTTTACAGACACTTGGTACAACGGTCGCAGAGAGGCTTGACTGCTCTGCGGCGTAATTTGTGGACCGGTTACGGGCCGGGACGCGCCATGAAACGGAGAATGGAGGCGAGCTCCTCGGGAAGGACCGACGAAATCTGCAAGGGTTCTTCGCTCACGGGATGCGGCAGCGATAGCACTCCCAGGTGCATGAAGAGCCGGTCGGAGAGGACCCACTGGCGGGAAGAGCCATAGATCGTATCCCCTACGACGGGAGTTCCCAACCACGCCAGGTGGACGCGGATCTGGTGCAGCCGACCGGTCTCGGGGCGGACGTCGAGAAGGGTGTAGTGTCGCCCTTCACTCCGGTAGGTGCGCAGCGCCCGAAAGTAGGTCACCGCAGGGCGCCCCTCGCGAGCCACCATCAGCCGGCGTTTGCGGGTGTTCTTCACGTTCCCGATGGGCGCGTCGATGGTCTCCTCACCGGATAACATCCCTTCTACCAACACGGAGTAGCGGCGCTCCACCTGCTGGCGCTTGACCATCCGCTTCAGCGTGCGGTAGACCTCCTCATTGCGGGCTGCGAGGAGCAAGCCAGAGACCTCCGTCTCCATCCGCTGAACGATGCCGGCCCGGTCGACGCCGCCGACGTGCGCCATCTCCGGATAGGCTTCGGCGACCATCTGAGCCAACGTCTCCCCCTCGGCGCGGCGTTTCGCGTGCGTGAGGAGGCCCGCAGGCTTGTCGATGACCAGCAGATCAGGGTCCTCGTAAACGACCTCGAGGGTGTGGGGTGAGATATAGGCGGGATCGGGTGGGGCTTCCACCTCCGGCATCGCCGCCACGACCTCGTCCTCCGGCTCGACGTACTGGCCCGGTTTGCGCGCAGGTTGCCCGTTGATCAGGACCTGGCCCTCCTTGAGCATGTCGCGCACGGCGCGGCGGTGCAGTTCGGGCCACGTCCGAACGAGCAGCTTGTCCAACCGCATCCGTTCCTGCACGGTGAGCGTCTTCTGCTCAGGCATCAGCCGTCACCTCCTCCGACTCGACCTTCAAGGCACTCTGATCGCGCTCCTGTAACCAGGTGCTCACCAGAAGCAACCCCACGCCCACAACGATGGCGGCATCGGCAATGTTGAAGACGGGCCAGTGCTCCAAGGGCCAGAAGTTGACGTCGATGAAGTCGACGACGAAGCCCCGGAAGAGACGATCCACGAGATTGCCCAACGCCCCGCCGATCTGCAACCCGAGCGCGAGATGGGTCAGGGAATCATCCACCTCAAGCGTGCGGTAAAAGAAGATGATCACCAGAATCACGACGGCGGACAGCAGGGTGAAGAAGTCGCCAAACTGGGGCAAGAGACCGAAGGCCACCCCGGTGTTGGTGAGGCGAGTGAAAGAGAGGATGGAGCTCAACCAGGGGAAGATGTCCGTGGGGACGTAGAGCTCCAGATTCCGGATCACCCAGAGCTTCGAAAGCTGGTCTGCGATCAGGACGGCCAGCGCGCCCCCCCAGAGGAGAACGCGTCCGGAGGAAGACTTCATCGTCCGCTCTGACTCTGAAGCCTCGTCTGACAGCGCACACAGTAACGGGCTCCCGGCACGGCCTCCAAACGAGGGATGTCGATAATGCCCCCACAGGATTCACAGATACCGTAGGTACCATCATCGAACTTGTTCAGGCCGCGGCGCACGTCGTTCAGAGAACGCACGAGCTGTTGGCGCAGCCCTACGTTACGCGCCTGCTCGAAGACCTCTGTCCCGGCGTCCGCCATGTGATTACTATATCCGACTCCCTGCTCGTGGACCTCACTGTCCAAGGTTTGCAGCTGGTCCACCAGCTCCTTCTCCTGTTTGAGAAGCAGTTTGTGTAACTCGTCATAGGTCAAAGGCATGGTTTGTGTTTCCTCCACCTTAGGAACGCGATTTAAACAACTTGAGCACAAGCAAACTGAAAGCGCTCCCGAAAGTCACCTACAATGCCCAAGTTATTTCGCTTTCAGTCCTTAACTGTAGGATAAATTCTACCCGCGTTTCTCAAAATGACAAGGTGATTATCCAGAGCCGTCACAGTTCCGCACAATGCGATGGAGCCAACGTCTCACCGGTTCTCCGGTAAGGCGTAGTGATAGAGCTCCACGAGGTAGAAGTGCTTCTCATCGAGCAGCACGCCGTGAGCATCCAACCACCATTTGACTAATTCCCGGTCGTCCCACATGGTAGCCTCGGAGTAGACCAGCCAGATCTCATCGTGAACCTCGGTCAGATCCTGCATCTGCAGTGCCAGGGAGCCCTGACTCACCTGGTAGTCCCCCTCGGGCGTCCGCCAATTGGTGAAGGGCGCCCCGGCCCACGGCTCCAGAGCCCCATCCCCATAGTAGTCCACGACGAAGTGATTGTAGGGAATCTGGAAGAGCAGAAGAGTGTCAGGATTGCGGTGCTCCTCCAGGTAGGCAGTCGCCTCACGAAACTGGGGTTTGATAGGCACGACGAGCTGCTGGTAGAGGTTGACGCCGTCCACGATAAGGATGACCAGCAGGAGGAGCGTGGGAAGATGTCGCCATACCCGACCAAGAAAGACCACGCCCACGGCGACTGCGAGATAGAAGGCCGGTGCAGTCCAGATAAGATAGCGATCGGTGAAGATAGGACCCCGCAGGGAGACCCACCAGATGGCAGCCAGGGGAACGGCCCACCACGCGAGGAGGGTCAGGGCCTGCCGCCAGCCACAACTCTCCCTTCTCCCCAAAAAGAGGGCCAGGAGGCCCACCACGCTCAGGGCACTCATCAAGCTCAGCCCCAGCCAATCGAGCCAGAAGGGGCGGGCGACCGCCATCCCCGTCGTCCATCCGCTGGCGAGGATCGAGGTCATCTCCCCCAGTGTGTGAGGAGGATAGCCCGTCTGGCGCTCCTCGAAGACCAGCGGCAGCTGCCAGTGCACGAGCGGCAGATAGGGCAACGTGAGAAGGATGAGGACAATCAGGCCGCCTATCCACGCACGACGATGACGGCGGGGATGCAGGAGGAAAAAGAGCACCTCCACAGGGATGAGCAGCGCGGCCAGGATGTGGCTGTAGAAGGCGAGGCTCGTAGCGACCGACACGATCGCCCACCAGTACCAGCGGGGGCGCACGGCAGCACGGTCCAGCGCGTAGAGGGCGAGGAGCACGAGAAAGGGCACCCAGGTGTACATCCGTACCTCCTGAGCGTACCAGACGAGATAGGGGGAAAAGGCCATCAGCAGCGCGGCCCACAGCCCTACCTCCCGGTTCAGCAGTCGCTGCCCCAACTGATAGAGCAGCGGGATGCCCAACACCCCCCACAGGAGGGAGAGGTAGCGCAGGGCAAAGCCCGTCTCCCCCGCAAGCGCTACCCATCCCCGGAGCATGAGGAAGTAGAAAGGGCCGTTCCAACCGGGACGGATGAAAGTATCGAGCAGCTCCGCCCACGGAGCGGTCGCGAAGCGCAGCGAGTCGACCTCGTCGCGCCACAGCCCCTGGGCATCGAGGGAGAAGGTCCGCACGGTGAAGCCCATCCACACCAGGACGACCAGAACCCATCCCCAGGTAGCAAATAAGGATATTCGATCCTTGTGATGATGATGAATTGCCGCTGTCTTGTCTGACACAGTAATGTACACTACAATTAAACCGTTCATAGTCAAGTAGCCGGTGCTCCCAATCCTTTGGGGCATGAAAAAGTCACCGGACGCACACAGCAGAAAGACATCGACAAACAGGAGGTATTCATGGGCAAAGAGAGAGAGGCACTTCGTGTGTTGGCGGAGTTCGACTACGGGATTCCCGAAACCGACAAGGGCTATACCGGGCAGACCCTCTATGTCAACGTAGGGGAGGGTGTGATCGATTCAAAGCCCGTCACCGACGAGATGAAAGAGAAGTTCATCGGCGGGCGGGGTTTCGACCTCTGGCTGCTCTGGCATGGCGTAAAGGATGATACGCAGTGGGACGATCCTGAGAACGAGATCGTCATCTCCTCGGGTCCCTGCGGCGGGATCACGCAGTATCCCGGCTCCGGGAAGTCCATCGCCGCCAGCATCTCCCCGCTCACGGGTGTGGTGATCGACAGCAACGTCGGCGGCCACTACGGCCCCCTCCTCAAGTTCTCGGGCTGGGATGCCATTGAAGTCCAGGGCAAAGCCGCAGACGAGGAGGTCATCGTCTATGTCGATGCTCCTCGCGGCAAGGTCCAGCTGCTGGCGGTGCCCGAGGAGGTCCCCACGGACACCCACGAGCTCGGTCACTGGCTCATGGACCAGTTCGCCGAGTCACCCAAGGAGAAGCGCCTCGTCTCCTTCGTCACGGCCGGCACGGGGGCCGAGCACACGCGCATGGGATGCCTCAACTTCAGCCTGTGGGATCTGCGCCGTAAGGACATTCGCTACAAGCAGGCCGGTCGGGGCGGCATCGGCACCGTCTTCCGCGACAAGGGCATCAAGGCGCTCGTCGTGCGCTCCGTACCCTTCGGCGGCACCTCCAACAACCCCGCCGATCAGGAGCTGATCGTCCAGACGGGCAAGGAGATGCAGGAGGAGGTCCTGGAGTACGATCCTCTGCAGAACCGCATGCGCAGTCGGGGCACCTCCTACCTGGTCCAGATTATGGACGACTACAACCTGCTGCCCGTACACAACTTCAAGTTCGGCTCCCACCCCGAGACCCACAAGATTAACGGGGAGGTGTGGGAAGCGCGCTACACGCAGGGGCTGCCCGATGGCTGCTGGTACGGTTGCACTGTCGCCTGCGCTCACGCCGTGGATGCGTACGAAGTGCGCACCGGCCCCTACAAGGGGCAGAAGGTCATCGTCGACGGTCCGGAGTACGAGACGGTCGCCGGCGTCGGCTCGAATCTCGGCATCTTCGAGCCGTGGGCCATCCTCGAGATGAACTTCTACTGCGACACCTACGGGATCGACACCATCTCCTTCGGCACCTCCATGGGCTTCGTCATGGAGTGCTACGAGGCGGGCATTCTGGATCGCGAGAAGACCGGGGGGCTGGAGCTCAAGTTCGGCAACGCCGCAGCGACGCTGGAGGTCCTTCACCAGATGGGGCGGGGCGAAGGCTTAGGCCTGATCGTCGGTCAGGGCATCCGCCGCATGAAGGAGCACTTCGTCGAGCACTTCGGGGCCGACCGCCGGTTCGTGGAGGACATCGGCATGGAGAACAAGGGGCTGGAGTACTCCGAGTACGTCACCAAGGAGTCCCTGGCCCAGCAGGGGGGCTACGGGCTCACCAACAAGGGGCCCCAACACGACGAGGCCTGGCTCATCTTCATGGACCAGGTGAACAACCAGCTGCCCACCTTCGAGGACAAGGCGGAGGCTCTCCACTACTTCCCCATGTGGCGCACCTGGTTCGGGCTCTGCGGCTTCTGCAAGCTGCCCTGGAACGACGTGGTCCACCCCAAGAACGCCGAAGCCGACGAGCCCCAGAAGATCCCCCACCACGTGCAGAACTACGTGGAGATCTACAAGGGCGTGACCGGCAAGGATGTGACGAAGCAGGACCTCATCGACATGTCGGAGCGGGTCTACAATTTCCAGCGGGTCTTCAACCTGCGGCTGGGCAAGGGGCTGCGAGAAGACGACAGCATCCCCTATCGCTCTGCGGGCCCCGTCACCGAGGAGGAGTATCTCTCCCGCGCCGACTACTACGACGAGCAGCTGCGCGAGTGGCTGAATCTTGAACCCGAGGAGATGACCCTCGCGGAAAAGATGGAGACCCATCGCAACTACCGACTGAGCCAGTATCAGAAACTCATCGACGCCGTCTACAAGCGCCGCGGCTGGTCGGAGAACGGCGTACCGCGGCCGGGAAAACTCCGGCGGCTGGGTATCGACTATCCCGACGTATTGGCGGTCGTCGAGAAGCATCTGTAGGTGAAATGTGAGGCGTGAAAGGTGTCGAGTCGTTAGGCTGCGGTCACCTTTCACGCCTCTTCGTCGCCTACGTTAGGACAAAGAGTATGATCAAGGTCAACAGACGCCATGAGATCTCCTGGCATGCAGGGATGACGGTGCGCGACGTACTCACGGCGATGAACTACACCTTTCCGCACATCGTCGTGACGGTTAACGGGAATGTGGTGCGCCACGACGATTACGATAACCACGAGATCCCCGACGAGGCGGACGTCCAGGTCATCCACATGATCGCCGGCGGATAGCTGCAGAGGAGGCATACATGGACGGTCACGTGATTCTGCTACAACCGCTGGGGAGCACCCTGCCCCCGGTGATGGAGGAGCGCCTCCTCAAGGGAATTCCGTTGGCCTTCAACCTGCCGGTGGAGGTCGCCGAGGTTCTCACCGCACCCGTGTGGGCGTTGAGCGGGACCCGGAACCAGTACCAGGGATCAGCGCTCCTCCGCTTCCTTTCCACGGTGGAGGCTCCTCACGCCCTGCGACTCCTCGGCGTCCTGGAGGGTGACGCCTTTGCAGAAGGGATGAACTTCATCTTCGGGCAGGCTACCCTTCACGGACGCAATGCCTTCATCGCTCTCGCACGCCTGAACCCCACCTACTACGGTCAAGAGCCCGACCCCGAGCGCTGTGCCGAGCGCGCCCTCCGCGAGGCGGTCCATGAACTAGGCCACACCTTCGGCCTGCGCCACTGCGCCAACGACTGTGTCATGCGCTTCGCCAACTCCCTCTACGAGGTGGACGTCCGGGCGCCTACCTTCTGCGCCTCCTGTCGTGCCGCTCTCGATCTCCAGCTCTGAGTCGCTCCCCACCGGTTGACCTCTCCGCTACCTGCGCTATACTAAAAAGTAGATGAGTATTCATCTTATTACCGCAGAAAGGAGCAACCGATGGACGGAGTGAAGATCCCTGAGAAATACATGGATCTCCTGGAGAAGAAGGCCTTTGGCTTCCTGGCCACGCTGATGCCCGACGGCAGCCCGCAGGTGACACCCGTGTGGGTCACCTACGAGGCCCCGCACGTCATCGTGGATAGCGCGAAGGGGCGGGTGAAGGACCAGAACATGCGCCGCGATCCCCGCGTCGCCATCGCGCTTCAGGACCCCGACGATCCCTACCGCTACATGCAGATTCGTGGGCGCGTAGTGGAGATCACCCAGGAGGGGGCTGACAAGATGATCGACCGGCTGGCGAAGAAGTACTTAGGTGTAGATCACTACCCCTGGCGTTCAGAAGATGAGGTCAGGGTGATCTACAAGATCCTGCCGGAGTCGGTTTCAGGACAGAAGTGAACGCGCCCGCTGTCATAGCGCCCGGCACCTTCGGTGCCGGGCGTCTTGCTCGAAAATGATCTGTAGGCGGCGCCTCAACGCACGGGCGGGGTCTCGTCGTTCTCCTCATCCTCGAGGCCAACCTGCGTCTCGGCAGGCTCCTTTTCGAGCAGCCAACGCAGAGCACTGGCCAGCTCCGGGTCATCGCGCAGACTCTTCGCGAGCCGATCGCGAAAGGTAGCACGCTCATCCTCGTCGTCGGGGTCCGCCGCCCAACCCTTCGCCGCCTCCACCATCTGGGGCTTCTCCTCGAGACGCTCCCACAACGCCTGGGCCTTCTCCCGGGTGGCTTTCCCGAAGCGCACCCGGACTTCCTGCGTGACCGGTCCCTCTGCCAGCAGAGCAGGTAGAAGAGGGGCCAGGAAGGTTGTCACTGTTGCCGCAAGTTGCTTGCAATCCGCTTCCACGAGATAGCTCCTTTCACTATACCTTCTCTCATTATATCCAGGAACCGTTCCGAATAAAAATGTATCACCTTTTATATCCCTAAGCTGTATCTCGATATATAGGCAAGCAAGCAGGAGTGACTTATAATAGAATTAAGTGAAGGCTTTCTTCTTTTCACACTCGATTAACTAACCATACCTAAGGGGGTATAGTAATGGCAAACAACGAAGGTGACTTTGGTTCATTCTTGCGCGGTTTGGTCATCGGAGGATTGCTCGGGGCCGGTTTGGGGTTGCTCTTTGCGCCCCAGTCTGGTGAAGAGACCCGGATGCAGATCCGCGAGAAGGGCGAGGATTTCGCCGATCAGGCGAACGAGGAGCTGGACAAGGCCCGTGAACGGGCCCAGCAGATGTTGAACGACGCACAGGTCAAGATCGACGAGGCCAACGCTGAGATCAAAAAGCGCGCGGAGTCCCTCCGCGATCAGACGAAGTCCCTGGTCGATCAGACTGAGGAGCGAGTCGAAGAGGCAGCGGACAAGGCGTCCGCCAGAGCCAAGGGGGCCGCTCAGCAGGCCAAGGAGACGCTCGAAAAGACGGATGACGCGCCCGCGACGGTCTAACCGAAGCGCGCTGTCTTCTCTACACCGCCCCTCCCATGGGAGGGGCGGTGCTCTTTTGGGGAGTCGCTAGATCTGGGGCAGAACCTCTTGAGCCAGAGCCGCCAACCCCTCGATGTCGTCCAGGGCCAGCCACTGGAGCATGATCCTCTCGACCCCCGCCTCAGCGTAGTGCCCCAGCTGCTCCACCACCTCGTCGGCGGTACCCACCACCAAGCCAGACCGGCGCATCTCCTCGGCAGTCCGGCCCTTCTTGGAGAGCTGCCCTTGCACCTCCGCCTCGTCCTGCCCGAAGATCAACCCCACCATCAGAGAACGGCGCACCTCCGAGAGATCACGCCCCTCCGCCTCAAGCAGGCCATCGAGACGCTCGTTACGCCAGGCAAAGTCCTCGGGCCTGAGGTAGACGCCGTTCCACTCGTCGGCGAAACGGGCGGCGAGGGGCAGGGTGCGCTGCGGACCGTTGCCTCCGACGAGGATAGGCGGGCCACCGGGGCGCGTGGGACGGGGCAGCAGCAGGGCGTCGTGCAGTTCGTAGAAGTCCCCCTCGAAGGAGACGCGCTCGTCGCTCTGCAAAAGGCGTGAAACCACCTCCAGATACTCCTCGTAGCGCTGGAAGCGCTCCTCGAGACCGAGCAGGTCGAAGCCGAACATCTCGTGCTCCCGCTCCTGCCACCCGGCGCCCAGCCCCAGGACCAGCCGCCCGGCGGAGAGGTCGTCGACCGCCGCCGCCATGCGCGCCGTGATGGCCGGGTGGCGGAAGGAGGCGGGTGTCACGAGAGGACCGAACTCGATGCGCTCCGTGTGATCCGCCAACCAGGTCAAGGAGACCCAGAGCTCCAGAGAGTCCTTGTCCGGTGGGTTGGCGTTCGTGAAGTGATCCGAACGAAAGAGACCCTGGAAGCCGAGAGCCTCCACGGCCTCAACGATACGCTGCCAGCGAGGCCAGTTCAGGCCGTCCTGGCCTTCGAGCATGATGGCGACTTCGAGCATGTTCCCTCCTTGATCAACAAGGTTGGTACGCAAAAGGACGTCAAGAATGGAGCAGAGAGTAGGATACGAGAATCCTGAATCGAGAATCCTGAATCTTATTCCGCGTCTTGCTCAGGCTACAGCTGTGCGATGATCTCCTGGCGCTGGAAGGTGCGCACCCCGAACCAGAGGAGCAACGCGTCCAGGGCCCAGAAGAGGAGTCCCAGGAGCAGTACCAGGCCGACGCTGAAGTACATCACACCGGTGGCCTGGGCCACAACCAGCATCACGAGAGGCAGAACCACAGCGCCGGCAATCTGGTTGGCCTCCTGAAAGGTCCCCACCCGGGAAGAGACGAGCACCGTCCCCGCCAGTCCCAGACCCGCGGCAGCCGGCGCCACCCAGAGGACGAGAGCCAGCCACATGGATGTGGGCAGAAAGATCTCCTGCATGATGGACCAAGCGGCGAGATTCGCGGTAATCGCATAGAGTACCGCGCCGACCAGAGCTACAGAGACAGCAGGGAGCCAGGCGGAGAGGAGTTTCCCGGCGACGAGCTCCAGATCGGTGGTCGGCGTATGAAGAAGGGCTTCCAGGGTCTTGCGCTCCTTCTCTCCCGCGAAGCTGTCGGCGGCGATGACCGTGGAGACCATCAGCGGCAGAACCAGGTAGAGGGGCGCGAACATGTAGACGAGAAAGAGGACGATCATCTGCTGGATCTCACTGTATCCCGCGAGCTGCTGTCGCAAGCCCCCCGGCATACTTTCCAGATAAGCCGGGATATCCGACATCGTAGAACCCGGCATCTCAGAGAGCACGGGCGCAAAGATGCCCACCAGAGCCGGAATAAGCACCATGAAGAGAATCGGGACGATGATCAGGGGCAGCATCACGCCCTTACTGCGTATCACGCGTTGCAGATCCCGGCGCACGATGGCACGAACGGCGCGGTAGTTCATCCCCTCTCCTCCTCAGGGTGCAGAGCGAAGTAGACGTCCTCGAGCGTGGGCTCCTGAGGGGACAAGCGGTAGACGCTTATCCCACTATTAACGAGGGCCGTCAGCAGGACGGGAACCTGCTCCCGGTCGCCGACGGTGGCGGTGAGCAGCCCCTTATCCTCCACGATCACCTCGTGGGCAGGCGCCAAGCGATCCAGAATTGAACGCGCTCTCTCCACGGCGTCAGGAGCCACCTCGATCTCCAGCCGGGGACGGGTGGTGAGCTCGCGGGCCAGGTCCGTGGGCGTGCCTAGCGCGACGAGGCGTCCCCGCTCCATCACCCCTACCCGGTGGCAGAGTTTCTGGGCCTCGTTGAGGTTGTGAGTGCAGAGGAAGACCGAGCGCCCGCCCCGCTGGCTCAGCTCGCTGATCAGCCGGTGCACCTGCCGGGTGGCGACGGGGTCGAGACCGGCCGTAGGCTCGTCGAGGAAGAGCAGCTCCGGCTCGTGAAGCAGGGCTCTGGCGATCGCCAGCCGCTGCTTCATGCCCTTGCTGTACTCCCCCACGGGGTCATCGGCGCGCTCGGTAAGGACGAAGCGCTCCAGGAGCTCTGCAACCCGCTCGCCGACCCGCTCCTGGGGCACCCCGAAGAGGTCGGCAAAGATGCTCAGATTCTCCCGCCCCGTCAGGCGCTCGTCCAAGGAGGGGGTCTCGGTGAGCACCCCGGTGTGCCGGCGCAGATCCGCTCCTTCCGTCACCGGATCGAAGCCGAGCACCCGGGCCGAGCCCTTTGTCGGCGCCAGAACGCCGTTCAACAAGCGAACCGTGGTCGTCTTGCCCGCGCCGTTGTGCCCCAGAAAGCCAAAGATCTCGCCCTGCTCCACCTCCAGCGTCAGATCCTCGACGGCGACCGTCTCCTCGAAGTGTCGTGTAAGCCCCTGGGCGATGATTACAGAAGTCCGAACGCTCACTGGTGCACCTGCTGACCGGGCTCCGACAGCAGCTTGCGACCCCAGGCCTGCGCTCGGTCCGTCGGGCCACCGGCGACCGACAGGTCGACCCCTTCCGGCAAGCCCGCTTTCTCCGCCGCGACAAGATGCACCGGCTCCGTTGCCCCCTCTTCCAGAGCCGCGTCCAGGTGACGGGCCGGCAGCTCGGTGTTTCGAAAGTTAGAGTCGTCGATCACCCAGATCCACATCCTTCTCCTCTCTACAACAGCACGTTGCGACCGCCTTAAGGTGGCGTGGCGAGATCGGCGGTCTGCAAGGCTCGCCCGGTGGGGCTGGGGTAGATAGCGGCGAACCATTCGCTACCTTCTTCAAGCCGCCGTAACCTCAGTTTCAACCAAGCCCCCTGCCTCTCCCTCACCAGAGGGCGCCTCGCGGGGCGTGTAGACAGCCAGGGGCCGGTAGAGCTCCAGGCGATCCCGCAGCAGGCGTACCCAGAGCAGCGTCAGGAGGCTACCGACGAGAATGGCCCCAATACCTATCCACCCGGCCTCAGGCCCGAAAGCCCCACCGGTCCATGCGCTAGGCCCGGCTTGCTCGATGACAATGAAGGAGGTCGACGAGCCCATCCCGCTGACGGGGAAGCCGAAGACGTTGCCCTGGAAGAAGTTCCAGGTGATGTGGAGACCGATGGAGGCGGCTAAGTCACCGGTGAGGATAAAGGGCAACCCCAGGAAGAGCCCCGCCAGGGCCAGATTGAGGGTGCTGACCAGCGAGGAATTGGGATTGAAGACGTGGGCGAGGGCGAAGATGGACGAAGAGAGAATCCAGGCCAGGACGAT
>DAOTVC010000125.1:0-27673 GCA_034437215.1 Anaerolineae bacterium | reverse complement strand
GGGCCGTCTCGGGGCGGGTGAACCAGCCGGGCAGCGTCTTGCCCAGGGCCAGGTAGTCGTCGCGCACCTGGGTCCCGGAGATGTAGCGGGTCTCGGCGTCCCCGGGCGCCTCCTCGCGGGCCACGTAGCGGTCCTCCTTGGGGAGGTAGACCAGCTCGTTGAAGGTCACCGCCTCCACGCCGATCTCCCCGGCGTACTGGGCCATCATCTGCTGGGCCTCGTAGGGGCCGTAGAAGGGCTGACCCTGGCTGTCCTGCCCCGGGCCGGCGTGATCCCGCCCCACGACGAGGTGGGTCGCCCCGTAGTTGCGGCGGATGAGAGCGTGCCAGAGGGCCTCCCGCGGGCCCGCCATGCGCATCGCCAGGGGGAGCAGGCTCAGGACGACCTCGTAGCCGTCGTAGTGGTGCTCCACCAGCGCCTTGTAGACCCGGACCCGGGTGTAGTGGTCGACGTCGCCGGGCTTCGTCATGCCCACGACGGGGTGCAGGAGCAGGGAGCCGCCCACCCGCTCCACGGCGCGCTTGGTCAGCGCCTCGTGGACCCGGTGCATGGGATTGCGGGTCTGGAAGGCCACCACCTTCTCGTTCCCCAGCTCCGCGAGGCGCGCGCGCGTCTCGGCGGGCTTGAGGCGGACGTCGACGAAATCGTAGTACTTCGGCAGATTGAGCACCTGCAGCTCGCCGGAGACGCAGAGGTCGCCCCAGCGCTCCATCTCGGAAACCAGCGGGTGACGGTGATCCGTCGAGCCCAGCACCAGGCGCGCCTCGCGCTGGGGATCCCAACGGAAGACCTCCTCGATGCGCATCACGGCGATGAGGTAGTTCCGCGCATCGCGCAGGGTCAGCCACTCGCCCCGGGAGGGGAGATCCTGCTTGTCGATGGTGAGGGTGATGGGGATGGGAAAGAGGGTGCCGTCGGCCAGGCGCATCTCGGTCAGCACCCGCTGGTAGTCGGCCTTGCCCATGAAGCGGTCCAGGGGCGTGAAGCCCCCTACCGCCAGGAGCTCCAGATCGTGCAGCGCCCGGTCGGAGAGCTGGATGGAGGGGTAGGTGTTCGCCCGGGCGAGGAGGTCGGCGCGCTCCTGCCCGTCGACCACCAGGTTGACCAGCTCCCCACCTCCGTAGGGCTTGATAAGTTCGGCCTTCGACTTTGTCTTCGTCTTCGCTACAACTGCTTCCACAACACTTTCTCCTTATCTACATCTGACTCTGCTGAAAAAAGCCTTTTTACCACAGAGGGCACGGAGATTTTTTAAATTGGACTTCATAAAATCAGGCACAAGAGCGCTTTTTATAAAGATATTTCACTATCTCCTTGGTTTTCTCGGTGTTCTCCGTGTTGGAAGAAGTTTTTTCAGGGCAGTCACATCTACTCTACGATATCAAAGGGATGCGTTGCATCCCCATGAGCACTATTCAAGCGCGAAACGTAAGGGTTGATATCTCACCTTTTACGCCTCAGGATTGCCCATTGAGGCCCAACAGCACAGAATTAGCCACGAATTACACGAATTTTACGAAGATAGACTAAAATTTGTGATAATTCGTGAAATTCGTGGCAAAAACCTTAAGTGCACAACTTTAACGCTGCGGTTCTTCCCTCGTAACGACGACCCAGCCTCACCGCCGCTGCCGGTAGAGGGCGGGGTCGACCACCGCCTCCATCCGCTCGAGATCCAGGTCTCGATCCAGAAAGCCGTCGATCCGCTCCACGAGCAGGTGAGGCTCCTCGAGCATCCGGTTGTAGTCCACGTTGATGTACTCCAGGTTCGGCTGCTCTTCCATCCACGCGTAGACCTTCGCCAGGTGCTTCTCGAACATGCGCCCCATCTCGCCGTCGTCCACGCTCTCCGTCGCCTCGCCGCGGCGGACCAACATCTTGCGCTGGGAGGCGAGGATCTCCTCCATCTTCCGCCGCATGAAGAGCACCTGGTAGTCGTAGTCGGTGGGGAGGTGGAGCAGCAGGGCGGAGATGATCTTGACGCACTTGCCCGGGGCATCCCGTAGCCAGCCGGTGTCGCCCTCGGGCAGCTTCTTCACCCGCTCGAACTCGTAATAGCCCTTGGGGTTGTCCTCGTTGGGCTTGCGGATCTGGTCGGTGACGATCTCCAGCCCGCCCGCCTCTAGCATCTTCATCATCATGGAGGTGCCCGAGCGGGGCAGCCCGGAGACGACGACCACCGGCTCCCGTGCTTTTCCAAAGAGCTTCTTTAAGAATCCCATGGATCTCCTGATCGTTCAAGGAGAGTAGGGATCAGGGATCAGAAACCAGGGATCAGGGGCTATAAACCCCGGTATTCTGTCTGTTCCGATCACACTCTCCAGCTATACTTCAGATAAAGGTCACTTCCGCACGATTCTGCCCTCGTAGGAACAGATCGCACGGCTTACCCAGTTTCTGCGTGAATCTGCGTCCTTTTCCCGCCCTCAACCCCGCCGGTAGTCGTCGATGACCTCGCGCAGCGTCTCCTCGAGAGAAACTTGCGGCTCCCAGCCCACGTAGCACTGGATCTTGCCGGTGTCGGGCACCCGCCGCTGCATGTCCTCGAAACCGGGTTTGTAGGCCTCGTCGTAGGGGACGAGGGTGATGCGCTCCTCGGGGCTCTCCCCCACCAGGGACAGAACCCGGCGAGCCAGCTCGAGGATGGTCACCTCCTCGCTCCCGCCGATGTTGAAGATCTCCCCCACCGCCCGCGGCTCCCCCTCCAGCAGGAGCAGCGCCCGCACCACGTCGACGACGTTGCAGAAGCAGCGGCTCTGGCTGCCGTCGCCGTAGACGTTGAGGGTCTCCCCCTCCAGCGCCCGGCGCACGAAGCGGGGCACCACCATGCCGTACTTGCCCGTCTGCCGCGGCCCGATGGTGTTGAAGAAGCGCACGATCACCACCGGGAGCCCGTACTGGCGGTGGTAGGCCAGCCCCAGGAACTCGTCGATGGCCTTGGAGTCGGAGTAGCTCCAGCGCGCCTTCGTCGTCGAACCCAGCACGCGATCGTCCTCCTCGTTGAAGGGGATCTGGTCGCTCTTGCCGTAGATCTCGGAGGTCGAGGCGATGAGCAGCTTGGAGCGGTAGCGGGCGGCGGCCTGCAGGACGGCGTGGGTGCCCAGGATGTTGGTCTCGATGGTGTGCACCGGATCGCGGACGATGAGCTCCACGCCCACCGCCGCCGCCAGGTGAAAGATGGTGTCGGACTCGCTCGCCAGCCGGTCCATCACGACGGTGTTGGTGACGGTGTCGATGGCGAAGTGGAAACCGGGAAGTCCCACCAGGTGCTCGATGTTCTCGAAACGCCCCGTGGAGAGATCGTCGATGACGGTCACTTCATCCCCCCGGGCCAGTAGGGCCTCGGCGAGATGCGAGCCGATAAAGCCGGCCCCACCTGTGATCAAAGCGTGCATTTCAACCTCGCAAAGTCTCTCATGATTCTCAAAGATCTATCCCAAACGATTTTCCGACTCTGGCAACCCCTCGTCCTAGGGCTATCGCACTTGGCTGAAAAGTGCTCGTAGCCCCCGTCTCGGGGGCGAATCTGGCGTAAAGCCTGGAGCGCAAAAGCCGGTTTTCTTGCCCAACCGCCCCGGGACGGGGCTGCCAGCGTTAACTGCAATAGCCCTACCCCTCGTCCTCGCCGACGCGCATCGCCTCCAGCAGCCGCTCCATCTGCAGGCTGTTGGTCAGGTCCCCGCGCGTGCGCTCCAGGACGCCCCGCAGCTGGTCCACCCGGCGGCGCAGCCCGCCGGTGATGGCGTCGGGATAGCCGAAGGACATGAGCACCTCGTAGACGGCGTCCATCGTCGCCAGCAGCCGCTCGGCCTTCGCCATCTCCCCCCGTCGCATCAGGTCGAGACAGCGGCGGCGCAGCTCGCTGGCGGCCTCGCAGAGGCCGTTGAGGTAGGTGGAGAGGGGGACCTCGATCTCGCCGGGCGGGGGGAGCTCCAGGTCGAGGGGCTCCGGTGCGCCCTCTCCCTGCACGAAGACCAGGGTCAGCTGGGCCTCAACCCACTCCTTGAGGGCGTCCTGCGTGTAGCCGGCAAAGTAGATGTCGGGAAAGGGCTCCAGCATCTCCTGCAGGGAGGCCGCGACCTCGTCCGCCTCCTCGAGCAGCGCCTGTGCCTCCTCCCACGCCTCCCGGTGGCCCGCGCGGATGGCACGAGAGGCGAGGCGGATGAGCCCCCGGCTGATCTGCAGGGCCTCGTCCCGTACCCGGTTCCGCGCCTCGAAGTCGCTCTCCGCGGCATCGGTCAGCATCTCCAACCAGCGATCCAGTTGTGCGGTCATCACTCCTCCGAATCGGGGGGTTGGACGTTCCCAAAGAAGGCCCGGGCCAGGTCGTCCCCCTGACCGGGCACGCGAATCTCCCCGTGCGTCGCCTCGTACTTCGCCAGATTCTCCTCGAGGGCCCGGTGGAAGAGCTTGGCGTTGAGGGGCGTCATGATCAGACGGGATTTGACGCGCACCTGGGGCTGGTTGGGCATCGCCTGGGCGAAGTCCATGATCACCTCGGAAGGGGAGTGGGTGATGAGCACGAAGTTGGCGTAGGTGGGATTCAGATCCGCGGGCAATTCTACGTTGAGCGACTTTCTCTTGGACACACTTGACCTCCCTGTTTTCCTTAGCTGGTCATAAAAGCTTAAAGGTGACGGGCAATGCCCGGCCTCGCCTGTGGCTCAAGCAAGCACACTGCCGGAAGCACATCTTCAGTCGGCTTCAGCCGACTTCAATACGGTAGCCGGCGGTTTTAACCGCTGGCGGAGAGGACGTAAACCGCACTGGCTCCGCTCCAGCCCCCGCTCGTAAAAACCGGCACGGCGTTGGGGGCGTCTGTTTATCAAAGGCGACAAAAAGCAGAGGGGCAGTGCCCCTCTGCTGCTTTCCACTCCGTCCGGGATCAGAAGGGGATCTCGTCTTCCGAATACTCCACGCCGGGTTCGGAGACCTCTTCCTCACCACCCTCCCCCCGTCCACCGAGGAAGATGATGCGGTCGGCCGTCATCTCGTAGCTGGCACGGGCGACGCCGTCCTGCCCCGTCCAGATCCGCGGTCCGCCCGTAGCGCGATCGGGTGTGAGGCGCCCCTCGATCATCACCTGGCGGCCCTTGCTGAGATACTGCGCAGCGATCTCAGCCTGGCGTCGCCAGACGCTGATGCGGAACCAGACCGTCTCTTCCCCCTGTGACCCGTCAGAATTGGTCCACCGCCGGTTGGTCGCAACGCTGAAGTTCGTGACCGGCGTACCGTCTGGGGTATAGCGCATCTCCGGATCACGCCCCAGATTGCCAACGATGATCAGCTTCTGGTAAGACATCGCACACTCCTTTCAGAATGATTAGGATCACTGATTCGAACGCTCGGGATAACAGCGTTCGATAAATGCGAATAGTGTAGGCCCTGCCACAAAGCCGGTTCGAATCAGCAAGAACAGGAACTATCCTTAGTCTATGCCAAAGCTGCAAAATTGCAAGGAAGGATAAGGGGTTGAAAGTTGAAAGTTGATTACCGTGCGACGCCGAAGCAGAGGGGACAGCGGCGGGCTATCGAGACGTCAGGGGCCCGCTTCCCCCACGATGAAGCAGTGGAGCCCTTCGGCGATGCCCTGGGCGATGAGCTCCGGCTGCTCGGTGAGGATCTCGCGGTCGTCCAGGAGGAAGCCGACCTCGATGATGGCTGCGGGGGTGCTAGGGTCGATCTCGTAGTAGGCGTGGTAGCGGGTCATGTCGTAGGTGATGGTATCGCGATCGAAGCGCAGCCCGGTGCGCGTCTGGTAGTGACGGCTGACGCAGCTCACCAGCCGGTCCTCGTCGGTGGGGATGTAGCTCGCTTCGGCCCGGGCCATCTTGAAGCCCGATTTGCCCGGATAGGTACAGGAGTCGGCGTGGATGGAGAGAAGCGCGTCGGCCTGATAGCCGTTCAGGCGCACGTCGAACTCCTCCAACAGATCCACCTGCCACCCGTACTGCTGCAGGATGCTCACCACGTAGTTTGCGATGGCCCGATTGACCTGGACCTCCTCCAGCCCGTCGGGGCAGACGGCACCGGGGTCACTTCCGGAGTGCCCGGCGATGATGCCCACGTGGGGCACGTCGGGCGTGGGGGTCAGCAGAGGGGGTGTGGCGGTCGGGGTGGGTCCGCCCAGGGGAAAGATCACGGGACGCGAGGCGGGCACCTCCGCGACCTCGCCTGTCTCGCTCGAGGTGACGAAGGCGACGGACGCGATGGGAAAGATGCCCGTCGGCACGGCCAGGGCAGCCAGGAAGACGAGCAACACCAGGGCACGCATGGTGACCCCGACGGCTCGGGAATCGGCGCTCTCGGCGGCCTGTCCTACCATCTGCACCTCAGCGCATGCGGCGGCGCCAGGCTTCCTTCACCTGAATGGCGTCCCAGTTGTCCTTGTGAATCAGGAAGTCCATCAACAAGCGGTTGAACTTCGGCGTCTCCTCCAGCATGGGATAGTGCTGGGCTTCCTCGAGCACGAAGGCCGAGGCATTGTAGTCCAGATCCTCAAAGAAGTCATCGTCAGGGAGCTGGATGATCCCCCCCTGCGCTCCGTAGACCAACATCACCGGGATCTCAAGATCCTCGATCAAGATGGTGAGGTCCTCGTTGAGGAAGGAGCGCACCGTCGCGGCGACGGCGTCGCCGTCCGTCTTCTCCGCCTCCAGAGCCACCTCCTCGTAAGTGTTGAGCCGGCGCCCCAGAATCCGGGAAGCCGGATTGCTGCCGCCCCCGAAGGTGCTGAGGGAGCGGTTGATCTGCTTGCCGGAGATGGGGGTATTGACCACGAACACCTGCTCCACCAGCTCCGGATAGTCCGCCGCGAAGCGCAGGGCCACGATGCCGCCCAGACCGTGCCCGATCAGCGGCGCCTTGACAATGCCCATCTGATTCATGAAGAGCCCAACCTGACCGACGTATCCCTCCAGAGAGTAGCGCGTCCTGACCTTATCGGAATCCCCGAAGCCCCAGAAATCCACGGCGTAGGCACGGTATGACGATGAGATCTCCACCATCGTCGGAACCCAATAGCGCCACGAGCCCAGCCAGTCGTGCAGGAAGAGCAACGGCTTCCCCCGACCGAGGGCCTCGTAGTGTACCAGGCTACTTTCTAAGATAATGGCGCTCATTCAAAAAGACTCCTGAGAGCGGTCAACGTTAACTAGCCCTTCTTACTCAAAATCTGCTTCACCTGTTCGATCAATTCATCCGGAGCAAAGGGCTTGAGAATGTAATCATCCGCCCCGACGTTCAACCCCTCACTGATCTCACTCTCCTGCCCCTTGGCCGAGAGGAAGACCACGGGGATCATCTGCACCTCCGGAGTCTTCTTCAGCTCCCGGCAGGCCTCGTATCCCGTCATCTTGGGCATCCGCACATCCATCAGAATGAGGTCCGGGCGACCGGCAAGGGCCTTGTCCACCGCCTCTGCGCCGTTGAGGGCCAGCTCCACGTCAAAGCCGGCGAAACGCAGGGTGAAGGCAATCAGTTCGCGGATGTCGCGTTCGTCCTCAGCAACTAGGATTTTAGTCATCTCTCACTCCTTGCTCCCACCTTTTCCATTGACCATGCTGATGATCTCCGCAGCCAACGTCTCTACAGAGAAGGGCTTGGTCAGGAAGCGAAGATTAATATCGTCGTTCATAAAATCTGAAATTCGGGACTCAGAAGACTCGTCCGCAACCTGAGTCAGGATCACGGGGATGTCCCGCAACCGCTCGTTCTCGCGCAGCTCACGTAACACCTCATAACCGTCCTTCTCCCGCAGGTTGGCATCCAACACAACCACCACCGGCCGCAGCGACTGCACCAGCCGCAGGGCGAGATCACCGCGTACCGCCGTGCGTACGGCCAGGCCCTGGGTGCGCAGGGCCTCGCGCAAGGCCCCCAGGGAGTCGAGGTCGGCATCCGCCACCAACACTAACTCGCGACCGGTCAACACACGCTCCACGACCTCGAGCAGCTTCGCCTCCTCCAGGGGCTTGGTCAGATAGTCGATGGCCCCCAGATCCAACCCCTTCTGCCGGTCGGAGACGACGCTCACGATCACGACGGGAATATCGGCGGTCTGGGGATCGCGCTTGAGGAGCTGCAGCACCTCCAGACCGTCGAGGTCGGGCAGACGAATGTCGAGGGTGATGAGGTCGGGATGTTGATCCCGGGCGACGCGGAGAGCCTCCTCGCCGGTGGCCGCCGTCAGTATGCGCCGCCCCTCACTCCCCAGGGTCAGGCCCAACAGATCCGCCACCTCCCGGTCGTCGTCAACCACCAGAATCGTGGCGGCGACGGGCAGCGCGAAGTCCTCGGGCTCCTCACCGACCGGATCGGTCGGTTCGTCCGCCAACAGCGGCAGCGTGAAGGTGAAGATACTACCCTCACCGGGCTCGCTCCTGACGAACATCTCGCCGCCCTGCATCTTGATGAGGGAGACCGCGATGGCCAGACCCAGACCCGTGCCCGACTCCCCCTGCACCAGGGGGTCGTCCACCCGGAAGAAGCGCTCGAAGATCTTCTCCTGGTCAGCGTGGGAGATGCCGATGCCGGTATCGCTGACCGCCACGTGGAGTATGCTCTCGCGCACGTAGGCATAGACGGCGACGTCCCCGCCCACGGGCGTGTACTTGTAGGCGTTGGCCACGAGGTTGGTCAGCACCTGGGTCACCCGGTCGGGATCGGCGTAGACCCGGGGCAGCTGCGGGGGCATGATGGCCCGCACCCGCAACCCCTTCTCCTTCGCCTTGGGCGTGATGGTGAGCACGGCCTGCTCGATGAGCTCCCGCATGTCCAAGGGCTCGGGCTGCAGATCGATCTTGCCCGTCTCGATACGGGAGAGGTCGAGGAGATCGTTCACCAGCGTGGTAAGGCGATCGGCGTTCGATTTCACCACGTTCAGGAAGTTCGTCTGCAGCTCCGACATGGAGCCCGTGGTGCCCATAAGCAGCAGGTCGATGTAGCCCTTGATGGCCGTCATGGGCGTACGCAGCTCGTGGGAGACCGTGGAGACGAACTCGCTCTTGGCCCGGTCGGCCTCCACCTCCGCGGTGACGTCGCGGAAGACGGAGACGGTGCCCAGGAACTCGTGGGACTGGGAGATGACGGGCGAGAGGTGGATGCTGACCACCTTGCGCTCCAGATCCAGCCGCTCGGCCAGGAACTCGCCGCTCTCGTAGTTCTCGGGCTCCTCGTGCCACTTCTGCACCTGAAGCAGCCACTCCCGCGCCTTTGAGCCGTAGAGCCCCAGGATCTCGTCCAGGAGCCGGCCGATGGCCTGCGTCCGCTTCACCGAGAGGATGCGCTCGGCGGCGACGTTGAAGAGGGTGATGCGCCCGTTGGCATCGGCGACCATGACCCCGTCGGCGATACCCTCCAGAATGGCCTGGCTCTTGACCGCCTCGATCTGCTGGGCCCGCAACATCGTGCCCAGACGTTCCGTCTGCTCCCGGATGAGGCGGTAGAGCTCGGCGTTGTTGAGCGCGTTGCCCAGCTGGATGGCGGCGGCGTCGACCAACCGGCGGTCGTCCTCCCTGAAGGCGGTCTCCGTGTAGGCGTGGAGGAAGATGGCGCCCGAGGGCTGGCCCGACGTCCCCACGATGGGCACGGTGAGCATGGAGCGCGTCTGGTCCTCCTCGCGGGGCGTCCAACGCGGGTCGTCCAGCACATTATCGATGAGGACGGACTCGCCGCTCTTCAACACCCAGCCGATCAACCCCTCGTTACGGCTGAGGGTAGAGCGCACCCCACCGGGGGGCACGGCATAGTCGCTGCCGATGGCCGCCCGGTAGTAGAGGTGTCCGGTGCTGTTATCCAGCAGCAGGATGGAGCCCCGGTCGGCGCCCACCGCATCCCGCAGCAGGGCGAGGGCCTTGTTCAACACCCGATCGATGTCCAGGCTCGCGACCAGCTCCGAGGCGATCCGGTAGAGCAGTTGGGTGCGGTCCTGCTCCTGCCGTAGATCCTTGAGGGCCTCCGCCAGCTCCTCGGTGCGCTCCTCGACCCGCATCTCCATCTCCTGCGAGAAGCGGCTGACCTCCTCGAAGAGCCGGGCGTTCTCCACGGCGACGGAGACCTGATCGGCGAGCGCCGTCAGCGTCGCCACCTCCATCGGGGCGAAGTCCCCCCGTGCCTTGCGGTCGGCTACGAGCACGCCCCCCGTCCGCCCCTCGATGGTCAGGGGCACCAGGATGGAAGAGCCGATGTCCAACGGATTCGACCCGTAGCGCGGATCGCTCTCCGCATCGTCGAGCACCAGGGGCATGCCCGTGCGCGCGACGACGCCCACCAGCCCCTCTCCCGGACGGTAAGAGACGTCCTCCAGGATCTCCACGGAGTAACCCGAGGAGGCGCGGGGAACGTAAAGGAGGGTGTCCCGCTCCTGCAGATAGATGGTCGTGTAGTCGTAGCCCAGGAGATTGGTGACCGCCTGGACGACGGTGTTGAGCACCAGCGAGAGATCGAGCTTCGTCGTGACCGAACGGCTCAGCTCATTGAAGAGACTCAACGTGTTCAGCTGGAGTCGCAGGTTCTCGACCAGCTGGTTATTCTCGATGGCCAGAGCAATCTGCGCCGCGAAGAGCTCCAGCACCTCCACGGAGAGCCGGTTGGGCGCCCGATTGTCGTAGGGGCGATCCACCGACATGTAGCCGAGAACGTCCCCCTGCGTGCTGTGCAGAGGCACCATGAGGATGTCCTGAGCGTGCCACATGCCGGGATCTCGGGGCTCCCGCTGTACCTGCTCCTCGAAGACGTCGATCTCACCCCGCCAGATCTCCTGCTTCTCCGCCGGAATGTAGTAACACTGGCCCAGCTTAAAGTGCTCCTGGAAGAGCCCGGAGACCCGCCGCCACGGCTGACGCACCTCTTTCATCCGCTCGAACTCGACGAGCGGCAGGCCGGCAGCGGCCACACGCCGGGCACTCTCCCCCTCCAGGACGCTGATGATGATGAGCTCGTACCCGACGGCCTCCTGGGTGGCGTAGGCCATGTCCATGAGCATGCTATCGAGGGGGCGGTCGGAGCGCATGGTGCGGGAGACCTCGAGGAAGAGCCGGGTCTGCTCCGCCCGCTGGCGCATCAGCTCGCCCCGCCGCATCTGCTCCTCGTACCGCTTGGCGTTGGCCACAGCGATGGAGGCCTGGACGGCCAACCCTTCGAGGAACTCGCTCATCGCGGGGGTGAAGGCCGCGGTCTCGTCGCCGTGGACCAGAATGGTTGCGGTCAACACGTCCTGGTAGAAGACCGGGGCCAGGAGCAGCGAGCCCGCGGGGAAGACGCTCCGCAGCCCCTCGGCCAGCGTGCTCATATCCCGGATATAGAGCGATACCGAGGGCCGGAAGAAGCCGAGCAGGGCCTCGTGCTCCTCGGGCCGCATCAAGAGCGCCTCGAAGGCCGGCGGGACGCCCTCCTCGTACCCCTCCAGGGCCCGCAGCCGCGGCTGATCGGGGGCCTGCCAGTAGATGACCAGGCCGGCATCGGCCTCGCCGAAGCGCACCGCCTCCTCCACCACCATCTGCAGAATCCGATCGAGATCCAGAGTGGTGGTGATCTCCTGGGTGATGCGCTGCAGCGCCTCGAGGGAGCTGACGCGCAGACGCAGCTCCTCGTCGGTGGCCTCGTAGAGCCGGGCGTTCTCGATGGCGACCGCGGCCTGCTCGGCGAGGATGCGCAGCAGGTCGAGCTCCTCCTGGGTGAAGCTGCGGGGCTCCACAAATTGTACGGTCAAGAGCCCCACGGGCTCCTCACCGCGATGCAGGGGGATGTCGACGAAGGCCCGGAAGCCCTCGGAGCCTGCCAGGGGGGCGACCTCGGAGTACCGTGTCTCGGAGAGGATATCCTCGACGATCACGATCTCGTTAGCAGCTACCGCGTGCGCCCGCCCCTCTTCACTGACCGCCACGCCCTGGGACTTCTCCAGGTAGTCGGTGGAGACCCCGAGGGCGGCGACCAGACTGAGCAGACTCTTGCTGGAATCGAGGGTGAAGATGGCCGTGCGTTGGCAGCCCAACACCCGGGTCACGGCGCGGACGATGGAGTCGAGCACCTCGTCGAGATCCAGCGAGGAGCCGATGGTGGAGGCCACGGAGACCAACGACTCCACCTGTTCGGCCCGTCCCTGCACCCGCTCGAGGAGCTGAGAGATGCGGATGGTCCCCGAGAGCTGGGCGGAGAGCATCTGCAGGACGCGCACGTCCACGTCACCGAAGCGGCGTCCATCGCGGCTGTTGGAGACCTGAATGAGGCCCAGGCGCTCCCCGCCCGTCTGCAACGGCACGAAGAGGCTCTGGCGAACCTCCATCGCCATCATCAAGGGCAGCAGCCCCAGACGCTCGATGGTGGCATCGCTCTGCGCATCCTCCACCAGGAAAGCGGTCCCCTCCTGCCAGAAGCGGTTGAAGTAGCCATCTCCGTCGACGGGGATGACGTAGTTGGACAGCCACTCATCGGGGAGGCCGTGGAAGGGCACGCGGGCGACGAGAGCTTGATGCTGCGGGACGTAGAGGAGGAGCCCGGCCACCTCCGCCTCCATGACCTCCGCCGTCTGCCGGACGATCTCTTTGAAGAGCGCTTCGAGGTTCTCGGCACGACCGGTCACCTGGGCCACCTCGGAGAGACGCTGCAGGAGGCGCACCCGCTGGCGAGTGGTGCGGTAGAGCTGCGCCTTCTCGATGGCGATGGCGGCCTGAGATCCCACGCTCTCCGCCAGCTCCAGGTCGCGCTCCGAGAACATCCCCGGTGTGAAGCCACAGATCTCCAAGGTCCCGACCAGCTCCCCCCGCACGTTCAGGGGCAGCCCCAGGTAGGAGCGCAGGGGCTGGGGCGCGTCCTCCTCCACGGGCTCCGCGTCCTTGAAGCGTTGGAGATCGTTGACCAGCAGGGGCTCCTGGTGGAGCGCCAACCAACCGCTCAACCCCTCGCCGACGGCGTACTCGGTTGCGCCCTCCTCGAAGTAGGTGATGACGTGTTGATCCCGCCCCATGATGGCCGCCCGCACGAGCAGCTCCTCGTCGGGGTCCCAGCTGGTGATCTCGGCGACGTCGTAGGGGATGAGCTCGGCAAAGGTCTTGAGGACGGAGTCCAACGTCTCATCCAGCTCCAGACTCTCCCCCGTCAGCCGGTTGAGCTGTTGCAGTATGCGCGCCTCCTGCAGCTGCCGGTTGAGGACCATGTCGGCCCGGGCGTAGCGGATCTGGCCCAGGGCCGCCTGGCGCACCACCCCCAGCAGAAGATGAACCCGCTGCAGATCCAGGTGCGCAAAGGGCATCCGCTGGCGGACGAGGAGCAGCTCACCACTCCAGGGGGGCACGGAGAGGGGGACGTTGAGGGCATCGCGCACCCCCAGGGACTTCAGCAGGCTGTCCCGTCGCCAGTAGGAGGTGGGCAGGTCGGGCACCGTCGCCAGCTGGCTCCAGGTGGCATCCTCCAGGAAGAGGGGGCCCGAAGTCCAGACCTCCTCCTGCGGAGCGCTCCAGACGAGCGCGCCGCCGTCGGCTCCCAGAGCGGCGACCAGTTCACGGAGGGCCGTGCGCCATACGTCCGCCGCGTCCATGGCAACCGCCATCCGTTCACTGAAGTGGGAGGAGAGCTGGGTGAGCTGCCGGCGCTGCCGGCGTTCGTCCACCAGCCAACCCACCAGCCAACCGGTAAGCAGCAGGAGCAGCAGCGTGTAGAGAATGTCGGCCTGATACCAGGGGTTCGTCAACGCGACGGGCACGAGCGCCACAGAGAAGAACAAGGCCGCAGGAAGCCCTCCCCGGCGCCCCCACCGGTACGCCGCCATGAGCGTCGGCACCACGAGCACGTAGATCGCACCCGGCACCGCCCGTCCCAGGTAGATCAACACCAGGACCGGCAGCGCCAACAGCGCGATCAAGACGCCCGTATAGCGCCAGAAAACCGACTTCTCATCCATGACGATACTTAAACCATCACCTTCTGTGGGCAGCTAGGACTTCCGAACGAGCCGCCGTGCCTCCGCCGCCACCTCGGTCACCTCGCGAATGTCGGTAAAGGGGCCGTCATCGACCGTCAGCTTACCGATCTGCAACCTCATGAGGGGCACCTGCTGCTCGTTCCCCTCATCGTCCTTGACCACCAGGTAGCCCTGCATGCGCGTCATGAAGTCGTAGTGCGTGCCTACGTTCTCCTCGAAGCGCTTCTTCAGCTCCGCGGTCATCGGATCCACCAACTCCTTCGCCGTAATGACGATGAAGTCATCACCGCCGATGTGACCGATGAAGTCATCAGGGTTCCCCATCTGATCCACGACGTCGCTGAGCAGCATACCGGTAAAGCGCAGCACCTCCTCACCCGCCACGAAGCCGTAGACCTCGTTGAAGGCGTGCAGCCCTTGAATACCGATGTAGAGCAGCCCCCAATCTTCGCGGCGGAGCAGTTCGCGCAGCTGCTGCTCGATGAGCCGCCCGCTGGGGAGCCCCGTGCTGGGGCTCGTCAGCGACTCGATCTCGGCGCGCTTGATGGTGTTGCGCACGCGGAGACGCAGCTCCTCGACGTCGAAAGGCTTGGTGATGTAGTCGTCGGCGCCCAGCTCCAGCCCGTGGATCTTGTCACTGCGCTCGTCCTTCTGGGTCAAAAAGAGGATGGGGATGTGGCTGGTGCGTAGGTTCGTGCGCAGACGCCGGCAGACCTCGTAACCGTCGATGTCAGGTAACATGATGTCGAGTACGATCACGTTAGGCAGCTTCTGTCGGGTCAGATCCAGCGCTTCGCCTCCCCGGGGAGCGATGTACACCTCGTATCCCAGTGACTTGAAGTAGAGTTGCAGCATGTTAGAAATATCGAAATCGTCCTCTACTACTAGAATGCGGCCTTTAGTCATTCCTTACCTCCTGCTGCGGCTTTGGTTCGAATCTCCTCTATCCGCGTCTCGTCCAGTTCGTGTTCGAAACTGCGCAGAGCGGCAACCCGGAAACCGTGTTTTGCCGCCAACCCATCCATCTCCTCAACCCGTTCGGGCTGCAGCTCTTTGCCGAGGGAGTAGTCCTCAAAACGCCCCTCGAAAGCCAACACCATCGTCTCTGCGATGCACCCGAAGGTCATCTCGGGAGGAGGTCCGTAACTGAAACCAAAATCCACCTCTCCGGGCACCGTCACCAACCCCCCATCGAAGACCAGCACATCATCCCGTGCCTCTGCCACCTGCCGGGAGACGTCCCGGGGGCGGGAGACGTCGCAGACCACGGCCCCCCGGCGCAGATACTCCGGGCGTACCAGGTCGCCCCCCGCGCTGGTCACGGTGAGGACCACCTCCGCCCGGCTGATGTCCCCCACGTCCTGAGAGAGGACGACGTTGGCGCAGCCGGCCTCCTGCACCTGCCGGGCCACCGCCTGCAGACGATCCCGGCGCAGCCCCACGAGCAGCATCGCCCCCACCTCGGAGGCCAGACGTTGAGCGACCGCGCCGCCGATGGCCCCCGTGGCCCCCACGATGGCGACCGTGGCCCGCTGCAGCTCGATGCCCATCTGCAGCGCCGCCTGGCGCGTCGCGCGGAGGGCAACGGCTGCCGTGTAGCTGTCCCCCGTGGTGACAGGGATCCCGAGAGCCTGGGCGATGGTGATCCCGCCATCGCCCACGACCGACGTGTAGGCGCCCAGCCCCAGAATGTCGGCTCCCAAGCTCTCCGCCAACCGCCCGGCGGCGATGATCTTGCGGTAGACCTCCCGCTGCGGCAGGGTCAGCATACGCTGAGCCGTGTACGGAACGGCAATCAACCAACCTTCGATCTCCTTACCCGTCGCTTCTGAACGGGCGCCGGTGATGTGCGAGAGATAGACCGGCGGCCAGAAGCGCGACAGGAAGTGAACCGCGGCTTCCGATAACACCTTTCCCAACACCGGATACTTACGGGCAACATCACGTTTTGGATCAATGGGATGAATGATGAACGCAAAGGAATCCATCGATCAGTCGCGAGGATAGAGCCTGGGATGGGTCTGTTGAGCGTTGGCAAGGCTGTGGTGATCGCTATCCTCGTAATAGACATTCCGCGAGATAATACGCCGCTCCGGCGAGGCAAAGAGAACGACATCCGACTCGATCATGCGGGCCGGAAAGACGATAAAGCCCGAACCGATGCGCACGTGATGCCCTACGGCGCCTCCTAACACGTTCATGCCCGAGTTCTCCAGGCGCCCCGCAAAGTGGGAGCGGATGGGCTTGCTCGAGACGAGGTTGAAGTCTGTAAAGGTGTTGCCCGCACCGATAAAAGAGTCCCGTCCCACGACGCAGAGCTGGAGACAGGTGTTCTGCGCCACCATGCAGTCCTCCATCAGAACCGTCTCGAAGAGCGAGGCGCGGAAGGGCAGGAAGGTACCCGAGCCCAGGACGCTGAGCATCAGCTGGCAGCCCTGGGAGATGTTCACGTTGTCCCCGATGATGCAGTTGCCCACCACCGAGCCGGCGCCGATGGTCACGTTGTTGCCGATGATCGTCGGCCCCTGGATGATGGCGGTGGGGTCGATCTCACAATCCTTGCCCACCTGGACCATCTCCGTGGTGGTCAGCACCTGCTTCCGCTCCAACATCCCCTGCCAGAGCAGCTTCAGGTTCAACCCCAGATCCTCCTCCAACTGCTGTTCGAAGCGAGCGCCGATGGAGAAGATGCCGAACATAACGTTGGCGAGCAGGATGTGCACCCAGTGCTCGATGGAGAGAAAGGCCTTCGTCGGCAACTGGTAGACGAGGTCCCCGTAGACGTTGGACATGTGAGTGGGGACGTGGTAGAACCCCACCTCCCGGGGCTCCGTGCGGATGACGAGCGGGCGCACCATCGGCTCGATGCCGTAAGGATAGTACCAGAGATCGGCAACGTAGACGTTGCCCTGCCGGCGGATACCTCGCTGCAGATAGAGAGCGTGTTGGGTGATCGCCGGGTCATCGGGTTCGAAGGCCACCTGACAGGCCTTGCCCGATTTCTTGGCCTGGGTGACGAACTCCTCGATGAAGTGCTCATCGAAGTAGAGATTGTCGCGCACGACGAGGGTCTCCGTGCGATCGCGATCGAGTTCGGTGAGGGAATCCACCTCCCGCTCATCGGTGACATAGGGAGCCAGAATGTCCCGCTGGTAGAGCCACAGCGGTTTAGCCAGCACGCTGAGTTCGCGGGCCGGCTCATTGAAAGGCGCTATCTTTCGTTTGTCCTGGAGAATGACCTTACGCACGTGACTCCATCCTATATAAGTGGCACCTTGCTCAGGGCAAGTGTGCAGTTCTCGTCGCCCATGGCGAGGCAGGCGGTCTCCTGAACGTCAAACCGTCGTCCTCCACTGACCCAGTACATGGCCTCCTGTAAGAGCCCGACCATCAGCGCACACGCCGGATAGGTCGTCGTGCGCTCCCAACAGACTCCACAGCGTTCCGTCACCCAGAGAAAATTAGCGTCTTCCGCAGCCAGACGTATGTGCTGATCGGAGTAGCGATTCATGATCTCTGCCAACACCTCGATGCCCACGCGCATGCGCACCTCCAGCGGGACGACGCGAAAGGCGACGTCCGCCAGCCCCAACAAGCCCCCCAGATCCTTCACCCCGAAGGAGAAGCAGGCGCGCCCGGCTCGCAGATGGAGCATCCGTCCACCCCGGGGACCGTACATCTCGTCAATGCTGCCCAACAAGCGGGACATCTCATCGAAGGAGACCCCCGGTTTGAAATCCGGCGGCGGGTAATTGCCGCTCAGATGGGGCAGCCGCGCCAGGTTCAGGACGGCGTTGAGGCCGTTGCGCCCCATCACCTCCTCCAGGGCCAGGAGCACGATACGCCCCATCTTGTTGGGAAAGGTGTAACCGGGCTCTGCCATCTCTTAACGTGCCTACTACAGCCACCCCTCAGCGAGGTGGCCCTGTCTGCTCGGCGTCCAGGAACGCGCGCACCGCACGGTGGAAACGCTCCGTCTCATCCAACATCGGGAAGTGAGCGGAGTTATCAAAGTAGTGCACCACGGGGCTGGGGGCCGACTTGCGCAGCACCTCCCCCTGCTTGGGATCGACGATGTTATCCTTACGTCCGAAGATGCCCATCGCGGGCACACGCAGCTCCTTCAAGCGTGGGCGCAGATCGGTGAAGCGCAAATCGCGAATGCTGGCAAAGAAGGACTCCATCGTTGTGCTCGAGAGATCCTTTTCGAACATCTCATACCAGGTCTTCCAGTCCCGGGTGTAGAAGGGCGACGCCAGACGGACACCCATGGAGAAGGCCTTGGGGAAACGGTAGAGCAGCCAGGCGATCTGGCGATTTCCTGCCAACTTCAGCAGGAAGCTCAGACCGGTCCCCACAATCGGCGAACCCACCACCGCTACTTTGGTCACGCGCGCCGGATAGGTGACGGCGAGACTCAGGGAGACGGAGCCGCCCATCGAGTGCCCCATCACGGGGGCGCGCAGGAGCCCTAACCGCTCCATGAACTGATCGACCATGGCGACATACTCTTCGATGGTAAAGGTCCCCTGCTTCGCGGACTCACCGAAGCCCCAGAAGTCCACGGCGTACGTCTTGTACGCGTCCGAAAGTGACTCCATGGTGGATAGCCAGTAGTTCCACGAACCTAACCAGCAATGGAGCAGGATGACGGGTTTGCCCCGCCCAAAGGTCTCGTAATGGACTATCCCTTTGTCAGTAACGATAGAGCTCATTTAGATAAGATCGCCTTGGCCCACACTACACGTCCTTAACAATAATGATAACACAGACTCCCCTCCACGAAGGGGATGGGCCGTTGCAATTTGGTTAAAATAGAGTTACTCTACCCTACCCCCTCCTGGTCCATGATCTCCAGGATGGAGTAGAGCAGTTCGAGCAACACCTGCTTCACGCTCTCGCGGTCCGTTGCCACGCAGGGAACGACCTTGATCTCCTTGTCGACCTTCAACACGATCTTCAGATCCTCGGGCGGCCAGGCGTCCTCCATGTCCTGTTTGTTTGCAGCGACGATGTAGGGCACCGGGGAATAGCTGCGGAAGGTGGAGAGAATCCGCTGCGCTTCCCGAAAGGTCTCCGGACGGTTGCTGTCCACCATGATGACGAAGCCCAGCATCCCCTCGGAGAGAATCTCCCACATGAACTCGAAGCGCCGCTGACCCGGCGTACCGAAAAGGTAGAGGATCAATTCGTCGTCCACGGTGATGCGCCCAAAATCCATGGCGACGGTCGTCGCATTCTTGATGCGCTCCGCCTCTTGGGAGATCTTTCGCTCCGTGGAGACCACGTCAATTTCGCTGATGCTCTGGATAAACTCTGTCTTGCCCGACGAAAAAGGGCCCGTAACTACGATCTTCAGTGTCTGCATGAACTACAACTCCCGAATTCGGTTGATAAGTCTCTGCACCAGGCCCCGCTTGACCGCCGGTCGCCGCTGTGCGACCGGCTTCGCCTGCTGACCAGGGGCAGCCGTCCCGCCCTCCACCGTCGCCGTGGCGACGCTGCGCGGGGCACGTACCACCTCCACCAACCCCGCCTGTAGCAGACTGTAAGCGATCTTCCTGATTTCAAACTCGCTCATGTTGTTGTAATGGGCTATCTTACGGATGGTATTGCGGGGGTTAATGAAGGAGATCACCCGCCACTCCTTAACCGTAAGGTTGATGTCACGCAACGGGGTCGTAGGACGGTCGGCAAAGCGCAGGGCGATATCCAGGTCCGGGATCTCCTCCTGCAGGCGCTCCCACTCCTTCAAGCGCCGACTGCCCTCCATGATGACATTCTCCAGCGCAATGGTGACGATCACCTTGCCCTGAATGGGTAGATCTGCCGGCTCGAAGCGGAAGGTACCCTCACTCCAGGAGAAGACGCGATAGACCTGATTGAGGATGTGCTGGCGGACACTGCGGGTGATGTCCTGCTGTTGGACGCGGTTGGCCTGCACGAGCATCAGGGCCACGTCGCGGTCGCTCTGCCCCGCAGTGTTCGTCATGATGACCCGCGCCTGCTCGGGCGGGAGCTTCCCCGCCCGCTGCAGTAGTACGGGCAGGGCGTCCTCCTCACTCTCCATGTAGGAGTAGATGAGCTTGCCCTCCCGAAAGCAGAGATAGGCCTTCCCCTGCAAACCCTCCAGATAGAGGGTGCCTGTCTTGCGAGCCAGGTTGATCAGGTTGAGCAGCTGAGTGATGCCGAAGTCTTGCAGTCTACCTTTTAGCGCCATATCCAACCATCCTTGGTAGATCCCTGACGGGAGTTAGCATGTGGACTCTTCCTTAACTTCATCGTGACCAGGTCTGTCTAGCCTGGTGTAGCTAACGGTACTTTAACATTATAACCTGCTTCCACAAGTCGGCAAATAGTAAGAAAGGATGCTGTGGCTGCCCTTTAGCACCTTCCGGTGACTTCGAGCGCCGCCTCCTTGGCCGCCAAGGCCGCTTCAAGGATCTCGCGCGCACCATCATGCGCCGCCTCCCCCACCGTCCCCAACATCTGGGCCAGCTCACCCAGACGCTCCGGCTCCGGCAGGGACTCCACGTGGACCGTCGTCCGGCCCTCCGTCACGACCTTCCGCACCCGGAAGTGCACATCCCCGAAGCCCGCCAGCTGCGGCAGGTGGGTGATGCAGAGCACCTGGTGCCGGTTTTCAGCCCGGCGGTCGGTGAGCCGCCAGAGCTTCGCCCCCACCGTGGCCCCCACCCGCCCCCCGATCCCCTGATCGATCTCGTCGAAGATCAGGGTAGGCGTCTCGTCGGCCCGGGAGAGCACCGTCTTGAGGGCCAGCATAAGGCGGGCCGTCTCGCCTCCCGAAGCGATACGTGCCATGGGCTTCAACCCCTCTCCCACGTTGGGGGCGATGAGGAACTCCACCCGGTCCATGCCCGTCGGATCGAAGGCGGCACGCTCGATGACGGGTTCGCCCTGAGGCTGCTCGCCGTCCACGGTCACTTGAATCTCCGGCGGAAGAGCGCCCTCCAGGGGCAGACCGCGCGCCGCCGGCTCCCACTGGAAAGAGACCCCGAAGCGGGCCCCCTGCATCCGCAGATCGGCCAGCTCCGCCTCCACGCCCGCGGAGAGGGCGTGCGCCGCCTCCCGCCGTTGCGCGGAAAGGCGCTCCGCCTGCCGGGCCGCGGCTACCAGAAGGGTAACCTCCTCCTCTTCCAACGCGGCGATGCGCTCGTCGCTGTGCTCCAGCGTCTCCAGCTCCACGGCCGCCTGCTCCGCGTAGGCCAGCACCTCCTCGATGTCCCGCCCGTACTTCCGCTGCAACTGACCCAGCAGCGCCAGTCGCTGCTGAACCTGCATCAGACGGCGGGGGTTGAACTCGATCTCGTTGAGGTAGTCGCGTAAGGTGCGCGCCACGTCCTCGATCTGGTAGACCGCGCTCTCCAGAGCCGTGGAGGTCGCGCTCAGCGAGCCGTCCACCCGTACCAGCGCGCCCATGTCCCGCTCCGCCTGCCCCAGCACGTCGAGTACGGGAGGGCCTTCCTCACTCCCTTCCTCTAGAAGGGAGACCAACGAGGAGCTGAGTTGGGCCAACTGCTCGGCATTCGCCAGCCGGTTGCGCTCCTCCTCGAGCTCCCGGAGCTCCCCGGGCTGCAGATGGGCCGCCTTGATCTCTTCCAGCTGGAAACGCAGCAGATCCACCCGCTGCATGCGTTCCCGCTCCCCCTCGCGCAGGGCCCGCAGCTCCGTACGGATGGCCTGAATGCGGCGCACTGCGACCGCGACCTCCGCCCGCAGCTCCTCCAGACCGGCGAAGCGGTCGAGGAGCTTGAGGTGCTCCTGAACCCGCAGGAGGCTCAGATGCTCACTCTGCCCATGAATGTCCACGAGACCGGCGGCGACGTCTCTCAGCAGGGAGACGGAGGTGACGGTGCCGTTGATGCGCGCGACCGAGCGCCCCGACTTCCGCAGCTCCCGGCTCAGCCAGAGGGTGTCCCGACGCTCACCCTCCACCCCCTCCTCCTCGAGAAGAGGCAGGATGAAGGCCTGCTCCGTCGGGCTCAAGACGAACATCCCCTCGATCAGCGCCCGCTCCTCCCCGCGCCGGATGCCCGTGAGATCTGCACGTCCTCCCAGGAGCAACGCCACGGCGTCGATAAGAATCGACTTCCCCGCTCCCGTCTCCCCGGTCAGGATGTTGAAGCCCGGCCCCAGCTGCAGGTGCAGCTCATCGATGATCGCAAAGTTTCGAATATGCAGTTCCCGTAACACGCTTCCCTCATTCCCAGAGTATCGACCCGGCTCTACAGCCCGAGTCGAGCCAGCTTATCCCATTATGCAAATAAAGCAAGGCTTCACTGACTGAAAGAACTATGCGGAGCCGTAGCAAGATCTACTCGATGCCGCCGGGGAGGTAAACGTGAGATCCTCACGTTTCACGCTTTACGTTTCAACCGGGGATAGCCTTCAACCGGGTTGAAACTCCCCCTAAAAATTTTTACTCTGTACATCCATCTCGCACATTAAGAAAACAAAAAGGTCTCAAAAAGGCCATCTGATAGCTTTTGAGAGGCCCTTTGTGTTATTATAAGCACACGTATGAGAGTCGGAGGTAAGAAAATTGTTAAAAAATAGGTCGTCCCGCCTGCCGGGTTTCTACAAGCTCTCCGTGGAGGAGCGCCTGGAGGCGGTGCAACAGCAGTGTGGCCTGACTTCTGAAGAGGTCGCCATCCTCACCGGCGCGCTGGGATTGAATGCCGAGCGCGCCGCGCACATGATCGAGAACGTCGTGGGGCTCTACGCCCTGCCCCTGGGTATCGCGACCAACTTCGTCGTCAACGCCACGGAGGTCCTGGTGCCCATGGTCATCGAGGAGCCCTCCGTCGTGGCAGGCGCCTCCCTGGCAGCCAAGTTGGCCCGCAAGGGCGGAGGCTACTCCGCCGACAGCGATCCGCCGGTGATGATCGGCCAGATCCAGGTAGTCGAGCTGGACGACCCCTGGGCCACCCGCAGCACCCTGTTGGCCCACCACGAGGAGCTGCTGGAGATGGCCAACGAGGTCGATCCGGTACTCGTGGAGCTGGGAGGGGGCGCGCGGGAGATCGATGCGCGCGTCCTGGAGGAGACCGCCGCCGGTCCCCTGCTCGTGGTGCACCTCCTCTACGACGTGCGAGACGCCATGGGCGCCAACGCCATCAACAGCGCCTGCGAGCGCCTGGCTCCCGAAATCGAACGCCTCACCGGTGGGCGGGTCTTTCTGCGGATACTGAGCAACCTCGCCGATCGCCGGCTGGCGCGGGCCGGGGTCTCCATCCCCGAGGAAGCGCTGGCCTTCGGGGAGTACGGCGGCACGGAGGTCGCCCAGGGTATCGAGCAGGCCTGGGCCTTCGCCGCGGCAGATCCCTACCGGGCCACCACCCACAACAAGGGGATCATGAACGGCATCGACGCCGTCGTCGTGGCTACCGGCAACGACTGGCGCGCCATCGAGGCAGGGGCCCACGCCTACGCCGCCCGCAGCGGGCGCTACACGAGCCTCAGCACGTGGCAGCGCGACGGCGCAGGGCACCTCGCGGGCAGTCTGGAGCTGCCCCTGGCGCTGGGAACGGTGGGCGGGGCGACCCGGGTGCATCCCGTCGCGCGTGTCGCCCTCAAGATCCTGGGGGTGGAGACGGCACGGGAGCTGGCGGAGGTCGTGGCCGCCGTGGGGCTGGCGCAGAACTTCGCCGCCCTGCGGGCGCTGGCTACGGAGGGCATCCAACGGGGACACATGAGCCTCCACGCGCGCCAGGTCGCCATCGCCGCCGGCGCTACCGGGCAGGAGATCGACCGCATCGCCGAGGCGCTCGTCGCCTCCGGCAACATTCGCCTCGACGTCGCCCAGGCGCTGCTGGAGAGAGACTAGGAGAGCCGGGCTCCTTGGCATCCCGGCGCCTTTACGTTAGAATGCGTCGCCTGCGCTGCAGCGGAGCGACCGGAATCAGAACTATATCATAGGTAAGGAGTTTCGAGTGAGCACTAGCAAGATCATGCAGACGCAACGGCCTGTGGGCATCGTGGGCTACGGCTCCTACGTGCCCATGTACCGCCTGCCGGGGACGGAGATCGCCCGTATCTGGCGCGGGGGCGGGAAGGGCGCGGTCAAGGAGAAGGCCGTCGCCGGCCTGGACGAGGACACCATCACCATCTCCATCGAGGCCGCCCGGAACGCGCTGGCCCGGGCCGGGATCGACCCGGAGGCCATCGGGGCGGTCTGGGTGGGGAGCGAGTCCCACCCCTACGCCGTCAAGCCCACCTCCACCATCGTCGCCGAGGCCCTGGGCACCACGCCCTTCCACCTCGCCGCGGACTTCGAGTTCGCCTGCAAGGCGGGCACCGAGGCGCTGCAGGGCGCCCTGGGGCTCGTGGGAGCGGAGATGATGACGTACGCCCTCGCCATTGGCGCCGACACCGCCCAGGGCCGGCCCGCCGACGAGCTGGAGTACACCGCGTCCAGCGGCGGCACCGCCTTTATCGTGGGACCTGCGGAGGAGTCGGTGGCGGTCTGCAAGGGCTCCCTCTCCTACGTGACGGACACCCCGGACTTCTGGCGGCGGGCCTACCAGCACTACCCGAGCCACGGCGGGCGCTTCACCGGCGAGCCCGCCTACTTCCACCACATCCAGTCCGCCGGGGAGGCCATCCTCCACGAGATGGGCATGGAGGCGCGTGATTTCACCTACGCCACCTTCCACCAGCCCAACGTCAAGTTCCCGGCCCGGGTGGCGAAGCGTCTGGGCTTCACGCCGGAGCAGATCGAGCCGGGGCAGCTGAGCAACCTCATCGGCAACACCTACGCCGGGGCGGCCATCACCGGCCTCTCGGCCACCCTCGACGTGGCGCAGCCGGGCGACCGCATCCTGATGGTCAGCTTCGGCTCCGGTGCGGGCTCCGACGCCTTCGTCTGGGAGGTGACGGCGGCTCTCGAGGAGCGCCGCAAGCAGGCCCCCGGCGTGCAGGACTACATCCGCCGGCGGGTGGAGATCGACTACGGTCTCTACGCCCGCTACCGGGGCAAGTTGTTGGTCAAGTAGGCTGAAGGAGAAATCATTCATGCGAGACGTAGCGATTATCGGTATTGGACAGACGCCCGTCGAAGAGCACTGGCCCATCAGCCTGCGCGAGCTGGCCCTGCGGGCCTCCCTCAACGCCCTCCAGGATGCCAACGTGGAGCAGGTGGACGCCATCTACGTGGGCAACATGATCTCCGGTGAGATCACAGGGCAGGAGCACCTGGGAGCGCTGGTCGCCGACGCCCTGGGGATGTTCGGTGTGGAGGCGATGAAGATCGAGGCCGCCTGCGCCTCGGGGGCGGCGGCCCTCCGCGTGGGCGCGCTGGCCGTCGCCAGCGGGATGAACGACCTGGTGCTCGTCACCGGCGTGGAGAAGATGACGGACATGGGCGGGCGGGAGACGACGGCGGCGCTGGCGATGGCGGCGGACGCCGAGTACGAGGTCAGCCAGGGCGTCTCTTTCGTCGCCCTGAACGCCCTGCTCATGCGCCGCTACATGTACGAGTACGATTGGGAGCGCAAGGACTTCGCCAACTTCGTCGTCAACGCTCACAAGAACGGCATGCACAACCCCAACGCCATGTTCCACTCCAGGGTGACGGCGGAGCGGTACGCCAACTCCCCCACCATCGCCGATCCGGTGGGGCTCTTCGACGCCTCCCCCATCTGCGATGGCGCGGCGGCCGTGATTCTGGCCCCCGTGGAGTACGCCCGCACCCTCAACCCCTCCCCGGTGCGCATCAAGGGCGTAGGGATCGGCACCGCCCCCATCGCGGTCCACGATCGCCAGGATCCCCTGGCGCTGGAAGCCGCCCGGACCTCCTCCCGCAAGGCCTACGAGATGGCGGGGGTGAAGCCCGAGGATATCGACTTCTTCGAGCTGCACGATGCCTTCACCATCATGTCGGCCCTCAGCCTCGAGGCCTCGGGCTTCGCCGCGCGGGGCCGGGGCGTGACCCTGGCGCTGGAGAACGAGATCGCCCGCGACGGGCGCATCCCCGTCACGACGATGGGCGGGCTGAAGGCCCGGGGCCACCCCGTGGGCGCCACCGGCATCTACCAGATCGTGGAATCGGTGCTGCAGCTGCGCGGGCTCGCCGGGGAGAACCAGATCCCCAACGCCCGGCTGGGCATGGCCCAGAACATCGGCGGCAGCGGCGCGACCATCGTCACCCACATCCTGGAGCGGATGGAGTAGCGGAAGCTAGAAGGAGAGGAAACTCATGTCAGAGAAGATAGCATTGGATTGGCGGTTGAAAGGCCAGCGCTACAGGCTGGAGGGGGAGGAGTGCCCGCACTGCGGCTTCAGGATCTTCCCGCCCCGCGACGTCTGCCCCGAGTGCAAGCAGCCCGCCAAGGAGCCCGTGCGGCTCAGCGGGCGCGGCGAGGTCTACACCTTCAGCACCGTGCACGCCCCGCCCGAGGGCTTCGAGACCTACGTCCCCTACACCGTCGCACTGGTGAAGCTGGTGGAGGGCCCCATGGTCACCGCACAGCTGACCGACGTGGCGCCCCAGGACGTACAGATCGGCATGGAGGTGGAGATGGTGACCCGCAAGCTGCGCACCCAGGGCGAGGAGGGCACCATCATCTACGGCTACAAGTTTCGCCCGGTACTACAACAACAGGCCCAGTAGATTTCAAGAGGAGGAGACCATGGAAGGCAGGATAGCGATCGATTGGAGGCTGAAGGGAGCGCGGTATCGGATGGAAGGTGTGAAATGCGCGCACTGTGGCGCGCTCTCCTTCCCGCCGCGCGCCATCTGTTCGGAGTGCGGCTGCCCCGTCGAGCAGGCACCCCGGGAGACGGCAGAAGAGGCGCACTACGTCGTCTGCGTCCCTCAGAAGGAAGCCCTCGTCGAGGGCTAGTTATCGTTTGCACAGGAGCCGCCGGACCTGAGGTCCGGCGGCTTTGTATGTCCAAGGCTGGTATTGCCAATTGGCTATTGACTCCCTCCCTTAAATCGTTTATACTGAATTTAAACCTTTTGCTGCACGGCCAAGGAAACGTAGCCAGGAGGTAGAGCCATGGAAGGGAAACTAGCCATCGATTGGCGTCTGAAGGGAGCCCGTTACCGGCTGGAAGGGCTGCCCTGCACTCACTGCGGCAGGATCACCTTTCCCCCTCGCACCGTCTGTCACGAGTGCGGCCCCTCAACGCACAGGGGGCACCCCGCGCAGCTGCCCCCCCTCATCTTCCGCGTGGTGACCGTCACCCTGCCCCAACAGTGGGAGGAGGTCTCCCTACCCACCTAAGGTCTCTTCGAGCACCTCCCGGTTATCCACCCTCCCGAGCGTAAACCCCGGGCCTAGGGTGCGGATGACACAGCCCCTCCGTAACCGTACAATGTAGGAAGATGGTCAACCTGACACTGGCCCTGGGGGAGAGCATCCTCTGATCCTCGGTAGTGCACTCCTAGGCGCCATGGAGCCTATCTCTTCCAGGAACTTGATCCTTCAATGCGGCACCCACGAACAAGGAGCAGGTACCATTTTGCGTTCTTGGCGCTCTCTGCGGTTAGCTAGCCTTTCTTCAGTAGAGTCTCATGCGCTCTTTTACGGAGTCCCATAAGCAGAGTATAATGGGGGCATGACGACCCTGACCATCTCCCTGCTGGGCCATTTCCGTGTCCTGCTGCACGGCGAGGAGGTCACCCGCTTCGGCACCGACAAGGTACGAGCCCTCCTCGCCTATCTGGCCGTCGAGATCGGGCGCCCCCACCGCCGCGAGCTCCTGGCGGGCCTGCTCTGGCCCGACCAA
>DAOTVC010000124.1:0-28245 GCA_034437215.1 Anaerolineae bacterium | reverse complement strand
CCCGCCCCTGGCACTACAGGATGGATGAGGACTTCAGTTTCCTGATCGAAGCCGGCGGCGTGCGCTGGCTCTACTGGAGCGGGGTGTTGCCCGGCCCGGCGCCGCCCGCCGACGTGCTCTTCGTCCAGCCCTTCGGCGCGCCGGAGCGCTTTGCCCCGCTGCTCCGCGCCGTGGCTCCCCGGTGGGTGGTCCCCATCCACTGGGACGATTTCCTCCAGCCGCTGGCGGCGCCCCCGCGCCCCTCCTTCGCGCCGCCGCGCTGGGGCTGGCCCCCGCTGCGGCGCGTGGACCTGAGCCGCTTCACCGCGCGGCTCTCCCGGCTCGCCCCGGAGGCGGAGGTGTTCGTGCCCCGGCGTTTCACCCCCTATTCCACAGGCTGGCCCTCTCATATTCTCCGGTAGAATAGAGCTGCAAGGCTCTCCAACTTGATCGGGGCGCTTCTTGTGCGCAACGGCCTGGGTGTTCTGCGGTACCGGTGACCGGTGTTAAAGACGCGGGTAGGGCTCTTTGATATGGGTGTGTTTCAATCCAGTTGTGAGCTATCCATGGCTGAAACGTAAAGCGTGAAACGTGAAGCCCTCACGTTTTACGTTTCACGTTTCACGCCTCGGTTTAACTCAAGTGAAACACACCCCTTTGATATTTGCCCCACCGATCATATACTGAGACGAGACCACGGCCCAGCTGCTCCAGCTGGTGGACGACGAGGACGAGGCGGACGTACGCACGCTGCTGGCCTACCTCTTCTCGATGGGGCTCCTCGGCGCTTCGCTCCTGGCGGCCTCGGTCCTGCCGCTCTCCACGACCGACGCCGTCTGCGAGGCCTTCGGCTGGGAACGTGGGCTCGATAATCGGCCGCGCAACGCGCCCATCTTCTACGGCATCTACGTGGCGCTCATCGTCCTGGGGGTCCTGGTAGTGCTCATCCCCGGCATCCCGCTCTTCCCACTGATGTGGCTCTCGCAGTCGATGAACGCCATCCTCCTCCCGGTGCTGCTGGTGTTGGTGCTGCGGTTGGTCAACGACCGGCAGCTGATGGGGGAGTGGCGGAACTCGGGGTTGCAGAACGCCTTCGCCTATGGGCTGACCATCGCCATCGGTCTCATTACCCTGGCGCTGTTGGTCTCCCCGCTTTTCGGTGGGGGGCTGTGAAGAGGGTGACCCGGGCCGGGGCGCTTCACCGGGTGGGCCACCCTCTCGACGGCGCGGTCGATTCCGGCAGCAGTTGTGGGCGGCCGCCGGGAACAGGGTGGACATTTCTGGAGATGCCGATACGCTATCCTGGACCCTATCGTCAAAAATCACAAATGCAGGTACAATCCGAGTTGAAACGCACCCAAATCAGAGCCGGGTGCAGGCTTTGGAAGGGGGAGTTCAACCCCCTCAAGGGCGGTTTAGCAAGGAGTGTCTACAGCAAGAGAGGTGAAGATGTCCTGGGAAATCGGGATGGTGTTTGGAATTCTGGCCACGGCGATGGTCCTCTTTATCACCGGTTGGCTGCGTTCGGATGCGGTGGCGGTACTGGTGCTCGTCTCCCTCGTGGTGACGGGCTTGCTGGATGCGGAGACGGCGCTGAGCGGCTTCAGCAGTGAGGCGGTGATCGCCACCGCCGGCTTACTGGTCCTGAGCGCGGGGCTGGTACGCAGCGGCGCTGTGATTTGGATCACCGAGCGGATCGAGCACCTTGCGACCGGCGAGGGGAAACGCTTGATGGTGATGAGCAGTATGCTGCCGGGCTTTCTCTCCGGCTTCATCAGCGACATCGGCACGGTCTCCCTCTTCATCCCGGTGATCCTGCGCCTGGCCCGCAAGAAGGGTATTCCCCACACCCACCTGCTGCTGCCCCTCGCCATGGCTGCGCTGGCCGGGGGAAATTTTACCCTCATCGGCTCCTCCCATAACCTGGTGGTCGACAGCTTGCTGCGGGACACGGGCGCGCCCTCCCTGAACTTCTTGACGCTCTTCCCTGTGGGGTTGGCACTGGTGAGCGCTTTCACTCTCTACGCTCTCTTGCTGGCGCCTGTGCTGCTTCCCGAACGGCAGCCGGACCCCTCCGAGGAGCGCGGCAAGTCCACCGAGGAGTTGATGCGCACCTACGACATGCAGGAACGGCTCTGGGAGCTCTCCCTGAAGCCCGAATCCCACCTGGTAGGGCAGAATCTGGCGGAGACCAACATCGGCAACCGTTATGGTTTGAGCGTGCTCTCCATGTTGCGGAATCACGAAGTGTACCCGGCCCGCAGGCAGGCGTGGACCCTGGAAGCGGGGGACGTCCTCCTCGTGGTGGGGCGGCGCGGACGGGTGGAGCGCCTGGCGGAAGCGGCAGATCTGGATCTGCTGGGACCTCCCCGCCTCCAGGAGGAGTTTACCGTCTCCGGCGCGGAGATGGTCGAGGTGGTCGTCCCTCCGCGCTCCGCGGCAGTGGGGCAGACTCTCGCCGAGATGGGCTTCCGGGGACGACATGGGCTGACGGGTATCGGGTTGTGGCGTGTTGACCATCCCGTGCGCACCGACGTCGGCTTCGAACCTCTCAAGGAGGGGGACGCCCTTTTGCTCTATGGGTCGCGCAAGAACGTGCGCTCCTTCGACCCTGAGCCGAAGTTTCTCTGGCTCAGCCGGCCCCGTCGAGAGGAGGCCCCGCGCGAACTGCGCCATCTGGCGCCCTGGGCCACGTTGATCATGCTCCTGGTGGTGCTCAGCGCCGCCTTCGATCTCTTGCCCATTGCGGTGGGTGCTCTGGGCGGCGGCGCGCTGATGCTGCTGTTGGGGGTTCTCACGCCTCGCGAAGTCTACGAGAGTGTAGAGTGGCGCACCGTCCTCCTGATCGGGGGGATGTACCCCCTGGGGTTGGCGATGGAAGAGAGCGGCGCTGCCGGACTGCTCTCCACCTTGGTCGCCGGCTCGGTGGGGCAGTGGGGACCGCTGGCAGTGCTGGTGGGGATCGTTCTCCTGGCGCTGATGCTGACCCAGGTCATGCACGGGGCGGCGGTGGCGGTCATCATGACCCCCGTGGCTCTGGATACGGCAGCCTTGATGGGGGTCAATCCGCGTCCTCTGGCGGTCGCGGTGATCATCGGTGCTTCGGCTACCTACCTGCTGCCCATGGGCCATCCGGCTCCGCTGCTGGTCCAGAAGCCGGGCTCCTACCGCCCGCTGGACTATCTGCGCTATGGCGCCGGTCTTCTCCTGCTGACCGTCATCTTGTCGGCGGTGCTCCTGCCCCTGCTGTGGCCCTTCTGAGGGGCGGGTCGCTACGACTCGGCCGGTAGAGCATTCCTCTTCCTTGTTGAGTCAGGCCGGGGAGTGCCGGGTCTTCAGCCCCTGCTCCCTTCTAGTCCGCAGATAAAGGCTTTGCTCCCGGCGCAGGGGCCGCGGCCCTCAGAGACCGAGTCGTTACGGCGCTTCTATATCCTCATCTGTGTCTGGAAGATATATCCTCGATACATTTACTTCTTGTGCGGGGTATGTTACCCTGTTTAACAAGAGGTCACTTTCTTTATTATTGCCACAGGCTTGATCACGGCCTACTTGCGGGTACCAATCCAAGGAGGAGTACCTTGAATGATCAGCAATCCCCTGAGAAGCGTACGCTGTTGCTCGAGAAGTCCCTAGGTTGGGGAAGCTTGCTTCTGCTCTTGCTGAGCGGTTGCGGGGTGCGTGCCCTCGATCCCGCCGGCCCTGCCGCCGCCGCCATCGCCGATCTGTGGTGGGTGATGTTCTTCACCAGCCTGGTTGTTTTCATCGTGGTGATGGCCCTGATGATCATGGCCCTACGGCGGCGAGAGCGGCCGGAGAACAAGGATGCGTTTGCCCGGCGCCTAGTGACCTTCGGCGGGGTCGTCGTCCCCGGCCTGATTGTGTTGGGCCTGATGGTCTACAATACCTACATCACCGTCGATCTGGAGGAGCCCCCTGCGCCCTCCGAGGTCGTGATTGCGGTCCACTCCTATCAGTGGTGGTGGAGCGTGCACTACCCCGGTTATGATTTCACCACGGCCAATGAGATTCACGTTCCTGCCGGTCAACCGGTTACGCTCACCTTGCAGTCCGACGACGTCATCCACGCCTTCTGGGTTCCCGAACTGCATGGCAAGCGCGACATGATGCCCGACCAAGAGGGCCGCATCTGGCTGCAAGCGGACGAACCGGGTACCTACCGGGGGCAGTGTGCCGAGTTCTGCGGGCGGCAACACGCCAAGATGCAGTTTCTGGTCATCGCCCACTCCCCGGAGGAGTTCGCGATGTGGGCGTCCCAGCAGCAGGCAGCGCCGAGCACCGACCTGGACAACGACCTCATCTTCCGGGGGCAGCAGGTCTTCCTCGGTTCCGAATGCGTCTACTGCCACACCGTCCGGGGGACGAACGCGACCGGGACCCTCGGCCCCGATCTCACCACTCTCGCCAGCCGGCAGGAGCTGGGGGCCGGAACCCTGCCCAACACGCGCGGTCACCTGGCCGCCTGGATTATCGATGCTCAGCAGTTCAAACCGGGTAATCTCATGCCCCCCATGCCGATGTCCGGCGGGGAGCTGCAGGAGATGCTCGCCTATCTGGAAACTCTACGCTGAAGGAGCACCTATGGCCACCACTGCTTTGGAGCCGTACGAGAGCCACCCTCCCCGGGTGAGGGGGCTGACCACCATCCTGACCGCCGTGGATCACAAGAAGATCGGTCTGCGTTGGATCATCACCGCCTTCACCTTCTTTGTCCTGGCGGGGTTGCTGGCCCTGACTATGGTCACCCAGTTATCACAGCCCGGCTTGGGGGTCCTCTCCTCGGAAGCCTACAATCAGTTCTTCACCATGCACGGGATGACGATGATGTTCTACTTCGCGGTACCGATCATGCTGGGGTTGGGGATCTATTTCGTCCCCCTGCTGATCGGCGCGCGGGAGGTGGCGTTCCCCCGACTGAATGCCTTCGCCTACTGGGTCTATCTCTTCTCCGGCGTGGCGCTGTGGATCGCGCTCCTCCTGGGCCGAGCCCCTGACGCCGGCTGGTTCAACTACACGCCCCTGGCGGGACCGACCTACTCGCCGGGCATCAACGTCGACCTCTACGCGCTCTCCATCGCCTTTCTGGAGGCGGCCAACCTGACCGCGGCTCTGATCCTGGTCATCACCATCTTCAAGATGCGCGCGCCGGGTATGTCCATCAACCGGATGCCTGTCTTCGTCTGGTCGATCCTCATCGCTTCGCTGATGATCATCTTCGCCATGCCCTCGCTCATGCTCGCTACCCTGATGTTGGCCTTGGACAGGATCGTAGGCACGCACTTCTTCCGCATTCCGGGGGGCGGCACCTCCTTCCTCTGGCAGCACCTCTTCTGGTTCTTCGGGCACCCGGAGGTCTACATCATCGCCATCCCCGCCTTTGGGATAGTCTCCACCATTGTACCGGTCTTCTCGCGCCGCCGGCTGGTAGGGTACCTGCCCGTCGTGCTCTCGCAGATCCTCATCGGGATCATCAGTTTCGGGTTGTGGGTGCACCACATGTTTGCCGGTGAGCTCTCGGTGCTGGCGATGACCTTCTTTGCCGCTGCCAGTATGTCCATTGCCATCCCCAGTGGAGTCCAGGTCTTTGCCTGGATCGGTACTATCTGGCTGGGAGCTAAGCCCGTCTTCAAGGCTGCCTATCTCTGGGCCCTCGGGTTTATCCCACTCTTCGTCATCGGCGGCATTACCGGCGTCATGGTTGCGGCGCCCCCCTTCGACTGGCAGGTGCACGACAGCCACTTCGTCACCGCTCACTTCCACTACGTGCTGGTGGGTGGCGCGGTCTTTCCCCTGGTCGGTATGCTCTACTACTGGTTTCCCAAGCTGACCGGGCGGCTGTTGAACGAGAAACTGGGGCGCTGGAGCTTCTGGATGGCCTTCATCGGCTTCAATGTCGCTTTCTTCATCCTGCACTACACGGGCTTCCGGGGGATGCCGCGCCGGATGTATACCTACATGGAGGGGTTGGGCTGGGGTACGCCCATGACCATCACCTGGCTCGGCGCGCTTGGGTTGGGCGCCGGGTTTGCGCTGACGTTGTTCAACGTCCTCAAGAGCCTGACCGGCGGCGAGCGAGCGGGGAATGATCCCTGGGAGGCGGGCACCCTGGAGTGGGCCACGACCTCGCCACCGCCCCCCTACAACTTCGAGCAGGTGCCCTGCGTGGGCAGCCGCATGCCTCTGTGGTATGCGTTGGACCGGGGGCAGGAGGGCTGCGAGGTCGCCTACGATCTGCCCGAGAACGAACGGTTGACCATCGGCACCTCGACCCTCGACGGTGAACCCGAACAGCGGTTGCTGGTCGCCGGCCCGGGGATCGCCCCCTTCCTCATGGCCATCGGAGGGACGGTAGCCTTCTACGGTGCGCTGCTGAGCCTCTGGCTGGTGCCCGTGGGAGCGTTGATCGCCTTTGCGGCCATCGTGCTCTGGAATTGGCCCGGAAGGCATCGTGAAAAGGAGCAGGAGGTATGAGCATGGAGCTGGGCCGCAAGCGCTATCCGGCACCCGCGGAGCTGCCGCTCAACGCAAACGATCCGCGCGCGCCCCTCTGGTGGGGGATGATCGGACTGATTACCATCGAGGCCGTCTTCTTCATCAGCCTCATCGTCAGCTACTTCTACCTGCGCTTCTACGCGCCCGAATGGCCCCTCGGGGGCATCTCCAAACCTGACCTGCTGCTGCCCTCCATCGCTGCGGTCATTCTGTTCGTCAGCAGCGCCCCGATGTACTGGGCGGACTCGAGTATCAAGAAGGGAAACGTGCGTAACCTGAAGGTCGGTCTGGCCCTCAGTTTCGTACTCGGCGCCGTCTTCCTGGCGCTCAAGGCGGTCGAGTACAGCGCCTACGACTACAACTGGGCCACCAACGCTTACGGCTCCATCACCTGGACCATCGCGGGTTTCCACTCCGCTCACGTGATCACGGTCCTGCTGAAGGTCGCCGTGGTCTTTACCGCCGCGGCGCGGGGCTACTTTAGCGAGGACCGCAACCTCGGCGTGCGGATCAATGGTCTCTACTGGCATTTTGTGGTTGTCGTGTGGGTGCCTCTCTTCTTCACCCTCTATCTCTCCCACTACGTCTTTTAGGGAGAGGTCGGGGTGCGCAAGAGATTTCCAACCGCCGTGATGACCGGGCTGCCAGGAGCGCTAGGGGACTCTTGAGGATGACGTGGTCAGCCGGCGCGAGGATCATGGGAGCAGAGCAGGGTATTGCCTAACGCGCCCTCACCTGGGGGCATGCAGAGTGAGAGGAGGGAGTAAGCGTGGTCGAGGAACGGACAGTTGAACCCGAAGGATTTCGGCTCTGGTTTGGGACCTTCGGTGCCGCGGGGGCCTGGTTTGTGCATCTGGTCGTCGTCTACGTCCTGGTACCGGTGACCTGCGCCCTTAGCGGACCGATCCTCATGTACGTGGCTTCGGCGCTCCTGATCGGGGTCGCAGTGGCCGCCGGTCTGGTCGCCTGGAGTTCCTGGCGCCAGTTGAGCGAGGAGGCGCGGGGAAATCTCATCGGCGAGATGGAGGGCAGCCGCAAGGGCTTTATGCTCTATGCGGGCCTCTTGGCAAGCGGGGTCTTTCTGCTGGCCATCCTGATGGCGACCATCCCGATCTTCTTCTTGAACCCCTGCACCATGGAAGGACGGATTTGATGCAGCGCATAACGGTGGCTTCCCTTCGGCTGCTTATCGCTCTCACCCTGCTCACCCTCACCGCGTGCGCGACAGAGTCGGAGCGCGGGCCCGTCGCCGCTGTCCCTGGAGGGGATGCTGCGCGGGGACAGGAGCTGCTCTCGGCTTACGGGTGCACCTCCTGCCACGTGATTCCGGGAATCCGGGGCGCCGACGCTACCATCGGTCCCCCCCTCACCGACTGGGGAGAGCGTTGGTATATCGCCGGTCTGCTGATCAATGAACCGGATAATCTCATGCATTTCATTCAGGCGCCGCAGTCGGTGAAGCCCGGCATTGCGATGCCCGATATGGGCGTTACGACCAGCGATGCCCGCGACATGGCGGCTTACCTTTACACCCTCGTCGACGGCGGTTACAGCACCGCGCCTGTCGAGGGAACGCCCGCCGGGGCCCCGGCTGCACCTCCTGCCGCGGGCACCCCGAGTGGAACCCCGACCGGAACCCCGACCGGAACCCCGACTGCATCCCCTGTTGAGGGCACGCCCCCCGGGTCCCCGACCCCGGAGACGGAGGCCACCGGAGAACAGGAATTGATGGCGCTGGGGGAATCCGTCTACGATCAGAATTGTGCGCGCTGTCATGGGGGGCAGGGAGATGGTGCGGGTGGCGCCTATCCGGTCCTCGCCGGCAGCGAGCGGGTCACCGGGGAGCCCGAGCGCGTGATCGAGATCGTGGTGCACGGACGCGGTGCGATGCCCGCTTTCGGCGGCGAGCTGAGCGATCGGGAGATTGCGGCTGTGATCTCCTACATCCGTAATACCTGGGGTAACGCTGCCTCGAGCATCTCCCCGGAGGACGTCGGCGCTGCACGGTGAGGATACCCCACGTGAAGCGCTTCGTCTCGCTGTAAATTGCCAGAGATAGGAGTAGAGAGATGACACTTTCTCCCGAGACCGGACTTGAACCCCGCTCGACCTCAACGGACGTGCTCCGGATGACGCGGCGGCGGTTCTTGAAGCTGACGTTGATCGCGGGCACGGTGCTCGTGACGGGCTGTGGCGGTGACGAGGAGCCGTCCCCCTTACCGCCGCGGCAGATGCCGGGCGGCGACGACATTTCGGAGGTCTACGCAGCCGTGCAGCCCGTGCCCGGCGCGCCCTTCGATCCGGCGCGCTTACGCTTCTTCACCCCCCACGAGGCGGCGACCGTGGAGGCGGTGACGGAGCGCATCTTGCCCGGCGCCCCCGGTGATCCCGGCGCGAGGGAAGCCGGCGTCACCACCTACATCGACAACATGTTGGCCTATCAAGAGGGCTACACGCAACCCGCCTATCTGCAGGGGCCTCAGGTCCGGATCTACGAGGGGGACGCGCCGCCTGCGGATGCGGACGCTTCCGACGTGATCTGGGTGGCTGCCGACGAGATCGAGCGCTACGGCTACCAATCTCCCCTGGCCCCCACCGAGGTCTACCGGACGGGCCTGCAAGCGCTGGATGCCTATACTCAACAGCAGTACGGTGGCGACTTCGTGGAACTGAGCGAGGCGGAGCAGGAGGCGGTCGTCGAAGCGCTGGTCGAGGGGGAGGCGGAGGGCTTTGAGCCCTTCGGAGCGCACCAGTTCTTCCAGGTTCTGCGGCGGGGCACGATGGAGGGGATGTTCAGCGACCCGGTCTACGGCGGCAATCGCGACAAGATCGGCTGGCGGCTGGTAGGCTTCCCCGGCGCACAACGAGCCTATCTCCCCTGGGAAGTCCAGGTGGAGGGCGGGCTGGAACGCGAGCCGTGGGGGTTGCAGGATCTCCCCCCGTTCAACTACTCGCGCCCTCGCAGCCCCTGGCCCGCGTCGCCCGCACGGCGGTTGGATCAGCGCTACGGTCATCAAAGTGAGCTCTATGGTGAGGATCACTGAGTTGGTTACTAAAACGGGCGCGCGTAGCGGGCAGACGTCACGACCTTTGACCTTCGACTTTTGACTACGGACCTTACTTTTGGAGGGGATCGAATATGACCGTACAAAATAGGGTGGATGTCGTCACCGTGGGGGCGGGGTGGACCGCCGCCATTCTGGCGTGGAAGCTGACCGCTGCGGGTCTGCGCGTCGTCTCTCTCGAGCAGGGGCCGGTCCGGGCGACCGCGCCCTACTTCGACCACAACCACGATCACCTCTCTCACAGTGTGCGCAACGCCATGATGGTCAACCTGGGTCAGGAGACCTGGACCTGGCGTCCCAATCCGGCCGCGCCCTCCCTGCCTGTGCGCAAGTACGGAGCCTTCCATCCCGGGCAGGGCCTCGGCGGCGCCGGCGTGCACTGGGCCGCGCAGCACTGGCGCTTCTACCCCTCGGATTTTCGCTACCGCTCCCACCACGTCGCGCGGTACGGCGCGGGCAAGCTCCCCCAGGGTGCCCGGGTTCAGGATTGGGGCCTGACCTACGAGGAGCTGGAGCCCTACTTCGACGCCGTCGACTACGATATCGGTGTGACGGGGCAAGCGGGCAACCTGCGGGGTGAAATTCAGCCCGGCGGTAACCCCTTCGAGGGGCCGCGCAGCCGGCCCTATCCCCTGCCACCTCTCGAGCGCAGCCTCTCGGCGGCGATGTTCAGCGACGCCTGCGAGGAGCTCGGCCACCATCCCTTCCGGCAACCGGGGGCGATTCTCTCCCGGGCCTACACGGGCCTCTCGGGGCGGGTGCGTGCCGGCTGCCTCTACTGCGGCTTCTGCGTGCGCTTCGGCTGTGAGGTCGATGCGAAGGCCAGCGCCATCACCGATCATATCCCCCTTGCCCTGGAGACCGGCTTGTACGAGGTGCGCCCTCACAGTTACGTGACGCAGGTGAACACAGGTTCCGATGGGCTGGCTACCGGCGTCAGCTACATCGACCTGACCACGGGGGAGGAGCACGAACAGCCCGCCGCCATCGTCATTCTGTCGGCTTACCCTCTCAGCAACGTGCGGTTGCTGCTCCTCTCGCGCAGCAGCGCCCATCCCGACGGCATCGGCAACGACCGGGGACGGGTGGGCAAGAACCTGACCTACCAGCTGATCACGAGTCCGGTCACGGGGATCTTCGAGGACCGGCGGTTGAACTTTTATATGGGCAACTCGGTCCTCCAGGACGTGATCCACGACTTCAACGCCGACAACTTCGATCACAGTGACCTGGACTTCATCGGAGGGGCCTCCATCACCTGTGGCGGAGGGGCGCGCGACCCGCTCACCTCCACCCTCGCCATGCCCTCACTGCGAGCCGGTACGGGCGCGGAGGAGAATGGCGAGGATGCGCCGCCGCCGCATCCCCCGCTCTTCAATCAGGTGGGCAGTCTGGCCGGAGGGGGCGAGGAGTGGGGCGCGGCGTGGAAGGAGAATCTGCGCCGCAACTGGGACGGCGTGGTACCTATCGTTATTCAGGGAGAGAGTCTGCCCTACGACGACCAGTTCATGGATCTCGATCCCCGCTATACCGACGCCTTCGGTCGCCCGCTGCTGCGCCTCACCTTCGACTGGCACGAGAACGACCGCAACCTTTACCGTTTCATCGCGCAGCGCTGTCGGGAGATCATGGAGGCCATGGGCCCAGACCGGATGACGGTAACGGAGGAGCTGGGGGCCTTCGAGATCTACCCCTACCAAAGCACGCACATCACCGGTGGGGCCATCATGGGTACCGATCCGGAGCGCTCGGTGACCAACAGGTACGGTCAGGTCTGGGATACGCCCAACGTCTTCGTGACCGGGGCGACGCTCTATCCCCAGAACGCCGGCATGAATCCTACCGGCCCGCTGCTCGCGCTCTCCTATCTGGCCGGTGACGGAATTCACGAGAAGTACCTGGACGACGAGGGGCGGCTCATTGATTGAGGGCGACCCCGCAAACCAGCACGATACCGTTCTGGTACGTCCTAAGCCCCGGGTGCCTTCTCGCGCCCCGGCGGAAGGAGACCTGCGCGCCGTTAACCATCAGGGGTTCGTCTCCAGCTGCAGGGACTACCTGAGCCTCACCAAGCCGCGGGTCGCCGTCCTCCTCCTGCTGACGGCGCTCGTGGCCATGTTTCTGGCGCCGGGTGGAGATCCCTCCCTCTCACGCGTCCTCCTGACGATGTTGGGCGGTTATCTGGCCGCGGGGGGAGCGGGAGCGGTCAACTGCTACCTCGACCGGGACCTCGACGCGCAGATGAAGCGCACCTGTCATCGCGCGCTCCCCTCCGGACGGCTTGAACCTGCGAACGCCTTGATTCTGGGCCTCCTGCTGGGTCTCCTCTCCCTCCTGGTCCTGTGGTTCGGCACGCATCCGCTCGCTGCGATTCTGGCGCTCTGCGCCTTCCTGCACTACGTGCTCGTCTACACGCTGTGGCTGAAGCGGCGTTCGACCCGGAATGTAGTCATCGGCGGGCTGGCTGGCGCGGTTCCGCCCCTCGTGGGATGGGCGGCGGTGACCGGCACGCTCTCGCCGGCGGCCTGGGTTCTGGCGGCCATCGTCTACTGCTGGACGCCGGCCCATTTCTGGGCGCTGGCCCTGATGCGCCGGGAGGAGTATGGCCGGGCCGGTGTCCCCATGCTGCCGGTGGTACGGGGCGCAGAGACCACGCGCCGTCGCATCCTCGCCTACACGGCCCTCACGGTGCTGTTGACCGCTCTTCCGGTTATCACAGGCACCCTGGGAGCTCTTTACGCCGTCGCGGCCGGGGGGCTCGGAGCCCTCTTCCTGGGGCTGGCGGTTCGGATGCGCCGCGGTGGAGAGGGGCCGGTGGTGCGGCGTTTCTACTTCTTCACCCTCATCTACCTCGGCGCCCTCTTTCTGGCGATGTGGATCGACCGGCTGATACTCCTACGGTGAATCGTGATACCTTTCAACTCGCAACCTGCAACTATTTTCAAAGAGAGTGGATGACACAACGTAGCTGGCATCGAATGGGGGCGGAGGAAGCCCTCGAGGCACTGGAGAGCGATCACTGTGGGCTTACCTCCGACGAGGTCGAACGACACAAGGAGAATCTGGAGCGGGAGTTCCCGCGGATCGAAGAGATCCCTTTCAGCTCCGAGACCAAGTACATGGCTACCTTCGACGAACTGCCCAAGGATGGGCAGGTGTGGGTCTACGTGAAGGGGGCGCCTGAGCAGGTTCTGGAGCTCTCCGCCGCCTGCGCCTCGGACAGGGCGGTGAGATCTCCTCCCTGTCCGAGGCGCAGGCGGCGGAGTTGCACGAGAGGGCGCAGCAGATGGCGAGTCAGGGTTGCGCGTTCTGGGGCTGGCCTACGAGGAGATTCCCCGGGACGAGGTGGGGGACTTCAAGGGGCGTCTGCAGTCCGGCGAGCGGGCCATGATCTTCACCGCACTGACGGGCATGATCGACCCGCCCCGTGCGGAGGTGCCCGAAGCCATCGAGCGTTGCAAGCGGGCCGGGATCCGCGTGTTGATGGCTACCGGCGATCACAAGCTCACCGCCCAGGCCATCGCCCGCGAGGTGGGGATTCTGGGTGAGGATGGGCGGGTGTTGACGGGGATGGACGTGGAGAAGCTGAGCGACGATGAACTCGACGAGGTGATCGAGCAGGTGCCCGTCTTCGCGCGGGTCTCGCCCGGACATAAGCACCGGATGGTGGAGTCGCTGCAGCGACACGGGCACGTCGTGACGATGACCGGCGACGGCGTCAACGACGCACCGGCCCTCAAGGCCGCCGGGATCGGCGTGGCGATGGGCATCACCGGCACCGACGTGACCAAGGAGACCGCCGAGATGGTGCTCATCGACGACAACTTCGCCAGCATCGTCAACGCGGTGGAGGAGGGGCGCGTCGTCTTCCAGAACATCCGCAAGGTGGTCAAGTTCCTGCTCGTGACCAACGTCGGGGAGGATCTGGCCCTGCTGACGGCGCTGGCCTTCCTGCCGGGGCACCCGCTGCTCTTCACCCCGGTTCAGATTTTGTGGGTCAACCTGGTGACCGATGGCCTGCTCGATGTTACCCTGGCGTTGGAGCCCCAGGAGGGCGACGTGATGGACGAGCCGCCGCGCGCTCGCGAGGCGCGCATCATCAACCGCGAGATCCTGCTCAACACCCTCTTCGTGGCGGTCGGCACGCTGGCGGTCTTCGTCACGGCAAACGTTAATGGGGAGCTCACCCAGGCGCGGACGATGGCTTTCACGACGCTGGCGATGTTCCAGGTCTTCAACGCCCTTAATTGTCGCTCTCGAGAGAAGTCCGTCTTCCGGTTGGGTCTCTTCTCCAACCCCTACCTACTCGGGGCCATTGCCCTCTCGGTCCTCCTGTAGGTCGGCTCGACCCTGCTGCCCTTCATGCAGCAGGCGCTGGGGACGGAGCCTCTGGCTCTCGGGGAGTGGGGCATCGTCCTGCTCGTCTCGAGCACCGTCTTCATCGCCGATGAAATTCGCAAGCGCGTCACCTAGTGAAGGAGGAAAGATGGAGTGGTTCAGATTTGACTGGGCCTTTCTGGCCCTGGCCCTGGTGCAGGTACTCGTCGCGTTCCTGCTCAGCTTGCCCATCGCCTGGGAGCGGGAGCGCGCCACGCGCATCATGGGTCTGCGCACCTTCCCCCTGATCGCCGTCGCCACCTGCGGCTACGTGCTGGTCGCTGTGGCGCTCGTGGAACCCGGCAGTGACAATGCTCAGGCGCGCATTATCCAGGGTCTGATGAGCGGCATCGGCTTTCTCGGCGGCGGCGCCATCCTCAAGGAGGGCGCCAATGTCAAGGGAACGGCCACGGCCGCGAGCGTCTGGACGACGGGCGCTCTCGGGGCCGCCGTCGGCTTCTCGCGTTACGAGGTGGCATTGCTCCTGACTCTCGTCAACTATCTCACCCTGCGTTTCCTCACCCCGATCGAAGAGCAGGTTGAAGTGCGGTCGGCGCGCAAGGAGGAGGAGGATGGCGACGAAGACGAAGATGGGTGAGGGCTCTAGTCCTCCAGGCCCTTGGGCCGAGGCGTGAAACAGGCTCCGCTGAAACACTAGCCAGCACTGTAAGCCCGTCTTTCTGAGTGGAGTGCTCTGCGCCTGTCCCCAGTGCAGCGCGGGACCGGGCGCAGAGCACGAGGCCGAGGAATCTCTCAGGGTAGCCAGGGTTAGAAGTGCTGGTCAGATATCCAACCCTTGCTATAATTAGATTTGGACAGGATGCAGGTAGACGGGGGCCAAGCGCGGCGCATGATGGTCTGAGGTGGAGATCTTTGTGCTGCCCCGAGATGGACCGAGATGAGGGGCTCTCGCACCTTTGAAGGGCGTGGGTGACGCTGCTGTCCGGAGGGTCGGTCCGCCTAGCAGCTGTGGAGAGGTGAGAGATCGTATGAACGAGGACCATGGTATCCCCGGCGCGCCGGGTCAGGGCTGAGGCGCCCGTCAGGTGAAGCTCCTGGCACTGTTGCCGGACGTCAAGGCCTATCTGCAGAGAGCCTCGTTGCCGGGCATCCCCGATTGGGATTCCACCGCCCCCTTTACCACGCTGCCCCTGGCACAGGGGGAGTACAATCTCAACTACATCGTGCAGCAGGCGGGCCGCCGGTGGGTGCTGCGGGTGAATATGGGGTCGCAGATCCAGCGGGACGATCAGATCGTCTATGAATACAACGCACTCTGCCTCCTCGCGGGGACCGGGGTCACCCCCCTGCCTTACGCGGTTGACGACAGCCGGGAACTCTTGCCCTATGGCGTCCTCGCCATGTCCTATCTGCCGGGACAACCCCTCGACTATCGCCGGGACTTGGAGGACGCGGCGCGCCTCTTCGCCCGTATCCATACCGTTCCCCTCGGCGAGGATCACCCGCTCATCGTGGAGGAGCGACCGCTGACGATGACCTACGAGGAGTGTGCCCGTCTGCTGCCCGTCTACCTCGAGTCGGACCTGGCGGACCCCAGTCTGCGTCACTATCTCGCCGAGGTGCTGGCCTGGGCAGGGGAGGCCCGCCACCAAGAAGCCTACTTTGCAGCCGATCCCCACCCATCGATCATCAATACCGAGGTGAACTCGGGCAACTTCATCGCCGACCGTGCGGAACAGAGACTCTACCTGGTGGACTGGGAGAAGCCGCTGTACGGCGATCCCTCACAGGACCTCTCCCACTTCTGTGCACCGATGACGACGCTCTGGAAGTCCGACTACCGGATGAGTCCCGGCGAGAAAGCGGACTTCATCGCGACCTACCAGGGTGTGATTGACGACGTCCACCTGTGCGATACGATTGTGGAACGTGTGCGGCTCCGTGATCCCTTCAACTACCTGCGGGGGATCTCCTGGTCGGCGATGGCCTGGGTTACGTACCAGACCGGCGAACACGCCGTGCAGAACGCGGATACCTTTAGAAAGGTGACCTCCTATCTGGACCTGGGTTTTCTCCGCGAGATCTTCGCTCCCTATCTGGCCGGCTGAGCCGGAGAACTGTCCTGTATAGGACGGAAAGTAGGCCGGCAGACTCGCAGCGCGGTCGCCGGCGCTCCAGCCGGTGAGATAGACGCGGATGGTTAGCTCTTCGAACTTCCTTGACAAGGTCAAACTTGTTCAGTACAATTTACATAGCTGTTCATTCACCAATGGATGTGCGAGGACGATCCCTAGCGAGCCAGATGGCGCTTGGTCCCACTCCGTATACGGACCTGCTTCGGGCAAGGAGCGCAAAATAGTGGTAGCCCGATCAGAGAGTGCGTTTCCCCAAAAGAAGTCGAAAGCTGCATCGACCGTCGAGTCCATATCCTTGCTGGGGTTCTCTTTCCTTGAGTTGAGGAGGAGGTGACGCGAGAAGAGCCGGCAGGTTGTCACCCGGGGCTGTTGAAGGCACTCAGATCCCGTCGGGAGGATGAATGCGGAGCAGTCTTACCGGCATCTGCGTATATGGAGGTGGCTATCGAATAACTCCACGTTGTTTTCACCCCAGATCAGTCGTAGCAAAACTAAATCTCAGTCCGAAAAAGGAGATGTTGTAGACTATGAAACGCTACACTGCTACACTCTTGAGTATCCTGACGCTTCTCGGCATGTTGCTCTCCGCTTGTGCCGCCCCCACGCCCGAGGTGATTCGGGAGACCGTCGAGGTCGAGAGGGTCGTCGAGGTCGAGGTCGAGAGAACCGTCGTGGTTGAGGTGACTCCTGAGGAGGAAGAGGGCTCGCTCCCTCGTGCGGAGAGCCTCTACTTCAACGGCCAACAGTGGGGTCCGGTTGTCTGCTGGAATCCCTACTCCTCCAGTTGTAACAACGCGATGGCGATTACCCAGGGAGACAACGCCCGCGTCACGATGTTCGAAACCCCCTATCTGTACAACATGCTCGACGGCGAGCAGTACCCGTTGTTGGCCGATGGGGACTATGCGTGGAACGAAGATCGGACGGAACTGACCTTCAAGATCAAGGAGGCCGCCTCTTGGAGCGACGGCACGCCGGTCACGGCCGAGGATGTCGCCTACACCTGGGCCACCCATGTCAAGTACAACACCCCCACGGGCGCGGGTAACGTGGACTACATCGAGGACATCGAGGCTCCGGATGCCCAGACCGTGGTGATCAAGGCCAAGCTGGACGAGGAAGGCAACGCCATCAACCCCCTGGTCGTCGAGGCCTACGTGAGCAGCAACTACGTCATGCAGAAGGCTTGGACCCAGACGCTAGAAGAGCGCACCGGCGAGGACGCCACGGAGTTCCTGGCGGATACCGCCGAGGACGTGGTCTACTCCGGCCCCTATCACGAGTACTTCGCGGACGAGTCGAAGGTGATTCTCGTACGGGATGACAACTACTGGGGTCAGGACGAGTCCATGTGGGGCGCACTGCCGGCGCCCAAGTACCTGGCGCATACCATCTTCAAGGACAACGCCGCCGGGTCCGTGGCTCTGGCGAAGGGCGAGGTGGACGTCAGCCAGCAGTTCAACTCCAACGTGCAGTTGCTGTGGGAAAACTACGGGCTGCCCATCTCCACCTACCTGCCCGAGCCTCCCTACGGTATCGGGGCCAGCCTCCCCACCGCTTTCTACAATCTGAACGCCCCCGGCTTGGATCAGGTGGCGGTGCGCAAGGCCATTGCCATTGCCGTGGACTACCCCACCATCATCGCCAACGCGATGACCAACCAGTCGGCGACCTTCGATCAGGTTCCGCGCTCGCTGATGAACCCCACTCCGGGTGAGCAGGCCCTCTACGATCACGACGCTGTCGAGGATCTGCAGTGGGCGGGCAACGATATCGAGGGTGCGAAAGCGCTCCTGGATGAGGCGGGTATCGTCGACACCGACGGCGACGGCTGGCGCGAGTACAACGGCGAGAAGCTCTCCTACGTTGCCACCTGCCCCAACGGCTGGTCCGACTGGCAGGCGGCGATCGAGGTGGTGGCGGCTGCCGGGAAAGAGATCGGCATCGACATCACCACCAACTACCCCGAGTGGTCCGTCTACCAGACCGTTGTCACCAAGTCGGATTCCGACCTTCCCGAAGGTTATGATATCTTCATGATGTGGAGCGCCGGCGCCGGACCCACCCAGCCCTGGGGCCGTATCCGCAACTTGCTCAGCTCAGAGTGGGTGGGTATGTCGAGCAACTGGAGCGGTAACTGGGGTGGCTACGTCAACCCGCGCGTCGACGAGCTGATCAAGGCGATCCCCGGCGAAACCGATCTGGAGAATCTGCAGGAGATGTACACCGAACTGGTGGAGATCTACCTGACCGACGTGCCCTCCTTCACCCTCATGTACCGTCCGCAGTCCTTCCACACTGTGAACGAGACAGTTTGGACGGGCTTCCCGCACCAGGATGACGGCAGCGAGCCGCCCATCCCGCCGCTGAATTGCACCGACGGCTGGAGCATCGCCTGCCTCTATAACGTGGAGCTGGTGAATCCGTAAACTAGACGCTATGCCAGGCAGCCATGTTCCGGGGTTAACGGAACATGGCTGCCCATTACCGTGGGCTCAGGAGGTTGACGTTGAAAGGATACCGGAAGTATTTCCTCAACAAGTTCGGCTGGTTTGCGGTCACCTTTGTCTGTGCCTTCATCTTGAACTTCATCCTGCCTCGTTTGATGCCCGGCGATCCCGTCGCTGCCATCGTGTCACGGATGGCCCAGGGTATGAGCGACGCCCGAGGGGTTCAGGCGATCTACCAGCAGTATACGGAACTCTTCGCCACCAACAGACCCCTGCACGAACAGTTCTTTATCTACGTGAGAAATGTGTTGCGGGGCGATTTCGGCTTCTCCTTCAGCCAATATCCCCGCACGGTGACGGATGTCCTCAAAGGGTCCATCGTGTGGACCCTCGCACTCCAGTTCCCGGCCATCATCGTCGGCTGGGTGATTGGGAACACGCTGGGAGCGCTGGCGGCGTATGTCAAGGGGGGCTTTGACAAGGTCCTCATGCCCGTCAGTATCTTTGTGAGCAATCTCCCCGCCTTCGGGATGGCCATCATTCTGCTGGTCATCTTTGGGGTCGGATTGGAGTGGTTCCCCACCTCCGGCGGCTATGGATACGACATGATTCCCGAGTTTAGCTGGAACTTCATCTGGTCGGTGATCACCCACTACCAACTGCCCTTCTGGTCCGTCGTCCTGATCGCCATCGGTGGGCAGGCGATCGGCATGCGCTCCATGGCTATCTACGAGCTGAATGCGGATTACGTCAGGTTCGCCCGTTTCATGGGCATCAAGGATCGCAAGATCATCCGCTACGTCTTCAGAAATGCCATGCTCCCGCAGATCACGGGCCTGGCCTTGTCCGTCGGCACGATGGTCGGCGGCGCGCTGGTGGCGGAGATCGTCTTTAGTTATCCCGGGCTTGGTCAAACACTCTTGAATGGGGTCATGGGACAGGACTATCCGTTGATCTCAGCGTCCACCCTGATTATCACGCTGATGGTGCTGACTACGAACTTCATCATCGAGATCCTGTACGGCTTCATTGATCCGCGCATCAAAGCGGCGCAGGCCGATTAGTGGGTCTATGAGAATAAAACTGCACGAACCCTAAAGAAAGAGATTGTCATGAAACATACCATTCGACAAGTTTTTCGGTCCGGTAAGTTTGTTGTCGGGTTTTCCATTTTTGTGGCGATTCTCTTGATCGTGCTCATCTACCCGCTGCTCATCACCGATCCCCCCCTAGTCATCATCGCGCAGGGCACCTTCTTCGAACCCGGCATCTACGTGAACGTCTATGATAGCATCGGTGCCCCGCGCTACACCCTGAATCTGCGCAACGCCGCTGTGAAGCGCATCGCCGACAAGTTAAAGGACCGCGACCGCCTCGCTATGCAGGAGTGGCTCGTAGCAGCCGGAGCCCCCGCAGGCGAGATCGATATCGACGACACCGTCCAGCTCCTGGGGCTGTGGGACACTTACTACGATCCGCAGCTCCGGATTCCCGGGACGACCAATGCCCAGCGCAACTACTATAGTCGCCTCAATAGTTCGCTCAAGGGGATTTTATCCACCGAGGGCGCGGTCATCGCCGCTAGAAACGTGGACACAGGCGCCTTGGAGGAGACGGGTGCCGTCGCTCAGACCGACTACGTCAACATCAGCCGGGTGGCAAATGTACGGGTGCTGCCCTTGGGTACCGACAATTTCGGAAGGGACGTGTTGACGGAGCTCGTGGCAGCCACCCGCGTATCGCTGCAGATCGGCATCGTCGCCGGTCTCATCGCTACCTTGATCGGTCTGACTCTGGGGCTGGTGGCAGGATATATCGGCGGGTTGGTGGATGACATCATTATGTTCGTCACCAACCTCTTTATCGTCATCCCCGGCTTCGTGCTGTTGATTCTGATTTCGTTCAGCATCGGGCAGGAGCGGCGAGGGGCTGTGACCATCGCTGTGGTGATCGGGCTCACCTCCTGGGTGTGGACGGCCAAGGCCGTGCGGGCGCAGGTGGTCTCGCTGCGCAATCGCGACCACGTCAACCTGTCGAAACTCTCGGGGCACTCCATCGCGTATATCATCTTTGCCGATATCCTGCCCTACATCGCTTCGTACGTGGTGATGGCTTTGATCCTGCAGATCTCCTCGGGTATCCTGGCGGAGGCCGGCCTGTCGATCCTGGGGTTGGGTCCTAGAACGACGGAGGTGCCCACCTTGGGGTTGATGATGAACTGGGCGATGATCTACCAGGCGCACATCCTGGGAAAGTGGTGGGCCTACTTGCCCGTGCTCATCACCATCGCGCTGATCACCTTCTCGATGAATTTGATGAACACGGGCCTCGACCAGGTCTTCAATCCGGCGTTAAGGGAATAGAGGGAGCACCATGTCAAAGGTTATGCTAGAGGTCAAGGATCTGACCACCCGGTACATCACTCGTTTTCAGGAGAGCATCTACGCGGTGGACCACGTCTCGCTGACGGTCGAGGAGGGAAAGGCGTTGGGGATCGCCGGCGAGTCCGGCTGTGGTAAGTCGACGCTCGCCCTCAGCCTGATGGGCTACTACTTCCCCCCCCTGCACTACATGGAGGGTGAGATCCGTATCGATGGGCGCAACATCTCCGGTATGCGTCCTGACGCTGTTCGCAAATCGGTCCTGGGCCAGGAGATCGCCTACATTCCCCAGTCGGCGATGAACGCCCTCAACCCCACGCTGAAGGTCATCCACTTTATCGAGGACGTGATCCGCGAGCACGCGCCTGCCGGCAAGAAAGAGATCTATCAGCGGGCCGTGGAGCTCTTCGAGACCCTGGGCCTTCCGGAGAGTACGCTGCACAAGTACCCCGTCGAGCTCTCAGGCGGCATGAAACAGCGCACGGTGATCGCGATCTCGGTGCTGCTCTCCCCCAAGGTGTTGATCGCCGATGAGCCCACCTCCGCCCTCGACGTCACGTCGCAGAAGATGGTCATCAAAATGTTGAAGCAGTTGATGGAGTACGGCATGATCGACTCGTTGATCTTCATCACGCACGAGTTGCCGCTGCTCTACAACGTGACGGACGACATCATGGTCATGTACGCGGGGCAGATCGTGGAGAAGGCGAGCGCAGAGGAGGCCGTCTTCGATCCCCTCCACCCCTACGCCAAGGGCCTCATGGGCTCCATCATCGTTCCCGAGGAGGGCCTGCGAGAGGTTGAATTGACGGCCATTCCCGGAGTTCCGCCCAACCTCAAGGATCCGCCCTCCGGCTGCCGCTTTGCCGAACGATGCAAGTACGTCCAGCCGGCGTGCAGGGGCCATGCTGTCGATCTTCGCGAACTCGCCGGCGGTCGTACCTACCGCTGTATCTTTTCGGAAGCAGAGCTGCGGGAGGCGTATCAGAATGGCTGAGAAAAGAAAGGTCTGCCTGAGCGGGACGGGCCTCACCAAGGTCTTCGGCATGGGACGTCAGAAGACGGTCGCCGTCGATCACGTGGATTTCAGTTTCTACGAGGGCGAGGTCATCTCCATCGTGGGTGAATCGGGCAGCGGGAAGACCACGTTGGCGAAGATGCTGTTGGGGCTGATCAGTCCTACCGAGGGTACGGTCTACTTTCAGGGACAGGAGCGCGATATCAGCACGCACAAGAAGAAAAAGCAGTACTGGAAGAGCATCCAGGCGATCTTTCAGGACCCCTTCTCCTCTTACAATATCTTCCACAAGATCGACTCGGTGCTCCTGGATTGCATTCGCATGCGCGGTGGGCGACGACTGCCGTACGCCCAAAAGGTCGAGATGATGACCGAGGCGTGCGGCTTTGTCAACCTGAAGTTTGAGGAGCTGACCAACAAGTACCCCTTCGAGCTCTCCGGGGGGCAGATGCAGCGCTTGATGATCGCGCGTATCTTCCTGCTGAAGCCCAAGATCCTGCTGGCCGATGAGCCCACCTCGATGATCGATGCCTGTTCGCGCGCCACGATCCTGGATATGTTGATGCAGTTGCGCGACGAAATCGGGATGACCATCGTCTTCATCACCCACGACATCGGGCTGGCGTACTACGTCTCCGACAGCGTCTACATTATGGAGCGCGGGCGCTTTGTCGAAAGCGGATCTGCCGACGAGGTGATTTTGCGTCCGCGAGAGACCTATACCCAGCGCCTGATCAACGATGTGCCCAAGATCTACGAAGAGTGGGACCTCTCCACGGTCTGACCCTCTGACCGACAGAGCCGAAACCCAAAAGGCAAAACCACCAAGGCACCCAACTTCTTCTTGGTGCCTTGGTATGCGTTTTCTTACTCAATGTGCAAGGATTTCACTGCGATATACTATCACCAACACCCCAGGGAGGCGACATGCACACCCAATCTTTAACGAGTAACTGGCAATTTCGACAAGCGGGGACCGCTGAATGGCTCCCGGCCCGGGTCCCCGGCTCCGTCCACACCGACCTGCTGGCCCTGAACCGCATCCCCGACCCCTTTGTGGGCGATAACGAGCGTCGCGTGCAGTGGGTGGCCGAAGCCGCTTGGGAGTATCGTCTCCACTTTGACGTCGCACCCGAGCTTCGGGACCAACCGCAGGTCTGGCTGGTCTGCGATGGGCTGGATACGCTGGCGACCGTCCGCCTGAACGGCCAGGAGTTGGGACGCGCCGCCAATATGTTCCGCCAATATCGCTGGGATGTGAAGTCCTTGCTCAACGCCGAAGAGAACGAGCTGCAGATCGTCTTTGATTCCCCCGTGTGCTACGCCGCCGCCCAACAGGCCGTCCGCCCCCTGCCGGGTGTCTCGCAGGCCCTGCCCGGCGGCCCCTATCTGCGCAAGGCGCCCTGCCAGTTCGGCTGGGATTGGGGCCCACAGTTACCGCCCATCGGGATTTGGAAGGATCTCCGATTGGAGGGTTACGCGGGCGCGCGCATCGAAGAGGTGCACCTGAGGCAGCAGCACGCCGGGGGAGAGGTGACCGTCGAGGCCAGCGTCGCCGTGCAGAGCTGGGACGAAGCGCCGCGCTCGGCCACCCTACGCATCGTGGCGCCCGATGGGCAGACCTTTGAAGCCGGCGCTGCCGTCGGACCGGAGGGCACCTGCCTGCTGCACGTCACGCTTCCCGATCCGGAGCTCTGGTGGCCGAACGGCTACGGCGCGCAGCCGCTCTATCGGACCGGTGTCGAGCTCCAGCAAGGGGACCGCCTGCTGGAGCGGCGCGAATACCGGCTGGGGCTGCGCACCCTCGAGTTGCGCCAGGAGCCGGACGAGTGGGGGCGCTCCTTCACCTTCGTCGTCAACGGCGTGCCCATCTTTGCCAAGGGCGCCAACTGGATCCCGGCCGATTCCTTCCCCACGCGCCTGACGGAGGCCGACCTGGAGCGCCTCATCCGCTCTGCCGCCGAGACCCACCAGAACATGCTGCGCGTCTGGGGGGGCGGCTTCTACGAGGACGAGCGCTTCTACGACCTCTGCGACCGCTACGGCATCCTGGTCTGGCAGGACTTCATCTTCTCCTGCGGCGTCTATCCCATGGACGATCCCGACTTCCTGGAGAACGTTCAGGTGGAGGTTCTGGAGAACATCCGCCGCCTGCGGCACCGGGCCAGCCTGGCGCTGTGGTGCGGCAACAACGAGATGGAGTGGGGCTGGGTGGAGTGGGGGTGGAAACGGCCCGAGTACCAGGAGATGAAGGCCGCCTACGATCGCTTCTTCCACCACACCCTTCCCGCCTGGTGTACGGCTGAGGACCCCGACACCGCCTATTGGCCCAGCTCGCCCTCGTCGGGCGTGCCCTTCGAAGAGCCGAACGGCCAGGAGCAGGGGGACGCCCACTACTGGGAGGTGTGGCACGGGCGCAAGCCCTTCACGGCCTACCGCAGCCAGTACCCGCGCTTTATGAGCGAGTTCGGCTTCCAGGCCCTGCCGCCTCTGGAGACCATCCGCACCTACGCCGACGAGCCCGACTGGAACATGACCTCCTACATCATGGAGCAGCACCAGAAGAACGACAGCGGCAACGCGCTGATCGTCAGCCAGATGCTGGACACCTTCCGCCTGCCCCAAGACTTCGAGTCGCTGGTCTACCTCAGCCTGGTCCTCCAGGCCGAGGGGATTCGTTACGGCGTGGAGCACTGGCGCCGGCACACCGACCGCGTCTCGGGCACCCTCTACTGGCAGTTGAACGACTGCTGGCCCGTCGCGTCGTGGTCCAGCCTGGACTACTATGGGCGCTGGAAAGCTCTGCACTACGCCGCCCGCCGCTTCTATGCGCCTCTCTTGCTCTCGATCGAGGACGATCCTCCCCGCCAGTCGATCTTCGTCAGCAGCGACCTGCTCGAAGCGTGGTCGGGCACCGTCCGTTGGGCCCTGACCACGCTGGACGGCGAGACGTTGGCCGCGGGGGAGAAGGCCGTAGAGGTGGAGCCCTTGAGCGTGACGGCCGTCGAGACGCTCGACTTTTCGACCTACCTCGACCTTGATACCCGCCGGGAGCGGCTCTTCGTGGCCGAGCTCTGGGAGGGCGACCGTCACCTGGCCACCAGGACCGCTTTCTTTGCCCCCACCAAGCACCTCTCCCTGGTCGATCCGCAGATCGAGGCCGACGTGACGCTGCAGGAGGGGCTGCTCACCATCGAGCTCGCGGCGCGCTCCCTGGCTCGTCTGGTGGAGTGCAGCCTCACCGGCGCCGACGTCGTCTTCAGCGACAACTACGTCGACCTGCCGGCCGGTCAGGTCGTCCGCCTCACGACGCCCCTGCCGGCCGGCTGGGATCTGGACAGGGCCCGGGCGGCGCTCCGGGTGCGCTCTGTCTACGACACCTTTGCCAAGTGAAACGGATCGGGTGTGTTTCGCTTGAGTTAGACCGGGGCGTGAAACGTGAAGTGTGAGACCCTCACGTTTCACGCTTTACGCTTCAGCCATGGATAGCTCATCGCCGGGTTGCAAGATACCCCACGAATCAACGAAAGGAATGCTATGAACCCCGACATTGAATCCATCGTCGAGCAGCTGACCCTCGAGGAGAAGGCCGCCCTCTGTACCGGCGCCAGCGCCTGGACCACCGTACCCGTCGAGCGCCTGGGCGTCCCGGAGATGATACTCTCGGACGGGCCCCACGGCGTGCGGCGGGTCCCGGACGTCCACGCGCTGGGTGCGCAGAGCCTGCCGGCGACCTGCTTCCCCACCGCCTCCTGTCTGGCCTCGACCTGGGACGTGGAGCTGCTCCACGAGATGGGCGGCGCTCTGGGCGAAGAGGGACGCGCGCTCGATGTGGACGTGCTCCTCGGCCCGGGCGTGAACATCAAGCGCTCCCCGCTGGGAGGGCGCAACTTCGAATACTACTCTGAGGACCCCTACCTGGCCGGCAAGCTGGCCGCCGGCCTCATCAACGGGATTCAGGAGCAGGGGGTGGGGACCTCCCTCAAGCACTACGCGGCCAACAACCAGGAGTTCCAGCGTTTCAGCATCAGCGCCGAGGTGGATGAACGAACTCTGCACGAGATCTACCTGCCGGCCTTCGAGGCGGTCGTGAAGGAGGCCCGGCCCTGGACGGTGATGTGCGCGTACAACAAGGTCAACGGCACCTTCTGCTCCGAAAACCGCGCGCTGCTCGTCGACCTTCTCAAGGAGGCCTGGGGCTTCGAGGGGCTGGTAGTCTCGGACTGGGGCGCCGTCCACGATCGGGTCGCGTCGTTGAAGGGCGGCCTCGATCTGGAGATGCCCGGTCCCCAGGCGCACCACGTGCAGGCCGTCGTCGAGGCGGTGCGCTCCGGGGAGCTGGACGAGGCCCTTCTGGACGAAGCGGTCCGGCGCATCCTGCAGATCGTCTTCAAGGCCGCAGAGACCCCCACGGGCGGCGACTTCGACGCCGAGGCGCACCACACCCTGGCGCGCAGAGTTGCCGCCGAAGGGATGGTCCTGCTGAAGAACGACGGCATCCTGCCCCTGAAGACGCCGCAGCGCATCGCGGTCATCGGTCGGGCCGCCAAGCACCCCCACTTCCAGGGCGGCGGCAGCTCCCACATCAACCCGACCCGGGTGACTGCCCCCTTCGAGGCGTTAGTGGCGCAGGCCGGACAGGCCGAACTGCGCTACGCCGAGGGCTATCCCGCAGACGAGGCCTTCCGGCAGGATCTGATCGACGAGGCCGTCAGCCTGGCAGAGTCCGCCGACGTGGCGCTGCTCTACATCGCCCTGCCCTCCTTCAAGGAGTCGGAGGGCTACGACCGCTCCGATCTGGATTTGACGCAGCAGCAGGTGGCCCTCATCGAGGCCGTGGCGGAGGTGCAGCCCCAGAGCGTCGTCATCCTGAACAACGGCGCGCCGGTGGCGATGGGCGCCTGGCTGGCCGACGTCGCCGCCGTGCTGGAGGCGTGGATGATGGGGCAGGCGGGAGGGGGCGCCATCGCCGAGATCCTCTTCGGCAAGGTCAACCCCAGCGGCAAGCTGGCGGAGACCTTCCCCTTCAAGGCCGCCGATAACCCCGCCCACATCAACTGGCCGGGTGGGGCCGGCGAGGTGCGCTACGGGGAGGGGATCTTCGTAGGTTATCGCTACTACGATGCCAAGGAGCTGCCGGTGCTCTTCCCCTTCGGCTACGGGCTCAGCTACACGACCTTCGCCTACAGCAATCCCCGGGCCTCGGCGACCCCCTTCAAGGACGTCGAGGGGCTGACGGTGAGCGTGGACGTTACCAACACCGGCGACGTCGCCGGGAAGGAGGTCGTGCAGCTCTACGTCCGTGACGTGGAGTCCGGCCTGGTGCGACCGGCCAAGGAGCTGAAGGGCTTTGCGAAGGTCGATCTCGAGCCCGGCGAGACGAAGAGCGTCTCCTTCGCTCTCGATTTTCGCGCTTTCGCCTACTACCATCCCAGTTACCACCGGTGGATCACCGAGGATGGCGAGTTCGAGATCCTGATCGGGGCCTCGGCGGCGGACATCCGCCACACGCTCACCGTCTCCCTGACCTCGACGCTGGAGCTGCCCAGTCTGCTCGACGAGATGTCCACTCTCCGGGAGTGGATGGCCGACCCCCGCGGTCGGGAGGTGATAGAACCGGTGGTTCAGCAGATCGAGAGCCAGATGAAGGCGCTCTTCGAGAGCGATGAGGACGCCGGGCTGGGCATGGATCTGCTGGACATGATGGCGGATATGCCCCTCGTCACGATCCTCATGTTCCAGCAGCAGGCGCTCCCCAGGCCCGCCGAGGAGGTAGTCGACGGCTTGTTGGGGCAGGTGCACGGCGGGGGGGTCTAGTCCCGGCGCACTCATCCGTCCGTACGGGCCAACGGGGGCTGGGGCCGGTGGGCGTCCTCGGGCACTCGACGGAGCCGGCACGGTGCAGGGCGCGGGTTAGAGCTCCACGTCCATCCAGGACGGCGCCGGACGCGGTTCGGGCCTGCGCCCGTAGAAGAGATCGTCCAGCCGCAGGGCGGCCCGCCGTGCGAAGCCCGAGCGCCGGATGGCCCAGCGCACCAGGTTGTGGCTAGGGGTGTCGGGGTGGGAGTAGGGGCAGACGCTGAGACAGCGACCGCAGTCGGTGCCGGCGACGTTCCAGTAGTGGAAGCACTTGACGCTGTCGATCTGCCAGCGGAGCGCCCCGTCGATCTCCCGCCGGTCGTCGAAGGGGATGGCGCGGCTGGGACAGTTCTCCGCGCACTTCTTGCAGATGCGGCAGAAGTCCAGGACGTCGGTACGGGGGGCGCGACCGTCCACCGCCAGGGGCAGGTCCGTGGTGACGACGCCCAGCCGCACCCGCGGACCCAATTCCGGTGTCATCAACAGTCCCATCCGCCCTATCTCGCCCAG
>DAOTVC010000123.1:0-5601 GCA_034437215.1 Anaerolineae bacterium | reverse complement strand
ACCAAGCGGCGTTCTCCGCGCTGATACGCTTGTTTCAACAACAGCTGCAGCGCCTTGCGAGTTGCAGTTGTGATAGTCCAGCGTATACTTGTCATTGGGAAGTGCCTCCTTTCAAGGATGGTTTGCAACGCCACCTTAAGGATGCCGCACTTCCCATTTTTTGTAAAGTGCCCAGAGCGGCTGTCTATTTCTTATTCTGAAGGTCTATAGTTATTATCCTGCAACCCTACACCCATAAAACCGCCAAGAGCATCATGCGACTACCTTGCTTGACCGGTAGTCTGTCTTCATATCCCTCCTCACGGTCGTTTATGCAGCGGTACGCCGCTTCGTCTGATGTGCCGGGACGGGGAAGAGAAGTAGAATGAGTCTTGAAAATCAGTATATACGATTCAATGCAAGATCACAAACACTCCATACGACGCCTCATCTTACGCCGTATAAGAGTAGGAGCCCGGGGCGAAGTCCTCGCCACCGAGCTCCACAATCCCTCTGCCTACCTGCACCAGATCGTTGCAAAACAGAAAGAGCCCCCAACCCGGAGACACGGGCTAGAGGCTCAAGTGATCAATACCCTCGTCAGGACTTGAACCTGAAACCTTCTGGTCCGCAACCAGACGCTCTATCCAATTGAGCCACGAGGGCGCGATGTCGCCATTATACGCCAGAGTGCGCTTTCGTCAAGCGCTATCCCAGGACCATCGCATTTAGAACTGGATCCCGCTCATGAAAGGCTTGCCTCACGCCAAGACGCAAAAGGCGCAAAGATCTGCAAGCGACTTACTGACCCGGACGAGTATAGCTAAGGCCGTGCGAGCGGGTGCTAACGCAGTTTTGAGCGTCGGCGCAGGCCGACGCCCGGCGCGCGCTGCGCGCCCCAGGCAGGGACTTCAGTCCCGGTCCTAAGCGCTCTTAAGAGTTTTATGTCTGGATCAGTATGACGTTTTGGGAAACAGTAAGCGGGCCTGGGCCGGATAACCACGACTACTCAGGGCTGCTTAGGTAGTTCCAAGATTTAAAATGCGCCACAGCGCGAGCAAATCCCTGGGAAAGCGTCAGAGTTTGGAGGGCTTAGTTTCTTGGAACGGCCTAAGCACGTAGTAGTCGCGTCTGAAGAGGGAGGAGGGGTATGGTCAAGAGAATTCTGAAGTGGGCAGGCATCATCGCCGGCGTGCTGGTCGCGCTGGTCGCCGGGCTGATCGTCCTGATCGTCACGTCGGAGCAGGGGAAGCTGAACCTCCCCGTGCGCCGCACCGAGCGTTTCGAGCACGAGGAGCTGGCGAACTTCCCCGCCCCGCTCCACGTCGAGGGCCACGAGCTCGTCGACGCCGGCGGCGAGGTCGTCCGCCTGCAGGGGATCATGCCCGTCGACCCCTCGGTGCTCCACCGCCAGAACCGCTTCAACCGCCGCTTCTTCGAGGAGCTGCGCGCCACGGGCGCCAACGTCGTGCGCCTCCCCGTCCATCCCCGGTACTGGCAGGAGGACCCCGACTACCTCTGGCGCTACATCGACAGGGCCGCCGGCTGGACGGGCGAGTTGGGCATGTACCTCATCATCGATTGGCACTCCATCGGCAACGTGGAGACGGGGACGGCGCCCCTGATGCCCGAGCTCTACTCCCACACCTACGAGATGACAGCGGACTTCTGGGAGCGGGTGGCGACCCACTTCCAGGAGACACCCCACGTCCTCTTCGAGCTCTTCAACGAGCCCCAGGGGATCTCGGCGGAGGCGTGGCGGGCCGGCGCCACCGAACTCACCGGGATCATCCGCGCCCAGGGCGCCGAGCAGCCGGTGATCGTGGGCGGCGTCGACTACGCCCGCGACCTCTCCTGGGTGCTGGAGACGCCCGTGCCCGGCGACAACGTCGCCTACGCCTCCCACATCTACCCGAGCCACGCGCGCGCCCTCTGGGGCACCTACTTCGGCGCCGTCGCGGAGCGCCATCCGGTCCTCATCACCGAGTGGGGCTTCATGGACGAGAACGCCTCCGCCGACCAGCCCTACCTCAACGGCGACGTGGAGGGCTACGGGCAGCCGCTCATGGACTACCTGGACGAGCGGGGCATCGGTTGGACGGCCTGCTGGTACGACGACGAGTGGGCGCCCCCCATGTTCTCACCCGACTGGGAGGGGCTCACCCGTTTTGGGGACTTCGTCACGGATCAACTACGGCAACAAGTCCCGATCCCTGGTGCTCTTCTTCGCCTTGGCCTACGGGCTCTCCTGGATTCTCTGGACTCCGGCGGCGCTCTCCGGGCAGAACGTCACCACGACGGCCTGGGGCATCCCCTATCTGTTGGGCGGCTTCGGCCCCTCCGTCGCCGCAGTCATTCTGCTCTATCTGAGGGGAGAGAGGGAAGCACGGCGCAGCTCCTGGAGACGTACCTTCGACTTCAAGCGCATCTCGGCGGGGTGGTATCTCTTCATCCTGCTGATCTTCCCCCTCTCGGTGCTGCTCACCCGCGTCTACAATCGCAACGGGAGGAGCATCCTGGCGGCCGTCCTGCTCCACTTCACCTACAACTTCACCCTGGCCCTGGTCTACCCCTTCTCGGTGACGATCTATCTCCTGCAGGTGCTCCTGCTCTGCGCCGTGGCGTTGGCGCTGGTCCTGCTGGATCGCGCTGCTCCGCCCGCGGCTAGATGAGCAGGCTGCTCTTGATGTCCTAAGGCCCTGCCCCTGATCCCTGGTCCCTATTCCCCGTCCGACTATAATGGAGAGATGATCGAATTTAAAGCCACTGCCTTCAATAGAATCGTGCCCCTCTTTGTGGGCATCGAGCACAACGTTCCCCTGGTCTTCGGCGTCCTCGAGGGGCACAGCCCCGGACGGGTCTTCGTGGATCGCCGGGAGTACCCTACCTCCGCCCTGCTGGTCACGGACGTGGGCTTCATGTACGTGGGCGGACGTTCGGAGAACGAGGACTTCAACCGCTCGCTGGCGCCGCTCCTCTTCGACGAACTCCTCCCGCGAATGACCGAGCCGGAGCTGATCCTCTTCGCCTTCTCCCAGGGCTGGCGGGACCAGCTGGAGACCCTGCTGCGTCCCTATGGCGCCATCGTCGTGCCCCGCAAGCTCTTCGCCTTCGATCCCGCCGCCTTTGCCGGGCACGCCGGCTGGCGGGAGCGGCTTCCGGAGGGCTTCCGCCTGCAGGCCATCGACGCGGCCCTCGCGGAGCGGGTGACCGCCTACGCCCCCCTGGTCGACCCGCGCACCGGGCGCTTCGGCGTCTGCATGCTGCACGGCGAGGAGATCGCGAGCGCCTGCACCGCCGTGAGCGTCGGCGGTGGCGAGGTCGAGATCGACATCCAGACCGCCGAGCCCTACCGGGGGAGGGAACTGGGCATCCTGACGGCCTGCGCCTTCATCGAGGCCTCCCTGGCACGGGGGCTGACGCCGAGCTGGGCCTGTTGGCCCCACCGGGTCGCCTCCCAGGCGCTGGCCAAGAAGCTGGGCTTCGAACCCCGGCCCGACGTGCCGGCCTACTACTGGTCGGCGGGGCTGTGAGCGGCGCCTCTGCCGGCGCCCTGCCTCCTCCCAGCGCTCACCCTGCCCCTTGTAGAGCGTGATGGGTGTCATGGGTCGCCACACCTAGGGCTGACGCCGGGCACGGGAGCGGCGCGCCGCTCTGTACTATAATGGGGGTATGAGAGAGAACGGCGGCGAGATCGATCTGAGAAGGTTGTTGCGCCTGGCGGTGGCGCTGTGGGTGGGCTACCTGCTGGCCCTCGCCGCCATCGACCACCTCTTCTACCCGCGGCCCGTCTTTCCGCCCCACTACTACCTCATCAACGGGCTCGCTGCTCTGATCGTGTGGGGGCTGCTGCTCTGGCGGGGCGGGCAGGCGTGGTTGGGGCGCGCCTTTCTGCCCCTGGTGATCGGGCTGATGTCGCTGGTGCCGGTGATCACGAGCAACCTGGCGGTGCTGGGGCTGCGCCCCGGTCCTTTCCACCAACCCGAGGCGCTCATGCTGCGCACGCTGCCCGTGCTCTTCGTGGCGCTGGTGCTGACCGCCTGGCGCTACCGCCGGCGGGTCGTCGTCCTCTTCAGCGTGGGGGTTACGCTCCTGGGGCTGGGACTCCACCTCCTCTTCTACCGCCCCGGTGAGGCCTCCCTCCTGCCGCCGGTGATCGTCCTGCTCATCCAGCTGATCAGCTTTCTGGTCGTCGGCTACTTCATCAGCGTGCTCATGACCCGGCTCCAGGAGCAGCGAACCGCCCTCGAGGCGGCCCACGCCCGCCTGGTGCACTACGCCGGGACGCTGGAGGAGCTGACCATCAGCCGGGAGCGCAACCGGATGGCGCGGGAGCTCCACGACACGCTGGCCCACACCCTCAGCGCCCTGAGCGTTCAGCTGGAGACGGCGCGGGCCTACTGGGACGTGGACCCGGAGGCGGCCCGGCAGGTGCTGGAGACCTCCCTCGCCGCCACCCGCTCCGGGCTCCAGGAGACCCGGCGGGCGCTGAAGGCCCTGCGGGCCGCGCCCCTGGAGGATCTGGGGCTGCTGCTGGCGCTGCGCCGGCAGGCCGAGGAGAGCGCGGCGCAGGCGGGCGCGACGCTCTCCCTCTCCCTGCCGGAACGGCTCCCGGCGCTCTCCCCGGCGGTGGAGCAGGCCCTCTACCGGATCGCCCAAGAGGCGCTGGCGAACGCCGTCCACCACGCCGGCGCCCGCGCCCTCACCGTCGAGTTGGCGCTCGAGGGTGAGGCCCTCTCCCTGCTCGTAGCGGACGACGGGCGGGGTTTCGATCCCCAGTCGCCTGCGGCGGGCGGCCACTTCGGCCTGCCGGGGATGCAGGAGCGCGCCCAGCGGATCGGTGGGGAGCTGCAGGTCACCAGCCGGTCGGGGGGCGGGACGGCGGTCCGATGTACGGTGCAGGTAGGGCGAGTGGTGAGTGGTGAGAAGTGAGATGAGAGAGGTGAGCAGGGAGTCGCGAGCATCTGTCGTCGCTCTAACGTCCCCTTCTTACCTCTCACGGTCAGGAGAGTTGCTTATGAAAGTCGTAATCTGTGACGACCAGGCGTTGATCCGCGACGGGCTGGAGATGCTCCTCCGGCTGGAGCGGGACATCGAGGTGGTGGGGCTGGCCCAGGACGGTGCGGAGGCCGTCGAGCTGGTGGCGGAGCACCGGCCCGACCTGGTCCTGATGGATCTGAAGATGCCGGGGATGAACGGCATCGAGGCCACCCGCCGCATCCGCGCCCACCACCCCGAGGTCAAGGTGCTGGTGCTCACCACCTACGACGACGACGAGTGGCTCTTCGACGCCCTGCGGGCCGGCGCGGCGGGCTACCTCCTCAAGGACACCGGTCGCTCCGAGGTCGTCAAGGCCATCCGGGGCACCGTCGAGGGCCGGGCCTTCGTCGATCCGGCCGTGGCGGGCAAGCTCCTGAGCCGCGTGACGAGCACCCAGACCCGTCCCGCCTCGCTGATCACCGAGAAGCTCACCGAGCGCGAGGTGGACGTCCTGCGCCTCCTGGCCCAGGGGCTGACCAACGCCGACATCGCCGCCCGCCTCTACCTCTCCGAGGGCACCGTGCGCAACCACGTCAGCGCCATCCTCGGCAAGCTGAACGTCGCCGACCGAACTCAGGCCGC
>DAOTVC010000122.1:0-5842 GCA_034437215.1 Anaerolineae bacterium | reverse complement strand
GCAACATGGGGACGGAGCTGGGGGCGACGAGCTCCCTCTTCCCCAGCGACGGCGTGACCCGGCGCTACCTCGAAGCTCAGGGGCGGGGCGCTGCAGGGCGCCCCCTCGCCGCCGGTGCCGGCGCGACCTACGACGAGGTCATCGAGCTCGACCTTGCTGCTCTCGAGCCCCTCATCGCCCGCCCCTCCAGCCCCGACGCCGTCGTGCCCGTGGCCGAGGACGCGGGCACACCCGCCGCCCAGGTCTGCATCGGCTCCTGCGTCAACGCCCCCTACGAGGACCTGACGAAGGTCGCCGCCATCCTCGAGGGCCGGCAGGTCCATCCCGGGGTCAGCCTCACGGTGACGCCGGGCAGCCGCCAGGTGTTGGGGATGCTCGCCGAGTCGGGCGCGCTGTCCACCCTCGTCGCGGCCGGGGCCCGGGTGCTGGAGAGCGCCTGCGGTCCCTGCGTGGGGATGGGGCAGGCCCCGCCGACGGGCGCCGTCTCCGTCCGCTCCTTCAACCGCAACTTCAGGGGGCGTAGCGGCACCGCCGACGATCGGGTCTACCTGGCGAGCCCCGAGACCTGCGCGGCGACGGCGCTGCGCGGCGTCATCACCGACCCCCGGGAGCTGGGCCAGGCACCCGCCGCCCGCCCGCCCGCGCGCTACCTCACCGACGAAGCCCTGCTCCTCCCGCCGCGCGAGGACGCCGCCGGGGTGGAGGTTCTGCGCGGCCCCAACATCAAGCCCGTCCCCCTCGCCGGCCCGCTGTCCACCACCCTGGAGGGGCGGGTGCTCCTCAAGGTGGGGGACAATGTCACCACCGACCACATCATGCCGGCGGGGGCGAAGATCCTGCCCCTGCGCTCCAACATCCCCGCCATCGCCGAGTACGTCTTCTGGCGCGTCGATCCCGACTTCGTCGGGCGGGCGCAGGCCTGGGGCGGAGGCATCGTCGTGGGGGGCGCCAACTACGGGCAGGGCTCCAGCCGGGAGCACGCAGCGCTGGCGCCCATGTACCTCGGGGTGCGGGCCGTCCTGGCGAAGTCCTTCGCCCGCATCCACCGCGATAACCTGGTCAACGTCGGCATCCTGCCGCTGACCTTCGCCGACGCGGGGGACTACGAGGCCGTCGAGCAGGGGGACCGGCTCGAGCTGCCCGGCGTGCGCGCCGCGCTGGAGGCGGGCGAGCCCCTGCTGGTGCACAACGTCACGCGGGGCGAACGCTACGCCGTCGACCACGCCCTCTCCCCGCGCCAGGTGGAGATCGTCCTGGCGGGCGGGCTCCTGAACCGGATCAAGGCCCATTAGGGGATAAGGGAACAGGGATTGGGGGATCAGGGGCGTCACCTGATTCCTGATCCCTAATCCCCAGTCCCTTCTATTCCAAGGAGAGGGAACGCGACCATGCCTACGACTTACAGAGTAACGCTCATCCCCGGTGACGGGATTGGACCCGAGGTGACTGCCGCTGCCCGGCAGGTGCTGGAGGCGACGGGCGTCGCCTTCGAGTGGGAGGTGCAGGAGGCGGGCGCGGGGGTGGTGGAGCGCTGCGGCACCCCGCTGCCCGAGGCTCTGCTCGACTCCCTGCGCCGGAACCGGGTGGGGCTGAAGGGGCCGGTCACCACGCCCGTAGGGACGGGTTTCCGCAGCGTCAACGTCGCCATCCGCCAGGCCCTCGATCTCTACGCCAACGTCCGCCCGGCGCGCTCCCTGCCCGGCATCGCCAACGCCCGCACGGGCGTCGATCTGGTCGTCGTGCGGGAGAACACCGAGGGGCTCTACGCCGGGATCGAGCACGACGTCATCCCCGGCGAGGCGGCGGAGACCATTCGCATCATCACCCGCCGGGCGACGGAGCGGGTGGTGTGTTTCGCCCTGGAGTACGCCCGCAGCCACGGTCGCCGCCGGGTGACGGCGGTGCATAAGGCGAACATCCTCAAGAAGAGCGACGGGCTCTTCCTGCAGGTGGCCCGCGAGGTGGCGGAGGGCTATCCCGACGTGACCTTCGACGACCTCATCGTCGACAACGCCTGCATGCAGCTGGTGCAGCGCCCCGAGGCCTACGACGTCCTCGTGCTGCCCAACCTCTACGGCGATATCGTGAGCGACCTCTGCGCCGGGCTGGTGGGCGGGCTGGGGGTGACCCCGGGCGCCAACATTGGCGACGGGATCGCCCTCTTCGAGCCGGTGCACGGCTCCGCGCCCCAGATCGCGGGCCGGGGCGTGGCCAATCCCACGGCGGCGGTCCTCAGCGGGGCCCTCCTCCTGCGCCACCTGGGGGAGGAGGAGGCTGCCGGGCGGGTGGAGCGGGCGGTAGCGGAGGTCATCGCCGCCGGGGAGTGCGTCACAGCCGACCTGCGGGCCGAGGGGGGCGCCGGCACGGCGGAGATGGTGGAGGCCATCGTCGGGGCACTCGAAAGAAGCAGGGATTAGGGATCAGGGACTGGGGACAAGGAATTGCAACCCGATCCCTGATCCCCAATCCCGGGTCCCTCTCCTACGGTTGCTCACGCCTGTGATTCTGGTATCATTCCTCCTACCGGAGGACATGGACCTATGCAATCTCTTGGCGCCCTGCTGCACACGATGCGTCCCAAACAGTGGACGAAGAACGCGTTCATCTTCGCGGCCCTCGTCTTCGATCAGAAGATCTTCACGCTGCCTTACCTCGTGCGAACCCTCGCCGGCTTCGTGCTCTTCTGCCTCGTCTCGGGCGTGGTCTACACGATGAACGACCTGGCGGACCTGGAGAAGGATCGCGCCCACCCGCGGAAGCGGCTGCGCCCCCTGCCCGCCGGGAAGCTCTCCCCGCGCTTTGCCCTCTTCGCCGCCGTGGTCATCGCCGTGGTCTCGCTCTCCCTCGCGCTCTGGCTCTCGCCCCTCTTCACTCTCATCCTCACCGGCTATCTCCTGCTGCAGGTCGCCTACTCCTTCCGGTTGAAGCACGTGGTGCTCCTGGACGTGCTGGCGATCGCCGCGGGCTTCGTCCTGCGGGTGGCGGCGGGGGCCCCGCTGGTGGATGCCGAGAACTTCTCGCCCTGGCTCTACATCTGCACGACGCTGCTGGCGCTCTTTCTGGCGCTGGGCAAGCGCCGGGGGGAGATGATCCTGCTGGGTGGGGGGGCGGGCAACCACCGGGAGAGCCTCAACCACTACTCCCTGCCGCTCCTCGACCAGCTCCTCAGCATCGTGACCTCCTCGGTCATCGTCGCCTACGCCCTCTACACCTTCTCGGCGCCGAACCTGCCCGAGAACAAGTCGATGATGCTCACCATCCCCTTCGTCCTCTACGGTCTCTTCCGCTACCTCTACCTGGTGCACGCCGAGGGGACGACGCTGGCGCCCGACGAGGTACTGCTCACCGACCGCCCCCTGCAGGTCGATCTGCTCCTCTGGGGGGCCTCGGCGGTGGTCGTGCTCTACGTGGGATGAAGGAGGATGGGGTGAGGGTCGAAGCGAGCGTGCCGGGGAAGGTGATCCTCTGCGGGGAGCACAGCGTGGTCTACGGGCGGCCCGCCATCGCCGTCCCCGTGAGCGACCTCCGGGCCCACGCGCTCCTCGAGGGGCGTCCCGCGGGCAGCGGCCTGCGCATCGTCGCCGCCGACCTCGGCGAGACGCTGGCGCTGGGAGAGGCGCCGCCCGACCACCCCCTGGCGGCCATCGCGCGCAGCACGCTCGCCCATCTGGCGGTGCCCGAGCCCGACGCCCGGCTCACCCTCCGCTCCGACCTGCCCATCGCCGCAGGGTTGGGGAGCGGCGCCGCCGTCTCCGTCGCCGTGGTGCGCGCCCTCGCCGCCTACCACGACCGGGAGCTCTCTCCCGAGGAGGTGAGCGCGCTGGTCTACGAGGTGGAGAAGCTCCACCACGGGACGCCCAGCGGGATCGACAACACCGTCGTGGCCTTCGAGCGCCCGGTCTACTTCGTGCGGGGGCGGGAGCCCGAGACCTTCGCCATCGGCAGCCCCTTCCACCTCCTCATCGCCAACAGCGGCATCCCCGGCTCCACGCGGGACGCCGTCCTGGGCGTGCGCCACCGCTGGCTCCGGGAGCCGGTGCGCTACCAGGCCCTCTTCGACGAGATGGGGGCCATCGCCGAGGAGGCCCGGGGGGCCATCGAGGTGGGGGATCTGGAGAGACTGGGGCGGTTGCTGGACGACAACCAGCTCTTCCTGCAGGAGATCGGGGTCTCCCTGCCCGAGCTGGACGAGCTGGTGGAGCGGGCGCGGCAGGCGGGCGCTCTCGGCGCCAAGCTCACGGGGGGCGGCGCCGGGGGCAACGTGATCGCCCTCGTTCCCGCCCCCGCCCTCGAGGCGGTGGAGCGGGCGCTCGCGGAGCGGGCCACGCAGGTCTGGGCGACCGTTATCCGCCAGAGTCATCTTTCGCAGTGAGGTGAGAGGAGGAAGCATGGAGTACCTGCAGGTCATCACGACGGTGGCGAGCCGCGAGGACGCGCGCCGGATCGCCCGGACGCTGGTCGAGCGCCGGTTGGCCGGCTGCGTTCAGGTGGTCGGTCCCATCAGCAGTACCTACCGCTGGCAGGGGAGCATCGAGGAGGACGAGGAGTGGCTCTGCCTGATCAAGACGGCGGAGGCCCGCTACCTGGAGGTGGAGCGGGCGCTGCGGGAGGTGCACCCCTACGAGACGCCGGAGATCATCGCCCACCCCATCGTGGCGGGGGGACGGGACTACCTCGCCTGGCTGCGCGGGGCGCTCCGGCTGGAGGACGTGCAGGGGTGAGCGGCGAGCTGCTCTTCGTCAAACTCGGCGGGTCGCTCATCACCGACAAGTGGCAGGAGGCTACCCCGCGGCTCGATCTCCTGGAGCGCCTGGCCGGCGAGGTGCGGGCGGCGCTGGAGGCGCGGCCCGACCTGCGGCTGCTGCTGGGGCACGGATCGGGCTCCTTCGGGCATCCGGAGGCGAGCCGGTACGGTACCCAGGCGGGGGTCCGGACCCCGGAGGCGTGGGTGGGCTTCGCCCGGGTGGGGGCGGCGGCGGCGCGTCTCAACCGCCTCGTCGTCGATACCTTCCTGGAGGCGGGGGTACCGGTGCTGAGCCTGCAGGCTTCGGCGTCGGCCCTGGCCCGCGGCGGATTGCTGCAGCGCCTGGCGCTGGAGCCCGTGGAGCGGGCGCTGGAGGTGGGTCTGGTGCCCCTGGTCTTCGGTGACGTGGCCTTCGACGAGGCGCAGGGGGGGACGGTGCTCTCCACCGAGGATCTCTTCGTCCACCTCGCTGCCGTCCTGCGGCCCGCGCGGGTGCTCCTGGCGGGCAACGCTCCCGGCGTCCTCGACGATGAGCACGAGGTCATCCCCGAGATCACGCCCGAGAGCTTGCCGGAGGTCGCCGCCTACCTGCGCGGCTCCCGCTACGTCGACGTGACGGGCGGGATGGTCGACAAGGTGGAGCGGATGGTGGGCCTGGTGCAGCAGGTGCCGGGCCTCCGCGTCCGCATCTTCACCGGGCGCGAGCCGGGGAATCTGCGGCGGGCGATCCTCGATCCCGAGAGCTCCTTGGGGACGCGGATAGGGGGCTAGGGGGGATCCGGGATTGGGGATCAGGGATCAGGACGAAGCCCTAATCCCCTCTTCCCTCGTCCCTGATCCCTCGCCCCACCCCGAGTCGCGTTCGAACCCCAGACCCTCTTCGGTTGCAGCCCCATACCTTTCACGACGTGAAACCCTACCCCCGTTCAGCCCCGAATTGTCCCGAGGTACAAGGACGCCCCGTCCCCTGGATGTTATACTGAGAGCAGTTTGTCAAAAAAGGGGAGGATAACGAGATGGTACGCAAGCTGCTCTTGATCCTGGTGCTTCTGGGCGCGCTGCTCTTCGCGCTGCCCGCCGGCGCGGCGAAGTCTTACC
>DAOTVC010000121.1:0-12629 GCA_034437215.1 Anaerolineae bacterium | reverse complement strand
ATCTTTATTATATCACAAAACGATTGGAGGTCCTTGGAAGTGCTGTAGAACCCATCCTGCGGTCAAATTATCGACCAACCGTTGGGTAATGGAGGTATCGAAGTGGGATGAGAAAAACTTCCACCAAGATCAGAGAAAATTACTACGGTTGCCAGCAGCTGCCTCACAGGTGGAACCAGAAGTCGCAGTGTGAGGCGATGGAGGGCTGGCTGCCGGGCGGCAGCGTCAAGTGATGGCGGTGGAGGGTCTAGTGCAGGCGGTTCTTGGCGATGGTAGAGAGTCTCACCATCTTGTGCCGCTGGGCCAGCAGGGCGCGCAACTCGCGAATGGGCTGCGGCGGAATCCAAATGCCCACCAACAGGCCCGCGGCATGGAGTTGGCCCAGGGACTACGCCGCTTGACGGTCGGTCTTGACCTGCGCGCGCACGATGAGGACTACGTGCGGCGGTGCACGACGGTGACCGCGTGGGCGTGGGGCAGGAGGGCGTCGTAGACCTCGATGGGGATCATCCTTCGACTGGTGGTACGGCTGGCCGAGGGGTTGGGATGTCAGGAAAAGTGAGGCGTACTATAGCAATCTTGACGGGCGTACCCATTCTGGTAAACTGTTTAGTGTTTAAGCAATCACTTAAGGACGACCCATGAGTCATGAAGCCGACCTGGCCCGTTTCTTCAAAGCGCTCGGTGACGAAACCCGCTTGCGCCTTGTGGCGTTGCTGGCGCAGCAGGAACCGGGTGCCGCGCTGTGCGTCAGTCGCCTGGCCCGCGAACTGGAGACCACCGTCCCCAACATCTCCCAGCATCTGCGGGTGCTGAAAGATCTGGGTCTGGTATACGGGGAACGCCGGCGCTACCGCATCCATTACTACCTCGACCCTGAACGGCTGGCCGTGTACCGGGATCTGATCCGGACGTTGCTGGGCGACACCTTTATCTTGAAAGAGGAGGCCGGTTGATGCAAGCTGCCAGCAAGGAACGTCCATCCGCAGGCAAAGTACCTAGCGAGAGCCAGGGAGGCGGAAGTGCCCCGGGTTCGGGGGGAAGGTCCCAAGGTCAGAACAGCAGGCAACCCCGTCCAGGAGACGGGCAAGGTCCGGGCAGCGGGTCAGCTTCGGGGAATCGACAGGGCATGAGCCGACCCAAAGGCTCCGTCGGTACGATCCTGCTGCGACTGGTGCGTTACATGCGACCGCACGCCGGGCTGCTTGCCGGGGTGACCGTGGCAGCCGGGCTCACGACGCTCGCTGAATTGGCGCCGCCGATCATCATCCGCCAGACCGTGGATCGCCTGATCTCGGACGGCGAGTCACGCTCGATCTGGTGGGCCGCCGCCGGCTTGCTCCTGTTGGCGCTGGTCCAGGGAGGCATCGACTTCCTGCGCCTCTACCTCACGGCGGTGATGGGGCAGCGCATCGTCTTCGAGATCCGCAACGCGGTCTTCGAGCACCTCAGCCGCCTCTCCTTCTCGTTCTACGACCGTGCCCGCTCCGGCGACCTGATGTCGCGGGTGACGGCGGACGTCGATGCGCTCAACACCTTCTTCGGGCGCGCCGCGGTGATCGTCTTGACCAACGTGCTGACCCTGGTCGGCATCTTCGTCGTGCTCCTAACCTGGGACTGGCGTCTGTCTCTAGTCTACCTCGCTTGCATCCCGCTGATCATCCATGGCATGTCGGTCTATGCCACGCGTGTCCGACCCGCCATGGGCCGCATCCGTCGGGCGCTGTCCGGGCTGAGTTCCGCATTGCAGGAGAGCTTGGCAGGTGTTCTGGTCGTCAAGCTTTTCGGACGCGAGGCGTTCGAGCAAAAGCGCGTGGAACGCCAGAGCCGGCGAGTGCTGGTGGCGAACCTCGAAACTGCCAGAATCACGTCACTGTGGATGCCCTACGCCAATGTCATTATGGGCGCTGCGACCGCGCTGGTCCTGTGGATAGGGGGCAGGCGGGTCATCAGCGGCGTCGTGACGTTGGGAACCCTGATCGCCTTCACGACCTACATCCAGATCCTGCTACGTCCTATCCGGCAGACCGGGATGATGTTGAGTATGACCATGCAGGCGCTGGCCGCTGCCGAGCGCGTTTTCGAGGTGTTGGACACCCGGCCTGACATTCAAGATGCCCCCGGTGCCGTTCCGCTGCCCCCTGTTGAGGGCCACGTGCGCTTCGAGGATGTGCGCTTTGGCTATGCCGCCGGTCAGGACGATACCGGGAAAGAGGCGCTGCGCGACGTCACATTGGAAGCAGCGCCCGGTGAGCTGGTGGCACTGGTGGGGCCTTCAGGCGCCGGCAAGACGACCCTGGTGCACCTGCTGCCGCGCTTCTACGACGTGCAGTCGGGACGGATCACGATCGACGGGTACGATATCCGCGACGTCACGGTCCAGAGTCTGCGGGACGCCATCGGCATTGCGCTGCAGACCGTCTTCCTCTTCGACGCCTCCATCAGCGAGAACATCGCCTACGGCAACCCGCACGCAACCCAGGACGAGATCGAGCACGCTGCTCAGGCAGCCCAGATGCACGACTTCATCATCTCGCTGCCGCTGGGCTACGGTACCCCGGTGGGCGAGCGGGGCGTGCGCCTCTCCGGTGGTCAGAAGCAACGGATCGCGCTGGCCCGCGTGCTCCTGACCGATCCCCGTATCCTGATCCTCGACGAGCCCACATCCAGCGTCGATGCCGAGACCGAGCGCCAGATGCAGCAGGCGCTGGAGCGGGTCCGGGCCGGGCGCACGACCTTTGTCATCGCGCACCGTCTCTGGACCGTCCAGCACGCGGACCAGATCCTGGTGCTGCGCGACGGGCGCATCGTCGAGCGGGCGCGGGGGACTGAGACCGCGTCGGCCCACGAGACGCTGCTGGCCCAACATGGCTTCTACCGGGAGCTCTACCAGGTACAGCTGGTGAGTGAGACGTTGAGCCCGGAACCGATGACGCAGACCAGAGGAGGTGCGCGATGACCATTCGCGGGGGATTCATGACGCGTCTGCAGGGCGATGGCGATGCCGCGCCCTATCGTCTCTCGAAGCTGGATCGTCGGGCGCTGCTCTTGTTGTGGCGCTATGTGCAGGCCTACAGAGGGCGGCTTCTGTTGGCGTTGGCCGCAATGTTGGTGGTAACCGCTACGACACTGGCCATGCCTTATATCACGAAGGTGGCGGTGGACACCTATATCGCTGCGGGCGACCTCCAGGGTCTGACGTGGTTGGCGCTGCTCTATCTGGGCCTTCAAGGTGTCTATTGGGCTGCCGTTTATGGGCAGGGCTACCTCTCGACCTGGGTCGGGCAGCACGTCGTCGACGACCTGCGGCGCGACCTCTTCGCGCAGGTGATGCGCCGGTCGCTGCGCTTCCACGAGCGGGAGCGCGTGGGTGAGGTGGCCTCGCGCCTCACTCACGACGTCAACGCCGTCGCCGAGATCGCGTCCAACGGCATGCTCAATCTTATCAACGATCTGTTGACGCTGGTCGGGATTGTCGTGATCATGGCTTCTTTCAACCTCCGCCTGACCCTCGTCACTCTTGTCTCGCTCCCGGTGGTGATGGTCAGCATGGGGTTACTGGGTAAGGCCATGCGCAACGCCTACCGCGACGTGCAGCAGGCGCTGGCGGCGGTCAACGCGGGCGTGGAGCAGGGGGTGGCGGGGATGAAGGTCGCCCAGTCGCTGTCGCGGGAGTCCTTCACCGTGGAGCAGTTCGAGAGCCTGAGCTTGCAGAACATGAAGGCCAACCTGCGCGCCGGGCTGCTCTTTGCCGCCGTCTTCCCGACGATGACGATCACCAACATGCTGGGCACCGCGCTCGTCTTGGGCTACGGAGGGACGCTGGCGGCGCAGAAGGTGATCACGGTGGGGGTGCTCTTGGCGTTCTTGGGGTATGTCTACCGCTTCTTTGGCCCTCTGCGCGAGCTGAGCCTGGTCTACAATACTTTCCAGGCTGCCGGTGCAGCCCTGGATCGCATCGGCGAGTATCTCCAGCAGGCGCCCGAGATCATGGAGCCCGCGCAGCCCCGACGACCGGAGGGCGGCTTCCGCGGGAACGTGGTGCTGAAAGACGTCAGCTTCGGTTACGAGGACACGCCGGTTCTGGAGGAGATCGACCTGCGGGTACGTGCCGGCGAGACCGTGGCGATTGTGGGGCCGACCGGAGCGGGGAAGAGCACCCTGGTCAAGCTGCTGGCGCGTCTCTACGACCCGCAGGCCGGCAGCGTCGAACTCGACGGCGTGGACCTGCGCCGCATCTCGTTCGCGGATTTGCGTGGCACCGTGCTCCTCGTCTCCCAGGATGTCTTCCTCTTCGCCGACACGATTCGCGAGAACATCCGCTACGGCAACCCCCAGGCCGATGATGCCGCGGTCGAGGACGCCGCCCGGCGCGCACAGGCGCACGCGTTCATCGCATCCCTGCCCAACGGCTACGACAGCCAGGTGGGCGAGTTGGGAGCGCTGCTTTCGGGCGGGCAAAAGCAGTTGGTGGCCTTCGCCCGCGCCCTGCTTGCCGATCCCAAGGTCTTGATCCTGGACGAGGCGACCGCGAACGTCGACGCCTACACGGAGACCCTGATTCAGACCGCGATGGCCGAGATCCGGCGCGACCGCACGACGTTCATCATCGCCCACCGCTTCTCGACGCTGCGCCAGGCCGACCGCATCGTGGTGATCGACGATGGGCGCATCGTGGGGGAAGGGACGCACGATGCATTGATCGATAACAATCCCACGTACCAGCGTCTCTACCGGCGCCAGTGGGTCGACTCATACAGGAGCTAGGGAAACACCATGGCAGAACAAGACCATGACCGGCCCGCCGCCGGCGAGGCCGAGCAAACGCCTCACTATCCTGACTTCGAGTTCAACCTGCGGGAGCTGGCGGGCTCGATGGGCGACTTCGGCACGCTCTTCCCGCTCGCGATTGGATACATCGCCGTCAACGGACTGGATCCTGCCGGTCTGTTCATCATGCTCGGCCTGACCAACATCGCGCTCGGATTGATCTACCGCATGCCGATGCCCGTGGAGCCCAAGAAGGTGATCGCCGTGACAGCCATTGCCCAACAGTGGGCGCCTTCCCTCGTCTATGCTTCGGGGTTCGGCTTGGGCCTCCTGTGGTTCGCCCTCGTCCTGACCGGGCTGCTGCGCAAGCTCGTGGCGATCACGCCGACCTTTATCGTGCGTGGCATCCAGCTGGCCCTCGGTGTCCTCCTGGGTTGGCAGGCGCTCCAGATGATGGCGCCCGCGCCGCTGCTGGGCGTGCTGGCTGTGGCGATTGTACTCCTGCTGCGCCAGAACCGCTACGCGCCCGCCTCGCTGGTATTGATGGTCCTGGGTGTGGGGATCGTCGCCTGGCAGGGGAAACTGCCGGCGGCGGAGGACCTGACCCTCTCCCTGCCGCCGCTGACGCTGCCCCGCCTGGGCGACGTATGGCAGGCTATGCTGCTGGCCGGCTTTGCCCAGATACCCCTCTCGATCACCAACGCCGTCATCGCCCCTGCGGTGTTCATTCGCGAGCACTTCCCCGAGAAGGCAACCGGCGAGCGCAAACTGATGCTCAACATGGGCGTGATGAACGTGGTCGCCTCCTTTTTCGGCGGCATGCCCATGTGCCACGGGGCGGGGGGCTTTGCCGGGCAGTACTACTTCGGCGCGCGCACGGGCGGCGCGCCGATTATGGAGGGGGTGATTGAGGTCGCCATTGGACTGTTTCTGAGCCGTTCGATCTCGAGCCTCGTAGCCGCTTTCCCGATGGCGTTGGTGGGCGGGATGATGTTGCTGGTCGGGATCCAGCTGGGCAAGGGCACCATTAAGCTGCGCGGTTGGGCCCTGGTGCTGTGCCTCATCACCGCGGGTCTCTCGGTGGCGACCAATATGGCGGTGGGTTTCCTGACCGGGCTGGCCCTGACCTACCTCGTGCGTGCGCTGCGTCGCCGGGGCGTGCTGCCCTGTCTCTGTCCGTTCGACGAGAATCACTCGCCTTCGGGTCGTTCGTAAGCACCTCTCGTCTCTCACTTATCGCGCAAGGAGTCTCTCTATGCCTATGACCCCTGCTTTAGAAGCGACGGGTTTGACTAAACGTTACAGAACTAAAGATGCTCAGGGTGCTGGCTTCTTAGCCGTTGACCATATCGACTTCAAAGTGCAGCGGGGCGAGGTCTTCGGCTTCCTCGGCCCCAACGGCGCCGGCAAGACGACGACCATCCGGATGTGTACTGGCATTACCCGGCCCACCTCCGGGCGCGTCGCCGTATCCGGTTCTGACCTGATGGCTGATCCTATCAGAGCCAAGGAGCGAATCGGGGTCGTGTCGGACGTGGCCGGTCTCTACACTGAGATGAGCGCCTGGGACAACCTTCGCTTCTTTGCCAGTCTGCACGATCCTGACGCGAGGCAAGCGGCGGTGCGAGCCGAGCACCTGCTGCGCCTCTTCGGGCTGTACGATGCACGGCATCGCCCTGTGGCCACCTTTTCCACAGGGATGCGGAAACACCTGGCCATTGCAACCGCGCTGATGCATGAGCCCGATATCCTCTTTCTAGACGAGCCGACAACCGGGCTCGATGTTCAGAGCGCGCGGCAGCTCCGCGCGCTGATACAGGAGCTGAGCCAGCAGGGGACGACGGTCTTTCTGACGACGCACTACATTGAGGAAGCCGACCAGCTCTGCCACCGTATCGCGATCATCCATCGGGGCAGTATCCTCGTGGAGGGTACGCCGGCAAAGCTGAAGAACGCGGCGCAAGGCGAGCACGTCATTGAGGTCTGCCTAGACCGTGCTGCAGACGGTATGGGTCGCATGCTAGCCGAGCAGCCGTTCATCAGCAAGGTGATCGTGACCGGGGAGAGGCTGCGCTTGCATGTCGAGGATCCGACCGTGACCTTCTCGCACCTTTTTGACATCGTACAACGCCACGGCTTGAAGATGCTGTCCATCAACACAGCCCGTCCGTCCCTGGAAGACGCGTTCGTTCGCTTGACCGGCCTGGAGTCGGAGGTCATGAGGGGCGAAAAGGAACGCCGGTAGGATCGCGGCACGATACCGCGAAGAGAGGATTACGAGATGCCCTTCGATGGACTTAGGACGAAAGTCGCTTACCGTATCGCCGCCAAGGATGTCCGGATCTACTTCCTCAAGGGGCCGAATCTCACATTTGGGATTCTGTTGCCGCTGGTTCTCTACTGGGCCTTCGCCATCGATAGGCGCCTGGACCTAGCCGTGGTGATCCCGGGGTTGATCGCTATGGCGATCCTCTTTGGCGCTGGGGCCATCCAGGGCGTATCCTTGCCCCTGGAGCGAAGGACGGGCACGCTCAACACGCTCCTCGCGGCGCCGAGCACGCTTTTTACGGTCATGTTGGGGAAGGCGTGGGCAGGGATGCTCTTTGGCGTGCTGCTCTCCCTGGTTTACTTCGTCGCCGTTATCGTGCTCACTCCGCTACGGATGAACCTGCTGCTCTTTGTTACTGCGTGCCTAGTTGCCTCCTTCTGCTTCTCCTGTTTTGGTCTGTTCCTAGCCGCGCCCTTTCAGGACATTCCTCAAGCCATGCCCCCGGCCACCGTCATACGCATCGCTATGGTTTTCTCGGCGAGCACCTTTACGCCGGTGGAGACCATGTCCACATCGAGGCGAGCTATCGCCCAGTTGATGCCGCTCACCTATGCAGTGGATGCGTTGCGTCAAGCGGGGCGCAGTCCAACGAACCTGGGGCTGTATGCCAGGGACCTGGCCATCCTGGCGCTCTTGGGCACTGCTTTTCTGATCATCGCGACAGCGCTGGTGCAAAAAAGTTTCGACTGAGTTCAGGAGGTGAAAACGTACGATGACAAAACCTATCTATCTCGACTACAACGCCACGACGCCCATCGATCCGGTGGTCGCGGAGGCGATGGTGCCCTATCTCACCGAGCACTTCGGCAACCCTTCCAGCACGCATCCCTATGGTCTACAGGCGCGGCACGCTGTGGAGACGTCACGCGCCCGGGTGGCGGCGCTGCTGGGCTGCCGGCCCGCGGAGGTGGTCTTCACCAGCGGCGGCACCGAGAGCAACAACATGGCGATCAAGGGGGTGGCGCTCGCGCAGCCCGAGCGGCGGGGACACATCATCACATCGGCCATCGAGCACCCCGCGGTAGTAGAGGTGTGCGACTGGCTGGAGGGGCAGGGGTTCCGAATCACGGTCCTGCCCGTTGACGGGCTCGGACAAGTGGACCCAGATGACCTGGCGCGCGCGATGACGCCGGACACACTGCTCGTGACGATTATGCAGGCCAACAACGAGGTCGGCGCGATCCAGCCGGTGGCGGCGCTAGCCGAGATCGCGCACGCGCATGGGGTCCTGTTCCACACCGACGCCGCGCAGGCGGTGAGCAAGATCCCGACCCGGGTGGAGGAGCTGGGCGTGGACCTACTCTCGGTGGCGGGACACAAGCTCTATGCGCCGAAGGGCGTCGGCGCGCTGTACATCCGTGAGGGGCTCCGGCTGCCGAATCTGCTGCACGGCGCGGGGCAGGAAGATGGGCGCCGTCCGGGCACCGAGAATGTGCTCGAGATCGTCGGGCTGGGGCAGGCATGTAAGGAGGCGGGGCGCGATCCCGAGGCGGAACGCGCTCGCCTGCGGATGCTACGCGACCGCCTACACACGGGCTTGATCGACGCGCTGGGCGAGGACCGCGTGAGGCTTAACGGACATCCGGAGCAACGGCTCCCCAACACCGCCAGCCTCAGCTTCCGCAACGTGGAGGCCAACGTGTTGCTCGCCGAGATCAACGCGGCCGTCGCCGCTTCCGCCGGGGCAGCCTGTCACGCCGACTCGGTGAGCATCTCTTCCGTGCTGCGCGCGATGGACGTACCGATAGACTGGGCGATGGGCACCGTTCGTTTCTCGGTGGGCCGTCCGACGACGCCGGATGAAATCGACCGTGCGGTCACGGTCGTGGCCGAGGCCGTACGGCGGCTGGCCCGCTAGGCTGATCCGAAGGCTGCGGCGGTTGCGCGTTCTGCAGGCTCGCGCACGAATCTGCGCTCCCATCTGCCCCCGCAGCCTTCGGATCGCAACAATCGACTAGACCGTCAAGACGCGGTGCGGGCGCTCGGCAATCAGGGCTCTCGATACGTGTTGGCGAGATGAGTACGTCGGTGTGGGGGGAGGACCGACGCGTCTTTGCCGCCTTGCAGAAGGCATTTGACCAGGCTGCGACGCATGGAGAGGTGTGACCTTATCCAACGCCTGCCCTCTTCCCGAGGCGCCCGGCGCCGGCCCACTTCAAGCCCGATGACCGCGCTGCGCCTCGCTGCAGACGATCCGGGGCAGGTCGCCGTTCGGGGCCTCCTCCTCCTGGGTCTCTATCTGGGTCACCAGCTTGTCCAGCCCGTGGAGGTGGTAGAGGCTGGAGACGGCTCTGAGCAGCGCCTCCCCGGTCATCCCTTCCCGCCGGATCTTGTTCAGGGCGCTCCGTATGGCAGGACGCGCGAGGGTCTGGTTGAAGGTCGTCGTCAGCAGATCGATCTGTTGACGGGTGTCGTCGTCCGCTTCGTTGTAGAGGACGCGCAGCTCTCGCAGCACGTAGCGCTGCGCCCGGGTGAGGGAGACGGTGTGCTGCTGCTCCGCTCGCCGGGCCGTGACCTCCGCGTCAAAGGCCCGCTTCACCTGCATAACGAGTTGGTTGTAGCCCGCAGGTAGCGGGTGAGCCGGGGTTCCCGGCTCGCAGCGCATGAGATTGAGGATGCGCGGTACCTCCCGCGTCACCACCTCCCCCGCTTCGTCGACGAGGTAGAGCTGGCGGTAACGCCCCGCGCGGCAGAAGACCACCGCGCCTTCCTGCCCGGTACGGTAGCCGCAACGCACGCCATCACGCAGCTCGCGGATCCGCGCGTAGAGCTCCGGTTGATCCTCCTGCAGCTGGCGCACGATCTCCGCTGCCTCATTGAGGTCCAGATAGGCGTCGACCTCCTCCTGCTCGTAACCGGCCAGGTCGCCGCCGGAGTAGATGGCGTACATGGCCTCCGCGTTCACCTGCTCGTCAGGGTGCAGGATAGCGGCGTCCTCGCCGATGGTCTGATGAATCTCCTGGATGCGTCGCTCCAGCTTCTGCTGCAACTGCAGGTTGCGTTCGAGTTGCCGTTCGGGCAGGAAGTTATAGGCGTAGATCGTCTCGTGACGGGAGCCGATGCGGTCGATGCGGCCGAAACGCTGGATGAGGCGCACGGGGTTCCAGTGCAGGTCGTAGTTGACGACGTTGTCGCAGTCCTGGAGGTTCAACCCCTCGGAGAGGACGTCGGTGGCGATGAGGAGGTCGATCTCCGGCAGCCCCTCGGGTAGGCTGTACTGGGGATTGGCCCGCGGGGCGAAGCGCGCCACGATCTGCGCCTTGCTCTTGTCCTGGCTGTAGATGACCTCCAGGGTACCGTCACCGGTGACGAGGGAGGGCGGGAGGTGATCGTAGAGGTACTGGGCGGTGTCGGCGTACTGGGTGAAGACGAGCACCTTGCGCCGCTCCAGAAGGACGCTCGAGAGCAGCGCCTGCAGCCGAGCCAGCTTGGCGTCGCGCTCCGGCGTGATCGGCTCCACCAGTTCCAACATCTGTTCCAGCACCGCGGTGTCGTGCGCTACGTCGGCCCGGAGGGCTGCCAGATCGAAGTCGGCGGGATCGTAACGCCCGCTCACCTCCTCCAGGGCGTCCAGCAGCAGCTGCTCCTCCTCGACGTCGGAGCCGTAGAGCAGGGACTGGGCCTCCTCCCCGGCAGCGACCACGCCCGCGTCCAGGGCGCGCAGGAAGTCGCGGTGGATGCGCAGCATGCGTCGCACCGTCTCCCGGAAGGCGTGGACGCTGGACTCGAAGCGCTTGAAGAGGAGCACGCGCATGAGGCCCCGCAGGTTGGCGCCCGCCCGCTTGAGGTCGACGTAGGGACGGGCCTCCTGCTTCTCCCGCCGGACGTAGTTCCAGAGCCCGTAGCGCGCGTAGGTCAACCCCTCCCCGTCGCCGGTCTGCGGGGGCGAGATGTAGCAGCGCAGCCGGTCGTAGAGCCCGCCGTAGGTCTCCTCGATGCTGTACTCCACGGTGCGCAGCTCCCGCTCGGGGAAGAAGTTCTGGCGCCCACCCCCCAGCACGTAGACCCGGCGGTCGCCATGGCGATAGCGGTCGAACTCCTGGGGATCGACCCGCTCGTTCGTCTCCGCATCGTAGCCGTACCACCGGAGGACGTGGGCGCGGGTGCGGCGGATGAGGAGGGGGGCGAGGAGCGCTTGCAGGCGGCGCTCTCCCTTCTCGACGAGCTTGAAGAAGTCCTTGAGATGGGGGGGCTCGATGGGCAGTTCGGTGACCTCCTCCGGATGGAAGAGCTGGATCTGGTTGTAGATGTCCCAGATGGACTTGTTGCGCGGGGTGGCGGTGAGAAAGAGCGCCTGGCGGTCGCCCGTCGCCAGGTAAGACTGGAGGACGCGGTAGCGTTGGGTGCCGGTGTTGCGGAAGTTGTGGCTCTCGTCCACCAGCACGAAATCACGGTAGCGGTAGCGCTCGTCATAGAGCATCCACTCCGGCCCGTGCTCCTCGTCCTCCCGCAGCTGCCCCATGGAGAGGACACGGGCGTTGAGCTGGTAGGCCTCGTTGTAGTGCTCCCACATCTCGACGAGGGGCGCCGGACAGATGATGAGCGGGCGCGCCCGGTCGTGGCGCTCGAAGTGCTTGATGATCGCCGCGCCCACGTAGGATTTGCCCAACCCCACGACGTCGGCCACGAAGCAGCCCCCGTAGCGACGGATCATCTGCACGGCCTGACGCACCGCCCGGTCCTGAAACTCCGTCAGCACCGCGGCGATGTCGTCTCGCCAGAGGAACTCCTCGCCCTCCTCCCCCTCCAGCTGCTCACGCACCAGCTCGTAGAGGGTCTTGAGGTAGATCTCGTAGGGGGTGACCTCTGCCAGGGGCCAGGCGCCCCGCAGCTCCCGCATCAGCTGTTTCTCGAAGGGCTCCGCCTCGTCCCAGAGATCCTCGAACCAGGCGGTGAGGGCCGCGTGGTTGTCCGCGCCGTACACCTTGACGTTGAGCTCGGTGTTGGTGGTCACACCGGAGAGGGTGAAGTTGCTGGAACCGACGATGGCCATCCCGGGGGCATCCTGCGGCACGGGCCTGCCCTGGGCGTCGTAGCTCGGACCGTAGTCGAAGATGTAGGCCTTGGCGTGGAGGCGCCCCTGCGTGTAGACGCGTACCTCCAACCGCCCCTCTTCGATGAGGCGCACGAGGTTGGAGATGGGCTGCTCCGCCCCGTCCGTCTGGTCCATGAGGGCGGCGGTGGAGCCGACGTTCGCCGCGGTCGCCTCCACCGCCGCCCGCTTCTGCACGTTCTTGGGATAGAGAAGCGCTTCAGCCGCGCCCTGCACCTGTTCCAGACGGCGGTAGCCCTCGGCAAGCTGCTCGATGGTCTCGCGATTGGAGGTGTTGCCGATGAGGAGGCGGAGATTTTGGACGTTGTAGAGCTGGTCGGCGACGGCCTCCAGGCCCGAGAGGAAGAAGTACCCCACGGCAAACTTGGCGGCGTCGGAGCCGGGCAGCACCCGGCGGATGTGGTCGACGAGCTTCTCGGTGCGGTTATCGATGACGTTGTGGGACATGGTTACTCCTTACTCAACCCTGGTAGCGAG
>DAOTVC010000120.1:0-8572 GCA_034437215.1 Anaerolineae bacterium | reverse complement strand
ATCTCCAGGGCGCCGCCCAGGTCCCCCGTCGCGGCCCTCTTCACCAGCGCCACGCTGGAGCTCTTGATGGCCCGCCCGGGATAGGGCTCCTTGAGGAGCATCCGCGCCAGGACCATCTGGTCCCGGTTGGCCCCGGTGAAGAGACGATAGCCGCTGGGGCTGCGGGGCACGGGGGGCAGGAGGCCCCACCTCTCGTAGAGGCGCACGGTGTTGGGGTGGACGCCGGCGGCCTTCGCGATCTCCGAGGTGCGCAGGTGACGGCGGCTCACAGTTCGACCGTGCAGCCGAGTCCCGGCACGTCGGTGGCGATGAGCCAGCCCTCCTCGAGGAGGAAGCGCTCCCGCGTCGGGTCGTTCGCCAGATCGAAGTGGCCGTCCAGGTCGCCGTAGCGGACGTTGGGGCTGCTCAGGGCGAAGGTCAGCCCGGCGGCGATGAGGAGCGCGGGCTCGTTGACGCAGCCCACCATCGTCGCCAGCCGCGCCGCGCGGACGATGGCGTCCATCTGCCGCGCGCAGTGAAGGCCACCGCAGGTCGCCAGCTTGATGCTCAGCCCGTCGGCGGCCCGGCGGCCCGCGATCTCCAGCGCCGTCTCCGGTCCCACGACGCTCTGGTCCGCCAGCACGGGCACCTTGCTCTGCCGGGTGACCTGCTGGAGGGCACCGACCCCGGCCGCGACGGGGAGAGGCTGCTCGAGCATCTCCAGCCGGCCCTCCAGGGCGTGCGCCACACTCAGGGCCTCCTCGATGGTGTAGCCCTGGTCGGCGTCCAGCCGTACCTGGATCTGGGGCAGGGCGTCGCAGACGGCGCGCACCCGCCGGACGTCGAGCTCCGGATCGAGGCCGCCCTTGATCTTGAGGATGCGAAAGCCCTGGCGGACCCGGTCGCGGGCCATCTCCACCGTCTCCTCCACGCCTCCCACGCTGATGGTCACCGAGGTCTGGATGCGGTCCCGGTAGCCGCCCAGGAGCTTGTAGAGGGGGAGGCCCGCCTCCAGCCCCAGAAGGTCGTGGAAGGCGATGTCGAAGGCGCAGAGGGCCGCGGGGCTCCCGGCGGTGAGCGGTGCCAGGACGGCCAGGGCGTACTCGAGGTTGAGCGGGTTCAGGTCGCGGGCGCGGTCGGCGCAGGCCCGGCAGGCCCGGGTGACGCTCTCCAGCGTCTCCCCGGTGATGGCAGTCTCGAAGGCGCCGCAGCCCCACGCGGTGCGCCCGCTCTGCGTCTCCACGCGGATGAAGACGACGCCCACCTGCTCCACCTCCTCCTCGACGTGATAGGCCGTCCGGTAGGGCAGGCGCAACTTGAGCTCCACGGGTATCACTTCGACGTTCGTGATCTGCATGCTCTCAACTCCCCTCTAACCCTTCTCCCCCAGCAGTTGCTCTATCTTCCCGCCGACCTCCAGCCCGGCGTTGCGCCCCGTGCCGCTGAAGAGGGGGCGCTCCCCCTCGCGGGCGGAGAGGCGCACCTCGACGGTGGCCCGCAGCGTCTCGGGCACCCGCAGCTCCATGTCCAACTTCCCCGGCCCCCGGAGGTCACCCGCCTCGGCGCGCCGGGCCGTCATCTCCAGGCGGTAGAGGTCGTCGCCGATCACCCACCTCACCTGCTCCTCCGTCACCTCCAGCCGCTCGGTCTCGGCGCCGGTGTAGGTGGCGAAGCGGTAGAGGGTGCCCCGGTGCCAGAGCCCGACGATGGCGCCGCGGAAGGTGCGCCCCACCCAGGGGATCATGGCGATGGAGGCGGTGAGGCAGGTGCCGGGCGCGGCGAAGTGGTTGGTCTGGAACCAGACCCAGGCCGAGGGGAAGGACTCGCCCCAGTCCTTCTCGATGTAGCCCCGCCCGCCGCCGAAGTCGAGCTCCCTGCCGTCCACCACGAGGGAGCCCCGCAGCGCGTGGTCGAAGCTCAGGACGCCGTGGTAGGTCTCCATAAAGGGCACCCAGGCGTACCAGCCCATGATGCCGGGGGAGAGGAGGGTGACGGGCCAGCCCACCGTCCCCTCGAAGTCCACCCGCCCCCGCACACTCAGGGGCTCCTCCTCGATCTCCAACTCCAGGTAGTCGCCCGTGAAGCGGTTGGGGCCGACGTGGATCTCGAAGCGCTCCCGTGCCGCTTGAAAGGCCTCGCGGGGGTAGACGTGGTAGGCCGTCCGCCCGCTCAGCCCGTCCAGCACCTGGACGAAGCTGTGGGGTCCCTCGGGTCCTCCCGTACCCAGGGAGACGCCGGGGATGATGGCGTAGCGGTGCTCCTCGGTGGCGTCGATGAGCTTGTAGTACCAGCCCTCGAAGAAGGGCGCGCGCTTGCCGTGCCCGTGGTAGCGTTCGGGGTGGAGGGTGGTGCGCAGGAAGTCGAACATGGCTCCTCCGATCAAGGGACGCGCTGCGGGACGAGCAGCCCGTGAATGAGGTCGACGAGGAGCAGGAAGGCGCCCTGCAGGGCGATGCCGTAGCCGCTGCCCCGCCAGAAAGGGTCGCCCCTGCCCTTCGTGCGCGCCAGGACGAGCCCGCCCGTCACGTAGCCCACGTCCAGCCCCGCGTTGAAGAGGAGGATGCCCCGTATCCGGCGCGCTTCCTCGGCCTGCTCTTCGGGTGCGTGGGCCGCCGGCTGGGCGGCCTTTGCCCGGGCCCGCTTCCGTCCCACGAGGGCCAGCAGGGCGTCGATGGCGCCCCAACCGGCGAATTGGAGCCCCAGCCCCTTCCAGAAGGGGGAGCCCACGAGGGCGAAGGCGACGCCCAGAAGGGTGCTCACCCCGCCTCCGATAAGGAGCCGCCGGGTCAGGTCGCTCTCGAACTGCCAGATGTCGGTGGGTGCTTCGGACATCGTTGCCCTCCTCTCACAATCTCTCGATCTGCCCCTCGAGGCGGTTGAGCCCGTCGCGGATGCGCTGCAGCTCCTCCTGCGTCTCGGTGAGGTGCTTCCGTTCGGCCCGCACGAAGCGAGTGTAGGGGGCGATGGCCTCCCGGATGCGCTGCAGGCTCCGCTCCAGCTCCTCCTTGAACTGCCGGGTGAGGGTGGTCAGCAGCTGCTCGCGCATGCGCGTGATCTTCTCGCGGAGCTCCTGCTTCACCTTGCGCCGCCGGGCGGGGATGATGAAGAGGCCCAGGGCGGCGAGGGCGGTGGCGGCCAGAATGCCCGTCAGGTCGAGGGCGACGGTGGAGAAGATTGCGGTGAGGAGGGCCCCCAGGCCGATGGCCCCCGCCTCGACGATGGCCGTCTCGGTGACCGCCTGCTGCACCGTGCCCGCCATGCGGTCGGCCTCCCCCCTCTGGTCGTAGCTCTCGACGACCTCCTGGGCGGCGCGCCCCACCGTCACGAGAAGGCGGTCGCGGTCGTAGTCGAAGGCGCCGCCGATGGTGCCCACCATCCGGCGGGTGTGCTCCGTCCGCCGCTCCGCCAGGTGATCCATCACCGCCTGCCACTGGGTCAGGTTCTGGGCCACCAGCCAGTCGATGATCTCGTCGACGCGCCGCTCGATGGTCTGGGGGACGTCCCGCACCACCTGCTCCTCGAACTCGGCCTGAATCCGCGAGCGGTTCAGGAGGTCGAAGATGCGGGCCAGCCGCATCGTCTCGTCGAAGTAGGCCATCCCCCGGTTCTCGAACTCGTGAAGGACGTTGTCGATGGCGGTGAGGCGGTAGCCGAAGTCCTGCCACACGTCCTCCTTGTACATCCCCAGCTGGCGCTCGATGTCCTCGATGGCGGTGACGTCGTCCTTGAGGAGCGTCAGCCGGGCGTCGATGACCTCGAGGGTTTCGGAGATAAGGTGCGTCCCCACGCGCAGGGGGTTGAGCAGCTTCAGGCGGATGCGCTCTTCCTGGTCGAGGGTGTCGTTGATGGCCTGCTCCAGCGCCTCGAAGCGGCTCGCGGCCCGCAGGGTGCCGTCCCGCTGCTGCTTGGCGCGCAGGGCGTTGCGGGCCGAGATGGGGTAGATCTCGGGTGTGAAGCCCAGCAGGAGGCGGGCGTTCTCGGCGATGAAGGCCTCGATCTGGGCCACCTCCTCCAGCGTCTCCAGGATGTCGATCTTGTTGACGACGATCACGATCTTCTTGCCCCAGTCACGGATGCGCTCCAGGAACTGGCGCTCGCTCTCGGTGAAGGGGCGGTCGGCGGAGGTGACGAAGAGGACCATGTCGGAGCGGGGGACGAACTCCCGCGTGAGGGCCTCGTGCTCGCGGAAGATGGCGTTGGTGCCCGGTGTGTCGACGATGTTGATCTCCTCGAGGATCTCGACGGGGGCGGTGATGTGCTCGATCCCCTCGGCGTCGAGGGTGCGCAGCAGCTCCGGCCCGTAGCCGAGGAGGTGGATGCGCGTCGTCGTGGGGGTCACGCCCATCTCGAGTACGGGCTGCCCCAGGAGGGCGTTGATGAAGGCGCTCTTGCCGGCGTTGAACTCGCCCACGATGACGAGCAGGAAGAGTTCGTCCAGCTGGCGGATGGAGCGCTGCAGCGTCTCCTGCTCCTCAGGCGACACGTCGAAGCGCGCCAGGACCATCTGCAGGTCGTTCAGGAGCCGGCGCTCCTCGGAGACAATCTCTTCTTCGGTCTGCGTCAGGATCGGTTTTAACATCTTCCTCCCCGCTCTCGGTTACCCTGTGGTGTAGAGCTATGGTAGACCGGAGCGCGCTCCCTGTCAAGGAGCGGGCGCTTAAAAAGAGGTGGCCTCCGACTTGGTCGGAGGCCACCTTGCTTGAAACACATCCGGCCCGCCTCCCCGTCAGGTAACCGGTCGGGGTTGGGGCGTTGAGGACCGTAGGAGGCTTCGCACGAGGATGACGAGCGCAATGATGCCGGCCAGCACACCCGCCGGGATGGCGACGGGCGGTGTGGAAGCGTGCTTGATGGCGATGCCTACGTAGGCCCAGACGAAGACGAGCCCGTAGGCGGCGTCCCGCCGTGTCCAGATGACGGCGAGGGCGATGGCAGCCGCGACGACGAGCATGATGATGGCCCAGGTCTCGGCGCTGAGGCCCCAGCGATTCCAGTCGAGGTAGTCGAGCAGCTGGGTGGCGTTGGCGACGGTCGCTACGCTGACCCAGCCGAGGTAGATGCTGAAGGGCACCTGGACGGTCCAGCGCTGCAGGGAGGTGAAGGCGCTCTCGCCGATGCCCGCGCGCAGGTAGATGGCGATCAGGGAGCCGAGGAGGAGGAGCATCGCCACGATGGTGAGGGGGAAGATCTCGTAGTGCCAGAGGAAGAGCCAGGCGATGTTGGCGACGCCCGAGAGGGCGTAGAGGTAGCCGATGCGCTCCACCTTCTCATCGCTCCGGTGGGCGGGCAGGAGCTGGTAGACGGTGTAGGCGATGACGCCCACGTAGATGACGCTCCAGATGGAGAAGACGTAGCCGGCGGGGACGAAGTAGATGTCGAAGCGGTCGGCGATGTCCCCCGTCGTCAGCCCGTTGAAGGGCAGGATGTTGGCGAGGGCGTTGACGGTGATCACAGCCAGGGTGATCAGCGCGTTCACGATGTTGAGAGCCGAGAGTTTTTTCATAGTCAATCACTCCTTTCGATAAAATCTTAGGGATTAGGGATAAGTAAGAAGGGAACAGGGGGCTGGGGAGCGCACAGCTCTATCGTAATCTGATCCGGCCCCTTCCGCATCCAGCGATGCGACAAAGGCACGCACGGCGTCCATGAAGGGTCCGGGGCACTCCTCCTGGGGAACGTGCCCGCAGGCCTCGAGGACCTCGAGCTCGGCTCCCGGGATCTCCGCCGCCAGCCGAACGCTCTGCTCGGTGGGGACGACGCGGTCGTCGTCGCCGGTGATGACGAGGACGGGCTGCGCCAGCTCATCCACCCGCTCGGGAAGGTTGTCGGGCTCCCGCGCCTGGGAGAGCTCCCACAGCGCCCGATCCCAGTGCTCCGCCTGCAGGGGCCGGCGGTAGCCCGCACGGATCTCCGGCGTGATCTTCGTGGGATCGTGCCAGGCCGTCTCCAGCAGTGACTCCCCCCGCGATTGAATGGCGCGGACGAGGAGCGGGCCGACGTGGTCGGCCTGGGGCGTGTTCAGGAGCCAATGTACCGCCGGTCCGGGTCCTCCGGTGTAGACCGCCGGATCGACGAGCGCCAGGGCCCTGACCCGCTCGGGGTGGGCGAGGGCGGTCTGGATCGCTACGGTGCCCCCCGCCGAGTTCCCGACGAAGATGGCCTCCTCGTAGCCCAGCGCCTCGAGCAGGTTCACGGCCAGCGCCACCTGCGCCTCGCCGCCGTAGGGGTTCTCCCCCTGCTCCCACTCGCCGGATAGGGGGCGCTCCGTCAGCCCGAAGGCCGGACGGTCGTAGGCGACGACGGTGCCCAGCTCCGCCAGCGGCGTCATCACCTCCCGCCAGGAGAAGGTGCTGGCGCCGAAGCCGTGCAGCAGAAGGAAGACGGGCTCCCCCTCCCCCTCCAGCTTGTAATGGACGGTGAGGCCGTCGACCTCGACGAAGCGGCTGTCGGGGTCGGCGAGCCGGCGGGGCGGTACCGTCCCCTCGAGGGGCGGCACGGGCACCAGGAAGGGGCCGACGAGCAGGAGGAGGAGCAGGATGCCCAACCCGATGAGCAGAGCGCGTCCGATACGTTTCACCTAGGGGGCCTCCGCATGCCTCGTCCTACACCGGCGCCAGGGTGCCGGCGAAGATCTGCCAGGCCAGGGCCGTCTTGGCGACCAGGCTCAGCACGATGAACATCCGCTCCCCGAAGAGGTAGTTCCTCCACGGGCCGACGCGCTTGTACTGCAGATACATATTCAGGGCGAAGACGTTGAAGAAGACGAAGATGGAGGCGATGATGGCGTAGACGAAGTCGGGTGGGCGGGTGTCGGCGGAGCTGGCGGCGCCAAAGAGGTAGAGGCCCAGGACGATCCAGGGGACGAGGCCCGCGAGAGAGCCGTAGATGAAGGCCGTCCAATCGGTGCCCTCGGTGCTCTGGTTGTGGAGCTCCATCATCCGCCCGAAGAGGTTCATGGTGGCGTTGAGGGAGAAGAGGAGGATGAGGCTGGGGATGTCGTACATGCCCACCAGCATCCCGATGAGGACGATCATCCAGGAGGAGCTCAGGGCATACTCGTAGAAGCGCGCCGGATTCATCCCCTGCTTCAAGTTGCGGACGTACCAGCGGTAGCCGAGGGTGGCGAGGAAGAAGTGGGCCACGGCGGAGATGAGGAGGAAGAGGGCGACGGCGGGGCCGAAGAGGAGCGCGCCGGCTTCCTGCAGGTTGGTCGTGAGGCTCATTGTCGAGGTGTCGAACTGGAGGAAGGCGGTGGTGAAGGGGTAGGTGGTGTCGTTGCTCAGCACGATCATGAGTATGCCCTGTAGAAGGTGGAAGAAGCCCATAATGGCGTTGAAGCGGCGGAGCCCCTTGAAGGTTTGCTCGTCAACGGTATCATTCCAGCGGTCGATTCCGGTCTGGTTCTTTGAACGGGGCGGGTGTTGGCCCGCGATGGTCTTTTCCGACGTTGTGGTGCTCATCTCTCCAGAACCTCACTTTTGAATAAGGGGAGGAGGGGCCGGGAGTGGCATCGACCCCTCCTCCCGTATGTGGGAGTTACTGGCGACGGGTAGCCTTGGCAGGCACCAACCGGGTAACCAACCCACCTGCGATCAGAGTCAGTCCGGCGAGGACGAGGGCGATGGTGGCGAGGCTCCAGGGGCTGCCACCGCTCTCGGGGAGCATGGCGCTGCTGGGGCCGTAGGCGGCGTCGACGGAGGGCACGGCCCTCAGGGCGGGCTCACCACCGGCGAGGCCCATGGCGAAGACGGTGTAGACGGTCCCCTCGTCGAGGGTCAGGTTGGGTACGGAGAGGGCGACGTCCTCGGTGCCGGCAATCCGCACCTCGAGATCGTAGGTCGCGGCGTCCACGGGCAGGTAGCTGCCCACTTCCTTGAAGGCGACGTTGCTGAAGAGGACGGGTCCGCCAGCGGCGACGGCGATGTCCACGGCGGGGGCGTCGGGTGAGGCGTGGACGAAGCGGACGTGCGCCTTGCCCTCGGCAGGACGGCTGTTGTTGTCCACGAGGACGAGGGGTTCGATGTTCTCCAGAGCGCCAACGGCGACGACGGTGTAGTCGGTGTTGGCGGCGAGGTCGAGGTCGGCGTCGATGACGACGGGCTCGGTCTCACCGGTGGGGACGACCTGGACGTTGTAGCCGGCGGGTTCGAGGCTGGCGTAATCGGTGATCCCCGTGAAGGGGGCGTTGCTGAAGGCGACGTTCCCGTTCACCCAGACATCAACGGCGGGAGCATCGGGTGAGGCGTGGACCACGCGGACGCGGGCCATGTTCTCCTGGGCCAAGGCCAGGGACGACATCGAGAGCACCAACAGTGTAGCGAGTACGGCAACGATCAAGCGTTTCATCTTACTACCTCCTACGGTATTTGAAATGGTTACTTATGGATTACCTAAACAACTATCTATATTATACAGGGTTGTTCAGGTTTTGTCAAGAGTTTTTCGGGGAATTTGTACAGATTTCCTCGCCAAACCCCGAAACTCGTAGTGAAAAGGTGCTTACGTCCCTCTTCCAACGAGGAAAAACCTAAGGGCTCTCCTGAAAGGACTCTATTTCACCACAGAGGACACAGAGAACACTGAGAAAATCATG
>DAOTVC010000119.1:0-2996 GCA_034437215.1 Anaerolineae bacterium | reverse complement strand
ATCGTCGGAGATGGGGTTGTCGAAGTGGAGGACGATGGGGCGGTTCCGTCCCGCCTGCAGCGTGGCGTCCGCGGTGACGTCGATGGGGGCCCCGCTGTTGACGGCGACCCAGCCGCCGCCGAAGAAGCGGGCCTGGACCAGGTTGCCCCACTCGGCGGGCCAGCTCTCCAGATGCAGGGTCGCTACCTGCAGATCCTCGGCGCCGCCGTTGCTGATGATGAGGCGGGCGCGGCGCCGGGCCGACTTCGAGAGCTCGGTGAGGGTGTAGTCGGAGCAGACGCCGGCGTCCGTCGGCGGCTCGTCGGGGGGCTCGGGCAGCGGAGGCGCGTCCTCGTCACAGGCGCCCTCGACGAAGACCCAGGCCAGGGCCGCCTGCAGATCCTCGGAGTCCTTCGCCATGAAGAAGTCGCCGCCGCCCACCTGGGCCACGTAGCGCAGGATCTCGTCGTTGAAGATGCCCTCCTGTGCGGCCTGCACCGCCACGGCGTAGACCGGGAGGTCGGGCAGCGTGCTCTTCAGGTTCTGGATGGCGAGCATCGTATCGGCGAGGGGCTCACCGGCCTTCTGGCCGTAGTCGGGGAAGTTGGCGCCGCTGCCGCGGACGGCGTCAGGCGAGAAGGGGTTGCCGTTCTGGTCGTAGATGTCCACCCGCTGCACCTTGGCGTCCTCGAAGCCGAACTGCTCGAGATCCACCGTGGGCACGCCGTCGGAGATGAGGATCACCAGCGGCTGGTGGTTGGGGTCGAGGGCGTTGGGCAGCCAGGAGGCTGCCTGATTGAGGGCCTGAGCCGTGGGCGTGCTGCCCGAGGCGTCCAGCCCCAGGATCGCGGCGTTGACGGCGTTGATATCCGCGGTGAAGTTGGAGACCAGCTGGATATCGGCGGGGTAGATGGGCGGGTTCCCCTGGCCCTGTCCCGCACCGTGGAAGGTGCCCACGGCCACACGGCTGCCGTTGTTCTGCGCCTCCACCCAGCTGTTGAGGTTCAGCATAGCGTTCTGGGCGGCTTCGAGTTTCGTCCCCAGGTCACCCTCACCGGGATAGAGCTGCTCCATGCTGCCGGAGACGTCGAGGATGTAGAGGAGATCGACGGGTAGGGAGGCGGAGCAGGGCTCGGGCTCCGGCGTGGGCTCAGGCGTCAGGCAGGGGCAGGGCTCCACCTCGGGGCAGACAGGGCAGGTGGGGCACTCGGGCGGGGGCTGATCGCTGATATCGTAGTTGATGCGGAACCAGACGGTGTTGTGAACGTCCAAGCCCTCTACCATCAACTTGTAGGAACCGGGCTTGATCTCATCGACGAGCAAATCCGCTTCAACCGTGGGGTCAGTACTGACGACATACTCCTCCCACTCCTCTGTGCCGGAGGGATTGTCATTGGTGAAGACAGGATCGTTGTTTGGACCGATGATCTTATAAATCACAGATGGTGAACGTGCTAGGGTAGGAAAGGGTGCATCGTCAGCTGGTTTTCCTTTACCGGCCGCACCCTGCGGGTTGGTAACGTCGGGCAAGGCCCAATGCGGCAGCGGCAGAGCAGGGGTATTGAAATCGTCAGTATCAAGGACTACGCCATCGTAACTACCGTGATCGAAATCCCCGTCCCAGAAGCTGATGGTCTTGGTGCCCGGCGGCACGTCAAAGTAGAATTCCCAGGTACCATCATAAGTAGATGGTCCAGGATTGTTCCAATCGTCAGTGAATTCAGGGTATAGTATGTTCAAATCTCCCATAGTGCCCAACATGCCTACAATCGCAAAGTTGGAATCCACCAGGTCGGCGCGCCCGCTGCTGATAATGGCACGCTTGGTACGCAACTTGAAGGCGTTGATGCCGGAGCCGGCCGGATCGCGGGAGACGGTGAGGCGATAGTTGTAGACTTTGCCATCCGAGGACAACGCATCATGGTGGTTGTCGATCGTCTGAACAAACCAATCGTTGTTGGGCATGGCATCGGCGTTACCGCCCCACTGGGCTACGACGACTTCCGTTGCGGAATCGGGGGGGGGGCCATCCTTGCCAGGATCTGCGTAGAGGGTGTAGATACACTCGGTTTCTGTGGTGTCCCAGTTTCCCTCTGCATAATTAACATTTCCCACGTTATCCCGCCCTGAATCGCCATCGAAGATCCCTATCTCGAAGGACGATTGCGAGTGATCGACAGTAATCCACGTATCCATCTGGGCGCCGCCGAAGGAGGCCATATCCTCGCCGGGCATGGAGAGGAATTTGCCGTCGGTCTCATTACAGGTAGGCATACAGCTGTACTCGCCTTCACCCGGACCTGCAGTACCGGTGATGAGGCCGGTCAGGCCCTCCAACCAGCCAAACTGCATGAACAACGACAAGAGCAGCGCCACGGAGAGCACGCCAACGAGCGTGTCTTTCCCCCTTTTGCTGCTATACCAACGCTTGACTTTCATCAACATGATCGAGCTCCTTTCTTAATGAATTTAAGTATGGTCTCTTCGTGTATAACAGATACTCAATGTTTTGATTGAAGTACATAGGCTAAGTCTCCCCTTTATAGTTTGATCTTCTGCTGCTTATATAGTCGTGGGGAGACAGCAAAAAGGGGCGTTTTATGCGAAGAAAACCGAGTAGTGTTACTTCACGTCTGAATTGATGAAAACATACAAGTGTGGTATGGTATCTTCCGTTGACCTGTAACCGTAGAGACTGGAGACACCATGCCTCGGAAAAAGTATATCGTAGATCTAACGGATGAGGAAAGGGAAGAGTTAGAAACGCTCATCTCATCCGGTGTGGCGCCCGTTCGTAAGCTCACGAGTGCCCGCATTTTGCTCAAGGCGGACGAAGGTTGGACGGACAAGGCCATTAGCGAAGCCCTGGATGTAGGAACCGCGACCGTGGAACGCGTGCGCAAGCGCTTTGTGGAGTGGGGTGGCATTTCGGCCATTGCACGTCGCAAGCCCCGGCGCCGATACGAGCGTAAGCTGGATGGAGACGCAGAAGCTCGTTTGGTCGCGCTGGCGTGTAG
>DAOTVC010000118.1:0-8860 GCA_034437215.1 Anaerolineae bacterium | reverse complement strand
GAGGCGACGGCGTCCTCGTACTCGCCAACGTGGCTCTGAACCTCTCCCAGTCCGACGTTGGCCTCGAAACGCTCGGCGTTTCGCTCGCTGAAGTGCTGGGCCAGCTGCAGCGCCCGGCTGTAGTACGTCAAGGCCTCCTGGTTGGCGAAGCGCTGCTTGGCCCGCTCCCCGGCGACGAGGGTGTAGTGGAGCGCCTTCTGGCGCTCCCGCGCCAGGTGGTAGTGCTGCGCCAGCACCTCCGCCTGGTTGTAGAGGTCGTTGCTGTGGAAGGCCTCGATGGCCTGGGCGACGACGTGGTGGTAGTCGGGGCGCTCGGTGCGCAGAATGCTCCGGTAGACGGTCTCCTGGATGAGGACGTTGGGGAAGGTGTAGACCTGCTCCCCGGCTCCCGGACGCTGGACGAGCATCCCGCTCTCCATCAGGCGCTCCAGCTTCAGCCGCGCACCCGTCTCACTGTGGAGCGCCCGTTCGATCTTCTCCAGAAGGCGGGCGTCGAACTGGAGACCGATGACGGAGGCGTCGCGCAGCAGGCGCCCCAGATCCTGAGGCAGGCGATCCACCCGGGCCATGATCAGCGAGCGGAGGGAGGTGGGGATGTCCTCGATGTCGAGGGTGACGGCGTCGCCCACGCGCCACCGGTTGCCCTCCAGGTGAAGGAGGTTCTTCTCGATGAGCATCCGCACGAACTCCTCGATGTAGAAGGGGTTGCCTTCGGCGCGGGTGAGGATGGTATCGACCACGCCCTCCGGGAGACCCTCCAGGTCGACGAGGTGTCCCAGGAGCTCGCGGCTCTCTTCGTAGGAGAGGGGGGCGAGGCGGAGATCCAGGGCGAAGGGGTGATACTGCTCGGCGGCTTCGAATTTCTCCTCCGGTCCCGGGCGCTGCAGAAGGCAGAAGAGCACGGGAACTTCGTAGATCAGGGTGAGGAGGGATTGAAAGATGTCGCGGGATGCCTCACCCGACCAGTGAAAGTCCTCCAGGATGATGATGAGCGGGGCTTCCTCTGCGGTAGCGATGATCCATTCGCGGAGGGCCACCGCCGTCAGCTGCTTGACGCGCTCCGGCTCGAGGGCGTCGAGGCGCCGTTGGCTCTCCAGATCCAGCGGCTCTCCCAGAATCTGCTGGATGAAGGGGAGCAGGCTGGGGCTGACGTGGGCCTCCCAGGGGCGATCCCGTCCTTCTCTGGCGCCCACGTCGCGCAGGAGGGAGCGGTAGATGCTGTAGCGGGCGCCCTGGGCGTAGGGGAGGCCATGTCCTCTCCAGACGGTGTAGTTGACCCGGGGCAGGATACGCAGCCATTCTCCGACCAGGCGGGACTTTCCGACGCCCGCCTCCCCCTCGATCAGGACGAGGCGTCCCTCTTTACCGTAACGGAACTCTTCGAAGAGCTGCCAGAGCTGCGAGAGCTCCATCTCGCGTCCCAGGAAGAACTCGGGCACTCCCATGACACCCCGGGTGGGGGCTGCGATGGCGCTCTCCTCGAGAACCTCGTGGGTAGTCAGCGCTTCATCCAGTCCCTTGATCTCGATCGTCTTGCTGCTCCTGAAGGTGAAGAGGCCGCGCGTCTTCTGGTGGACGTGCTCGCTTACCAGGATGTGACCGGGTTCGGCCTCCGACTCCAGTTTGGAGGCCAGGTTGACCGTCTGCCCGATGACGGTGTAGGCGACCTGCTCCTCGGTTCCGATGATGCCGGTCACGGCTCGACCGCTGTGGATGCCGATGCGCATGGACAGGGGGGCGCCCATCTGCACCTTGGCGGCGGGTGCGAAGTCGGCGACCACCTGCTGCATGTCAAGGGCCGCGCGGATGGCCAGCTCCTCGTTGTTCTCGTGGGCGAGGGGGGCACCGAAGACGGCCATGAGGCCGTCCCCGGTGAACTTGTCGACGAGCCCCCCGTAGCGATGGACGCAGTCGGTCAGGCGGACCAAAAGCGTGTTCAGGAGATTAAAAACCACCTCAGCGTCGAGGGACTCCGAGAGGTAAGTGAAGTTGACGATGTCGGCGAAGAGGACGGCGACCTGCCGGCGCTCTCCTTGCAGCCGTTTCCGGTCGTGGGTGACGCTGTCGAGAATGACCGGGGGGACGTAGCGGGCGAGCTCGTCGATGAGCCGTTGTTGCGCTGCCACCTTGTTCTGAAGGGCCAGGTTATCCACGGGATAACCTGCGGTGTAGCTGCTCAGACTGTAGCCGCAGCGCAGGCAGCGCGTGGCATTGATCGGGTTTAGATGACCGCAGTGGCCACAGTTCTTAGTTCCGGCCGGTGTGCTCACACTCTCTCACAGTCCTGCGTAGATATGAATGGATACCCCTCCCCCTTACTATAGCAGTAAAGTTAGAAACTGTCTATAGGGAGGCTGGATGAGGAGAGCTACACTTTTTGGGTATATTTCGTGACGTGTTTTTTTAGATCTCGGGGTAGCCTGTAATACTCTGGATCTCCTCGTAGAGGGGTTGGAGCCGCCGGTACATCTCCTTGTAGACGCGGTGGTAGAGCCCATCGTACACCTCCCGCGTTGCCGGATTGGGGCGAAAGACCTCGCCCACGTGGGTCATCTCGCCTACGGCGGTCTCAAAGTCGGGGTGAAGGCTCAGACCGACGGCGGCATCGATGGCAGCGCCCAACCCCGAGGTCTCGTAGGTGTGAGGGCGCGCCGTGGGTAGATTGAAGACGTCGGCGGTGAGCTGCATGGCAGCATCGCTCTGTGACCCTCCACCCGAGACGCGCAGCTCCGTGATAGGGACACGGCTCCGCCGCTCCGTGCGCTCCTTCCCCTCCCGCAGGGCATAGGCGAGCCCTTCGAGAATGGCGCGGTAGAGGTGGGCGCGGGTGTGGACGTCGCCGAAGCCGATGATGGCCCCCTTGGCCTCCGGACCCGGCACTTTGATCCCCGGCGACCAGTAGGGCTGGAGGGTCAGCCCCATGGAGCCGGGAGGGACCTTCTCCACCAGCGCATCGAAGAGATCCTCGGGCTCGACGTCACGCTCCTCCGCCAGCCGCTGTTCCCGCAGGCCGAACTCCCGCTTGAACCAGCTCACCATCCAATAGCCGCGGTAGATTTGGATCTCCAGGCTGTAGGCCCCCGGGACGGCGGCGGGATAGGGGGGGATCAGGGGGATGACCTCGATGTACTTCCGGTGGGTGGTGTTGATGGTCGCCGTCGTGCCGTAGCTGAGGCAGCCGACGTGGGGGTCGAGGCTGCCGGCGCCGATGACCTCGCAGGCCTTATCGGCGGCCGCGGCGATGAGGGGCAGCCCCTCGGGCAGGCCCGTCGCTTCGGCTGCCGTGCGGGTGATGGTGCCCAACGTGCCCGTGGGCGGCACGAGCTCGGGAAGGAGCGCCGGATCCATGGGAATGGCCTGCCACTTCCAATCCCGCGGTCCGGCCCAATCGAGATTCTTGTAATCGAAGGGGATGTAGCCCACCTGGCAGCCCACGGAGTCGACGAAGCGCCCGGTGAGGCGCCGGGTGAGATAGCCCGAGAGGAGAAGGTACTTGTGGGTCTGCTCCCAGATCTCCGGCTGGTGGGTGCGGATCCAGTTGGCCTCGGCCTCGGCCTGCAGATAGGCGACGGTGTCGGACATGCCGACGGCCTTGAAGGCGAGCCCCCAGAGCCCCTTCACGGGCTCCAATCCCTCGGTGCGCCGCTGGTCGAGCCAGACGATGGCGGGACGCAGCGGTCGCCCTTCGCGGTCCACATTGACCACCGTCGAGCGCTGGGTGGTGAGGGCGACGCCCGCGAGGGCTTCCCTGGGAACCCGCAACTCCTGCCACATCCGCCGGCAGGCCTCGCAGAGCGTCTCCCAGTAGACGTCGGGGTCCTGCTCCGCCCATCCCGGCTGCTTGGAGAAGTAGGGCTCGATGGGGATGCGGACCTTGTGCACGAGTTGCCCTTGCAGATCGAAGATGAGTGCGCGCACGCTCTGAGTACCGACGTCGATGGAGAGGATGTGCTCCTGGTTCATGTTGGTCCTTGTCTGCGTTGGGATGGCATATTAGAATGTGCCGCGTGGCGCGCCTCCTGTGACGCGCACCACGCGAGTCGGCAGGTAGAGATCTACGAATCCTGCTGTCTACTCTGCCAGTATAGCACGCCTGCCAGCAAGCCCAAGCCCACGAGGGCGGCGCCCACCGTCGAACCGGCGATGATCTTCCGGCGACGTCGGGGGAGGGCCTCGGCCCGGCGCTCGAGAGCGTGGAAGAGAGGGGACTTCCAGTCGGGGATGCTCTCCTGGGGGGGCAGGCTGTAGCAGCAGCGCCACAGCTCCCTGTAAGCTGCCGCCTCCTGCTCCCAGCGTTCGTCGCTCCAACCCAGCTCCGCCTGGCAGAGGGTGCGGATGCGGGGGAGAAGCTCGGCTCCACCTTCAGGTAGGAGGAGGCCCAGGCGGGTGCGGCGCAACAGGAGATCGTCGAGGTGCACGACCCCCTCCGCGCGCGCCGCCCACCGCAACTCCGCCCAGAGGATCTCCGTGCCGGAGAGGGCGCGCAGCTCGCCCGGCTCCGCAGCGGCAACCAGCTCGCCGGTTGCCGCTCCGTAACGCCCCAACAGCCGCTCGCGCTCTGCGGCGTGCAGTTCGGGGGCCTCTGTTGGGGAGAGGCGCACCTCATCCAGTACGCGTTGATCCTCGTTCGGTTCGGGCATCTCCGGCAACCGGTCCCGGACTTCCTTGAGGGCGTCGAGGGCGATGACGCGGAAAGTAGTGAGCTTGCCCCCGGTCACGGTGAGGAGCCCGTCCTCCTCCCAGACGACGTGATCGCGGGACTCCTTCGAGGGATCTTCTCTGCCCGTCCCGATGACGGGGCGCACGCCGGCAAAAGTGCTGACGACGTCGTCGAGGGTGAGGTGGAGGGCGGGGAACTCGGCTTCCACGACCTGCATCAGGTAGGCGACCTCCTCAGGGGTGATGCGAGGCTCGCCGTTGAGGGGCTGTTCGTGATCTACGTCCGTCGTGCCCACGAGGGTGATGCTCTCCCAGGGGAAGATGAAGACGGGCCGGCGGTCGACGGGGTGGAGGAAGCTGATGGCCTGGGCCACCGGAAGGCGCCACGCGGGAAAGATGAGGTGGCTGCCCCGCAGGGGCCGGATGCGGGGCGCTGCTTCTACCTCTGCGCGCAGCTTGTCGGCCCACGCCCCGGTGGCATTGACGATCACCTTCCCCCGGACGAGGGTGGTGCGGTCGGCGAGGAGGTCGCGCAGCAGGATCCCCCTGACCTGCCCCTCCTCACGGACGAGGTGGTCGGCACGCGCGTAGTTGAGGGCCGTCCCGCCGGCGTTCAGGGCCTCGAAGATAATGCGCAGGACGAGGCGCGCGTCGTCGGTCTGGGCGTCACCGTAGCGCCACCCGCCTTCCAACCCCTCGTGGGTGATGTGGGGAGCCAGCATCTGGAAGTCCTCGGCGCTGTAGTAGGTGTGGCTCCACTGGAGGGCCAGGAGGTCGTAGACGGTGAGCCCGGCGCCGTAGGTCCACTTGCCGGGGAAGTCCCCCTTGTAGGTCGCCAGGAGGAAGCCCAGGGGCTCGATGAGACCGGGCCCCTCCTTCAGCAGGCGCTGTCGCTCGCGCACGGAGGCCAGGGTCAGGAAGATCTTGCCCTCCTTGAGGTAGCGGATGCCTCCATGGACGAGTTTCGAGGAGCGGCTGGAGGTGCCCCAGCTGAAGTCCTGCTGCTCGACGAGGAGGGTGCGCAAGCCCAGGCGGGTGGCCTCGCGCAGAATGCCGGCGCCCGTGATTCCACCCCCCACGACAATCACATCCCACTCCCGGTCCAGAGAGGACCAGACCTCATCACGCCAGTTATGACTCAACATGCGTACTCCTTTTGTGGTCGGCGTCATTTCGAGCGCCTGTCCCGAGTCCGTCGAGGGGGAGACCCTTCGCCTCCGCTGTGTTCCGCTCGGGGTGGCGTTTATGATCAAAGTCTCGTTGTAGAGCTAGGCTCAGTAGAGCTTCCCCGGGTTCATCATCCCCGCAGGATCACAGGCGAAGGCCAGGGCCTGGATAGCCTGCATGCCCACCTCCCCTTTCTCGGCAGGCAGGTAGGGGAGGTGATCGATGCCCACCCCGTGCTGGTGGCTGATGGTGCCGCCCTGTTCGACGATGGCCTCGCTCGCGGCCGCTTTGAGCAGGCGCCAGCGTCGCAGCGTCTCCTCGGGCTCGGGGGCCAGCCGGAAGATGTACTGGGTGTAGATGCTGGAGCCGTAGGGGTAGAGGTGGGAGAGGTGGGTGAAGACGTGGACGAACTCATCGAGGTGGACCAGGGCCATGCGCAGCGCCTCCTCGATGGCGGCTACGGTCTCCGGAATCCTCTGCCAGCTGGTCGCCGTCTCCAGGGTGTCCACCGCGTAGCCGGCGTCCCAGAGGCTGTTGCGCAGGTAGGGGGTGCGGAAGCGGTTCTTGTGCCAGGTCTTCCCGAAGGTCTGGCCCGCGTAGACGCCCCCGTGCTGTCCGGTGATGTTGAAGGCCGCCCCCCGCGCCGCGTTGACGACGTCCTCGCGCCCGGTGAGGCCGACGATCAGCATCACCTTCTCGTCCCCTGCTCCCCGGAGCGCCAGGTACTTCTCCAGCCCTCCGATGAGGAACTCGTGCCCCGCCATCGCCAGCGTCGTCTCCGTCTCCGTCGCCGTGCTCAAGCGCAGCATGGAGAGCGGGATGCCCGCCTGCATGATCTTCCGCACAGCGTTGCGTCCGCTCTCGAAGTCGGGCAGGAAGACGGCGTGGAACTCCTCCTTCTCGGGCAGGGGGGAGAGGCGCACCGTCGCCTCGGTGATGATGCCCAGCCGCCCCTCGGAGCCGAGCACGACCTCGCGCAGATCGGGGCCGGCAGCCGATGCGGGGATGTGGGACGGCAGCTCCAGCGGTCCCTGCGGGGTCTCCATCCGCCCTCCGGCGAAGAGCTTCTCGATGCGCCCGTAGCCCAGCGACTGCTGTCCGCTGGAGCGGGTGGCGATCCAGCCCCCGAGGGTGGAGTACTCGAAGGATTGGGGGAAGTGGCCCAGCGTGCACCCTCGAGCCCGCGCCTGTGCTTCGAGGTCCGGCCCCTTCACGCCGGCGCCGAAACGGGCCAACTGGCTGATCTCATCGAAGTAGAGCAGGCGGTTCATGCGCTCCAGGTCCACGGTGAGAGTGGGGCGCTCACCCGGCAGCGGGTTGATGTGGCCCACGACACTCGTCCCGCCCCCGTAGGGGATGAGGCGCACGTCCTCCTGGCGGGCGTATTCGAGGAGCACCTGTACCTCCGACCCACTTTCGGGATAGGCTACGCCGTCCGGAAAGGTGGTAAGCATTCCTCCTCGCATCTCGACCCAGTCGGGAAAGCTCTGCCCCCGGGCGTGGCGGACGCGCGCTTCGGCGGCCTTGGTAACGAGGGGGTGTTCGGGCAGCCTCGATTCCGGCACCAGGGCCACCATCTCGGAGAGCGTCACATCCTGTGGCGGTGTGCCTGCTCCCAGAACTTGGTGTAAGAAGTGCAATGCTCCTTCGGGGATCTCGTAGGTGAAGGTGTCATCGCCCCAACCATTCCAACGTCTCATGATACCTCCTGCAAGGATAAGTCTAAAGTCTGAACGTCAAAAGTCGGCTCTCTCAATCCCCCTCTTGCTCCTGGCGTGCCTGCTGCCAGAGACGGCAGCTGCGCTCCATCACCTCGCGAGCGATTTGAGCCGCTTTCCGGCTCTCCCCGGCTTCGAACGCTTCCAGCAGCCTGTGGTAGAAGTCGCGGGAGCTCTCCTGCGACTGGGGCAGGGCAAAGTAGACGCAGGCCATCTGTTCGTAGAAGGAGGCGAAGCCGTTGAGGATGAGGGGGTAGATGGGGTTGCCCGAGGCGATGGTGAGGGTGTGGTGGAGCATCCAGTCGAAGGCGGCGAAGGCCTCCGGGGTGTCCTCGAGCTCCCTGTGACTCTTGAGGTGTGCAATGACGGGTTGGGGGTCGTGCTCTACGGCCCCGCGGGTGTAATCGGGCGCCATGACCAGCCGCACCTCCAGGAGGTGGGTCACGAACCCCGGTGGAAGCTTCTGATTGTAGCGCACGAGGGTATCGAGGACGTTGAGCCCTCCCTCGTGCCAGAAGTCCCGGACGACGGTGGGCTTCCCCTGCTGGATGGTTATCCAGCCGTCGCGTTCGAGCCGCTGCAGGGTCTCACGCAGGGTCGGGCGGGTGATCCCCAGCTGTGCGGCGAGGTCGCGCTCACCGGGCAAAGTGGATCCTGGTGGGTAGACGCCATCGACGATGGCGGTGACGAGGGCCTCCTCGGCATGGTCGGCGGGTCGTTGGGGTGCGTGCCACTCGGGCATTTCGGTACCTCCGCGTTCTGGTAAGTGGTCTGACCAGTTACTCTAAGTATAGCATGGGAAAAGGCGAAGTCAAGGATTTTTTGCCGCTTTGACGCCTGGGAGGTGTGCGCATATACTTCCCCCCGTGCTGAGGGAAGGTGCAGATTGCCCATGGGCGGAAGCTAGCGTGGTTTTTTTAAGGAGTCGACATGTTCCTACGGGACACCACCGTAGGACGAAAACGGGGTTCGTAGTAGGCGATTTATCGCCGTGAACGTACGGCGCTGAAGCGCCTACTACAAACCTACTTATTTTCCAGGGAGAGATGCCGTGTGGTGGGGGAGATGGAAGACCTAATCCCTGGTTTCCAATCCCTTCTCCCTCCTCCCTTCTCTCTCCTCACATCTTACTCGGTTTACTCTCGAAGGAGTGTGCGTGTGAAAATTGTGGTAGGTTCGACCAACCCCGTGAAGATGGCAGCCGCCGAGAGCGTCGTGCGGCGCATCTACGGTGACGACGTGAAGGTAGCGGCGGCGGCGGTTGAGAGCGGGGTCTCCGCCCAGCCCTGGGGGGACGAGGAGACGCGCCAGGGGGC
>DAOTVC010000117.1:0-50791 GCA_034437215.1 Anaerolineae bacterium | reverse complement strand
CTCCGAGCCCTTGTCTGTCAGGGCGTAAGTGGCGGGAGAGCCGCGCCCGCCATCGTCAACCCGATCGATCAACCCCTCTTGAGAGAGGTTGCTTACAGCGTTTTTCAACGTTCCCTCTGCTAAGGAGTCCGCACTCGATACAATATCGCCGCGTAGAGATGCTCCATGGTCACGCAGATAGCGCAGCACGTCCACCTTAGCTCCTGAGATGCTCATTTGCGCGGGTACGTGTACCGCCGTTTGAAGATCGAAGAGATCTTCCTGAAACCGCATGTAGGCGGAGAACTCCACCGGCGCAATGTCACGGGCCTTCTCAGTTTTGAAGGTGAGAGCGCCATTCCCCTTTGCCTCGATCATCAGCATCAGGTCGACGGCGCCTTTGAGGGCCGTTGAACCTCGATAGCCACCTCCCTTGTTTGCATGGTGAATCACAATGATGGCCGCGCCCTCTTCCTCAGCAACGTCCCGGAGCGCCAGGAGGCCAGGCTGCACGTCACGCACTGAATTCTCGTCGGCTCCGATCATCACGTCTGCCAGAGCGTCGATGATAACCAGCTGCGCGTGGGTTTCCTGAATGGCCTGTCGAATCAGCTGCACATCCAGAGGCGAGAGGAGGTTGAACCGGGCTAGGGAGATGTAGTAGAGCGGCGTGTCGGCATCGGCATAATGGCCTCTCAGAACGTTGCCCAGCCGGCTTGCAATGCGGCGTGGGCCGCTTTCCTCGTCGATGATAAGCACCGGGACCTGTTTTGTCTCGAAATCGAGCCAGCGCTTGCCAGCGGAGACACAGACGGCGCAGTCCAAGACCGCCCAGGTTTTCCCCGATCCCCCTTCACCTACGATGAGGGCGACGCTGCCAGCTGCAAACAGGGGCTCTACAAACCACTCAATGGGTGGTTGCGGTTGCAGGGCGTCTGCAGCTGACCGGATGACGTAACGGGGTTTTTCCTCTACCGGATTTTTGCCTGAGAGGAGGGCCTGGGCCGCGCCGTAGATCGAGGCGCGCAGTTCGTCCCCGTCTCCATTGCGATCGTCGAGGGCCGCCGCTAAAGCCGACGGACGAAGTCCGTCGTGCTGAGGGAGTCGCGCTTGAGCATCTGTCAGCAGGTCACGATAGGGGCCAGGGAGATCCTCGGGGACGACGTGGGCGCCGGCCTGCCAGCGGGCAAGCGCTGCACCCGGTTGGGTTTCCTCTGAATTTTGCATATCATGGCCCTATGCGCTATAATGAGGGTGCGCGTTCTCATCAGAGGACGTTTCATCAGAAGACGGTGCGGTCCGGTTGGCAGCCTCCGCGCCGTCTTTTTGTTGGGCCTCTCGCAATGCGCGCCCGATCTCTGCCATTTCCCAGAGCACCGCTGCAACCGGCGACCTGCGGGCAATTTGTCCTTTACCGTGTTGCATAGGTGGCCTCCTGCGCCTCCTGGGCCTCCAGGTAGGCTGCGATAGCGACGCGGGCCATCTGAGAGACATTCCGTTTCTCCCGTTTCGCCTGCTGGATAAGGCGGTCCTCCATCGACTTAGGCATAGAGACGGATCTGATAATCGTATGCTCCTGAACCTCTTCCATGTGTGCCTCCGTTTTGTTAACCGTTAATTGTCCTTATTATAAGGGAAGTTGGCTTTCTTGTCAACGTTATATGTTCAACATAATTGTGCTAACAAGTTCTATGGATTTATGTTCATAAGTCTATAGAACTCCCATTGGGTTATGAACCTAAAATGATAAAAAAAGAGGCGGGATTTCTCCCGCCTCTCGTCTATTGAGAGTCTGCTGGCGTCCACTGACGCCGCCTCAAAAGTTCGAAGTTGACCGTCTCCTCGTCCTCCAGGGGTGGAGGTCTGTAATCCGGCGACTGGTGCCGGAAATAGGTATTAAAGAGCTCGGCGTAGTGCCCGCCCTGGGCCATGAGCGACTCGTGGTCGCCCTCCTCGATGATGCGCCCCTCGCGCAGTACGATGATCCGGTCCACGGCGCGGATGGTGGAGAGGCGGTGGGCGATGAGGATGGAGGTGCTGCGGGAGAGGACCAGCTCCGTCGCCTCCTGAATCTGCGTCTCGGTGAAGGGGTCGATGCTCGCCGTCGCCTCGTCGAGGATGAAGATGGCGGGCTCCTGGACCAGGACGCGCATCAGGGCGACCAGCTGGCGCTGGCCCATGGAGAGCTTGCTCCCCCGCTCCCCCACGTCGGTCAGCAGCCCCTCGGGTAGGGTGTCGATCCACTCGCCGCCTCCGACCTTGCGGGCCATCGCCTCGACGTCCTCGTCGCTGATGCCGGGTCGACCGTAGCGGATGTTCTCCAGCACCGTTCCCGAGAAGAGGAAGGGGGTCTGGGAGACCATACCCAGCTGCTTGCGGTAGTCGTGCAGATCCAGCGTGCGGATGTCCTGCCCATCGATGAGGATCTGCCCCTCCTGGAACTCGTAGAAGCGGGCGATGAGGTTGGCGATGCTGCTCTTGCCGGCGCCCGTGTGGCCCACGAAGGCCACGCTCTCCCCCGCCTCGATGTGCAGGGAGAAGTCCTCCAGCACCTGCTCCTGCTCGGTGTAGCGGAAGTCGACGTCGTCAAAGACGACCTCACCTTTGAGGTCCATCACCGGCTCCGTCGCCAGCTGCTGGACGCTCGGTTCGGCGTCCATGAGCGCGAAGAGGCGCTCGGAGGCCGAGAGCCCGCCCTGGAACTGGCTCCAGAAGGCCGAGAGGCTGATCATGGGGAACCAGAAGCGATCCAGGCTGGAGATGAAGAGGTACCAGGCGCCCACGGTGAGGCCTCCCGCTGCTACGGGCAGGGCGCCGAAGTAGACGAGCAGGGCCGTGCCGATGCCCGAGAGGGCGTTGAGCACGGGAAAGGTGAGGGCCAGGGCGTAGCCGCGCCGTAGGTTGACCCGGTAGGACTGCCGGTTGACCTCGGCGAACTCCTCGTAGATGGTGGCCTCCTGCCTGAAGTTCTTCGCCACACTGATGCCCGTCACCGCCTCCTGGATGGCAGCGTTGACCTCCCCCAGGACCTGGAAGCCCTTGCGCGTGACGTTGCGCGCCAGCTTGCGGAAGCTTATGGCGACGAGCACAACGACGGGCACCATCCCCAGCAGGAGCAGGGTGAGCCGCCAGGAGATGCTGAAGAGGTAGCCCACGAGGATGAGCACCTCCAGCACCCGCCCGATGAGGTCGGTGACCAGCTGCACGACGTGGGCGAACTCCTCGGTGTCGGAGGTGATGCGACTGATGATGCGCCCGGAGCGGAACTCGTCGAAGAAGGACATGTCGTGACGCACCGAGGCCACGAAGGCATCGACCCGCATCTGGGTGACGATGTCCCCGATGAGGTGGGCGGTGATCCGGCGGCGGATCCAGTTCCCGCCCCAATTGAGGACGCCGTAGAGGAGCATGAAGAGGACCAGCCCCAGGATGATGTCCAGCCGCTGCCGGTCCACGACGAGGCGGTCGAGCGCCTCTTTGATCAGCACGGGCTGCAGCGCCGTCACTAGGGAGAGGACTACGATGACCAGGCCCGCCCCCAGAACACGCTTGCCGTGCGGTTTGAAGTATGCGACGATGCGCTTCAACAACTGCCGATCGCTGTACTCGCGATCGTACGCCTCGCGATCTAGTCCGTGAAAAAAGCCCATAGTCTCTCTTGACCGCCTACTCGTATCTGGCGAAGATGTTGCGGTACGCCTCTGAGGTCGCCATCATCTCCTCGTGGGAGCCGGTAGCGGCAACCCGCCCGCCCCGCATGACGATGATCAGGTCGGCCCAGCGGATCTGGGAGAGGCGATGGGTGATGAGGAAGGTCGTCCGGTTTGCCGCGGCCTGCTCGATGGCCCGCTGGATCTTGTCCTCCGTCTCGCTGTCGATGGCGCTCGTCGCGTCGTCGAGAATGAGGATGGCAGGATCGGTGAGGAAGGCCCGCGCCAGGGCCAGCCGCTGCCGCTGCCCACCGGAGAGGGTCGTCCCCCGCTCCCCGATGACGGTATCGTATCCCTTCTTGAAGCTCAGGATGAAGTCGTGCGCCTGGGCCGCCTTCGCCGCCTCGATGACCTCGTCGCGCGTCGCTCCGGGATGCCCGAAGGCGATGTTGTCGGCGATGGAGCGTGAGAAGAGGAAGATGTCCTGCTCGATGATGGAGATCTGGTGTCGCAGCGTCTCCAGATTCCACCGGCGCACGTCGATCCCGTCCACCAGCACCTGCCCGGCATCGATGTCATAGATGCGGTTGATGAGCTTGGCGATGGTCGACTTCCCCGAGCCCGTCTGTCCGACGATGGCGACCGTCTGGCCCGGCTCCACGTGGAAGCTGACCTCCTCGAGGGTCGCATCCTCCTCCTCGATGTCGCACTCCTCCTCGGGCTCCTTATAGCAGAAGCTGACCTCACTGAAGGTCACGGCGCCGCGCATGGGGGCGTCGTAGCCCTCGGGGTTCTGTCCCAGGTCCGTCTCCTCGACGATCAGCTCGAGGATGCGGCGCGCGCTGGCGATGCCCGAGGCGACGCGGGAGTAGGCGAACTGTGCCGTCCAGGTGGGGAAACCGAAGAGGAGCAGGAGTCCGTTGAAGGCCAGGGCGTCCCCGATGTCGATCATGCCGAAGTAGACGAGGAGGAGGCTGTGGAGGAGCCCGCCCGCCTGGAGCAGCCCCAGCAGCAGGAGGGGGATGAAGCGCGCCTCGATCTCCGCCTGGCGGACGTAGGCGCCGCGCCACTCCCCGATGGTCTCCTCGAAGTGGGCGATCTCGTAGGACTCCTGGGCGGCTCCTTTCACCGTCTCGATCCCCTCGATGGCCTCCGCGAGCGTGGCGTTTACCTCGCCGAACTGGTGCCGCACGGCCTCGGCAGCGGGCCGCAGCTCCTGCAGGTAGTCCCGCACGACGAAGCCGTAGGCCGCCAGGTAGATGAGCGGGGTCAGGATCAGCTGCGGGTGGATGGTGGGCGCGACGGCGAGGGGCATGAGGATGAAGTTCGCCGAGCCGACGACGAGGTTCAGGCCCGGGTTGAACATCATGTTGACCGCGCGGACGTCGTTGGTCGCCCGCGCCATCAGATCTCCGGTGGCGTGGGAGTCGTGGAAGGACATGTTCTTGCCCACGAGGCTGATGTAGAGCTCGTCGCGGATGTCCCGCTCGATGCGCTGCCCCAGCGTCTCGCTGAAGATATTCCGCGCCATCTGCAGGATCAGCCCCCGGATCAGCTGGGAGACGGCGATGATAATGGCGACGCGGCGGACCAGGTCGAGGTCCGGGACCTCCCTCTGCAGCGCGTCGAAAGCCTCCCCGACCTGGACGGGGACGAGGGCCGCCAGGGCCGCATTCCCGACGGCTCCGATGAGCACCCCCAGGATGACCAGTTTGTACCGGAGGGCGTGGGTGATGATCCACCGGGCGGCGCTGCTGCGATCCGCTTCCCAACTATGTTCAATGGTAAATTCTGCTTCGCTCATCCTTCTCTATCAGTCCGTTTCCTCGCCCGACAGTGGCTGAATCTGACATGGTTGTCGTCCCCCTTTCAGCTCCGTGGGGCCACACATTCGCTCATTTATAAGGGATACTAAGTATTTTACCCGGAAGGGGAGGATCGTCAAGGTGCGAAGGATTCAGGGGGAGATTCCTGCGTTCTTGTGGGATGTATTAATCTGGGCGTGCGATGCATGAGAGGAAACGTGAAGCGTGAAACGTAAAGCGCAAGACGCCCTCACGTTTCACGCTGCACGCCTTGGGACGCGCAACCCAGGAGCAAGACGCCCCAGTTCTACACGTTTACGAAGGATGCTCGCTCAGGGCTCGGGCGGAGCCGGGGGACCGTAGAAGTCGAACTGGAAGACGGCAGGTTCGACCTGTGGGAGTGCCGGCGCCTCGGCCCAGAGCTCGTACATGACCTCCGGTGTTCCCGTGGCATCGAGGACCTCGGGCGCCGGCGCGGACGCCGAGAAGGCCCAGGTGCCGTCTTCCTGGCGCTCGGCGCAGCGCTCCGTGGGCCACCAGGGGAGGGGGACGTCATCTCCGAGGAGGGTGGTCTGGATACAGGTCTCCTCGGGCAGCGTGGTTCTGCCGTTGAAGGTGAAATCGCCGCTGTTGAGGTCGACGCGTACGCCGCGGATCTCGATGGAACCCTGGACCTCGGTCGCTGTGGTGGGGGATGGGGTTAGCTCGCGCCTCGAAAGCGTGGGGAGTGCACAACCTGCCGTTAGCAGCAGTAGGGCAAGGATCGGAACTGTGAAAAGCCTCAGTTGCATGGGATGCCTCCTTCTTCTCTATTCAACATCCTTAAGACGGGGAGGGAGCCATTAAGGTTCCGCCGGCACCTGCGATGGGGATGTCAATTGGGTGTGTTTCAACTCAGTTGAAAGCTATCCATTAGCTGAAACGTAAGGCGTGAACCGTGAGGATCTCACGGTTCACGGTTCACGCCTCGGCTCAACTCAACTGAAACACACCCATGTCAATTGTCCTTCTCGGGGTAGAACAGTACAATGGGGATAGGTCGCCAGCCTCCTGAAAAGGTCGAAACAAATCGGTTTTTTAGTGGGCTCAGCGATGTCCTTCTCTAGCCACCGAAAGGGGGTGTTCTTCAGGAAGTAAAGTCTCTCTTCGCGTCTCTTCTCTCTTTTAACTATGAAAGGAGCTGCTCATGACCAAACGTGTTGTGATCGTCGGAGCCCTCGATACGAAGGGCGAGGAGTTTGCCTTCGTCAAGGAGCTCATCGAACAGGAGGGGCTCGAGACTCTCGTGGTCGACTTCGGCGTGCTGGGAGAGCCGGCTTTCGAGCCCGAGGTCACCCGCGAGGCGGTGGCGGAGGCGGGGGGCGGTGACCTCGCCTACCTGGCGTCGGGAGAGCACAAGGACGAGGCGATGGAGGTGATGGCGGCAGGTCTCGAGCAGGTGGTGGTCCGCCTGCACGAGGAGGGCCGTCTCGACGGGATCATCGGGATGGGCGGCACGGGCGGGACCTCCGTCGCGACCCGGGCCATGCGCGCCCTTCCCGTCGGCGTGCCCAAGGTGATGGTCTCGACCGTCGGTGGAGGGGACGTGAGCGCCTACGCCGGCACCAAGGACATCACCTTTATCCCCTCCATCGTCGACGTGGCGGGGATCAACGCCCTCAGCCGCCGCATCTACGCCAACGGTGCGGGGGCCATTGCGGGGATGGTCAAGATGGAGGCGCCGCCTGCCGGGGAGAGCCGCCCGCTCATCACTGCCTCGATGTTCGGCAACACCACCGACGTCGTCAACCGGGCACGGAAGCGGCTGGAGGAGGAGGGCTACGAGGTTCTCGTCTTCCACGCCACGGGTACCGGCGGCAAGACGATGGAGGGCCTCATCGGCGACGGCTACATCGAGGGCTCCCTCGATATCACCACGACGGAGCTCGCCGACGAGGTCTGCGGGGGCGTCTTCAGTGCCGGCCCCGAGCGCCTGATGGCGGCCTCCCGTTCGGGGGTGCCTGCCGTCATCGTCCCCGGCTGTGTGGATATGGCGAACTTCTGGGGAATCGAGACGGTGCCGGAGCGCTACCGGGACCGCCAGCTCTACAAGTGGAATCCCAACGTGACCCTGCTGCGCACCAACGTCGAGGAGAACCGCAGGATCGGCCAGATGATCGCCGAGGCGGCCAACGCGGCGGAGGCGCCCGTCGCCATCCTGCTGCCCCTCAAGGGGGTCTCCATGCTCGACAGCCCCGGCAACGAGTTCTGGGATCCCGAAGCCGATGGGGCCTGCTACACCGCCATCAAGGAGAACGTGCGGGAGGGGATTCCCGTCATCGAGATGGAGCACAACATCAACGATCCCGAGTTCGCCGAGCGCTGCGCCGAGCTCCTCCTGGAGATGCTGCGTTCGGAGGAGGATGCGTAGCGCGCTGGGGTTCTTGATGACGCTCTGTGGGATTGGGCAGGGACTCGCTGGCACCTCCTAAGCCCTGACCCCTAATCCCTGATTCCAAAGATTCTTTTCCTAGAAAGGAGCAGATATGGCTTTCATCACCCGACAAGAGGCACTTGAGCGCCTGCGAAAGCAGGTGGAGAAGGGCACTCCCATCATCGGCTGCGGTGCCGGCACGGGCATCTCCGCCAAGTTCGCCGAGCAAGGCGGGGCCGATCTCATCATCATCTACAACTCCGGGCGCTACCGCATGGCGGGCCGGGGCTCCCTGGCGGGGCTCATGCCCTACGGCGACGCCAACGGCATCGTGGTGGAGATGGCGGCGGAAGTGCTGCCCGTCGTAAAGGATACCCCGGTGTTGGCGGGCGTCTGCGGAACGGATCCCTTTCGCCTCATGGAGGTCTTCATCCAGGATCTGAAGGCGATGGGTTTTACGGGCGTGCAGAACTTTCCGACCGTGGGCCTCATCGACGGCAATTTCCGGGCGAACCTGGAGGCCACGGGCATGGGCTACGACAAGGAGATCGCGGCCATCCGCATCGCCCACGAGCTGGACATGCTGACCACGCCCTACGTCTTCGACGACGCCTCGGCCAAGGCCATGGCTGAGGCGGGAGCGGACCTGTTGGTGGCGCACGTGGGCCTCACCACGTCCGGCTCCATCGGCGCCGGCGTCGCCATGAGCTTGCAGGAGGCCATCGACAAGGTGCTGGCCATCTACGAGGCAGGGAAGTCGGTGCGGGACGACATCCTGGTCATCTGCCACGGGGGGGCTTTTGACGAACCGCCCAACGTGGGCGAGGCTCTGAAGCGGATGCCGGGCATCGCGGGCTTCTTCGGCGCCTCCAGCATCGAGCGTCTGCCCACGGAGCGTGCGATTCGCAAGCAGGTGGAAGATTTCAAGGATCTGGAGCTGGCCCAGTAGCTCCTGATGAAGAACTTGAGCGGGCCGGCGGGGGCCGTGCCTTTGGCACTTTGCCGGCTCGCTCTCTCCTTACCTCTCCACGTCGCGGTAGGCGCCCCGGATGGCGATCTTGCTCCTGAGGAAGTCGCGCATGGCAGAGAGTGCCTCGGGGCGTTCCAGCTGGGCCACCTCGATGATGAGGGGGCCGGCGTAGCCGATGCTCTCCAGGGCCGCCAGCACCCGCTCCCACTCGACCAGCCCTTCGCCGGGCGGCAGGTGCCGGGGGCCGGTGGGGGTGTAGTCGGCGAGGTGGACCGTCGTCAGCCGGGAACCCATGGCCTCGAGGAGGGCCACGGGATCGGCGCCGCTCTCCGCCGCCTGGAAGCTGTCGAAGGTGAAGCCCACGGGGAGCCCCAGGTGCTGTAGATCCTCGACCTGCTCCGGCTGGCGCAGGTAGCACCAGCTGACGTTCTCCACGCAGAGGGTGAGCCCTGCCTCTCCTGCCCTCTCCGTCGCCCAGACCAGGCTCTCGAAGAAGGCCTCGATGAGGCGCGGGTTGTCGACGCCATAGCGGAGCCCGTGCCAGGTCAGCGCTCGGGCCTCCACGCGCGCTGCCACCTCCAGCAGCCGCAGGAAGCGCTCGCGGACCTCCTCGCGGAGGCGGGGGTAGGGGGACCAGAGGTCGAAGAGGGTGGCGTAGAGGTGAAGGGAGTGGATCTCCACGCCCGACGCGCGCCGCCGCCTGTCGAGCTCCTCTCCGAAGGCGGGCGTGTACTCCGCGTCGGCCTGGAGAAAGACCTCGAAGACGGGGAAGCCCAGGGCCGCCGCCGTCGTGAGCGCCTCCTCCGTCAGATAGTTCGGATAGAAGCTCGCCGTCGAAACTCCGATGCGCCAGTCGTTCATCTTGACTCCTATTCCTCTATCCTCACGGTACCGATCCAGAAGACGTCGCCGGGCAGGCGGGTGCCGTCGGGTAGATAAGCCGGGAGGCGTTCCAAGGTCTCCCAGTTGACGATTCCTATAATAACATCGTAGTCGCCCACCGGAAGGTGCTCTTCCGCAGGTGTCAGAGTGCGCAGCTCCTCGATCACGTCCCCCTGCTCCCACACCCAGAAGGGCAGCAGCCCGCGGGCCGGGGAGCCGCTGCTCTCCGCCCGGGGCTGGGGATCTCCCAGGGGCGAGAGGGTGATGAAGAGGCTGTCCTCCGCCGTTCCCGGACCCAGGGCGTACCACTGCAGGTAGACTTCGACTCGTCCCTCGGCGAACTGGGGCTCCGCCCTCAGGAGCGCCGCGACCTCGCCGAAGCGGACGAGGGTGGGTGGGCAGAGCGCCCGCGGGCAGAGCGCCCGGCTCTCCTGTCGGACCTCCCCGGCCCAGAGAAGTGTCATGCTGCCGTCGCGCTCGTACTCCGTGAGGTAGGTGGCGTCGGCGCGGAGCATGGCGTCGTAGAGTTGGAGCTCGTGGATCTCGATACCCCGCATGTTCACCTCGTAGATGCTCTCCTCCCGCCCGCTATGGCTGATGGTGGGGAGCGCCAGGCTGGAGGTCTGCGGCGTGTGTCCGTGGACCAACTTTCCGAAGTCCTCCAGATGGACCGCCGCGGGGGCGAGGGTCAGCCCCCAGTAGCCCAGGGGGTAGGGGGCCTCGCGGGGGACGTAGCGGTCGGGGAAGTTGACGAAGAGGAGCTCGCTCTTCTCATCGCTCTCCGCAAGCTGGTCGACGAGGTGACCGAGCAGTCCCGTGCCGTCGTCGTAGAGGCTGTTGAAGCGGTCGATCATCAGCCCGCTCTGCAGGAGGATCAGCGCGGCGGCGAGGGCACCCAGCCGGCGTCGCAGGGTTGAGCTGCGCTCCGGGGCGGGCAGGAGGGCTGCGGTCCAGAGGAGGGCGGCGCCGAAGCTCCCCAGGTAGAAGGTGCGGGAGGAGAGGCTCACGTAGCTGTAGTCCAGCCCCGCCCACGTCGAGAGAAGCTGCGCGAAGAACCAGATCAGCCCCCAGAAGAGCAGCTTGCCGCGCTGCTGGTGGAGCAGGGCCACGACAAGCCACGCCAGGGCCAGGATCTCCAGGGGCAAGACCCAGCTTGCCAGCGCACGGGCGTCGCCTGAGATCCGCCCCAGCAGCGGGAAGGCCAGCCCCTGCAGGAGGTAGAGACCCGTCTCCGCCTGGAAGTTCACGCTCCGGATGTGTGCCGCTTTGGGCATCAGGTACCAGAGGACGAGGTAGCCCAGTGCTGCCGTGGCAAAGAGGGAGGGGGCGGGCTGCTGCCAGATTCGTTGCCGGCGTCGCCCCACGCAGTGGATTTCCAGCAGGAGGACGAAGGGCAGGAACTGGACGGCGCTCTCCTGAATGGTCAGGGCGAGGACGTAGAGCGACACCGAGGCGATCAGCAGAGTGTGGCTGCGACGCCGGCGGGCGTGGAGGTAGAGGTGGGCCGTCGCCAGCATACAGAAGAGGACCCAGGGCTGCTGGGGGGCCGTCCAAGCGATGGCCTGGTGCTGGAGGGGGTAGAGGGCGAAGAGGGCCGTCGCTGTCAGGAGGGCCTCCCGCTTCAACCCCAGCTCCCATATCAGGCGTGCGGCGAGGGCGACGTTGAGGAGGTGTACCGCGACCTGAAAGGCGTGCATCTGTACTGCCGGAAAGGTGCCGTCGGGGCGTGCGAAGAGGCAGTTGATGAGGAGGGTACCCGGACGAAAAAATTGATAGGTGGGGTTCGGGCCCAGCACCTCCCAGATGGACCGATCCGCAACGCGCCCGTACCAGAGGGGATCGTCCCAGATGAAGCCGAAGTCCAGGGAGGGGGCATAGAAGAGCGCCGTAGCCAGGAGGATGACCAGCAGGCCCAGGTGCGTGATACTGTCGTGACGCGCTGTAGAGCGTCTGGGATCTCTCGATGGGGGGACGATAGCGTCACCTTACCTTCGCGCTACGCCTGTGCGCCGGGCAGAGGCGGGAGCGCCAACCGTGCGGCGGTGAAGACCCCCTCGGGCAGACGCCCCGAGTCCTCCGATCGTAGTTATATTTTCTGAGTGCGTCGAGGGCTCTTCTCATGGCTATCGGTAGCGCATTATCACGGCGTTTTGGCTTTCCGTCAAGACGCCGTCGGTATAGCGTCCAACGGGGTTGCACAACAGCCATCTGCAAGCGCTTGATCTTCGAGTGAAGGGGGCTACATTTGATCGGGCGGAACTCTCCTGTCCCTACCGACGTTATAAAGTAGTGAACTTTTCCGCTGTCCGCTGCATGTCACTGCTGTATGAAGCCCACAGAGCTCTGCATTGAGGAGGAGATGATGAAGAAGCACCCCTGGTTCTGGGCCCTAGTTGCCCTTCTGGTGTTATCCGTGTTTGTGGTCGGGGGGAGCTTCGCTGCTGCCCTCTACGCCGCCCGTCTGCCCGAGCGCTCCCCGACGCAGGAGACCCTCATCTACGGACAGACGCGCTTCGCGCCCGGCAGCAAGGCTGCGCTGCGTGTCGTCGTCCGTGAGGTGGGGGATGCGGCTCCCATCCCCGGCGCCGACGTCCGCGTCGCCCTCAAGCCCCAGGCCGGGGGAGAGACCGTGACCCTCTTCGAGGGCACCACCGACGAGCTGGGCACCGCCGACGTCTCCTTCACCGTCCCCGCAGATGCCGATACCGCCAGCACCCTCGTCGTCGAAACGCAGTCCGAGCAGGGTGAGGACGAGGTGGCCCGCGAGGTCACCATCGAGCGGGACTACAAGATCCTTATCACGACCGACAAGCCCATCTACCAGCCGGGGCAGGTGATCCACATCCGCGCCCTGGTGCTGAGCAGCTTCGACCGCGTCCCGGTGGGCGATCAGGCTCTGGAACTCTCCGTCACCGACGCCGCCGGGAACAAGGTCTTCCGCCGCACTCTGACGACCTCGGAGTACGGCGTCACCGCGGCGGACTTCCAGCTGGCGAACGAGGTCAACGCCGGGAACTACAAGATCGAGGCGCAGATGAGGAACACCGCCTCCGAGACCACCGTCGTCGTCAAGCACTACGTCCTTCCCAAGTTCAAGGTGGAGGCCACCACCGACCGGGACTTCTACCTGCCCGGTGAGGAGGTCAGCGGCGCCGTCGACGCCCGCTACTTCTTCGGCAAGGCGGTGGAGCAGGGGACGGTGATCCTCACCGGCTACACCTTCGACGTGCAGCTCAACGAGGTCTTCCGCATCGAGGGGGAGACCGACGCCGAGGGGCGCTACGACTTCACCTTCCAGGTGCCCGACTACCTGGTTGGGGGCGGGCTGGAGGAGCAGGTGGCGACCTTTATCGTCGAGGTGGCGGTGACCGACGGCGCCGAGCACACCGAGCGCATCCATCTGCGCCTTCCGGTGGCCCGGCAGCGTATCCTCATCGACGCCGTGCCCGAGAGCGGTGACCTGGTGCCCGGCGTGGAGAACATCGTCTACGTCGTGACCGCTGCGCCCGACGGCACCCCCGTTCCCGCCGAGATGACCATCTGGGCCGAGGGGCAGACCTACAGCGTGGAGAGCGGCGAGTACGGGCTGGCGGAGTGGCGCTTCACCCCCAACCAGAGCTGGCAGGAGGTACAGATCAGCGCCCGCGACGCGCAGGGGCACGAGGCAGAGCGCTTCATCTACTTCGAGCCCCTGGGTTACAGCCCGATCCTCCTGCGCCCCGAGCGGGCCGTCGCCCGCGTGGGCGAGACGCTGCACGTCGACCTCTTCAGCCCCGTCGGTACCGGCTCCCTCTACCTCGACATCATCCGCGAGGGGCAGACGGTCTCCACGCGCGCCCTCGATCCCGAGGATGGGCACGCCCGGGTGGCAATCGACCTGACGCCCGACCTCTACGGCACCCTCGAGCTCCACGGCTACACCATCAGCCAGTGGGGGGAGATCCAGCGGGACACCCGCATCGTCGTCGTTGACGCGCCCCAGGACCTCGCCCTCACCATGGAGGCCGACAAGGAGCTCTACCTCCCCGGTGAGACAGCGGGGCTGGACTTCGCCGTCACCGATACCGCGGGCAGGGGCGTGGCGGCCGTGCTGGGGCTGGCGGCGGTGGACGAGTCGGTCTACGCCCTGCAGGAGCAGGATCCCGGCTTCCTCAAGCTCTACTTCCTGTTGGAGAAGGAGCTCCTCGATCCCAAGTACGATCTCCACGGCTTCACCTGGACGGAGCTGCTGGAGAGCGAACCCGACGTCATCCCCGTGGAGGAGGCGCAGGCGCAGGCCGCACAGGCGAGCCTGGCGGGCACTTCCACCGGTGGCGGTCACTCCCTGGCCCTCAACACCCGCCAGGTGAAGGAGCAGGCGCTCCGTGAGCGCCAGGGTGCCATCGCCGGGAGGGTGACCTGGATTATGCTCGTCCTCGTGCCGCTGCTGCCCCTCGCGTTGGCGGGCGTCGTCGTCGTTCTGCTCCGCCGGGAGCGGGTCCTGGGACGGAGCCTCGCCCTGGGTCTGGGTCTGGTGCTCCTGCTCGTCGTGCTCCTCTTCGTGATCCCCGCGCCCGGCTGGGTGACCGGTCCGCTGGACCGCGTAGGCTATCTGATCGAAGCTCTGGCCTACAGCGATCTCGGTCCGGGCATCGTGGCGCTGTGGGCCTTCCTGGGTCTGGTCGCCTTCCTCACCTTCGCCGTCCGCTCCGTGATCAAGCGGGAGTGGGGCCGGGGCCTGGGCCTGCTCCTGCTGCTGCTCTATCTCCTCGCTCTGCCGCTGCTGCTCTTCGCTGGAGAGACTTCGAGCATCTCCCCACCGGAATGGGTGGCGATACCCCTGATCGCGGCCCTCCTTCTGGCCCCAGCAGCCTTTCTCGTCTGGGCCGCCGGGGAGCTCTGGCAGCGCCACTCCTGGGCCGCACTGGGCAGCTTCGCCCTCGTGGGCCTGGCCCTCGCCGCTCCGGTGCTGGCCCTCTTTGTCGGGGCCGGCAATATGTCCGTTGCAGCGACTGCCGGCGGCGGAGCGCTGCGCGGCATGGAGGATGGTGAGATGGTCTGGGCAGCCGGTGACGGCGCGATGGAGCCGGCGCCTCTCTTTGTGGGTGAGGTCTCAGAAGAAGAGCTGGATGCCTCCAACGAGGCCCTGGCTCCCGGCGCCAAGAACGAGACCGGTTCGGCACCCGAGCCGCCGCGGCTGCGCCAGCTCTTCGGGGAGACGATGGCCTGGCTGCCGGAGCTGGTCACCGAGGGGGACGGCACCCTCCACCTCGACCTACCCCTCTACGACAACATCACCACCTGGCGGCTGACGGCGCTGGCCCATTCCCAGGAAGGGCAGCTGGGTACCGGGACCTTCGGCCTGCGGGTCTTCCAGGACTTCTTCGTCGACTTCGATCTCCCCTACGCCCTGACCCAGAACGACGAGGTCTCCCTGCCCGTCGCCGTCTACAACTACCTGGAACAGCCTCAGTCCGTGCGGCTGGTGCTGGAGGAGGAGCCCTGGTTCGAACTGCTGGGCGAGGCCGAGCAGACGCTGGAGATCGGGGCCGGAGACGTCACCGTGGTGCGCTTCCCCATCCGGGTGACGGCGGCCCAGGGGCGCTTCCGCCCCACCGTCTGGGCCTACGGGGAGCAGATGAGTGACGCCACCACCGCCACCCACGACGTCATCATCGTGCCCGACGGGAAGAAGCTGGAGCTCTCCTGGAGCGGGCGACTGGAGGAGAGCATCGCGCAGACGGTGGAGATTCCTGAGGCGATCGTGCCCGGCACGGCCCGTATCGCCGTCAAGGTCTATCCGGGGATCGTGAGCCAGGTGGTGGAGGGGATGGACGCTATCCTCCAGATGCCCTACGGCTGCTTCGAGCAGACGAGCAGCGTCACCTACCCCAACGTCCTGGTCCTCGACTACATGGCGACGACGGAGCAGACGACGCCCGAGATCCAGATGAAGGCCGAGCAGTACATCAACCTGGGCTACCAGCGCTTGACGACCTTCGAGGTGCCCGGGGGCGGCTTCAGCCTCTTCGGCGATGCGCCTGCCGACCGGATGCTCACCGCCTACGGTCTCATGGAGTTCACCGACATGGCCGGCGTCTTCCCCGTCGACGAGAACTTCGTGGATCGGGCGGCACGCTGGCTGCTGGTACAGCAGAACGAGGACGGCTCCTGGGAGAACGATCAGGGGCTGGTCCACGAGCAGTCCTGGTCCAACCTGGGGAACGCCCGGGTGCCGGTGACCGCCTACGTGACCTGGTCCCTCGTCCACGCCGGTTACGGGGACGAGCCGGGTGTGCAGCAGGGCCTGGCCTACGTGCGCGAGCACGCCCACGAGATGGACGATCCCTACGCCCTGGCCCTCGTCGCCAACGTCCTGGTCGCCGCCGACCCGGAGGGCGACTTCACCGCCCAGACGCTGGACCGGCTGGCGGACATGGCGCAGGTGGATGGGGAGGTCGCCTTCTGGGCGAGCGAGGTCGCCACGATGATGGGCTCGCAGGGGCTGACGGGCTCGCTGGAGACGACGGCGCTCGCGGCCTACGCCTTCCTCAGCGCCGACGCGCACCCCGACCTGGCAAACAAGGCGCTCAACTACCTCATCCAGCAGAAGGACCCGCAGGGGACCTGGTACTCCACCCAGGCTACGATCCTGGCCCTCAAGGCGCTGCTGAAGTCGGTGACCGTTGGGGCGGAGCGGACGAACGCCACCGTGACCGTCACCTTCGACGGCGGGCGGGAGCGGGCCGTCGAGGTGACGCCCGAGACCTATGACGTCGTCCACCTGCTGACCTTCGACGACGTCACGCCCGGTACCCACGAGGTGGCTCTGGAGGTCGCGGGTGAGGGGCAGTTGATGGCCCAGATCACCGCCGTCTACTACCTCCCCTGGTCGGAGCTACCCGAGACGATGCTGCAGGACGATCTCCTGGAGATCGATGTGGTCTACGACCGGACGGATCTCGCCGTCGACGACGTCGTCGAGGTGGAGGTGACCGTGGCCCTCAAGGAGGAGGGGTGCAGCGTCGAGTGGGCGCTGGTGGACCTGGGGACGCCCCCGGGCTTCACCGCCCTGACCGAGGCGCTGCAGGGGCGGGTCAACCACGACCTCGACCTGCCGGAGGACTACCCCGGCGGGCGGGTGAAGAGGTTCGAGACTACGGGCCGGCAGCTGCTCGTCTATCTGGCGGATCTGGAGTACGGCGAGCCCCTGACCTTCGGCTACCAGCTGCGGGCGCGCTTCCCCGTCAAGGCACAGATCCCCGCCTCGCAGGCCTACGACTACTACAACCCCGACGTGGCGGGGACGCAGACGCCCACGATCATCACCGTGACGGAGTGAACTGGCCCGCCCGCTCCTCGCCTTCGTAGCTTACTCAGTGAGGGGGTCTTTCTAGACCCCCTCACTGCCCTGGCGATCCATGCAGATAAGTAGCCGCTATTTGGCGTCCCTGTGGTATACTCAGCGACGTTCATCATCTACTATCATCTCAAGGAGCACGAAGGACAGATGTACATCAAACACGATCTGGTTCTGGAGACCGACCGCCTTTTTCTGCGCAGGATGCGCCCCGAGGACATCGACGATCTTCTTCGCATCTTTACCGATCCGCAGGTGATGGCCTCTTTCGGAGGCGAGCTCTTCGACCGCGCCCAGATGGAGCGGTGGCTTGCGGGGAATCTGGAGCACCAGGAGCGCTACGGCTACGGTCTCTTCGCCGTCATCCTCAAGAGCAACGGGGAGTTCATTGGAGACTGTGGTCTGGAGCACATGGAGGTCGAAGGGGAGCGAGAGACGGAGCTGGGCTACGACTTCCGCAGCGACTACTGGAATCAGGGGTTGGCGACGGAGGCGGCGAGCGCCGTGCGCGAGTTCGCCTTCGGGACGCTGGAACTGACCCGGCTTATCAGCCTCATCCGCGTGGGCAATCAGGCCTCGCGCCGGGTGGCTGAGAAGGTGGGAATGACCTTGCACGAGGAGATCGAGCGTTACGGCAGGCCCTACTGGGTCTATGTCATCGCCCGACCTGGAGTAGAAGGAGAGCGCAACGCGTAACGCAGACCTCCGATTTCTTCAAGAAATCGGAGGTCTTGTAACAGAGCGTGTAGACACAGGCGCGGGCCGGGCTCGGCTTAGATCTACGGTTCAGGTTGGACGTCCGGCTCCGCAGGCAGGGCCGGGTAGCGGGTCGCCACCCAGCGCGTGCCGAACCAACCGGCGATGCCCCACAGGGCGACGATGGCCTCGATGATCCAGATACTCTCCGGTGTGGCGAGTCCCTGCAGCTGCGCGACGGCGGCGACGGCGTCGATGCCCGTCTTGTAGGCAAAGGAGAGCCAGAACCAGCGGGCGTCCCGCTTCACCGCGCCATAGAAGAGGAGGACGTTGGCGAAGACGTGGACGAGGACGGTGAAGAAGCGCTCCCAGACGGGGGCGAGTCCGAAGAGGACGTCGTTGAGCTGGGCGATCTGCTCCAAGGTCGTAGGGGGCAGGCTCTCTGGAGCGGTGAGGGCCACGAGAACGCTGCCCAGGCTGCTGAGACCGAGGATCAGCGCCTCGAAGGCGCCGAAGCCGATACCGAAGGCCAACGCCCGCCCCCAGCGTACCCGACCGAGGCTCGTGTAGCGCAGCACCAGCCAGGTGATCGCTCCTTCGAAGACGCCCGTGAGGGCGCCCACGTAGACATAGAAGATGAGGTTGGCAAACCGCTCGGGCAGCGCGCCCGTCAGCGCGTTGTAGAGGGGGGCATTCAGGGGGATGGCCCACGCGAACTTCAGGGCCACGGTCAGTCCCCAGGCGAGGGCGCCCAGCCCCAGGTAGGCGAGCCCTAACTTGCGCACGAGGGCGTAAACGATATAGCCGAGAGCCACGAGCACCATCCCCACACCGGTGAGCAGCGCGATGGGGCGGACCTCCGCCACCTCGATGGGGAAGGGCTTCCAGGCGATGCTGTACTGGGCCAGCTGTACGGGACCCTCCCAGGCCATGCCGTAGCGGTAGGTGCCGGGCGGCGGGAAGAGGGTGGTGTTCAGGGAGAAGGGGCCAATCTCTTCGAACTCCCACTCGCGATAGAGCTCCCCATCGGCGTCAACGAGCTGCAGCTTGACGCTCCCCTCCGTCAGCACCCCGCGGAAGTCGATGCCGACGGGATCGCCCTCTTCTGTGACCTCGATATTGAAGACGAGCTGGTCGCCTGCCGCCTCCTTATCGAGGGCCCCGCTCGCTGTGGCTCCCACGAAGGGCTCCTCCTCGGATGTCTGGCAGCCTGTGAGTAGAACGAGAACCAGCACCAGCACCCAGCCGAGAAATACCAGCCTCTTCACAGTGCCTGCTCCAGAATACGGCGCAGCTCGGTGTCCGTCAGGCGGATGGGGTTGCCCTTCATACTGCTCGAGTTGCGCGCTTTTTCGATGATCTCCGGGAAGTGCGTGCGCTCCACGCCGTAGGAGGCCAACCCGGGCACCTTCAGATCTTCGCATAGCGCTTCGACCCACGCCACCCCCTTCCGGACCCCGGCATCGAAATCGCCGGTCAGAATAATGGCGATCTCCTCGTAGCGCTCCAGCGCCGGGCTATCGGGCTCGCGCTCCCGAAGGGCCCTGACGTTCGCCGCCATCACATAGGGCAGCAGACGCCCGCAGATAACGCCGTGGGGCGCGTCGTACATACCGCCCAGCACTCCGGCGAAGCCGTGGACCGCCCCCAGTTTGGCGTTGGCCAGCGCCAGCCCGCCGAGGAGGCTCACCAGCGCCATCTCCTCCCGCGCCTCGGCATCTTTACCCTGCCGGTAGGCTTGACGGAGGGCCGTCGAGGCCCGCGCCAGCCCCTCCCGGCAGAAGCCGTCGGTCAGGGGGTTCGCTTGGTGGGAGATGTAGGGCTCGAGCACCTGCGTGAAAGCATCCAGGCCCGTGCTCGCCGTGACCTCCGGGGGCACGCTGTGGGTGAGCACGGGGTCGACCACCGCCAGGGTGGGGAGCATCAGCGGGCTGCGCAGGCTGACCTTCACACGGTGTTCCGGTGAAGCCAGGACGGCGTTGCGGGTCACCTCGGCGCCGGTGCCTGCCGTCGTGGGGATGGCAATCATGGGGGCAGGGGGCTCGGTGAGGGGCTGCCCCCGCCCGATGACCTCCAGGTAGTCGAGGGGCACACCTCCGTTGGTGAGGAGGGCGGCGATGGCCTTGCCGGCGTCGATGACGCTCCCCCCGCCGTAGGCGATGACCAGGTCACAGCCGGTCCGGCGGGCCAGATCCGTCCCCTCGCGCACCGTCTCTGTCGTCGGCTCGTAGGCGACAATGAAGCCCTCCGTCTTGATCCCGTGCGCAACGAGGGCATCGACGAGGGATGAGGCCCGTCCCGGACTGCTTCCCGTGACGACCAGGACCTTATGCCCCATCTCGGCCGCCAGGGGGGCTACCTCACGCAGCGTCCCCGGCCCGAAGATGATGCGTTCTGCGGTGGCAAACTCGAAACGCATCGCGCTATCCCCAACCCTGGTCTGCGGGGAAGACGTTCTCGTACTTAATGGAGTGCCGGGGCTCATCCATCATCTCCGCGACGGTCTCGCGCCAGGCCTGGTAGTGAGCCGTCTCCTTGTGCTTCGCCGGATCCTCGGGCGTGCGGTAGACCTCGACGAGGACGAAGCGGGTGGGGTCGTCCTTCTGCTGGATGACGTCGAAGCGGGCGATGCCCGGCTCCTCGACGCTGTGGCGCGCGTTCTCGATGGTCGCTTTCTTGAAGGCCTCGACGGCCTCTTCGCTGACGTGGACGAAGACATGCACGATGAACATCTTGTCTCCTTTCGCTTGAAGTGTTACGGTTACCCTGGGGTCTGTCAAGCAGTAACTCCCCGCTTGCGCACCGAGAGTGAAACACACCCAATCTTAACTTACGCTTACTGAGAGGGTGAAGGTGAAGGTGCTGCCCTGACCGGGAGCGGTATCGACCCAGATCTCCTCGCCGTGAGATTGGAGAACCATGCGACAGAAGGCCAGGCCCAGGCCGCTGCCTCGATTCTGATCATCGCCGGTCACGAACTTATTGAAGAGCCGCTCTTTGAGCTCCGGCACAATCCCCGGCCCATTGTCGACAACCGAGAAGTAGACCTTGTCGGGCGTCTCCGTCTTGATCTGGGCTTCCACCTTGACCCGTCCCCCGGAGGGCGTGAACTTGATGGCATTGCCGACCAAATTCTGGAGGGTGCGGGAGATCAGCTCTTGATCGGCTCTGATGGGGGGCAGATCCTCGGGGATCTTGCCGAGCAGTTGGATGTTCTGCTGCTTGGCGAGGGGCTCCTCCATCTTCAAGACCTCTCCTATCAGGGTGCGCGGCGGGAAGGTACTCATCTTGAGGGGCATCTGCCCGCTCTCCAGGCGGCTGATGTCGAGAATGGCGTTGACCAGCTTGAGCATCCGGCTGGTGTTGTTCTTGGCGATCTCCAGGAGCTCCTGGCTGCTCTCGGGCAGATGGTGAACCGTTTTGGTCAGGAGGAGCAGCGAGCCGTGGATACCCGTGAGGGGGTTGCGAAGATCGTGGACCATCGTGTGGGTCAGATCCTCCCGCATTCTGTCCAGCAGCCGCGCATCGGTCACGTCACGGATCACCACGAGCCGTCCCAGAGGCCCCTCTTCACCGGGAACAGGGAAGTTGAACCAGTGAAGGATGCGGTTGCTCACCTGGCTTTCCCACTCCCGGGCCTCGGTCTCGCCCGACTGGAGGCGCCGGATCTCCATAAGCGCGGTCCACACCATCTCCCGTCCGTGTCCTCGCAACTCTTGCAACAGGCGGATAATAGAGCACCCTATCCAATCCTCTGCCACACCCGATAGACCCAGGTAGGTGCCGACGGGCTGGTTGATGACCAGTATATTCAGCTGCATGCCCACCAGGATCACGCCATCGCGGCTGGATTGTACGAGAGCGCGCAATCTGCGTTGTTCCTCGATCACCTGTTGGAAGAGGCGTACGTTGTGGATGGTGCTGGCAACCTGCGCGGAGGCAGCGAGCATCAGATCGACGTCCTGCTGGGTAAAATCACGCTGCTCAGGTCGATTGGTGGCGATGAGGACTCCGTAGACGTCGTTCATGTAGGTCAGTGGGGTGATGATGGTGGCTCCCAACTCCATCTCCGCCGGACGGCGCTTCGGAGAGGAGGCTCTCTCTCCCGGTCCCTCCTTGGTGGCGAGGATGGGCTGGTTCTCGCGGATGGCCCAGCCGACGAGCCCTTCCAGGAGCTCAGCGAAGGGAGCTCGCCAGACCTCGGGGACATCCGCTCCACTGCTGATGCGCTCCAGGACCCTTCCATTCGTAACGTCGAGGGCGATGGCGAGGACTCGGTTGGCATTCAGGGCGCGAACGGCTCCTTGCACCGAGATCCTGAAGACCTCCGATAACTCGTATGTACCCATGAGAGAGCGGCTGATGTGGTAGAGGGAATCGGTCTTGCGGAGCGTGGTCCACAGGCGATCCTCCACCCGCTTACGCTCGATGAGCTCGGTCTGCAGGGTGATGTAGAGCTGCGCGTTGCGTAGGGCCAAGGTGATGACGTCCCCTAGTGCCTCTGCCAGACGCCGCTCCTCGATGCTGAAAGCATTCCGTTCATCGCTGGCGATGCAGAGTAAACGGCGGACCTGCTTCTCCTGGCGCAGTCCTACGAGCAGCAGGCTGACGATAGGCGAGTCATCGGAGAGTTCCAGAAGCCCCTCTCCGACAGCATGGACGTTGGGCGTGTAGAAGGACTTGCCCTCCTGCCAGCTGCGCTCCAGCAGGGTAGAGCTTACCGGCAGGGTATTATCACAGGCCGCGGCCATCTCCCCCGCAACCGCTTCCACCTCCAGGCTCGCCGCTGACTTGTCCAGGGTGACGAAGGCGACCAGAGGCCAACGGGTGATTCCGGCGACGGTCGTGACCGCCATCTGGACGAGCTGGTCGGGGTGGCGTGGTTGGTGCAGGGCGCGGAGCACCTCGTAGAGTATCGTCTGCTCCTCCACCATCCTCCGCTGTTCCTCGTACATCTGCGCGTTCCAGATGGCCAGGGCCATCTGTTGGGTTGCAGCGACCATCATTTCGGCATCGCGGGAGGAGAAGTGTGCCGGTTGAGGGTGCTGTAGCAGCAGCACCCCAATCATCTGCTTCCCTTGGACGATGGGGACGCCCAGAGCGGAGCGCGTGCCGTTGAGCTTGCCGGGTAGGGGCTCCCAGCGCTCGTCGATGTGGGTATCCTCGATCAAGGCTACCTGCTGATGATCGTATAACCAGCCCAGAATGCCGTCTTTGACTATCGTGGCGGTCAGCGTCTCCGAAGCCACGGCTGGAGCATCGGCCAGAGCCATAACACTGCGGGTCACTCGCCGCTCCTCGTTGAGGAGGAAGATCGTACCCCGCTCTGCCTGGGTCAGGGAGACGATAATGTCCAGCGTATTCTGCAACATCTCCAGCAGCGACAGGTGGTGGGTGGTGGCCCGCGCGATGGCCAACATCTTCTCGATGCGCTGCACCTGGACCTCCAGGGAGGCTTCGAGGATCTTGCGTTCGGTGACGTCGTGGAGCACCAGGAGGTAGCCGCTGCGACGGTTGACGTGATCCAGGAGGGAGCTGATGCGCACGTCATAGTACCGCGTCTGCTCCGCGGTCGCGAGCTTCAGCTCCTGACGTACGGCCTGCGTCTCCGGTACGGTGACGAGCAGTGCTACGAGGCGCTCGTACTCTTCTGCCGGTAGGATCTCGGAGAGGGAGCGCCCCACCGCCTGGGCAGCCGTTGCGCCCAGAATCTCCTCTGCTATGGGGTTGAGATCCAAGATCCGGTGCTGGAGGTCGAGGGCCAGTATGGCGTCACCCATGCTGTGGACCATCTCCCACCGGGCGATGGGGATGAGATCGAGGAGTCGGTAGCGAAAAGCGGCCCAACCGACGATGGCGCCGCTGACGGCAAAGAAGAAGGGGGTGGTGTCAAGATTGGGGTTGGGGAGCAGATCGAAGAGGTAGACGAAGTTGCCCAGCCAGGGGAAGAAGGCGCCGGCTGCCAGCGCCCGGGCCTGATTTCGATAGATGGAGTGTGAGCGGCGGGCAAAACGCCAGAGGAGCAGCGTGCTCATGAAGAGGAGGGCGTAGGAGTAGACCGTGTGAATCCAGAAGACCGGGCCGTAGGTGATGTCCAGGGAGACCAGACGCGGGCTGACGTTCTCGCGCAACGCGGCCCAATGCAGGGAGTGCAGGTCGTTGGTCAGGACGAAACCCAGGACCGTGATGGGAATAGCAAAGAGAGCCAGGACGACGGGCCGCGTGACGTTTCGCTTGCTGCCCGTGTAGGAGAGGACGAAGAGGAACCAGCAGACGGGGGCGCTGACGATACCCAGGTACTGCATCTGGGCCACCCGTATCATGAACTCGCGGTCGGTGCTCACCATCTCCACCATGTAGAAGCCCGACCACCAGATGAGAGCCAACATGACGGCAATGAAGAAGGGGGTCCCGGGAACGGCACGACGCTGCCAGGCTAGATAAGCCACCGCCGAGGCGATGGCCACCGGTAGTAGTGTAAAGATGATATAAGGTGTGAACTGCCAGGTCATCGAGAATTAGACTCTCATAATTTCAGAGCGATCCGCGCCAAAAAAGGGTATGTTGCTCTCATTATAGCATGGTAGTGTGGACCGGCTACTCAAATCCATGGTAGCTCAGGATGTGAGGAGATCGGAGGAGGGGGCGGGACGCCCCTCCTCCTCCGGGGGTCTTCCTACCAGGCATATGCCTCGGGAGCCGGACCTCCGGGACCGGGGAAGATCTCATCGAGGCGTTCCAGAGCTGACTCGTCCAGCGAGATATCCAGTGCTGCGATGCTGCTCTCCAGCTGCTCCATGGTGCGCGGGCCGATGATAGGAGCGGTGACCGCGGGTTGATGCTGTAACCAGGCCAGAGCTACGAGGGCGGGATCATCGCCCCGTGAAGCACAGAAAGCTTCGTAAGCCTCTAGCTGGGAGCGATACTCCTCCAGGCGCTTCTGCGACCGCTCCGAGGCCCGCCGGCCCTCCTGGGCCTTGGCAACGGCTCCTGCCAGCAGACCGCCCGCCAGAGGGCTCCAGGGGATGAGCCCGAGCCCGTACGCCTGCACGGCGGGGATTACCTCCAGCTCGATGGTGCGCGCCGTGAGGTTGTAGAGGCTCTGCTCGGAGACCAGGCCCATGAAGTGACGGCGCTCTGCTCTCTCCAGCGCCTGGGCGATGTGCCAGCCGGCGAAGTTGCTGCTCCCGACGTAGAGGACCTTGCCCTCCCGCACCAGCTGCTCCATCGCTTGCCAGATCTCCTCCCACGGGGCCTCTCTGTCAACGTGGTGCATCTGGTAGAGGTCGATATGATCCGTCTGCAGGCGCCGTAGGCTCTCCTCGCAGGCACGCTTGATGTGGTAGGCCGAGAGCCCCTGGTCGTTGGGGCCCTCGCCCATCTTGCCGTAGACCTTGGTCGCCAGCACAATCCTTTCGCGCCGACCGCCCCCTTGCGCCAGCCAGCGACCGATGATCTGTTCGGTGATACCCTCGCCCGTCTCCCAACCGTAGACGTTGGCCGTGTCGAAGAAGTTGATACCGAGGTCGAGAGCGCGATCCATGATCTCCCGGCTCTCTTCTTCTTCGGTCTGAGGGCCGAAATTCATCGTCCCCAAACAGAGGCGACTGACCTGTAGTCCCGTCCGCCCCAGATGTGTGTATTCCATCTCTCCCTCCTTAAAGTGATGTGGCGGTTATCTGGCTTGTAGTAGGCGATTTATCGCCGTAAAAGCGCGCTGAAGCGCGCACTACAAACGCACACTCAACCCATTTTGCAATGCGCCCACGTGATACTCTATGTTGAAGCCTTCAGCCCTCTAGTAGAGTCGTCTGTAGCTCAGTAAAGGGGTCGCAGCTCCTGCGCTCTCCAAGCACGAAGGCTCTACTCCAATTGTATATCCTAATCGAGCGGAGCTCAAATTCTCGAGGAAGGAAGCGGTGGACGTGCATCGCGGATAGTGATAGAGGATCACAAGATAAGACTGTGGCGGGTGCCTGTTGTCAGGGTGGGGGCCCGCCAGGGGGACGGCGTGTAGAGGGTTAACTCGGGTCGGTCGTGCGTCCTTGCTTGTAGCGGAAATCACACTTGGCGCACCCCGCAGCGAGGGTGCAGGTGCGCCGCAGACCCAGCTCCAGCGCCGCGCTTGTGTAGAAGTCGGCTCTACAGATCCAGCGGGTCAACTCCGGTACGCCCTGAGCGGTGTAGAACTTGTGGATGGCACACTCCAGGTAGTCGATGCCGTAGTCGCAGGACTCCCCCTCCCCCTCGATAAAGACGTAGACCCAATCGCCGGGATAGCGGCGCTGTTGGCTCTCCGCCGCCAGCGTCCTCTGCTGATCCAGATAGGTCTCGCTGAAGCGGTGCTTGCCGATCTTCTGGCGCTCCTCTGGGGAGATCTGAGCCACCTTGGCGTCATGAAAAGCACGTATAAGGATGCCTACATCCTCCGCCTGCTTACCGTGCTCCGCCAGCACGCGATAGACCACGAGCCACCAGGCGGATCCAATGAGGGTGGGGGTGAGGGGATTGGCGTCTCCGCCGATGTAGGGCAGCTCCGGGAGGAGTGTGTCGTAGCGGTCGGGTGCTTCACGGATGAGGGTCTCTGTTAATTCAGAGCCCAAGAGAGGCTCGAAGACCGGTTGGGCGTGCTCAAGCCACCGCTCGAACTGTTCCATCAGTGCCGGCTTTTTGAAGGGATAGTAATAGATTCCCAAATTTGCCTACTTCCTAAGCAGCAGCGCCTATGTTGTCCTCCAGTATAGAACAACTCTCCCCGATTACGCCCTGCAGGCGGGGAGAGTTGTAGCCGGTCAAGCGGCTAGTCCTTACCCGGTCAGATGACCAGTATGCGTCAGGCGTCGAGCGGTTGACAGTGGGGGCAGATGTAACTGCTCGTGCTGCCTGTCTTGATCTTTTCCACTGACGTGTCACAGCGTGGGCAGGGTTCACCCTCCCTGTACCCTACGAGGATGGCGTCTTGGCGAAAACCGCCCTGCTGACCGTAGAGGTCCACCTCATAGAAGGCTCCGCCGCGCTCGAGGCTGCTCTGCAGACCCTCGTGGATGGCTGCATGCAGGACCTCAACATCTTCCCGGCTGAGGGTGTTCGCGGTTCGCAGTGGGTGCAGACCCGCCCGGAAGAGAATATCGTGGACGTAGAAGTTGCCGATACCCGCGACTACCGATTGGTCGAGGAGGTAGTTTTTGATACGTCCCCGTCTGCCTTTCAACAGTGCGTGGAGTTCGTCCACGTCGAGGTCCAGGGCGTCAGGCCCTAACTTGGACGTCGGTTCGTGTTCGTCTGGAACCTGCGCATAGTGCGCATAACCGAACCACCAGAAGTTGATGGAGAGGCTGGTGTCGTCGTCGAAGTCGAGGACGAGCCGCCGCTTTGCGGGTAGGTTGTTCCGTGATACGAGGAGGACCTCCCCTCCCATGCCCAGGTTGAGGAAGAGCCGGCCCTGTGCGAGATCCAACCGGAGCCATTTGCCCCGGGAGGTGACCGCCCCGATAGTGTTGCCGGCTAATGCGGCGGTGAACTCGCCGACGGGTAGATTGAGCGACTTGGGCTGTAGGACGTCGCTACCGGTGATGCGTTTGCCCACCAGGGCTGCCTGCATCTGTCGCGCCAGGTTGCGGATCTCGGGCAGCTCGGGCATCTCAGATAGCCGCCCGGATCTCGTCGAGGAAGGCCTTTGCTTCGGGCGCGATGGTGAAGAAGCCGTTGAGGTGTTCACAGCCCTCATAGTCCTCGCAGTGCGCGCAGTTGGGAAGGGCGCGGGCCTCCGCACACTTGCGGATGGGACACTCGTAGCAGAAGTTGGAGAGGCGGCTCCTAGCGCTGCAGCCGTCGCAGTTGACGTCGCTGACGGCCAACCCTTCGAGACCATAGGCCTCTGTCCACTGCGCAACCACGCGTGCCCGCGCTGCGTCGTCATCGGTCTGCGTAGCGAGGTACGCGGGGCATTCGGTACAGATGAGCCCACAAAAGGCAACCATGCGTTCCATATCTTTCTCCTTCGCCGTAGGTAGTCCTAGGGGCGCGTCGTTGGTTTGGGGTGGGTGGCGTAATAAGCCCGGCACTTGATTATAGTACTGACGTTCTAATAAGCGAGCCCCCGGACCCAAGGTCCGGGGGCCTTCCAAAGGAGGTGCCTCGATGCCAGGAATGGCTGTTCAACCTAACCTCATTATACTGAGAAATGAGGTCAGTTGTCAACCGGTTAAGCTGCTCTTATAATCGCAGGTATCAGGCAGAGAAAGGAGCGTGTGTGGAACTCAAGGAACTCTCGTGCAAGCGCTGCGGCGCCCCCATCTCGCGGGAGGATTTGGATACCGATCTCGGTCTGGCGACCTGCGCCCACTGCGGCACCGTCTTCAGCGTGGCATCGTCATCGGCGGGTACCTTTCAGCCCACCTCGCTCTTGAAGCGCGAGCCCGTGCCCATCCCCGAACCTTTCGAAGTGGTCCGGGCGACGGAGGGGCTGCAGATCTCCTACCGCTGGTTCAACCTGACGATTATCCTCCTGGCGGTCTTCGCCGTCTTCTGGAACGGCTTCATGCTCGTCTGGCACGGGATCTCTCTGGCGAGCGGGAACTGGCTCATGTCTCTCTTCGGCCTGCTCCACACGGCCGTGGGCCTCGGCCTCGGCTACTACGTCCTGGCGGGCTTTCTAAACCGCACGACCATCTGGGTGGAGCCCGACAGGCTCCTCATTCGACACCATCCGCTGCCCTGGTTTAGCAACCGGGATCTCAACGCCGCCGACGTCGAGCAGCTCTACTCCAAGGAGGTGATCAAGCATACCAAGAACGGTACCCGGACGGTCTACCAGGTGCACGGCATCTTCGGGGACGGCAAAAAGCAGAAGCTTCTGGACCGCCTCACCGAGCCCGAGCAGGCCCTCTACATTGAGCAGGAGATTGAGAGTTATCTGAGATTGCGGGACAAGAGGGTGCCCGGGGAACTCCCGCGCTGAGTTGTGCGATTACCAAACGGGCTGCCGTCGAAAGAGAGCAGCCCGTTTGTTCGTTATCACGAGCCGTCGCCCGGCCCGAACGTCTCGGTGTCGCCTTAACGCGCCCACTCCCCGATGGACTTGGCCTGCGTAAAGAGCAGCAGGTAGTCGGGTCCGCCGGCCTTCGAGTCGGTGCCGCTCATGTTGAAGCCGCCGAAGGGGTGGACACCGACGAGGGCGCCCGTGCACTTGCGGTTGATGTAGAGGTTGCCGACGTGGAACTCGCGCTTCGCCGTGGCGATACGCTCCGGCTCGTTGCTGTAGTAGGCGCCGGTGAGGCCGTACTCCGTGCTATTGGCGATGTCCAGGGCATCTTCCCAATCCTCGGCCTTGATGATGGCGAGCACGGGGCCGAAGATCTCCTCCTGGGCAATGCGGGCGTCGGCGGGGACGTCGGCGAAGATGGTGGGTTGGATGAAGTATCCCTCCCGCTCCAGAGGTTCGCCGCCGTAGATCAACCGCCCCTCCTCGCGCCCTACATCGATGTAGTTCAGCACCGTCTTGAACTGCCGGGCATCCACCACGGGACCCATGTAGTTCTCCTGCAGCCGGGGATCACCCATCGTGAGCATCTCGTCGGCCTGCGCCTTGATCTTCTCCAGCATCTCGTCGTAGACGGCATCGACGATGATGGCCCGCGAACCTGCGGAACACTTCTGCCCCTGGTAGCCGAAGGCGGAGGCGACGATACCCTGCGCTGCCTTGTCGAGGTCCGCCGTCTCGTCGACGACGACGGCGTCCTTGCCGCCCATCTCCAGGATGGTGCGCTTGATCCAGATCTGGTCGGGTTGGGGTTTGGCGGCCCTCTCGTGGATGCGTAGACCGACCTCCTTGGAGCCGGTGAAGGCTATGAAGCGCGTCTGGGGGTGATCCACCAGGGTGTCCCCGATGACCCCGCCCGGTCCGGGCAGGAAGTTGCAGACGCCCGCCGGCAGCCCCGCTTCCTCCAGGGCCTTGACGTACTCGTAGGCGATCCTCGGGGCATTGCTGGCCGGTTTGAGCACGATGGTGTTGCCGGCGACGACGGCGGCGCTGCTCATCCCCACGGTGATGGCCAGGGGGAAGTTCCAGGGAGGGATGACGGCGCCGACGCCCAGGGGTATGTACTCCAGCGTATCCAGCTCCCCCGGTGCCTGATAGACCTCGACCTCCTGCAGCGCCAGCATCTGCCGCGCGTAGTACTCCAACATGTCGATGGCCTCGGCGGTATCGGCGTCGGCCTCGACCCAGCTCTTGCCCACCTCGTAGACCATCCAGGCGCTGAACTCGTGGCGCCGTCGGCGGATGATCTCGGCGGTGCGGAAGAGTACCTCGGCTCTCTCCTCCACAGGCGTCCTCTTCCAGCTCTCGAAGGCCTCGGCAGCGACGGCGATGGCACGCTCCGCTAACGCTTTCGTTCCCTGGCTGAAGCGGGCGATGACCTCGTCAGGACGCGCGGGATTGAGGACCTCCAGCGTCCCCTCCGTGTACACTTCCTCTCCCCCGACGATCAACGGGTACTTCTCGCCGAACTGCTCGCGCACCCGCTCCAAGGTCTCCTTGAAGGTCGCGACGTTCTCCTCCTCGGAGAAGTCCGTCAACGTCTCATTTGTGAAGGGGCCATACTCCTCGAGCCGCTCCTCTACCTGCTGATTCATCCACGACCTCCTTTCAAATCGTAATCAGAATCGTTTTCTATCCCAACAACCATAAGGCCATAAGAAAGACGGTGCTGCCCAGGACCACCCCCGCGATGGTCTGGGCGGGTGTGTGCCGCCGGAGCTTGACCCGCGACCAGGCGATGAGGGGCACGCTGACGACGAGAGGAGCCGCCGCTACCCCACCGGCGACGCTCCAGACGAGGACGGTGATGCTCGCCGCCGTCGAGGTGTGGACGCTGATCTTCCAGCGCAGCGTGATGAGGAAGATGCACAGGGTCTGGATCAGCGCGGTTCCGGCGACCAGCGCCAGGGGGTAAGGACCCTTACCGAGGACGAGGAGCCCCAGCGCCAGGGCCTGCCCGGCCAGGGTCACCACGAAGGGCCGGGTGCGCTGCTCCCGCAGCTGCAGGTCGAGATCCGTCACCCGTCCCCGCCGCACCAGCCAGATCACGTAGCCGATGGGCAGGCAGACGGCGAAGACGAGGTAGACGAGGGCCCAGAACGCCGCCAGATCCAGCAGCAGGGAGGTGAGTGCGACCGCCAGCAGCGATAGGGCCGGAGGGCTGCCTAGCTGGGAGATCCAGTGAGCGACCTGCTCCCCGCGCGTCGCAGGCTTCACGACGCCGGGCACTAGGGGGGACGTGGATGGCAGATGACGATTCATTCTATCTTCTCCGAATAAAGTTGATGAAATTCTAGCATATTATACCTCAATTTGCTGATTTGTCACGGCTCCGTGGATGGCAGGGCTATCGCACTTAGCGCTCGTAAAAGAATAACTTCCCGCGCGATGGTGAGAGGTCTTATTCAGGGACGCCCACCTCATTGAAACTGGCGAGCCTCAAACGGCTGCGGGAGGCGCCTCCCTTACGACTGCGGTTGTGCAATCGGGAAGTTGTTTCTTTTCAGACCCTTAGCACACTTTTTCCAGCGCGTTACCTGGTGCGCCGCTGAAGCGGCATTTCTTAGAGGGATTTTCGTGGCGGGGCGTCGCCCCGCCACGAAAATCCCCTTTTATCCCCGGCCTTGGTCAAATGCGATAGCCCTACCGTGGATGGGTAGGCATTTCCTGAGGTGAAGACACGCTACCGAGAATTGACAACAGCACCGAAACGAGTAAAGTCTTACTCAAGAATTGGAGTGTGATTGGAGGGGACTAGGATGGTAAGCTTGAAGACACAGACGATCGGCTATCCTCACATCGGCCGGGACCGCGAGATGAAGCGCGCCCTGGAGGCCTATTGGCGGGGACGGCTGGATGAGATTGCGCTGCTGCAGACCTTCCAGGGGGTGGAGGAGGATGCCTGGGAGACCCAATACCAGGCGGGCATCGATTACATCGGTGTGGGCGACGCGACCCTCTACGACCAGGTCCTAGATTGGGCGATACGCTTTGGCTTCGTACCCGCGCGCTTCCGCGACTTCGAGGGGCTCGAGCGTTACTTCGCCATGGCGCGCGGTCGGTCGGGTATCCCGGCGCTGGAGATGACCAAGTGGTTTGATACCAACTACCACTACCTTGTGCCGGAGGTAGAAGCCGGACTCGAGCCCCGGATGGACTACGAGGATTTCATCGCGCGCATGCGGCGCGCCCGCGCCTTTCTTGGAGAGCAGGCCGTGCCTATCATCCTGGGACCCGTGACCCTGCTGCGGCTCTCCCGTCTGGAGGAGCCGCTGCCCGACGTCCTCCTGCGCCTGCTGCCCCTCTACGTCCGCCTCCTGCGTGACCTGCGAGACGAGGGCTTCGAGGAGGTCCAGCTCCACGAACCGGCCCTCGTGCTCCAGGAGGCGGGTGACCTCCGTGAGACCTTCGAGACGACCTACGCCCGGCTGGCGGAGACGGGCTTGCAGCTCAACCTGGTCACCTTCTTCGACGACCTGGGCGTGACCTACGACTGGGTGCTCCAGCTGCCCGTCCACGTGCTCACCCTCGACTTCACGCGGGGGGAGAACGCGGAGCGGTTGGAAGAGCACGATTGGCCCGCGGGGAAGGTGCTGGCTGCCGGCGTGGTGGACGGGCGGAACGTCTGGCGTATGCACGCCGGCAAGACCGTCGACGCCTTGCGCTCGCTGGTCTGGCGCACCGACGTGCGGGTGAGCGCCTCCTGCCCTCTCCAGTTCGTCCCCTACTCGACCTCCCGGGAGACCCATCTACCTAAGGAGCTGCGCGCCGTGCTCGCCTTTGCCGACGAGAAGCTTACGGAGATCGTCATGCTGGCGGTCTGCTTCGGCGGGGACGTCGAGCTGGACGACGACGCCTGGGTGCGCTTCCACGACTTTGCACCCTCCGACCCCGTCCTCGAGAAGCGTCTCGCTTCGCTGGGTGAAGCCGCCTTCCGGCGGGGTGAGCCCTACACGGAGCGCCGTCCCAAGCAGGTGCAGCTCCCCCTCTTCCCCACGACGACCATCGGCTCCTTTCCCCAGATTCAGGAGGTGCGCCGGCTGCGGGGGCTCTACAAGCGGGGTCAGATCGACGAGGAGGCCTACGACCGGGGTATCGACGGCTGGATCGCTTACGCCGTGGGGGTGCAGGAGGGTCTGGGCCTGGACGTCCTCGTCCACGGGGAGTTCGAGCGCAGCGACATGGTGGAGTACTTCGCCGAGAAGCTCACCGGCTTTGCCTTCACCCAGCACGGTTGGGTGCAGAGTTACGGCAGTCGCTACGTTCGCCCCCCGATCATCTATGCTGACGTCACCCGGACGCTGCCCCTGACGGTGCGCGAGTTTGAGGTGGCCCAATCCTTCACCCCTAAACCGGTCAAGGGGATGCTGACGGGCCCCGTGACCATCCTCAACTGGTCCTTTCCCCGCGACGACCTTCCCTGCCGGCAGATCGCCTTCCAGATTGCGCTCGCCCTGCGGGAGGAGGTTAAGGCGCTGGAGGCGGCGGGCGCCAGGGTGGTGCAGGTGGACGAACCGGCTCTGCGAGAGGGGCTGCCCTTCAAACGGGAGCGCTGGGACGACTATCTGACCTGGGCCGTGGACGCCTTCCGGCTGGCGACGGCGGTGGCGCGCCCGGAGACCCAGGTGCATACCCACATGTGCTACGCGGAGTTTGGAGATATTCTCGGCGCCATCGAGCGTATGGACGCCGACGTCATCTCCCTGGAGAACGCCCGCAGCGGTGACGAGCCGTTGCGCGAGCTCGCCGAGTCGGGCTACGGGCGGGAGATAGGGCCCGGCGTCTACGATGTCCACAGCCCCGTCGTCCCCTCCGTCGACTTCGTCGCGGGCAAGCTGCGCACCTTTTTGAGGCACCTGCGCCCCGAGCAGATCTGGGTCAACCCGGACTGCGGTCTGAAGACCCGTGGCTGGGCCGAGGTCATCCCCTCCCTCCGGCAGATGGTGGAGGCGGCTCGCAGGCTCCGGGAGGAGCAGCGGGCGGCGGAAGCGGAGTAGAGGGGACAGAGGGAGGAGACGTGCCCCGGACGATTCTCGTAGCCGACGACGAACCTCAGATCGTCCGCGTGGTGCGTGGTTACCTGGAGCAGGCCGGTTACCGGGTCGTGAGCGCGCACGACGGTCGGGAGGCCCTCTTTGCTGCCCGCCACGAGAGGCCGGACCTGGTGATCCTTGATCTGCAGATGCCGGAGATGGACGGTCTGGAGTTCACCCGCCGCATCCGCACGGAGCAACCGGAGGTCGCCGTCATCATGCTCACCGCCCGGGTGGGGGAGACCGACCGCATCATCGGCCTGGAGTTGGGTGCCGATGACTACGTCACGAAGCCCTTCAGCCCGCGGGAGCTGGTGGCCCGGGTGCGCGCCGTGCTGCGCCGCACCCAATCCGAGCCGCCGGTGCCCGAGGTCCTGCACGCAGGGCCTCTCTCATTGGATCGGGGGCGGCGCGAGGTGCGGGTGGGGGGCGATCCGGTGGAGCTCACCCCCACGGAGTTCGAGCTGTTGGCGGCGCTCATGGAGGCGCCCGGACGGGTCTTCACCCGTCAGAAGCTCCTCGAAGCCGTGCAGGGGGTCGCCTTCGAGGTCTACGAGCGCACCGTAGACGTCCACGTCAAGAACCTGCGTCAGAAGATCGAGGCCGATCCCGCCAACCCCTCCTACGTCACGACGGTGAGGGGCGTGGGATACAAGTTGGACGTGTGAACGGGCCATGTGCCGAGCCTGTAGGGTAAGCGTATGAGCCTCTACCAGAAGGGTCTGCTCGCCTTTGCCCTCGTCATCTTCGTCGCTCTCGTGACGGTGGCGCTGCTTGTGGGGCAGCGGACGACGACAGAGTTCCGGCAGTACGCCGTACTCAACAGCGGGCGGGCGCAGCTCCTGGCCCTCTCCCTCGAGGACTACTTCGCAGCTCGCGGCACCTGGGTCGGTGTGGAGGAGCTGGTCGCTCTCGACGCCTCTACCATGATGGGCCGGGGGCGCGGGCACGGCGGGGGCATGGGACCTCCGCACGGCGATTGGGAGGTGGACGTGGCGGACGCCGGGGGACGCGTGGTGGCCTCCACCGGCGGCAACGTGGGGCAGCGTCTCTCCGAGACCCAGATCGCCCGCGCCCTGCCGCTGCAGGTGGACGGGGTGATCGTCGGGTACCTCATCCCCTATTCCGAGCAGCTCGTGGGGGAGGTCTTAGGTGTTCCCGAGGAGCGCTTCCTGAGGCAGCTCTGGAGCGCTCTCCTCATCGGGGCCGTTGGGGCCTTCAGCGTGGCTCTCCTCGTGGGGGGGCTGCTCGTGCGGAACATCGTGCGGCCCGTGCAGGCTCTCACCACGGCAGCCGGTGCCGTCGCCGCAGGTGACCTCGACGTCAGGGCCCCGGTCGCCGGGGAGGACGAGATCGGCCGGCTGGGCGGCGCCTTCAACACGATGGCGGAGAGCCTCGAGCGGGCGCAGGCTGCCCGCCGCCAGCAGACGGCGGACATCGCCCACGAGCTCCGCAATCCTCTGGCGGTGCTGCAGGGAACGCTGGAGGCGGTCGTCGACGGTGTCTACCCGCCCACGACGGAGAATCTCGAGCCGGCCCTCGACCAGGTACGGACGTTGAACCGCCTCGTCGAGGATCTGCGCCTCTTGGCCCTCGTGGACGCGGGCGAACTCCCCCTGGAGCGCCAACCTCTGGACCCGCTACCCCTGCTGCGCCGCGTGGCGGAGGCCTACCGCGTCCCCATGCAGGAGCAGGGGCCGGCCTTCGAGGTCGTTCTCCCCGCCAGCCTGCCCACCGTCTCCGCCGACGCCGACCGGCTGACCCAGGTGGTCGGTAACGTCCTCGGCAACGCGGTCAAGTACGTGCCCCAGGAAGGGCGGGTGCTCCTGCGGGCGACGGCGAGGGAGGGTGGGGTGGTCGTCGAGGTGGTGGACGACGGCCCCGGACTCAGGCCCGAGGAGTACGAACACCTCTTCCAGCGCTTCTGGCGGGGCGAGCCCTCCCGCAGCCGGGCCACCGGCGGTTCGGGCCTGGGCCTCGCCATCGCCCGCTGGGTGATCGAGGCGCACGGCGGGCGCATCTGGGCCGAGCCCTCTCCCGGCGGCGGCCTGACCGTCGCCTTCTGGCTGCCGGGCCTGCCCGGCGCCCGCTCGTAGTCGACCTATCGCCGTAAAAGCGGGGATGGTTCAAAGATAGGTGGCTGCTTGCGGTTGGGGTCCGGGCTCAACGGCACTCCGGCTGTCGCCTGCCCGCCTGAACGGCGAGCACCCGAGTTCGTGGTGGGCGACGCAGTGTAGCAGCCTGCCCTGAGTCTGTCGAAGGGAGTTGCATTTTGCAGGGTGTTCACCCGATGGGACGGACCCCCTAAACCCTCCCGGGCCTGGAGCTGCCCATCTACCGCGCTTCTGTCAGGGACGCCGCCTCTGCAGCTGGGAGAGGGACTTGCGGATGACCTTCACCAGATCGTGCGACCGGGCCTGCTTGGCGACGATGACGGCCCGGTTGAGGTAGATCTTGGCCTGCATCATGTTGCCCTGCCGCCCGTAGAGAACGCCGATGTTGCGCAGCGTCTTCGCCTCACCTACCACGTCCTCCATCTCCCGCCGCAGGTTGAGGGCCTCTTCGTAGGTCTCCAGCGCCTCCCGCCAGTTGCCCATCTCGTGGTGGGCGGCGGCGATGTTGTTCAGGGCCACGGCCTCCTGCTCCTGCTCGCCCGCATCGCGCATGGCGGGCAGGGCTCTCTCTAGCGTATCCAAGGCCGCGGGCCAATCCCGTTTAACCAGGTAGAGGGTCCCGATGTCGTTGCGCGTGCGGGCCAGGCCCGCGCGATCCTCCTTGGACTTCTGGAGCGTGAGCAGGCGCTCGTAGGTCTCCAGGGCCTCGTCCCACTCTCGCTTACCCATGTGCTCCCGGGCCTTCTGGGTGTAGGCCTCGACGTCCGCTGCGTAGCGCGTGCTCTCTTCCGTTTCGTCGTTGATCTCAGGTTCCGGGTCCATCACTCTCTCCTGTTGCGTTATCGTCAACCGCCATTATACTCTTTTCTGCTCGAAGACCATATCCTCAAAGCAACCGTCGTTCGGAGCAAGCTGTGGAACGCAGCTTCGCCCCTGGGTGCAATATTTGCGCCTGAGGTCCGCTGTGCCAAGAATTAGGTAAGGACTGGGTTGGTAGGTCAGTTGAACTCCTCCCTTACCGTGTTACACTACTCTTCGGTTGGGGCTGATTGAGCCGTGACTGCCCCGCTGCGCCTCTATACGCCCGGTCGAGATTCGGGAAAGCTGCAAGACGCACGGGACCGGGCTGGGGGCAGTCATCGGTTTGGGACGCAGTTATTCAGATATGTGATCCTAGAAGGGTGTACAAGGAGGATGCAATGACGACGACAGCCATAAAGAGTGCCTCCGTCGCTAAAGAGCGACCCGTGACGAACAAAGAGCGTTGGGCCTGGTATCTCTACGACTTCGGTAACTCAGCCTACGCTGCCGTGGTGCTCCTGGCGGTCTACTCCGCCTACTTCAAGGGGCAGGTGGTGGGCGGCGCGCAGGGCTCCAAACTCTGGGGGCTGGCGGTGGGCATCGCGATGCTGGTGGTCGCGGTCATCTCCCCCGTCTTGGGGGCCATCGCCGACTTCTCGGGCAGCAAGAAGCGCTTTCTCTTCTTCTTCACGGTCATGACCTGTCTCTTTACCGCGTTGCTCTTCTTCGCACGCGAGGGTCAGGTGGTGATCGGCATGCTCTTCTTCATTCTTGCAGAGATCGGCTACCGGAGCGCCCAGGTCTTCTACAATGCCCTTCTGCCGGAGATCGCCGATGAGGACGAAATCGGTCGTGTCTCGGGCATCGGGTGGGCGGTGGGTTCGACGGGCGGTATCCTGGCACTGCTGCTCATCCTCCCTCTGATCATGCTCGTCGAGGGGACCTTTATCGTGCGCCTCTCCCTCGTGATCACCGCCATCTTCTTTGCCATCTTCTCCATTCCCATCTTCCGCTGGCTGAAAGAGCGCACCGAGCCCCAGGCTTTACCGCCAGGGGAGAGTTATCTCCGTATCGGCTTCCAGAAGACCCTGCACACGTTGCGCATGGCCCGCAACTACCACGAGTTCCTCAAGTTCATCCACGCCTTCCTCGTCTACAACGATGGGATCATCATGGCGCTCAACTTCGCCTCCATTATCGGCGCCGTCCTCTTCGGCATGGACCAGGAGGCGCTCATCATCTTCGTGATCCTGGTGCAGGTGACCAACGTCATCGGCGCCTACGGCTTCGGGCTGCTGTCGGAGCGGTGGACGGTGAAGAAGTCACTGGTGCTCTCCATCGTGCTCATGATCGCTGCCGTGGTCTGGATGTTCTTCGCCCAGACCGTCACCACCTTTTACTTCGTCGGCGCCTTGGCCGGGCTGGCGATGGCGGGCGTGCAGTCGGTGAGCCGGGCGATGGTGGGCATTCTGGTGCCCTCCAAGCAGAGCGGCGAGTTCTACGGCTTCTTCGCCGTCGCCGGGCGCACCTCGTCCTTCATCGGGCCGACCATTTACGGGTGGGTGGCCTTCGAGACCGCGAAGTTCTTCGAGGCCCAGGGGCTCTCGGCGTTACTGGCGGAGCAGCGGGGACAGCGTATGGGCATTCTCTCCATCGTTGTCTTCCTCGTCGTGGGCCTGATCCTGCTCCTGTTCGTTAATCAGGGGCGCGCACGGACCTTTGCCAGGGATCTTGCCGCTCGCAGAAAGGAGAGCCATGACTGAGGAGCCGGAACGGCGGTTTCCTTATCCCCGCCGTCGTCTCGTCCGCACTCTCCTGCAGAAGCTGACGACGGTCATCTTCGGTGTCCTGACGGATCTCCGGATCTTTGGGCGCGAGCACCTGCCCGAGGGCGGTCCCTTGCTCGTTGTCGCCAACCACTTCAGCTTCATCGATCCGGTGCTGATGGTGCGGGTCTCCCCCTGGCCCCTGGAGTTTATCGGGGGCTTCAACCTGCCCCACGCTCCCCCCATGGTGCGCTGGATTCCCAAGCTGTGGGGTTACTACCCCGTCTTTCGCGGCACGGGCTCCCGGCTGGCTTTGCGGGCGGCAGAAGCGGTGCTGAACCAGGGCGGCGTGCTGGGCATCTATCCGGAGGCAGGGAACTGGGCGACGGTCCTCCGTCCGGCCCGTCCCGGCGCTGCCTTCATCGCTACTCGCACCAAGGCGCGTCTGCTCCCCATGGGCTTCGACGGATTGCCCCACGTCTTTCCCAATCTGCGCCAGGGTGAGCGGGCGGAGGTCACCGTCCGCATCGGTGAGCCCTTTGGTCCCTTTCACGTCCAGGGGCGGGGTCGCAAGCGGCGGCGCCAATTGGACGAGATCGGGCACGAGATCATGAGGCGGATCGCCGATCTGCTGCCTCCCGAACGGCGCGGGCACTACTCCGACGATCCCGCTATTCGGGCTGCCGCTCAGGGGACGGAGATCTATCCCTGGGACAGCAAGCCGGAGGAGGAGCTGCTCGATACGGAGAACGAGGCTTACACTTAGAAACGGTTGGTGAGCGTAGGGAGGATGCGCGGTCTCTCGCGCGCCCCGGTCAGCGAGGAGAAGACATGAATGAGGAAGAGCAGGTCGAAGAACCCGGTTACGCATCGAGCGAGGAGGCGTGGCGGGAGGTCGGACAGCACTTTCAGACCTTCGGCGCAAGCCTGGCGGCTGCCTTTCGCGCGGCGTGGCACGACGAGGTCGGTCAGGAGCGGTTGCGCGAGGTGGGGCAGGGGTTGAAGAGCGTCGCCGACGATCTGGGACAGGCCATCGATCAGGCGCTGGTCTCGACGGAGGCACAACGAGCGCGGGAGGAGGTTGAAGCCGCCTCCCGGTCGGCCCACGAGGCCGCCCAGAAGACCTGGGAGGAGTCCAAGCCCCACGTGGCAGACGCGCTGAATCGGGTCAGCGCCGAGCTGGAGGAGATGAGCGCTCGCCTGCAGCGTGCGGCCCCCCCTGAGGAGGAGACGCCTTCCCCGGAATAGTCGTTTCTCAGCAAGACCGCCGACGAGGTCGGCGGTCTTGCTCTGTGGGTGTGGGGAGCCTCATTCCGGCGTCTAGACGCCGGAATGAGGGGTGGTTTTGGTGAAATCTCCCGTCCAGATGTCGAGCAGGGGTCGGGCGAGCACCGGAGCGTACCCGAGATCACTGTGCATGCCCAATTGTGGTTTGTGCTCCTTTGCTCCTCGCGGGGAGTTAAGGTAGAATACGGAGAGTTTGCAGCCTCAAAAAGGAGACGCCATGATCCAGCGACGCGTTGTGAGCATCCTGATTCTGGGGTTTACGCTGCTTTTAACGGGGTGCAGGTCCACTGCGACCCCGCTTCCTCCCCTCGAGAGTGCGCCGACGGAGACGCCCGGCGTGATTGTCATCCTTCCCACACCTACGTCCAAGCCGACGCCCGATCTGCTGGGTACGCCCGTGATCGCCGGGCCTACCCCCGGTACGACGCCCACGCCTGGAGAGCCGGTCTCCTCCGCACTTCTGGGGCAGCGCCAGGAGGGTGGGGAGCTGGGGAGGATTTGGAGCCTGGCGAATCTGCGCTACGGGGAGCACGAGGACCGGCTGCGCCTGGTCATCGAGATGGCGGAGAGCGGGACGAGCGTGCCCCGTTACACCGCCGTCGAGGTGGACAACGCCCTCAAACCCTTCCCCGGCGATGTGGACCCCGACTGGGGATCGGCGCGCATCGACATTGTTATCAGCGACCTCTACGCCCGGGAGTACCCGCTGGCGAGCGAGCTCCCCTTGGAGATGAAGGACCGTCCCGTCACGGTCATCAGCCGCCTTCCCACCTTCGATGATGCCCGGCTGGGCTTCTCCATCTGGTTGACGGAGCCTGCAGAGTTCGAGATCCACGAGCTCACCGAGCCGGTGCGCATCGTCGTCGACGTCATCTATCCCTGACCCGGCTCTAGACCCTGCTCTAGACCCTGCCCTAGGAGGCACACCATGCGCATGAGTCAACTCTTCGGTCGCACCCTGCGGAACGCACCCTCTGACGCTACGGCGATCAGTCACCAACTGCTGCTGCGAGCCGGCTTCATCCGCCCCCTCGCAGCGGGCATCTTCTCCTATCTCCCGCTGGCCCAACGGACCCTCTCCAAGATCGAGGGTATCGTCCGGGAGGAGATAGAGGCCATCGGCGGGCAGGAGATCACCATGCCTGTGGTGCACCCCGCCTCCCTCTGGCAGGAGACGGAGCGCTGGTACTCCATCGGGGCGGAGATGGGGCGCTTCCAGGACCGCGCGGGTCGGGACATGGTCCTCGGCATGACCCACGAGGAGGTGGTCGCCGACCTGGCCCGGCAGGAGATCCACTCCTACCAGGATCTCCCCCGCCTCGTCTACCAGATCCAGACGAAGTGGCGGGACGACCCCCGCCCCCGCGCCGGGCTCATCCGTGTGCGGGAGTTCACCATGAAGGACAGCTACAGCCTCGACACCGGTCCCGAGGGGCTGGACCGCCAGTACCGCGCCCACTACCAGGCCTACTTCAACATCTTCCACCGCTGCGGGCTGGAGGTGCTGGCGGTGGCCTCGGATACGGGGATGATGGGCGGCGCCCTGGCCCACGAGTTCATGGTCCTCACCCCTATCGGGGAGGACACGCTGATGCTCTGCGATGGCTGCGGTTACGCCGCCAACCGCCAGATCGCCCTCTTCCGCAAGCCCCAGGCGGCGGAGGAGGAGCCCCGGCCCCTCGAGCGGGTGGCGACGCCCGGCGTGACCACTATCGAGGGCCTGGCAGAGCTCCTCGGTATCCCGCCCGCGCGGACGGCGAAGGCCGTCTTCATGATGGCGACCGTGCCCCAGGGCCAGGAGGAGCGGGAGCAGTTCGTCTTCGCCGTGGTGCGGGGCGACATGGCGGTCAATGTGACGAAGCTCGCCAACGCCGTCAGGGCCAGCGAGCTCCGTCCCGCCACCGAGGAGGAGATCCGCAGCATCGGCGCCGAGCCGGGCTACGGCTCACCCCTGGGGGTCCGGAACGCCCTCGTGGTCGTGGACGACGCCGTCGTGATGTCGCCCAACCTCGTGGCGGGGGCCAACGAGCCGGACGCTCACCTGCGCAACGTCAACTACGGGCGTGACTACGAGGCGGACCTCGTCGCCGACATCGCTGCTGCCCAGGAGGGGGACGCCTGTCCGGGGTGCGGAGCGTCCCTGCGGGCCGAGCGCGGGGTAGAGGTGGGGAACATCTTCAAGCTGGGCACGCGCTACACGGAGGCGCTGGGAGCCCTCTTCACCGACGTCGACAGAGAGCAGAAGCCCATCACCATGGGCTCTTACGGGATCGGCATCGGGCGGACACTGGCCTGCATCGCCGAGACCCGTAACGACGAGCACGGGCTCATCTGGCCCATCTCCGTGGCGCCCTTCGAGCTGCACCTCGTCTCGCTGGCGCGGGAACCCGACGACGAGGTCGGTCAGACCGCCGACCGCCTCTACGCCTCCCTGCTGGAGGTGGGGGTCGAGGTCCTCTACGATGATCGGGAGGAGAGCGCCGGGGTCAAGTTCAACGACGCCGACCTCATCGGCGTGCCGCTGCGCCTGACGGTGGGCGCGCGCGGTCTGAAGAAGGGTGGGGTGGAGCTCAAAAGCCGGGAGCGCGCGGAGCGCGATTTCGTGCCCCTCGAGGAGGTCGTGTCCCGGGTGCCGGGTGCAATCGCCGCCCTCCACGCGGAACTCCGCACGCGCATCGTGGGGATGGCTTACGATGGATGAGGGTAGACCGCAGGGGAGCGCGCCGCTGGGGCACGCCCTCTTTCTGCTCTTCATCAACGTCTACGTCTTTGGCTACATCTTCCTCTTCTTCCGGCTGCCGGCCGGGGGCGCAGCCCAGGAGTTGCTGCGGAACGGTGCGAACCTGCTCACCATGTTTTTTGCCACCCTGGCGGCGGTGATCGCCTGGCGCCGTCTGCAAGGGGAAGAGCGCCACGTCTGGATGTGGCTCTGCGCCGGCATGGTGCTCTGGTCGGTCGCGGAGCTGGTCTGGGGTCTCTTTGACGCCTATCTCTTTCCCCGGGCGCCCGATTTCTCGCTCGCCGACGTCTTCTGGCTGCTCGGCTACGTGGCAGTGGGCGAAGCCCTGGCCCTTCACCTCCGCGCTCTGTGGGGCGGGCAGCAGCGGACCCGTATCGTGCTCGCGACCCTGGGGGGGTTCGTGCTCCCCCTCCTGCTTTTCGTGGCGCTCCTCTGGCCCACGTTGAGCGATCCCAACCTCTCCCTCGAGCTCGCCGACGTCGTCACCGCTCTCTATCCCGCCCTCGATCTGTTGTTGGCGACCCAGGGCCTCCTCGTGCTGCTCATGATGCGCGGCCAGGTCTGGTGGTGTCCCTGGTTTTTTATCGGCGTGGCCCTCTTGCTCTGGGCCTTCTCCGACGCCTGGTACTGGGTGCTCATCTTCTTCGACCGTTTCGGTCTCAATCCCCGGAGCGTGCTCTCCGTGGACATTCCCGATAGTCTTGGAAACCTAATCATGGGCTACGCTGCTCTCCAGGCCCTCCGCCCGGAGTCGGCGTGTGCCAAGCGCTCGTAGAAGGGTAACTTCCCGCGCGATTGCGGGGTCTCTTACTCAGGGGTGCTTACGTCATCGAGACTGACGAGCCTCAAACGTCTGCGGGAGGCTCCTGCCTTACGATTTCGGTAGTGCCACCGGAAGTTGTTTCTTTACAGACCCTAAGGAGGATTGATATGGATGCCCTGAAAGCGATTATGACGCGGCGCAGCATTCGCCGCTACACGTCGGAGCCCGTCCCTGACGAGGTGGTGGAGCAGCTGTTGCGTGCGGCCTGTGCCGCGCCCTCGGCCAACAACCAGCAGCCCTGGGCCTTCATCGTGATCAACGACCGGGAGCTGCTGGACACCATTCCCGAGGAGGTACACCCCTACACACAGATGCTCAAGGAGGCGCCCCTCGCCATCCTGGTCTGCGGCGTGCCCGAGCGGGAGAAGCACCCCGGATACTGGGAGCAGGATTGCTCTGCGGCGACGGAGAACCTACTGCTGGCGGCCCACGCCCTCGGTCTCGGGGCCGTCTGGTGCGGCGTTCACCCTCGTGAGCAGCGCAAGGAGGGGATGCGGGCGCTCCTCAAGATTCCTGAAGAGGTCGTGCCCTTCAGTATCGTCGCGGTGGGCCATCCCGCAGAGGAGAAGCCCCCCTCGGAGCGCTACCAGGAGGAGCGGGTACATCATAATCGTTGGTGAACGTGGACCCAGCGAGCGGAGGATGGCGGACCGGGCGAAGCCGACTCCTTTGGCAAGATTTTGACAGACCCTCAACGAAGGGGTAGTTGTTCAGCTTACGGATGTGTGTTACACTCTACCTGTCCTGTCACTACCGGAAGGAGGTGGCCCATGAACATGCAGCGTATTGCCGAAGACCTCGAAGATAAGGTATTGGTCTTCAGCGGTACCGCCCACCCTGACCTCGCGCGTGATATCGCCAGCTATCTCGGTCTGGAGATGAGTCCCACGACGGTGCGCAAGTTCACCAACGACAACTTCTACGTCCAATTGGGCGTCAGCGTGCGGGCGAAGGAGGTCTTCATCGTACAACCTCTCTCTCCGCCCGTGAGCGACAACTTTCTCGAGCTCTGTCTCATGCTGGATATTGCCCGGGGGGCAGGCGCGAAGAGCGTCCAGGCGGTGATCCCCTACTACTCCTACGCGCGTTCCGATAAGAAGGACGCGCCGCGTATCTCCATCACCGCGCGTCTCGTCGCCGATCTTCTCTCCACAGCCGGGGCCACTCACATCATCACCATGACCCTGCATTCGCCGCAGGTTCACGGCTTCTTCAGCGTGCCTGCCGATCATCTGACGGCTCACTCGGTCTTCGTCAACCACCTGAAGCGCGAGGATCTGAGCAACGCCGTCGTGGTCTCGCCCGACATCGGGCACGCGAAGCGGGCACTGAAATTGGCAAAGGCCCTGGGGCTCCACGCTGCTGCTGCGGAGAAGCGGCGGCTCGACGGCAAGCACGTTGCCATCGACGGGATGATGGGCGACGTCTACGGCAAGAAGGTATTGCTCATCGACGACGAGATTGCTACGGGGGGGACCATTACCGAGACGATCCGTTATCTACGCCAAGAAGCCGTGAAGCACGTCACCGTCATCGGCACCCACGGGCTCTTCACCGGCGACGCCGTGGAGCGGCTGAACGAGATGGAGGAGATTGACGAGATCGTCGTCACGAACACCGTCCACATCCCCCACGAGCGTCGTCCCGAGCGCCTCACTATCCTGCCCGTCGGTCACATCTTCGGTGAGGTTATCCGGCGCAACGTTCTGGGACAGTCTGTCGGTGCCCTCTTCGAGTTCTGGCCCCTGCCCGACGGCTCTTGAGAGGGAGGTGTCTTTCTCGGATACGGGCGCCTTGTTGCTCTTTTTGGAATTTCATGGTAGAATGTGATAGTAGGACGAAGTAAGTTTTGGTCGTAAAGTCGAAGACTACCCAGGCTTGCGGAGGCCGGGTAGTCTTTTTCTTATGCCCGTGCTATGCTTCGCCCAGAAAGACCATTACCAAGGAGTAGAAAACGTGAACACTAGAGAGACCGGGACCGTTAAGTGGTTCAATGATGAGAAGGGCTATGGCTTCATCTCCCGTGAGGGTGGAGAGGACGTCTTCGTCCACTTCTCCGCTATCGAGGGGGAGGGCTTCCGCTCGCTCAAAGAGGGGCAGCGCGTCGAGTTCGACGTCGAGCAGGGGCGCAAGGGACCGCAAGCCGTTCGTGTGCGGCTCCTGTAGCCGGGCGTAAGAAGGGCAGGCACCACATCGTAGAGTACAACACCTTGTCCTAATCGTGTGTACAAACCGCACAGCCGTTCCGCAGGCTGTGCGGTTTTTTTCGTTCTCCTTCAGGGCAACGGGATCCGCTCGGGTGACCGCCGCGGCAGAAGGGTGGCAGAGCGGGTATAGGCACGCACCGCGTCCATGAAGGTGTCCGTGTGGCGCAGCTGCGAGAGGTAGAGGTTGTGCTGGGCCACGGTGACCAGGTCAAAGAACCAATAGATGGGCATCAGGGGCGAGATCCACAGACGGCTCCCCTTGGTCTTATTCGTGAGGTGGTAGTTGCCGTAGTACCCTCGCACTGCCGAGACGACCGAGGAGTTGATGACGCTGGGCTCCTGGTACTCCTGCGCCTGCACGTAGAGCAGCGCCTCTTCGTAGGCCCGGTAGCACTCCATCTGAGGGGTGAGGGAGCAGGTGCCCAAAAAGCCCCCCGCCTCCGTCAGGCGGGCGATGTTCTCCAGGATGTGCGCGTAGGCGATGTCCTGCTCGGCGCCCAGGCCCAGGGCTGTGAGCAGGCGCGCCGGCACCTCCTCCAGCTCGTTGACGACGAAGAGGGAGACGGCGTCCTCGATCAGGGTGCCGGTGCCCGCTTCGTCCCCGCGTATCAGGCTGTCCACGCCGCCGTCGATGAGCAGAATGGCATCGATGGCGAGGTACTTGACCAGGGTACGGTAGTTCTTCAGCAGGGTCGATGTGCCCGTCTTGTGAAAGCTCCAGATGGTCACCGCTTCGTTGCGCACCTCTCGGAACCAGCGGGCCAGATGGAACTCCGGGAAGTAGAGGGGCAGCCCTTGCTTTTCCGCGGTGACCCCGACCAGCGTGTCCGTCAGGCGCTCGCCTCCCTCGTAGCAGATGATGTCGGAGAAGCTGAAGTTGGCGAGGTGTACCTGCTGCCCCCGGCGACGGAGTTCGAAGTAGATGGGCAGGCCGCAGAAGACGTCAAATCCTCCTCCCAGGCCGGCAATCAGCACTCGCTTGCGATGCTTCAGGTGGTCCAGGATGGGTAGGTTCAGCCTCATCATGGTTCCTCCAGGCTTCTATACGTCACATCCAGGGTCGTATAAATCTATTGGGTGTGTTTCAACCCAGTTGAAGTCTGACCAGCACTGAAACGTGAAGATCTCACGCTTTACGTTTCACGTTTCACGCCTCGGTTTAACTCAAGTGAAACACACCCATATAAATCTATTGTACAGGAAAGCGGTCGATAGAAAAGAACCCTGGTGCAGAAGCGTGTGCCTTTGGCACGTTATCCTCAAGCCAGGTCGTGGTGTGCCGCGGGCTCCTCTCTCCGCCTCCGAATCAGGAGGAGCACGCCCAGCGCCGGGAGGAGGAGCCCCAGGGAGAGAGCGTGCAGTCGCAGGCGCCAGCCCCGGGGAATGAGGGGCGGGTAGGTCGCCGCCGGGCTCTCCGTCAGCCAGGGATGGGCCGTCTTCGACCAGACGGCGAAGGCGTCCCCAACGGGCAGGAGACCCAGGGCGTAGCGCTTGGTGCCGCCGCAGCGCACCGGCACGCCCAGGAGCTCCCCCGCGTGCCAGATGGCCTCCGAGACCTCGGCGTCGCCGTAGACCCGTGCTGTGCCGATCATCAGCGCCGTTGCCGAGAGGCTCACGCCACGGATGAGCGGCCCGGAGTCGACGTCCCCTCTGCCCGAGAGCCCCACCGGGTACTCCAGCACGCCCGGTATCCCGCTCCGCATGACGACGTACCGTTCGCGGAAGCGGCGGTAGTGTTCCTGGCCCCTCTCCTCATCGAGCTCGAGCAGGAAGCGGAGGATGAGCACCTGGGAGGTCGCCCGCGCCCCCTCCAGCGGTGCCCCCGTGCGGGCGTCCACCCGGTGGGGGAGGAGGCCCGTCTGGGGGTCGCGGTAGCCCTCCGCCTCAACCAGCCAGCGCTCCAGGAGGAGCACGTACCGGTCGTCGACGAGGCGCGCGTGCGTTTGTAGGGAGAGGAGGGCGGGGAAGCTGTCGACGGGCCAGGCCATCCCCGGGTAGGCAGGGAGGAAGGGGGAGCCGTGGGCCTCGAAGGCCGCTGCGATCTCGGCGCAGCGCTCCTCGAAGGTCTGCAGCTCCGCCGGATCGAGTGCGCCGGGCCGCTGCAGGAGGAGGATGCCCGCCAGCAGGTAGTTTCGCCACCCGGCGTAGAAGACGCCGTACTCGGGGGCGAGGGCGCGGGCGCTCCGAAAGGGGGCGCGCCTCTCCGGCTCTCCCAGCGCCCGCCAGGCCCGGCGCGCTTCCTCCAGCGCTTCCGCTCGCTGCGGGCTGTCAACGGGCAGCTGCAGGCCGGCGTTGACCCAGGCCAGTCCATAGAGCACGTAGGTGAAGAAATCCCCCTCGGGGAAGAGCGCCTGCATCTCCGCGCCCGCCCCCCCGTCCAGGGCGGCGCGCACGTAGCGCAGCTCGGGCCAGACCTCCCCGGCGACCCGACCGGGCGGCGGCGGAGCGGGCAGGTAGAGGCGGAGGTTGGCGATCAGCAGGAGGAGGACGCCGGCGGCGACGAGGGCCTGGATGCCCACCGCGAAGATGTGTCTGAGACGGCGCATCAGCCTGGGCCCCCGGGAGAGGGGAACAGGGACCAGGGATGAGGGATCAGGGATTTCTCTCGAGCCGGTCCGAAGTTCCGCAGGATGTCTGAATGCATACTTGGCTCCAGGGGCCGCGTGGAGGCGCCGGTCCCTACTCCTGCTCGCCCCAGAGGACGATCCTGCCCTCGCCCCAGAGGTCGATCTGGCCGAAGATCCACTCCCTGTACCAGGCGACCTCCCGCTCCAGCCCCTCCCGCAGCCCCGTCTTGGGATTGTAGCCGAAGACCTTCCGGGCCTTGGCGATGTCGGCGTGGGTGCGCAGCTGGTCGCCGGGGCGCGGGGGCTCCACGCGGATGCGGGCCTGCTGTCCCAGGATCGCCTCGACGGTCTCCAGCCCCTCGCCGGTGGTGCAGGTGCGATCCGTCCCCAGGTTGAAGATCTCGCCCACGCACCCCTCGAAGTTCTCCAGCACCGCCACCAGCCCGTCGACGATGTCGTCGACGTAGGTGTAGCTGCGCAGGTGCTCGGCGCTCCCCTCGTAGAGCGGGAACTCCCGTCCCTCGAGGATGGCGCCGATGAGTCGGGGGTAGAGCTTCTCGGGGCGCTCCCGCGGCCCGTAGACGGAGAAGAGCCGCAGGGAGCAGGCGGGGAAGCCCCGGTCCCGGTGGAGGGCGAGGGCCAGCTGCTCGGCGGCCAGTTTGGTCACGCCGTAGTGGGAGGTGGGGCGGGGCTCCGTCCTCTCGTCTCCGGTGGCGTCGGCGCCGTAGACGGAGGAGGTGGAGATATAGATGAAGCCCTGCAGAGCCGTCGCGCCCTGCGCCGCCTCCAGGAGACGCTGGGTGGCGACGATGTTATTGCGCAGGTAGGTCTCGAAAGGGGTGGAGGTCGAGATACCCGGCTGCGCCGCCAGGTGGTAGACGAAGTCCACGCTCTCGAGGGCGTCCGTCAGGTCGTCCGCCGCCAGGTCGAGGGGCAGGAGCTCTATGCCCCTCTCCCGGATCTGATCCACGTTGAGCACCTTCTGAGCGCGGGCGTAGTAGTCGGTGAGGCAGTCGAGGCCCCGCACCCTGTGGCCCAGCCCCGCGAGGCGTTCAGCCAGGTGGGAGCCGATGAAGCCCGCGGCGCCGGTGACGAGAATGTTCATGTTGGGTAGACTCCTTTGAAGGGTGATAAGGTAAGAAGGGATTAGGGATCAGGGACCAGGGATTAGGGGCTTTCGCTTGAGCCGGTCCTGATCCCCAGTCCCTAATGCCTGTCGTGTGTTCGCCCGCCCATTCTACCACACATGGTACAGGTGTAGGGACCGCGCACTTCTCTCTCGAGCCGTTCTTGATCTCTGATCCCCAGTCCCCAATCCCTGTTCTCATCCATTATACTTCTCTCCCCCGGCTGCGCGCCAGGGTGTAGCGGATGAAGTCCAGGACCTCCTCCCGACGTTCCATATCTTGACCGTGGCGCCAGGCCAGCGCCTCCTGGATGAGGGAGGACCAGCGCTCGTGGAGCGCCCCCTGAGCCCACTGCGCGGCGCGCGCTTTCGAGACCATCGTCGCGTGCTCGAGAGTGTAGAGGGCGCGGCACATGGTCAGGGCGGCGTAGGCCTGGTACTCGGCGCTCCGGAGGCGCCCGGGCTCCTCGAGCATGGGGGCCCACCACTCTCGGAGAAGCGCTCGCACGGCACCCCACAGCGCCTCCGGGGGGACGGGGTCGATGAAGGGGCGCAGGGAGGGGCCGGCGACGCTGGCCCCTCCCTCGCGCAGGACGTGGCGCTGGATGATCCAGTCGCTCCCGTGCCCGGTGATCTCGAAGACCCCCTCGTTGATGGAGGGGTAGGCGCCGTCAGGATCGTAGCGGCGCAGGGCCGGCAGGGGGAGGTAGGAGCCCTCCAACTTCCGGGCCCAGGGGGGACCGTGGTGGGCGATCCGGGCGTGCATCGCCCCCAGAGCCGCAACGGTGGTGTCGGGGAGTGCCTCGCTGGTGACGACGAGGAAGTCGATGTCGCTGCGCCCGGGCTCGAAGCCGCCGCCGGCGAGGGAGCCGTAGAGGTAGAGGCCGACGAAGCGCTCCCCCAAAACGGCCTGCACGTTCGTCAGCAGCATCTCCAGGACCTCGTTGACCTCGGGGTAAGGGGTAGGTGCGCCGGCGCCTCCAGGCCACTTTTTTGTGTTGGGTAGTTGCATCGTCTCTGTCCTCCGTTGAGTAGTCGAATAGTCGGTGGTCAGGTAGTTTTTCTCACTTGACTTTGCTTTCCCCTGTGGTATAATGAGCCTTGTTAGGATGAAGTAGGTTTTGGATGCAATTGTAAAGGCTACCCAGACTTGCGGAAACTGGGAGCCTTTTTTTGTGCGGTCCGTACTGCTTCACAAGTTTAATCTATTAAGGAGTAGCAAAGCATGTCCGAACGAGAAACCGGAACGGTTAAGTGGTTCAATGATTCCAAGGGATTTGGTTTTATCTCCCGTGAGGCTGGCGAGGACGTCTTCGTCCACTATTCAGCCATCGAGGGCGGGAGCGGCTTCCGCACCCTGCGCGAGAACGAGCGCGTCGAGTTCTCCGTCGAGGAAGGCCCCAAGGGGCTTCGCGCAGTCAACGTCAAGCCTGTCTAGCCAGACCCAAAGGCCACTTGCTGCCTCTTTAATAAGGAAGCAGTAGGGCCAGTCACACATCGCGCTTTAAGCGTACTGCCGCACGGCTAATCCGCAAGCCGTGCGGCTTTTTTT
>DAOTVC010000116.1:0-4059 GCA_034437215.1 Anaerolineae bacterium | reverse complement strand
TTTGTAGCAGTTGCGCCTTCGTTAGAAACATGCTAAGCTAGGCGCGTCAAAATAAAAAGCCCCACGGCGGGTTGGCGTCTGGGGCGGCGACCAAGGAGATCGCGGCGCCCTGGTGGGCAGAGGATAGCATCCTTGGCTCTTATGGGCATTTGGGTGAAAGGCAGCTCGCTTGTGACCGTACCCCTTAACGAGCACCTTGGCGGCTGAAGCCGCCTTTAAAGGGGGAGTTTGCGTGGGGCACAAAGTGCCCCACGCAAACTCCCTTTCTTTCCCCCGCACCTCGGAGCCGACACCAGTACACAAATGCCGTTTGCACCTAAAAACCAACAAGAGCCGTATCCTTTCCCACCGGCGTCAATGGAGGGGCACTCCTGCTGCAGGTGGGTGTGGACACGTCGCAGATAGTTGTTTTCCTAGCTGCACTCGGTATCCTCGGAACCCGGTTCTCCTTCGACCGGGGCTCTCTTCATTTATCTTTGCAAGCCTCACGCAAAGAAGAGATATGATCGTCATAGCTACTCTCCAGTCCCGTCCAAACCCTTTGCCTTCTGCGTTCGTCCGATTCCCTTTTCTTCCCCAGATCGACCGCCGATCTGCTAGGGCTCTTCCCCTTTCCCCAGTGCAGGCGCGCCTTGAGCGTCCAGATGGGGGTTTGGGTATTGCCAACACAGAGAAAGTCAGGAGGGACAGCGGCTGTATGGTAGAGACTACCGCAGGGCCAATTCGAGTGCTTATCGTGGACGATCACCCTACCACGTTAGCCGGCATTCGGGCCGTTTTAAGTGCCGCCCAGGACATCGAGATCGTGGGAGAAGCGACGACCGGAGCGGAAGCGGAGGCGCTGGTGGCCGAGTTGCGGCCCGACATCCTGCTGCTGGATCTCATGCTCCCCGACCGCCGTCCTCTGGAGGTCGAGCGCTGGGTGCGCCGGCACTATCCCGAGACCATCGCGCTGATTCTGACCGCTCACAACCGCGACGACCTGTTGAGCCAGGCTGTGGAGAGTCAAGTTGCGGGCTATATCACGAAGGACGTCGCCGCTCACCGGCTGGTGACGGCGATCCGCCGGGCGGTCAATTGGGAGAACCTGCTGACCGCGGAACAGTACACCCGGGCTCAGCAATGGGAGAGCCAGGTCCACGAGCCCTGGGAGGCGTTAACCGCCAGGGAGCGGGAGGTCTTGACGCACCTGGCGCAGGGAAAGAGCCAGCAGGAGGTGGCTGAAGCGTTGCAGATCACAGTGCGCACTGTGGAAACGCACGTCACAAATCTGCTGAGCAAATTGAATGCCAGGACGACCCGCGAGGCTGTAGTCTGGGTTCGGAAACACGGGCTGGTGAATGACGACGAGTCTACGTAGTTTCCACGATATTTCTCTCGTGGAAACTACGTAGGAAAAGATCAGGGTTTTCCACGATGACAAGTGTCCACGGTTGTGATAAGGTGAATACTGTTGTTCAGGTATTAAAGACCATGAGTCCAATCACACAAATGGAGGCAAGTCATGAAACACGCGGGTTTTGTTAAGGTGGTTTTGTTGGTTATGTTCGTGCTGTTTTTCGCTGCAACAATCGTATCGGCGCAAGAACTATTACCGCCTGACGATCCGGTGCTTGCAGAACCGAAAATTGTAGAGACCACTCGGTTCGAGCGGGTCGAAACAGCAGACGGACAGATACTGTTAATTCCGGCTTTCACCATGGAATTGACGCAAGAGGTCCGTTCCTCCAGCCCGAATAGCCCGAACAGTACCGTAACCCATCCGAGCGGTTGGACGATGACCATGTGGCGGGCGCTTTGGTGGCAGCAGTCTTTCTGGGGGAACTACGAGGTAAAAGCTGGTGGTCGTACAAGCACTAGTGTCACAGCTGATATACTTTATCTGGGGATAGATCACCATTATCGTTCTCCTGGAGGTTCATGGAGGGGAGTCATGAGCAATGTCAGAGATCTCGCCGGAGTTAGTACTACAGGGGAAGTCTGGACGGGGGCTGCTCTGATAGCGTCTGGGCTTGAGCACCGTGCAGTAGGTGATCATCAGGCGTTCGTCGGTAACGATTCTTTGATCTACAATGATCAAACGGGACCACAGCGCATTATTCCCTGATGGTATAACTATAAGCATCCCGCCGCCGGTAGGATACTATCGGCGGCACTTTTGTGCAAAGTGAGGGCGTATTTTATGATGTCCAAGGTATTTGCCTGTATCTTAATGTTTACACTTTTGGGAACGTCATCGGCTTGCCATTCCACGTTGGCACCCACGACGGCAGACACAAGCACTCCCTTTCCTCTGGTACCGCGCAGTACCGTCCCCCCGGGCGTCGATCCGGACGCCATCCGCGCCACCTCGACTGAAGAGCTGGCGACGCTGCAATCGCTGGCCCGGGAGCAAGGGGCGCGGGCGATAGGCATACATGGAACCTACGCGGCGCAAGTCCCCGGCGCCGGTGGGAATAGGAAAGCCTATTACGTGGAGGAAAACGCACCCTTTATAGGACACTTCACGATCTGGCACTCCTACGAGGAGACCCGCGAATTCGCTCTGATCTGCCTGCTCGATCACCGGCAGACGCCGTGCGCACCCGGTGATGCCCTGCTCCAGCGTGTCACCCTGCAGCCCTTCGAGCGCCTGATAGTGTCGCTGGAGACACCCGCCCTCAGCCGAGGGCTGCACGACTTCTCGGTCACCTCCTGGCCCGACCCCTATCTCGATCACGAGGATCCCACGGCCGACAGTCGCGTTCTGGACTTTGCCACCGACCGAGATCGCGTCAGCCTCTTTGTAGGCAGCGATCCCACGCCCCCCGAGATCGAGGTTGAGCGCCTGACCGGTACACAGCCCTTCCGCGAGCTGGGGTATCTATACGTCAACTCGCAGGAGGATCCGTTTGACACTTATGGAGGCGTGGAGATCACTTCCCATTTGCAGGCCGCACCTAATGTCCCGGTGGAGTTCTACATCCACCTCAACAACTGGTTGGAAACCAACGCCGATATGGATGTCGCGGTGACGGCCTTCGTGGACTATCGACAGGTGCCCCTGCTGCGGAACGGGGCTCCCCACACCCCTCTCTACGTAGAGGTGCCGGCGGGGACGTGGCAACCCGTGGCGGTGCAACTCCAGGCGCCGAGCGAGCCCGGATTGTACGAGCTCGTGGTCGTCGGTACCCTCTTCCCCTACGCCCGCCTGGATAAGCCACCGGAAGCACTCCCGGGGGTAGGTACATTGCTTCTGAGAGCCCACACGTCGGCCCGCATCCTGCTCGAAGTGGAATAGCTAAGACGAGTACATTCAAATGACCTCTCCCCTGACGTCGCCCACCCCGTCCCTTACCCCGCCTCCCACACCTTTGGTTGGGCCAATCCCCCTCTCCAGCCCCTCGCCCCCAGCACCCAGCCGTCCCAACCTGAGTATTCTTACCACCGGCATCTCCCCTCACGAGCCTGCGCTCTTCGCAGTCGATACAGTGACCGGTCACAGGGAGCCGCTCCTAGAGCTGCCGGAGCAGAGCATGATCACAGCCCTTGCGGAGCAGCCGCTGGGTCCCTCACTCCTCTATGCGGTGCAAAAAGAGAGTGAGTTCGGGCAGGCGCTGTGGCAGCTGGATCTGCAAACAGGGGAGAGGCGGCAGATTCTAGAGCGTACCGATGGCTATCTCATCAGCGGGTTGGCCGGGCAGCCTGAGGGGACGCAGGCCGTCCTGGTCCTCACCCCGCTCCTGACCTCTACGACAGGCGCGCGCTATCCGGCCGGCTTGGCGCAGGATGAGCTCTGGCTGATCGATACAGCGACCTCTACCCACCAGCAGCTTACGCCCCCGGATACCGAAGGCGAGTTGGTGGGATGGCGATGGCCCAGGTGGAGCCACGATGGTCAGAGGCTCTACGTCACCCGTTTCTCCTCCGCACCCCCTGAATCAGCCGTGCTGATGATGTGGGAAGTGGCCAGGGATGAATGGACGGTCCTCGCGCACGAGCTGCGGGCGTTGGACCCCTGTGGAGAGGATGCGCTGCTCGTCGGCGGCCTGGAAGAAGGTCTGCCCAACCAAGTTGGGC
>DAOTVC010000115.1:0-31385 GCA_034437215.1 Anaerolineae bacterium | reverse complement strand
GCCCACCCCCGAGGAGGAGCTCATCCTGGCGGACATAGACCGCGAGGAGAGACCGGAGGTTGAGGAGGATGACATCCCCTCGCCGTATGGAGACGTGGACGAGACGTAGCTAACCCGATCCTACAGAGGAGAAGAGAGCCGGAGGCAACCCCTCCGGCTCTCACACTTTGGAGATCCCCTTTAGTTGACCGTCTCCCACAGGGAGACGCCCTGGGGCTGCTCGGGCAGCAGAAGAGCCCCATCCGCGACGATGCGCTTCTGACCCGAGAAGTGCTCGACGAAGAGAGTACCGTCGGGTATCCCACCGCGAGCGACGTCGAGCCGCCCCTCCGACCGGGTCCCCTCCCCACGGTGAGCGACGACGATGATCCACCCCTCGGGTGCCTCCCGCTGATAGGCGAAGGTATCCTCCTCCACCAGCAGCACCTGGAAGCCGCCGTGCATCAGCATGGGCGACGTGCGTCGCAGACGGATGAGATCGCGGTAGAAGTCGAGAAGCTCCCGGTTCCAGCGCGCCTCGTCCCAGACCATGCACGCCCGCGGACCCACGTGAGGCTCGTCGGTCATGCCGATCTCATCCCCATAGTAGAGGCAGGGGACGCCGGGATAGGTGAATTGAACCACCGCCGCCAGACGCTGCAGGGCGTCGTTGCCCTCGACGACGGTGCGCAGGCGGGCCGTGTCGTGGCTGTTGAGCAGGTTGAACTGCTGCAGGGCGACCGCCCAGGGGATGGCAGCCCGCACCCCCTGCCAGGTAGCGATCAGGGCCTCGGTGGTCCAGGGAAGGGGTGAGGTGATCTTGCCCTGCAACTGGAAGGAGCCCATCTCCACCCCCTTCAGCCAGTAGAGCAAGGGCTTCGCCAATCCCTGGTAGTTCATGACCGCGTCCCACTGATCCCCCTGCAGCTGGGGAGTGGGATCGAAGAAGTTCTCGCCCATGAGGTAGGCATCGGGCAGGGTCTCCTTGACCGCCCTCCGGATCCCCTGCACCACCTCGCGTCCCAGCTGCGTGGGCCCCTGACGGGCCAACATGTTCGCCACGTCGACCCGCCAGCCGTCGGCGGAGAAGGGCGGATAAAGCCAGCGGCGGAAGATGGCGTCCTCGGCGCCGTACATTCTCCGGCGAAGCTCCGCGCTGCGGTAGTTGAGCTTGGGCAGCATCCAGACCCCCAACCAGGAGAGGTACTCCTCGGGATGGTCGGTGAAGGTGAAGAAATCCGCTTCGGGTGCTTCGGGATCGGCGCGGGCTGCCTGGAACCAGGGGTGCCAGTAGCCGCAGTGGTTGGGCACGATGTCGAGTAGGTAGCGCATCCCCCGCTCGTGCAGAGCCTCCCCCAACCCCATCAGAGCGTCATCACCGCCGAAGTGGGGATCGACGTGCTCGTAGTCGATCACGTCGTATTTGTGGCTGGTGTGTGCCGTGAAGACGGGGTTGAGGTAGAGAGCGTTGACGCCCAAGGCCTCGATGTAGTCGAGGTGCTGCTCGATGCCCGGCAGATCACCCCCGTAGAAGGTGATGGAACCGGGCTGCTCCTCAGGCGGCGCCTCCCCCCAGGCGTAAGTCCGGGGGCGGTAGCCGCGGTACTCGAATTCGTCGGGCTGAGGATCTCGGGAGGGGTCCGCATTGGCGAAGCGATCGGGGAAGATCTGATAGAAGACACTCCCGTGGACCCACTCGGGCGCGACGTAGTCGGCGAGGATGCGGAAATCGGTGAGGTCCAGCGGGATGTGGCGCACGGGCCCGGCCGCGGTGAGATGCCAGACCCCGTCGTCGCTCTCCAGGACGAAGCGGTAGTTGACCACGGGCTCGTTGATCAGGAGCTCTACCTCCCACCACTGCACGGGCGGGGTGCTGGAGGTCCGCTCCATGGGCCGAAAGAATTGCTCCCCGTCGGGAAAGATGCGCAGATAGGCCTGACGCAGAGGCGCATCGCTGCTCATCCGCAGGCGCAAGCGAACGCTCTCGCCCAACGCGGGGTAGAGATTGGAGACGTAGGCAGGCGATCCGTCGTGGTGGACGGATGCCAGCCAGTGTGGGTACCGGTTCATGAACGCTCCTTCTGTGACGGCGGAGCGAGCAGCCCCGCCACATTATCCTATGCTCCAATCATAGGATAACCAGGGGGCGTTGCGCAAGCGTTGCGCCCCCCGTTGCGCAGGCACCCCAAGGATAAGAAACCGGCGCAGAGGGAGGTGAAGCAGGCTCACCCTCTCTGCGCCGGGCCGTACAGCTTACTGATTACTGATCCGGACGAGTACTGCTAAACCGAGCCGGGCGACGACCTCTGCGCCGGCGGTTAAAACCGCCGGCTACCCGATTGAAGTCGGCTGCAGCCGACTGCGGATGGGCTTCCGACAGTGTGCTTGCTGGAGCACACTGTCTTCGTGGTAGCCTGTGGCTTGAGCCACAGGCGATGCCGGGCAGGGCCCAGCAACTTTGGCCTTGTGTGTCCGGATCAGTAAGGCAGAAGATCCTACACGCCTTCGTCCTCAAAGACCTCCTGCACAATGCGTTCGGCCTCCTGAAGCAGCTGCTCCAGGTGCTCCTCACCCTTGAAGGACTCGGCGTAGAGCTTGTACTTGTCCTCGGTACCCGAGGGCCGGGCCGCGAACCAGCCGTTCTCCGTGATAACCTTGAGCCCGCCGATGGGCGCTCCATTCGCGGGCGCGCGCGTCAGCTTCTGCAGTACCTCCTCGCCGGCCAGGCTGTCAGCCTTGACCCGCTCCGGGGAGAGGGACTTGAGCGCCTGCTTCTGCTGCAGGGTAGCGGGCTTGTCGATGCGCCGGTAGACGGGCGCTCCGAACTTCTCGGTCAGATCGCGGTAGTGCTCCCCCGGGTCCTTCCCGGTGACAGCGGTGATCTCCGCTGCCAGGAGCGCTGCGACGATGCCGTCCTTGTCGGTGGTCCAGACGGTGCCGTCCCGGCGCAGAAAGGAGGCGCCGGCGCTCTCCTCGCCGCCGAAGCAGTAGGAGGCATCCAGAAGCCCCTCGACGAACCACTTGAAGCCGACGGGTACCTCCGCCACCCGCCGTCCCAGGTCCCGGGCGACCCGGTCCAGCATGGCGCTGGTGACCAGGGTCTTGCCCACGGCGGCCCCGGCGGGCCAGTCGGGACGGTGCTGCAGGAGATACCAGACGGCGACTGCCAGGTAGTGGTTAGGGTTCATCAATCCCGTGCCGGCAGCGACGATACCGTGACGGTCGCCGTCGGGGTCGTTGCCGAAGGCCACCCGGAAGCGGTCCTTGAGATCGATGAGACTCGCCATGGCGTAGGAGGAGGAGGGATCCATGCGGATCTCCCCGTCGCGATCGAGGGTCATGAAAGCGAAGGTGGGATCGACGCGGGGATTGACCACCTCGAGGTCGAGACCGTAGATCTCGGCGATGGGCTCCCAGTAGTGGACGGCGGCCCCCCCCATGGGATCAACGCCCAGCTTCAACCCGGCCTGGGCCACGACCTCCAGGTCGAGAACCGCGCGCAGGTCATCGACGTAGGGCGTGGTGTAGTCATACGGATGGGTGGTGTCGGCGTGCTCGGCGCGGGCAAAGGGCACCCGCTTCACGGCCTGCAGGCCCTGCGCGATAATCTCGTTGGCGCGCTCCTCGATCCATCCCGTGATCTCCGGCCCTGCCGGTCCCCCCGTGGGCGGATTGTATTTGATGCCGCCGTCGCCGGGCGGGTTGTGGGAGGGGGTAATCACCACCCCGTCGGCGAGGCTCCCCTTGCCCTCGTACTTGCGGTTGTGGGTGAGGATGGCGTGGGAGATGACCGGCGTGGGCGTGTAGCCGCGCTCCTCGTCGATCATAACCTCGACACCGTGGGCGGCGAAGACCTCAAGGGCGCTGACGAAGGCGGCGTGGGAGAGAGCGTGGGTATCCATCCCCAGGTAGAGGGGACCGCCGATGCCCTCCTGCTGCCGGTACTCGACGATGGCCTGGGAGACGGCGAGGATGTGCTCTTCGTTGAAGCTCTTCTCGAGAGAGGAACCGCGGTGTCCCGAGGTGCCGAAGGAGACCTGCTCGTCGGGGTCTCGTGGGTCCGGGTGGTAGGCGTAGTAGGCCGCCATCAACCAGGGGACGCTGACCAAGGCCTCGCGAGGTGCGGGCTTACCGGCTGACTCGTGCATGTTCATGGTTCCTTCCTTTCGCTCGTTGCAGCTTAGGAACGCGAATTAAACAGCTTGAGCAAAAGCAAACTAAAAGCGCTCTTGAAAGACGCCTACAATGCCCAAGTTATTTCGTTTTCAGTCCTTAGCAGCAATTATTTGCAATCGTCGGAGCGTCGCTCGCGTATCTCGATGATATCCGAGACGTAGAGGACCCGGTGGTAGGTGCCGAGGGGGCCGTACTGCCCCTTGTTCTTGTTGATCTGACCCCGGAAGCGGGCGTAGACGGTGTCGTAGGGGCTGTCGGCGATCTCGCCGTGACGCTTCTTGATCTCGTCCCCGATGTCCGTGTAACGCTTTCCCTTGACCCACCAGGTCTCACGAGGGCTACAGGGACGGAAGACGGCGGTGTCGGCGACGTAGTTGAGAAGGCCATCCCACGTCCCGCTCTTCATGGGTCTCCCGATGACGGTGAAAGCAACGATGCCCAGTCCTACCAGCGCGAGTAATCCGATCATCCTGCGTGTCCCTCCCTGTGTGGCGGCAACGTCAGCGGCAGCTTCAGCCGGTGTAGCAGCAGGCTACGCTACCGCTGAATGCTGATTGTTAACTAAGTATAGGCCCGGAGAGAAGAAACGGCAAGTTTCAGTTGCCGGAAAGGTGGAGGCAGTAGAGCCGCTCCTCCTCGATGCAAGGCTCGAATCCCATCCGCTCCAGGTAGCGGGCGTGAGTCTCGTTCCCCGACCGGGTGTAGATGGTGCGGATGCCCCGCTCGAGAAAGAAGTCCCGTTGGCGACTGTAGAGGTAGCGCCCGATCTTGAAGTCCCGGTAACCGGGGATGACGAAGTCGAGGTCGACGCAGATGGCCTCCTCACTCCGGCGCTCGGCGATAAAGAGCCCCGCCGGCACGAGGTCGCGCAGCACGAAGAAGATGATCTGCGCATCCGCGGAATCGAAGGTAAAGCTCGGCAGAAACGTCTGGATCTCCTCGGCGTGGAAGTCGAGGAAGTAGTGGAGATAATCCGACTCCGGCTGCACCTCCAGCAGGCGGAAGTACTCCTCCGCGGTGACGATCCCGTAGAGGTAGTAGAGGTCGATGATGACGATGATGAAGTTTACGGCAGCGACGGGGTAGGCGCCGATGAGCAGGCCGTAGAGGGTGAAGAGGGCCGCCCCGCTGAGGTTGATGATCCGCAAACGCAGGATGGAGCGCATCATCAAGGAGACGGCGACCAGAATGGAGGCAGTGTACCCGATAAGCTCGTAGATCATAGGTCCCCCCTTACGAAGTGAGTGTTGCGCGCCGACAAAGGCGGTAGCGAAGAGGTCGGCTCCATTATAGCCCAAAAGCGGCGACCGCCGAATCAGAACGATCCGGCGGTCGCCGTCCGCAGCACACCTAGCGCGGACTATTCATTGGTCAGGATGGTGACGACGTCCCGGGGAAGCACCTCGAGCGCCTGTCCCTCAACTTTCGCCGTAAGGGTCCTTTCGGTGAAGTTGAGGAGCACCAGCTGCTCGCCCCGCCGGGCGGCGACCAACCCTTCAGGAAGCTCCTCCGCCAGCCGCGAGACACCGGCCTGCCCACCCAGGTACGCCAGAAGGGGCTGAGCCTGCTCCGGTGTGGGACACCAGCCCAGGTAGAAGGCGCGACCGCGCCCCACCCTCTGCCCCACCAGAGCCGCCCTGCCCTGGAAGGGCCCGGCGGGATAGGTGGCGAGCACCTGGGTCTGTGCGCCCAGAACGGGTGTGAGGGCCTCCGCCCAGACGGCGGCGGTGCCCTTGAGACCGGGCACGGCGGTGACCATCTTGTAGCCCACACCCGGTGGCAGGGCGTGCCAGTCGGCGACCGTCGCTCCCACCAGGTCGCGAAAGGGTCCGGGCAGGGGAGCGGCGGTGACGAGATTCGTGGGGGTCTTGACGCCCGAGCGGACCCCCAGAAGGAGCAGCCCTCCCTCGCGGACGTAGCCCGTGAGGTGCCCGGCGAGCTCTTCGTCAGCGAGGAAGAGCGTGGGGGCGACGACCATCCGGTAGCGGGAGAGGTCGGTGCGTGGGGAGACGATATCGACGGGGATGCCCAAGCGCTGCAGGGCGCGGTAGAAGACGAAGAGGTGCCGCAGCAGACTGAAGCCCTGGCGGTGCGGCTGGATCTCCAACGCCCAGAGGTCCTCGTAGTCGAGGAGGAGGGCCACCTGGACGGGGACCTGTCCCTGAGAGAGCGCCTTCAACCGGGGTAGATCCTCCTGCAGCGCCTGCACCTCCTCGTAGCCCACGTCGAAGCTGCCGTCGTGGTGCAGGAGGCCCGAGTGGAACTGCTCCTGGGCGAAGCGGGTAGCCCGCCAGCGGAAATAGACGACGACGTCGGCGCCCGAGACGCCGGCGTGCCAGGTCCAGAGCTGGGGCGTGCCGGAGCGGATCGCGGGGTTGTACCCTCCCCAGTTGATCTGTCCGGCCTGCTGCTCCATCACGCAGAAGGGGCCCTGCTTGAAGCCCCGCATCAGATCGTGCCCGAAGCCTGTGACGTAGGGATCTCCCGTGTCGTAGGCGTGATCGGCCCTCTTCTCTTCAGGGAAGTAGAGCTCGGCGGCGAAGGTCTCCGCGTAGCCGGTGGGATAGGAGTCCCAGCAGACGAAGTCGAGGGGGCGGACGAGGTCGTGGTAGTCGAGCTGGGTGAAGCTGGCCATGAGGTTGTGGGTGATGAACTGGCGTTCGGAGACGGAGGAGCGCAGGAGGTTGACCTGGAGCTGCTGGTAGGAGACCGTCTGGTCGGAGGAGAAGCGCCGGTAGTCGAGGACGTGGCTGGGGTTGGGCTCCGTGACGGTCAACGTGGGCGGGCCGATCTGGCGCCAGTCGGTGTAGACCTGGCTCCAGAAGAGGGTACCCCAGGCGGCGTTCAGGGCCTCGAGGGAGCCGTAGCGGGCCTGCAGCCAGAGGCGGAAGGCTGTCGTGCAGTCGTTGCAGTAACAACGGACCGTGTCGTGACAGCCCAGCTCATTGTCGATCTGCCAGCCGACGACGGCGGGATGGTCGCCGTAACGCGCGGCGAGGGCCTGGACGATGCGCTCCGTGTGGCGGCGGTAGGTGGGGCTGGTGGGACAGTAGTGACGGCGGGAGCCGAAGCGACGTACCCGCCCCTGAGCATCGACGGGCAGGACATCGGGGTACTGGGTGACCAGCCAGGCGGGCGGCGTGGCGGTGGGGGTGCCCAGCACCACCTGCAGCTCCTCTTCCGCCAGCGCCTCGGTGGCCCGATCGAGCCAGCCCCACTCGAAGTGGCCCTCCTCGGGCTCCATCAACTGCCAGGCAAACTCGCCGATGCGGACGTAGGTCAGCCCCGCTTCGCGCATCAGGCGGGCATCGGTGGCCCAGCGCTCCTCAGGCCAGTGTTCGGGGTAGTAACAGACTCCAAGTTGCATGCTCTCTCCTGGTATCGTGGTTGTAGTGATCAGATACGCGCTGGGTGAATAGTAAATCGGAATGCGAAAAACGTAAAGTGCAGACCGATCTCCTGAAGACGGAGCCCGCCAGGAGAGCAGACCGGTACTCTCACTTCGTCGCGCCCAGCGTCAGCCCCTCGATGAAGTAGCGCTGGAGGAAGATAAAGACGACGACGGTCGGGATGGTCGCCAACAGCGCCCCTGCGACGATGACCGTCCAGTCCATGACGTACTGCCCCTGCAGGACAGCCAGCCCGGCGGTCACCGGCTTGAGAGAGTCACTGCGCAGCAGCACAATGGACCAGAGGTAGTCGTTGAAGATCCAAGTGAACTCCAGCGTAGCGAGAGCGGCGAGAGCCGGCAGGGTCAGGGGCATCATAATCTGAGCCCAGATGCGGAGTTCGCTGCAGCCATCGATACGAGCCGCCTCGATGATCTCCCCCGGCACCGTGCGCATGTAATTCCGCAGGAGGAAGGTGCAGAAACCCAGCTGGAAGGCCGTGTGGAAGAGAATCAACCCCAGGTGGGTGTCGTAGAGACCCAGGGCGTCGGTGAGACGAAAGACAGGGAGCATCAGCACCTGGAAGGGCAGCATCATTCCACCCACGTAGAGGAAGAAGATCAGCCGGTTCCCGCGGAAGCGGTAGCGGGCCAGGGCGTAGCCCGAGAGGGAGGAGAGGAAAAGGGTGCCGACGAGCGACGGTAGAGTGATGATGAAGCTGTTGAGGAGATAGCGCTCCAGACCGGCGCGCTCCCAGGCCTCACGGAAGTTACCCAGCGTGAACTCGCGGGGGATGGACCAGAAGCCGTTGATGAGGATGTCATCGTTGGTCCGAACTGCCGTGATCAGGGCGGTGAACATGGGGATCAGCCAGAGCATGGTAGCGATGCAGAGGAGGCAGAAGATAAGCACGCGCCAGGGCGAGTCGAAGTAGCTCTTGCGGGGAGTGGGCTCCTCTCCCGTAACCTCGTAACGTTCGGTGGTGGGAAGCTGTTTTGCGGTCGTCATCTCATCCTCCTCAGTACTCCATCTCGTCCTTCAGCACGCGGGAGAGGTAGATGAAGATAAAGACCATGCTGATGAGGAAGAGAATGGTGGCGATTGAGGCGCCGTACCCCATCTTGTAGTTGTTGAAGGCCTCGATGTACATAAAGTTTGCCAGCACACTGGACGAGTTGTAAGGTCCTCCGCGGGTCATCACGGAGACCAGGTCGAAAGCGCGGAGAGAGTCGATGACGCTGATGACCACGACGATGACGGTCACCGGCGCCAGCAGGGGCAGCATGACGTGGCGAAAGGTCTGTACCCCGCTGCAGCCGTCGACCTTCGAAGCGTCGATGAGCGAAGGGTCGATGCTTTGCAGGCCCGCAAGATAGAGGACCATGACGTACCCTACCTGACGCCAGACGGCGACGGCGATAATGGCCCACATAACGATGTCGCTGTTGCTCAGCCAGCCCACGGCCAGCTCCTCCAGCCCCACCGCTCGTAACACCGAGTTGATGAGCCCCTTGGCGGGATGGTACATCCAGGACCAGATGAGGCCACAGACTACCAGGGAGAGCACCAGGGGCGAGTAGAAGCTGGCCTTGAAGAACTTGGAGCCGGGGATGGCGCGATTGAGGGCCACGGCCAATCCTAGGCCCAATACCACCGGGATGGTGATGAAACTGATGATCCACTTGAGGTTGTTGGTAAGGGAGATGAAGAAGACAGGATCACGGAAGAGCTTCTGATAATTGCGGAGACCGATGAAGATAGGTTGGGAGAGACCGTCCCACTTCGTAAGGCTCAGGTAGAAGGTGTAGAACATGGGACCGATCACCCACACGAGGTAGACGAGCAGGGGCACGAGGAGAAAGAGATAGGGTGTCCAGAATTTCTTACGCATCTTGACCTCCGGGCGGTAGGGGTGACCATAAGCCGGTCACCCCTACCCTTAAGTGAGACTACTCCTCGGCGAAAATCTCCTGACGGGCCTGCTCCAGGCGCGCGAGGATCTGGTCGATGCTCTCGGGATTGTCCCAGAACTCCATGAAGCCATTCATGCCCTCGTCGGCCATCTCCGGTGTAGTATCACGGTCGTAGAACTGGGCGACGAAGTCAGCGCCCTGGATGAGCTCCAGCCCCTCCTGCTGCACGGGGGTGTAGAGGGAGGTATCGATGTCGGTGTTGGTGACCAGGCGCCCCAGCTCCTCGACCATGTACTCCTGGGCCTCGACGCTGCCGAGGAAGGCCAAGAACTCCCTGGCGGCCTCGGAATGCTGGGCGTTGGCGGCGATGAAGTAGCCGTCGGTGGGGGCGTCCTCACCGATGGGCACGCTGGGGTCGATGATGGGGAAGCGGAAGAAGCCCAGGTCATCCTCCAGCTCGTCGGGATAGCTGTCGCGGATGAAATCGCCCATGAGGTACATGCCCGCCTCACCGTTGATCATGAACTGCAGCGCCTCGGACCAGCTGTAGGCGGCGGGGTTCTCGATGAAGTAGCCGTTCTCGATGAGGGGCTGCCAGTAATCGGTGAAGACGGCCTTGACGCGCGGGTCGTCGTAGCTCTCCTTGCCCAGCATCAGATCGATGTGGAACTCGGGGCCGTTGACCCGCATGTTGAGGTAGTCGAACCAGGCAGCTGTCGTCCAGCGGTACTTGGTGCCGATGGCGAGGGGGGCGACGCCGTTCTCCTTGAGGGTCTCACAGACCTGCAGGAACTCCTCCCACGTCGCGGGCTCCTCGAGACCGTACTCCTCGAAGGTGGACTTGCTGTAGTAGACGGCCCACCAGTACCAGCTGGCGGGCAGGAAGTACTGGTTGCCGTCGACGGTGCTCATGGCGCGGAAGCCCTTGGGATAGCTCTCGTTCCACCCCTGCTCCTCCCAGACGTCGCTGATGTCCATGACCAGCCCCTTGTCGATGAAGAAGCGGGCGCGGTTGCCGGCGAACCAGGTCATGACGTCCGGCGGCGTCGAGGCGGTCAGGTAGGCGCGAATGGCCTGCTTGAAGTCCTCGTGCGCCACGGTGCTGTGGACCACATCAATCTCCGGATGCTCCGCCTCGAACATCTCCACGAGGGCAGCGTCGACCTCACGGGGGGCGGGATCGCTCATGTAGGAGTTGTAGATGACCAGCTGCTTATCTACAGAGACCTCCCGTTCTACCTCAACCTCCACGGGGACCTCGACCTCGACGGTCCGGTCCACCTCCACGGTCACTGTCACCGGCTCCGGCTCCGTCGCACAGGCTGCAAGCAAGGTCAGCAGCGTCGCCAGAACCACCAACAGAGAGAGTTGCTTTCTCATGTAAATCTCCTCCGATTGTAGTTTGAAAGGATACGGTTCAACTTCGGGGACACCTTGCCTATCGGTCGGGACGCCATCACCTCCTCTCCGAAGGTAGAACTATCGAAAACAGCCCTGAAATTCCAAATTTGGGTCGTGGCACGCTCATCCACTCCCGTTCTCCATCTCGCCACTACAACAATTCAGCTCTAGCCGCAGAGCAGGAGGGCGGCGCTAACACCTCCCTCACCTATTCCGCTGGGGCGGGACCCGTTGACGCACGGACAATGAGTTCTGTGGGCAGTATCATGGGTTGAGATAGAACAGCTTGGTTCTCGATGAAATCGAAGAGCAGCCGGGCAGCCTGATGTCCCATCTCCAGGGAGGGTTGGCGCACCGTTGTAAGAGCCGGGTGGTAGATGCGGGCGATGGGCACGTCGTCGAAGCCGACGACGGAGACCTCCTCCGGCACCCGTCGCCCGTGCGACTGGAGACATTGAAGGGCACCGAGGGCCATGCGATCGTTGAGGGCGAAGATGGCGGTGGGGGGGCCGGCGGAGGAGAGGAGCTGCTCGGTGGCCTCTATTCCGCTCTCCAGGGTCAGATCTCCCGAAACGATGAGCTCCGGGTCGATTTCGAGACGATGGTCGGCGAGAGCCTGGCGACAGCCGTCCAGACGCTCCTCAATGGCAGTGAGGCTTTGACCGTGGTGGCTGATAATGCCGATGCGCTCGTGTCCCAACCCCAGCAGGTAGAGCATGGCCTGACGGGCACCTCCCCGGTCGTCGGCGTGAACAGCGCGCGTGGGGTCCGTCCCCACCCCGTAACCCAGCGCCACCCAGGGTATCTCGTACTCCTCGAGGAGTTGAATGCCCCTCCGGCTCGAAAGGAGCTCCACCACCACGACACCATCCACATATCCGGCCTGCACGAGCCGTTCGTAGGCCAGGAGCTCCGACTGCGAGCCCCGGGGATCGCTCGGATCTTGAGGGGCGGTGGAGAGGAGCAGGTTGTAGTCGCGCTGGATGGCGACCTGATCCACACCGCACATGAAGGCCATCAGGTGGGGATCGTAGAAGAAGTAGTCGGGCGTGTAGGGGATCACCAGCCCCATGGTGTGGGTGCGGTGGTTGGTGAGCCCCCGGGCAGCCAGATTGGGGCGGTAACCCAGGCTGTCAATCACCTTCAGGACCCGCTGCCGCGTCTCCTCGGCCACGTCCCCCTTACTGTTGATGACGCGTGACACGGTCTGCCGGGAGACTCCGACGGCTGCGGCGACGTCCTGGATGGTGACCCGCTTCTTCGTCACGCTGACGCTCCTATCGCTGAGGGAAGTAACACGTTCCCGGTCAAGTACCGTGAACGCTCACATAACCATTGTAGCAGAAGTGGTGAGCCCTTGTCAAGAGGAGGAATGTCACATCGGAGGCCCCCGCTCCAACCGTTTCAGGGAGCGGGGGCGCGAGAACCGCGACGAATTACCCGTGCAATCCCTGGGCGTTGGCCTTCCGGGTCCAGTGGATGAGGTAGGTCTCGATGTACCAGCGCACCAGGCCCGGGAAGCGCCACCAGACCAGGCGCTGAAAGGCCGGGCTCTTCTGAGTATAGAGCACCTTCGCCGTGAGGGTACGCAGCCGCAGGGCCTTGCCCAGAGGATGGCGTAGGATGCGCTTTCCGTAGCCGGCGAAGGAGAAGTCGCCGCTGTTGAAGGCGTCACGGATGGTCCGGGCGGCGATGGCAGCGTATCCCAGGGCCGGGCTGATTCCCTCGCCGAAGGAGGCATCGATGCCCGCCGCGTCACCCACCAGGAGGACGTGGGGGGCCGCGAAGTCGCCCTGGGGATCAAACCAGCGCAGGGGATAACCGGCCAGCTCGTAGTCCTCGGGACCGTAGCCCTGGCGACGCACCTCCTCTTCCAGCGCAGCCGGCAGGGAGAGGGCCCTCGCACCGGCTCTGACCAGACTGTCGTAGACGCCCCAGCAGCGCAGCGGCTTCCCCTCCACCTGGGTGGGGAAGTCCCAGACGTAGCCCTGAATGCCGTTCACGACGTGGCGGAACTCGAAGTAGGCCTCGTCGGGGGCGTGGACGTCGGCGGGACCGGGGTGAATGAGCACCTCGATGAGGCGCGCCAGCTGTCCCGGAGACTTGGTGACGGCGCGGCGCACGACGCCCGTCGCCCCATCGGCGCCGACGACCACCTTCGCCCGGTAGGTCCCCTGATCGGTGGTCACGACCCCCTGCCCGTCCACCACCTCGACGCCCCGGACCCGCGTCCCCTCGCGGATCTCAACGCCCGCCTCCCGGGCCTTGTTCACCAGCCAGGCGTCGAACTCGTTCCGCCGGATGACGCGAAAGGCGTAGTCGTCATACTTCCCCCGCATCCGCAGGCCCCGCCCCTCGAAGACGAAGTTGGCCCACATCCCGACGACCTGGGGGACCTCGGTGACGTCCAGGTCCAGCCACTCGAGGGCGCGGTCGACGTCGGGGAGCAAACCGCCCGCGCAGAGCTTGGGACGGGGATGGTGAACTCGCTCTAGTACGAGGGTGCGCTCCGCGAGCTCGGGTGCGATGCGCTGGAGGTGCAGGGCGGTAGCGGTTCCGGAGGGGCCGGAGCCCACGATGATGACTTCGTAATCCATGACTACTCCTAGGAGGCGGCTTTAAGATCCAAGGTAATGTCAGATGGGTGTGTTTCAATCCAGTTGTGAGCTATCCGTGGCTGAAACGTAAAACGTGAAACGTAAGGTCTTCACGTTGCATACCTCACGTTTCACGTTCCCCGTTCGCAGCCCTCGGGCATTAACTCACGACGATGCTGACGAGCTTGCCCTGAGGGATGATGATCTTGCGGATCTGCTTGCCCTGAATGTAGCGCCGGACGTTGGGCTCCTGAAGGGCCTGCTGCTTAATGGTCTCCTCGTCGGCATCGGCGGGGACCACAATCCGTCCCCGGACCTTGCCGTTGATCTGCACGGGGATCTCGACGCTCTCCTCAACCAACATCGCCTCGTCCCAGGTGGGCCAGGCCTGCCTGTGGATGCTGTAGGGCTGCTCGAGCAGGCCCCAGAGCTCCTCGGTGACGTGAGGCGTGATAGGCGCCATGAGGAGCAGGAGGGTGCTCACGCCCTCGCCCCAGACCTCGGTGCCCCAGAGAGCCGCCTTCTCCTTGTTGAGCGCGTTGGTGTACTCCATCAGCCGTGCGATGACGGTGTTGAAGGAGAAGTTCTCCAGATCTTCCGTCACCGCCTTGATGGCGCGGTGCATCTCCCGCAGCAGGCGGCGCTTGGCGTCCTCGTCGACCGCCTCCCGCTCCCGAGGCTCCTCGAGCACCAGGTTCCAGGCACGGTTGAGCCACCGCACCACCCCCTCGATGCCCTGACTGTCCCAGGGACCGCCCAGCTCCCAGCGCCAACCGAACATGAGGTAGGCGCGCACGTTGTCGGCGCCGTAGGCCTCGACGAGCTCGTCGGGAGAGACGACGTTCTTCTTGCTCTTGGACATCTTCTCCACATCGAGGTGGTAGAGCAGGTCGGCGACAGAACTCTCGGCCTCCCGGCCCTCGATGGTCAGGGGCGTCTCCTCGTCGAAGTGCACGACGATGAGGGAGGGCTCCCCCCCCTCCGGCGCCACCTGTACCTTGAGGGTGACGTCGTCGCGGTCCCAGAGCTCACCGCAGATGAGGCTGGCGCCCCGCACCGGCGCGGGCCAGCTCTCGGGATCCTCGAAGGAGTAGGCGGTGATGCCCTCGGCCCGGAAGGCCGCCTTCTCCCAGTGCCCGGTGACGGCAACGCAGTCCCCCGCACGAGGCTCGCCCAGGATGATCCCCTGATTGCGCAGCTGGAGCATGGGCTCGTCGAAGTCCACCAGCCCCGCGTCCCGCAGCGCCTTCGTAAAGAAGCGAGTATAGAGCAGGTGGAGGACGGCGTGCTCGGCACCGCCGGTGTAGCTGTCGACGGGCAGCCAGTAGGCACCCTCCTCCGGCTCCCACGGCCTAGCCTCGCTGGTGACCGGCTCCCCCTCGCGGTAGTAGGGGCTGAGGTAGGAGTACTGGTACCACGAGGAGCAGACGAAGGTGTCCATCGTGTCCGTCTCCCGGGTGGCAGGACCGCCGCACTCCGGGCAGATGGTGTGGAGGAAGTCCTCGTGGTATTTGAGAGGGCTCTCGCCCGTGGGCATGAACTCCACGTCCTCGGGGAGTTCCACGGGCAGCTCCTCGTAGGGAACGGGCACCGTGCCGCACGCCTGGCAGTAGACGATGGGAATGGGCGCGCCCCAGTAGCGCTGCCGGCTGACGAGCCAATCACGCAGCCGGTAGTTGACGGCGTGCTCGCCCACGCCCTGCTCTTCCAGCCACTCGGTCACCTTCTGCACCGCCACGTTGCCCGGCGTGCCGCTGAAGGGACCGGAGTTGATCATCGTGCCGTATTCGTGGTGGAAGAGCAGGTCACGGTAGAAGTGACAGCTGTGGAGCATCTCCATGGTAGTGCGATTGTGGCGCACCGGCTCGTAGAGCTCCTTGCAGCGGGCCAGGATCTCCCGGTCGGCTTCGATGGAGTCCAGCTGCTTGACCTCGTCCTCGAAGATGAAGTGCCAGCCCGAGCCGACCACCTCGTTCCAGTTGCCGGGCAGCAGATTCTCGCGCATCAGCTCGACGAAGCGCTCGATCTCGGCGTCGCTGTGCAGGGTCACGTAGAGCCCCTCACCCAGCTTGCCCACGGCCCCCTTCTGGAACTGGATGGCGGTCTCCCGCAGCTGCTCCTCGAAGCCCTCGGGGAAGGAGCCGGGGAAGACGAGGCTCTTGGCCTTGCCGTCGGGCCTCTCGATGACGGGGATGATGGGCAGCCCGAACTTGATGGCGAAGTCGAAGTCGCGCTCGTCGTGAGCGGGCACCGCCATGATGGCGCCGGTGCCGTAGGTCATCATCACGTAGTCGGCGATCCAGATGGGGATGCGCTCGTCGTTCACGGGATTGACGGCGTAGGCGCCGGTGAAGACACCCGTCTTCTCCTTCTCGGTGCTCAACCGCTCGATCTCCGTCTGCCGCGCCGCCTGGTGCTGGTAGGCCTCGACCTCCTCCCGCTGCTCGGGCTTGGCGATCCGGTCGACGAGGGGATGCTCGGGCGCCAGCACCATGAAGGTCGCGCCCCAGAGGGTGTCCGGGCGGGTGGTGAAGACGACGATATCACCCTCATCGGCGCCGGCGTCCTCGGGCAGATCCTCCGGCGCCACCTGGAAGCGCACCTCGGCGCCCTCGCTCCGTCCGATCCAGTTGGTCTGCAGGAGCTTGATCCTCTCGGGCCAGTCGATCTGGGAGAAGTCGAGGAGCTCCTCGACGTAGTCGGTGATCTTCCAGAACCACTGCTCGAGATCCTTCTTGACGACGGGGGTGCCGCAGCGCTCACAGATCCGCTCCTCGCCCACCACCTGCTCCCGTGCCAGCGTCGTCTTGCAGGCGGGGCAGAAGTCGACGGGGGAGCGCTTGCGATAGGCCAACCCCATATCGTAGAACTTGCGGAAGAACCACTGGGTCCAGCGATAGTAGCCGGGCAGGCAGGAGATGGCCTCCCGCTCCCAGTCGAACATGGCGCCCATGGAGCGCATCTGCTCGCGCATGCGCTCGATGTTCGCCAGGGTCCAGGTCCGGGGGTGGATGTTCCGTTGGATGGCGGCGTTCTCGGCAGGCAGCCCGAAGGCATCGAAACCCATGGGGAACATGACGTTGTAGCCCTGCATCCGCTTGAAGCGGGCGCGGGCGTCACTGGGCGTCATCGCATACCAGTGCCCGATGTGGAGTTCGCCGCTGGGATAGGGAAGCATGGTCAGCGCGTAGTACTTCTCCTCGTCGGGCTTGACGGTGGCCCGGTAGAGCTCATCCTCTTCCCATTTTTGCTGCCACTTGGGCTCAATTTCCTGCGGGCGATAGGGTTTCATCTGTCCTTCCTCCTGTCAATCTCTATCTGGGTGTGCCGCGCGCACACCACCGACTATTTTACCGTAAAGAGGGCGAAAGCCAAGCATCAGGAGGCCGTTTGATTTACCGGACTCCCCCTGTCCGTGCTATAATGGGAGCAGAAGGGACCATCCACATCCGCCTGCGACCCTCACAACCGTTCGGAAGGAGGAGAGATGAGACGCTTACGCTTGCCCCTGTTCCTGTTGCTCGCCGCTTGCCTGGTGCTGCTCGGAGGGTGCGCTCTCGTGGAGGAGACCACACCGCGAGCTGAGGTGGAGCCCCCCACGAAGGCTCTCCTCGAAGAGACGGTGGGAGCGGAGCCGACACCAACGCCCCCCCCAGCGACGGTGGAGACCCCCATGCTCCTCTGCACGCCGCCGCTCTGCACCGCAGAAGAGGTCTACTACTGCCCCGACGAGTGTCCCGGGGGCTGCGGCACCACCTGCGCCACCCCCACGCCCCTGCCGGGAGGCGCATCTTCCGCCTTCGTCGTCGCCTACGTCCGCGACGGCAACGTCTGGGTGGTGGACGACGACGCCCCCCTCCAGCTCACGACGAGCGGGCAGGATGCGGAACCCCGTCTCTCGCCCGATGGCGAGGAGGTGCTCTTCAAGCGCAGCGTACCTCCGGGACCCGCGGGGTTGGAGCGCTTCGAGCTCCGGGTCGTCGGCACCGACGGCAGCGGGGAGCGGCTGCTCGTCGCACCCGACGATCTACCGGGCGAGATGGGCACGCCCATAGAGGCCGAGGAGGAGGTGATGTTGGATCGCCTGCCCTGGGAGATCTCCTGGCTGCCGGTGGGAGGACGGGCCGCCTTCAACACCTTCCTCCAGGCCGGCTACGGTCTCAGCACGAACGAGGACCTGTGGCTGGTGGACGTCGAGACGGGCGTGCTGAGCCGGCTCTTAGCCGATGGGGAGGGCGGCTCCTTCGCCTTCTCGCCCGATGCGACGGCGCTCCTCGTCAGCGACCCGACGACGGTCTCTATGTTGGACGCCGACGGGACGAACCGCCGGGAGCTCGTCACCTTCGACTTCGTCAACACCGCCAGCGAGTACGCCTACATTCCCCAGCCCATCTGGGCGCCCGACGGGAGCTACGGCCTCATCGCCATCCAGTCCGCCGAGCCCTTCGGGGACGATTCCACGGGGTCACTCTGGCGGCTGCCCCGGGAGGGGGAGGCGGCGCTGTTGAACGTCCTGCCGGGGCGCTTTCTCTTCAACACCATGCTCCAGAACAACCTCTGGTCGCCCGATCGCTCGCGCTTCGCCTACGTAAGCCGGGACGGGCAGCAGCTCTCCATCGCCAACGGCGATGGGAGCGGGGGTGAGGTCTACGCCGTGGGCGACGTCGAATTTCGCCGCTGGGCCCCGGACAGTGCGAGGTTCATCTACAGCGCCGGACAGCCCCCGACCTTCTACATCGGCGAGCCGGGTGCGACACCGATCTCCCTGGCCCTCTCGGGGGACGCGGGGCAGGTGTTGAGCGTACGCTGGGTCGCTCCTTCCCGCTTCGTCTACAGCATCGGCAACTTCGACAGCGCTGCCGTTCTCCTCGGCGAGATCGGCAGGCCGCACCGCACGCTGGCGACGAGCACGCAGGGCTTCGACGCGACGATGCTGCCCTAGAGCTCTAGGGGATAAAGAAGTCAGGTCCGCCCATCTCGGTGATGCAGCCGGCATCGGGCTCTACGGCAGGGTCTTCCAGAAAGGAACGGACCACCCGGCCGGCACAGAAGCTCTGCCAGACCCCGACCACGTGTCCCTGACCGGGAAACTCGTAGAAGTAGCTGGCACTCAACCTATCCGCCACCTGCCGGGCATAGGCAGGAGGGGTGATGGGATCGTACTCCCCCACCAGGATGAGGGCCGGTATGTCGCTCTCCACGGGCATCCCCTCCCGGGGATCGAAGGGGGCGGCGCCCCACACCTCGCAGAGAGTGAAGAGGGTCTCGGGCCTGCCGTAGATCGACCGCTTGGCGAAGCGTTCGACGTTGGGATAGGCAGCGAAGTCGGCGGCGAGCTCCTCGGGCGTCGTCGCAAAGACCTCCTCGTGGCAGTTGACCGAGAAGTACATGCCAATGCTGAGATCCGCTTCCCGCCCGACCCCACCGAGCATCCAGGAGAGGAGTTCATAGTCGCCGTCGTAGGTCTGCTCCAACATGTAGGGGAAGTAGCGGATCATCTCCGTCTGGTAGGCGCCGTTGAAGACGGCGCCGTCGACCCACCCGCCGTCGATCCGCATATGGTAGGACTTGTGCCCGATGCTCTTGGTCCAGATCTCGACGGGCTCCTCATCCAACCGGGCGACGGTGGCGGTATAGGTTCTCTCGAGGTTGGGATAGGCAGCGCGGCAGGCGCGATCCGCGGCACATCCGGCGAAGAGCTTCTGCAGGAGCCGGTCCATGCGCACACCGTGGTCGTTGAAGAGCAGCACCTCGACGGGCTCGACACCATCGAGAACCACGCTGCGCACGACCTCCGGATGATCGCGCATCACGGTGAGGGCCAGCCGGGTCCCGTAAGAGGCCCCATAGAGATTGGCCTGCTCGTACCCCAGGACCTGGATCAGATCCTTGACGTCGGCAGCGTTCTCGGCACTGGTGTAGGCGGCGACGTTGACGCCCTGATTGGCGAGACGGGTGCGGCAGCGCCGCAGCGCCTCGGAATACTCCTCCGCCTGCCTCTCGAGGCTGAAGGTCTTCTCCAGATCCTCCTTGATCACCTGCGAGAACTCAGGACAGTTGAGATCCGGCTCAGAGAAGCCGGTACCCCGCTGGTCGAAGACGACGACGTCCCGGCTCGCCAGCAAGGGGAGGATGAACTCCATATAGACCTGGGAGAGTAAATCCACGGCCCCACTCCCCGGTCCTCCGTTGAGAAAGACGACGGGATCCTCTGCCGGCGCCGAGCTGTGGCTGTGGTAGATCGCTACGGAGAGGCGCACCAGCCCCTCGGGGGTCTCTCGCCGGGTCTCCGGGACCCCGACCACCCCGCACTCGACCTGCACCCCCTCGGGTATCTCGAAGGGGCAGGGCTCCGGCACGAAGGCGTAGAGGGTTTCCATGCCGAAAGGGGTCGGGGTGGGCTCCGGCGTCCAGGTCGGAGGCAGGGGGCGTGGGGTGGAGGTAGGCGGGACACCCGTCGCCCTCACCTGAGGAGACGGAGGAAGGGGATCGGCGTTGAGGCTGCGGAGGATCACTACCCCCATCACTGTGATGACCAGCAGATTCACCAGGGCCAACCCGGCGAGAACGATGAGCTGCTTGCGTGACAACTTCAGCATAGATCCTTCCCTCGTCGATCAAGCGCCAGCGGGATCAGCCGTACCGCTCCTCCAGCATGACGATGTAGTCGTAGAGCTGGGGCAGGAGCCGCTCGTAGTCGAACTCCTGCCAATCCTCCCCACCCCCGAGGGTAAAGATAGCGGCACCGATAACGTAGTCGTCCTCCGTGATCTTTGAATCGTACCACGCCATCTCCTTGAGCCAGCGCCGCTCCCAGTAGGGATCCATCTCCGCGCCGCGAAGGACGCCGCGATCCAGACCGAACTCGGTGATCGCCAGCGGGATCACCTCCCCCCGGGGAATGAGGAAGTCACGGTAGAGGTGACGGTAGCGACCCGCCAGAGGACCCCGGTCGGGATCGGGGGCCGCGCCGGGAATGCCGATGGACCAGTTGTCGCGCAGCGTGGGCCAGTCGTACTCGTGGAGCGCCAGGATGTGCCCACCCGCCTGCGCCCGGGCGAAGACGCCCGTCTCGACGATGGCAGCCCAGTCGCCCCACTCGGGAACGCCGGTGCTGTAGGAGAAGAGGGCCAGACGAAAGCCGTTGGCCTCGGCGATCTCCATGGCGGCCATGTAGAAGCGGGCCAGCCAGGCGTGGCCCTCGGGAGTGCCGGGGTTGGGCTCATTGAGGAGCTCCCAGTAGTCGGTCACGTCGCGTTCGTTCTGCCAGTAGACCATGTGGGCCCCCATGACCTCCGCCGCCCTCTGCGCCGGATCGCCCTCCGTCTCAACGTCCTGCGGTTCCCGCCAGCGCCCCACGGTGACCGTCGTCGGCGAAACCTCCTTCACCTCGCGCAAGACGCCGAAGCCTCCCAGCGCCTTGACCAAAGGAACACGGGCCCCCGCCTCCGTCACCTGCTTGACGAAGGGGTAGGTGTTATTGGGCTTGATGGTGTGGAGGCCCAACTTGGAGGGCGCGGTAGGGAGGACCCAGGGGATCTCCGTGGGTGTGGGAGGTGGGGGCTCCGTCGGTGGACGGGTCTCGACCGGCGTCGCCCCCGGTGTCTCCGCAGGTGGGAAGGGCGTCACCGAAGGGGGCACAAAGGGCATCTCCGTGGGGGGAACGGGCGTGGGTGAGACCTCGGTGGGCGCCAGGCGTCGGGCACAGCTCCGGGCCAGATAGCCCGCGGCAGCTGCGCCGCCCAACCCGATGAGCCATTTGAGGAACGCGCGGCGGTTCAGGGTGCTTGCGGAGGATTCAGGTGGCATAGGAACCGCCGGTCAAGGCTGGAGGCAGGGTGAAGGTCCCATCCGCTCGGGGCGGGAAATCCACAACCCGCACGACCGCGTCCCGGTTCAGAGGGCCGTAGATGTGGGGGAAAGCCTCTCCCGTCTCGTAGCAGTCCTCGTAACGGATCTCGGCGCTCGCCCGCTCCTCGGCGATGCAGAGGAGGACGAGCCCCTCCTCCCCAGGGAAGCGATCGTTCGCCACCCCCAGCACCTGCTCGAGCCGAGAGCAGTGGATAAAGCCCTCGCTCTCCAGCGTATCCCCACGATATGAGCCCTCGTCTTGGGCGCTCTCCCACGCTATCTTGGATGTAATGTGTACGATCATCGCCTCTCTATTCAACTCACGCGTCCTCGTGGACGCTCAGATACTCCGCCGGGAGGTGCGTGCAGAGGTAGATCTCCTCCACGGGATGGTAGAAGTCCAGACCCGCCGCATGTGCCCGGGACGCGTCGATCTCGAGAATCACGGGCTCGGGTGCGTGGCGCAGACCGATGGAGCGCGCCGTCTCCACTGTCGCCGCCAGATGGACGAACTGCCGCGCCATGGGCTGGAGCCCCTCGCGGCGCAGGGGCTCCAGGCTCTCCGGCGCCGTGCCGTGATAGAGCACGGCGGGTGGTTCCACAGCTTCGTACTCGGGACGGAAGGCGGTGTGTCCGTAGAGAGCTCGAATCCGCTCTCCGTCGAGCTCGAAGCGGCGCCTACCGGGCGCCTCGACGACGGCTTCGACGTCGGCTCTCGTCGCCCAACGGAAGTTCGGCAGCCCGTTGAGGATGTGTAGGATCTCGTTGAGATCCGCGTACCCCTCCTCGTCCAGGGCGATGGGAAAGCGCGCCGGACGGTGACGCAGGAGCAAAGAGAGAAACTTGCTCAGCTTGCGGTGTTTACGTCCAAGGATCTCTCTACTCATACTCAAATTGCCCGCTCTCCCCTTCGTACTAATCCTTTGGGTGTGTTTCACTTGAGTTAAACCGAGGCGTGAAACGTAAAACGTGAGGGCTTCACGTTTCACGCTTTACGTTTCAGCCATGGATAGCTCACAACTGGATTGAAACACACCCAAATGCGATAGCCCTACGGTACAGGGAGCAGTGCAAAATAGAGGCAAGGTTCGTGATCGGGAAGGTGTTTGCTTACAGATCCTGGCTCTCCAGGATTTCGCGGGGTACAACAGGGCCATGTGCCACGCGTTGTCTGTCACAACGCAGGAAAGGTCTGGTACGCCCCACCGCAGCAGCCATTGGGGCTAGCTTTAGAGCTGCTCACCCCACCACCCGGCGAAACCCAAAAGTCCCCAGATCCTAAGAGACGATTACCCTACTTACATTATCCTATACTCGGGACCGCAGAGTGTGCTGCACGTTGGTTTGAAGACCGTATAAAACCTTACTTTAGTACCGTTGACAAAGCCCCCTAGGCCAGTTAAAATTATATTCAGGAAAGTGACCGTTACCTTGCGGGTCTTCGAGCGATATAGTTAGTTTATCGTTTGGGAGCGCTGGGGACGGAGATAAGGTTAGAGGCAGGTCCATACAAGATGCCTGTGGAGCGCCGACACCGCGCAACCGGCGGCACGCGGTGTTGGAGAACAGATGTAACAGCGATGGCCGCCCTAAGGGGGACAAGATGGAGCGACGTAACCGCGGTCAGAATATGGTGGAGTTCGCACTCATTCTACCACTGCTGCTCATGGTACTATTAGCCCTCATCGACGGCGCCTTCATCATGCAGGGATATCTCACGGTCAATCACGCGGCGCGCGAAGCCGTCCGCTTCGCTACCGCCTACCAACCTGACCAGGGCAAGTGCCTGGATCGGGATCGGGATGGGGTCTACACCGACGAGCCCTGGCCCTACTGCCCCATCGACTACGCCGAGAACGACTACGAGACCGATGAGGACTACCACGCACGGCGGGTCCGGCTCATCAAGATCAAGGCCACCGAGGCCGCCCTGGGCCTACGGATGGAGAGCATCTGTGACGGCAGCGGACTCCCCTCCTCGACCTGCATCGACAACTATCTCGACGAATCGGGGATGTTCGGCGTGCAGGTCTGGGGCCTCCCCTCCTTCGAGGACCCCGCGGAGGAGGATCATCCGGGCCTCCAGGGGCTCACCGTGCGGGTGCGCGTCATCCACAACGTCCCGCTGACGGTCTTTGCCCCCCTCACCAACCATCCCTTCGTCCGCGTCGCCTCCTCGACGGAGTCCATCAACGAGGGTGTGCAGGTGGGCTACGGGAACCTGGTCCCCCCCACCATCGCCGCCCCGCCCGTCTTCGATCCCGGCGATCCCCCGCAGAACACGGTCACACCCGCACCTGACCCTACAGAAGGGCCGACGCCTAGCCCTACCCCCATCCCCGTCTACAACCTGGCCCTCGACTTCGAGACGGCGACCAACGAGCTTCCCGGAGAGCGCCAGCACGACTTCGCCGCCCACGTCACCAGCCCCGAGGGCGATAACATCGGCGGCGCCCGGGTGACCTTCCGCACCAACGGCGGGAGCTTCGCCTACGCCGGCATAGGCACCCAGGTTACGATACAGGACACCATGGGCAACGGGCTGGCGCCCATGTCCATCTTCGCCAACGAGCCGCTGACGGCGACCATCGAGGCCTGGCTGGACTACGACGGCGACGGCAACATCGACGCCAACGAGCCTTCCGACACGGCGACGAAGATCTGGCAGGCTACGGGCCCCTACCTCATCGTCTCCGACCACCACCCGGCCCCCGCCGACACCATCGGCGTGGATCTCATGGACCACCCCAGCTCCGGCAACTCCCACTCCCTCTGGTGGTGCCCCGACGGGGTCACCAGCACGGCGGTCATCGAGCGGCTCGCCTTCCCCGTGGACGTCAACGCCGCCACCTGGGACACCGACGTCACCGTTCCGGTGGACGTGCCCCTCGGCGTCGCCGGCTTCTACCGCCTCGAATCCCACCGCGGCGACGGCGGCAGCAACGCCTGCGGCAACGCCGGCACCCTGGTCGCCTACTCGGCCCCCCTCCAGATCGCCGAGGTCCCCCCGGACCTCCACATCGCCGATCTGCGCATCCTCAACGCACCCGATGAGATCCTCTCCGGCTACCCCCTCACCCTGGAGGTCGAGGTGGAGAACCTAGCGCCCATCGCCATCGTGAACACCCCCTTCGACGTCGACGTCTACCTCAATCTCGAGGAGGCCCCCTTCACCCGTCAGCTGGGCGAGGTCAAGCAGTGGCTGACGGATCTGGGCCCCTTTGAAAGCACCGTGCTCACCGTCACGGTGGAGAACACCCGATTCGGCAGCAACAACCTCTGGGCCCAGGTGGACACCACAAATTACATCGACGAGGGCCTCACGGGCGGTGAGGAGAACAACATCTTCGGCCCGCTGGACTTCGACGTCGACTGCGGCATTCCCGATCCCGCCATGAGCGACAGCTTCGATAGCGGGCTGGGCGCGCAGTGGACCACCCAGGAGTTGGGCAACGCCGACGGCTCCTACGCCAACAACGGCGGACAGTTGGAGGTGACCAGCGATGGAGACAGCCTTTGGGGCGGAAAAAATGACATCTACTACATCTACCAGCCCATCGAAGGGGACTTCGACGCCCGCTTGAGAATCATCCAGGAGCCGCAAGCGGCTAACTGGTCCAAGATAGGCCTCCACGTCCGCCAGTTCCCCGACGATCAAAAGTCACCCTACGTCATGAACGTCGCAACCAACGCCAAAAACCCGGCCGGGACCCAGGCGGCTCGCCGCGACTCCTACAACGGTGGAGCAAATTGGATCGGGGTGGGCCAGACGACGAGCCTCCCCGTGTGGATGCGCATCTTGAGGCGGGACAACAGCTACGAGTACTACTACAGCACAGCGAGCGAGCCTGAGGCGAGCGACTGGACCCTGCAGGGCACCCGCGATGCGCCGAACTCCCTGGACTACATCGGCATCGCGCACGCCTCTGGGAGCAGCAACTACGGTACGGGGATCGTCGATGACTTCGAAATCTGTACGGAGTCCGCGAACCAGAAGCCCATCCACCCCCCCGGACTCGTCCAGTGCTCCGAACTCCTCTACGTGCCCGGCTTCGAGGGTAACTATTCGACCGTCTTCCAGTACTGGTCCCGTGATAACCAGGGTGGAACCCAGCGCAGCTCCGTTGAGAGATACCGGGGCAGCTTCTCCATGCGCGCCCACGCCAGCTTCGGCGTCTACCCCTGTCCCCAGAGCAACCTCCAGCCCTACCTCTACCAGGACGTCGTCTTCCCCACCGAGGTCTACTCCATCTCCACGCTGGTGGTCGAAGGGCACTACTTCGTGACCAAGAGCTTCTTCGAGTGCAGCCCCGGCGGTCCCGACATCGACGACGTCCTCTACCTGCGGCTGCAAGACACCGGCGGCACCGACCTGACCGCGCCGACGGTCATCACCCACGGGGGCGCTACGGCCGATCGGTGGCTGACGATAGAGAGGGACATGAGCAGCCTCCTCGACCTGGAGGACTACGCCGGGGAGCAGGTCCGCCTCTACTGGAACGCCACCCACGACGAGGACTACAACGGCACCTTCTTCTACATGGACGATCTGAGCGCCGAGCTCTGCACCGAGTGGCCCGTCCCCGATGACGAGCCCGACACCGCCTCCTTCGGCGGAACGGTTACCACGCTGGGTGAGTACCACGCGCCCGTGATCCTGCCCGGCGCCAACGTCTGGGCCTACGCCCAGGGCGGGCAGATCTACCACACCCAGTCCATCCACGACGGCACCTACCACTTCTACAACATCCCGCCCGGCACCTACGTGGTCTACGCCGAGTCCTGGGTGGGAGGTACTCTGCGCACGGCGACGACGGTAGTGACGGTGGTGGCAGACGAACGGAACTACAATATCAACCTGCTCTTGCAATAGAACTTTGGAACAGAAACGAGGAAGATAGCGTTGTCTGAACACGAAGCCATGACACGACGAAGACTCTACCCGCTCCTGGGGCTGTTGGGGCTCCTCATCGGGCTCCTGCTGCTCCTGGCGCAGGGGGCCTACGCCGACTTCCCCCACACCACCGACGTCCTCCTCTCCGGCGGCTCTGAACCCTGCAACGCCGTCCGTCCCCGCCTGGCGCGCAATGAGACGGGACAGTGGCTGGCGGTGAGCTGGATCCAGGAGAACCCGAAGGCCGGGGGCGACTGCTTCGCCAACGGCGGGCGCGCCCTCCTGCGCTGGGCCACCGAGAGCACCCTGCGTAACGGATGGCAAGGCCCTGTGGCGCTCTCTGCCCCCGTGTCGGGGGGCTGCGTCAACCACGTCGATGTGGCGGTGCAGGGCACGACGGCCCACGTCGTCCTCACCGCCCAGACCCCGTGCGAGAACACTACGTCGAGCGCCGTCCACTACACGACCTGTGATCTCCTCGCGGACACCTGCCAGAGCCTCTCCAAGATTGTGGAGACCACCACGACGGGCCGGCGCTACCTGGAGGCCTACGTCGCCGTGGACGACGCAGGTGGCCCCCACATCGTCTACAGCCATCGCGATGTCCTGTCGGCGGTCGATGATTGGGAGCGCGTGAGCGAGATCTGGTACGCGCGGCTCGATGGCACTACGTGGAAGCAGATGCGGCTCTCCAACCCGGATAACAGTGCTTACCAGCCCCGCATCGCCTGGGCCTACTCGCCGGAACTTCAACACGGCTACGTCCATCTCGTCTGGGAGACCCATCACTCGCCGACGGAGGGCTACGGGCGCGTCCGCTACCGGCGCTGCCCCGACGACGTCAACAGCGCGTCGGAGTGTGCGAGTGGAAATCCCAACCACACCGAGGCGCTTGCAGCGCAGACCCACCCCCGGCCCGCCCTCGGGGTGAGCGGGGATCGGATCAACCTCTTCTGGAACTACTGCGTCGACCTCAGCCCCAAGCCGACCTGTCGGGAGTTCGCACTCCTCTACCAACCTATCGACCAGCACTGGTCAGAGCAGCAGGAGCATGGAACGTGGAGCATTGGTGATCTGAAAGAGGTGCGGTCCAACCGGAGCACCAATCAGGCCCTCCTCCATGTGTACGACGGCACCGACGACGACACAGAGGAGTACCGCTATCTGCTCCGCCCCGCCGTAGCGATGAACGCGGCAGGCGCACCTGTGGTGGGCTGGCAGATCCAGAACGCCGACTACGCCGCCGGCTACACTATCTCGACGACCTGGGCCATCACCCTATCGGCGACCACCGGCGATTACGTCTGGGAGGAGACGGGTTGGAGCTCGGGGGAGGGCTACGACACGCGGGTGAGCCCCGACATCGCCCTGCCCGACCCGAGCCTGGAGTCTCAAGGGCTGCACCTGGTCTTCATGCGGCGCCAGGGGCTCTACGACAAGTACCAAGTCTACTACAGCTACTTCGGCGAAGATCTCTATGAGGCGCCGACCCCCACGCCCGATTCGGGCCAGGACCAACCTACCGTCTACCTGCCGCTGATCTGCAGGGGCAAGTAGCCATGAAAGGTCGGCTCTTGTTACTGGGTGTGGGGCTCATCGGCCTTGCTTTGCTCATCGTACTGGGTCTGAGCTGGCTGCAGCCCCGCCCCACCACCGGGGTCCGGGGGGGCGACCTGCCCGCCCCGCTGGCCCGGCTGCCGGAGGCGCAGGAGGCTTACGCCACCCTGGAGAAGTGGATGTCCTCCTGGGCCGAGGACGCCGGCGTGGTCAACGCCGGGTTAGCCGTCCGTCCCCATACAGACGATGACAGCGGGTGGAGTTTCCAGGTCTACTCGCCGGGCAGGAAACGGCTGGTGACGGTGCTGGTCACGGGGCGGGAGGTGCGGGAGCTGCAGCAGCGGAACACGCCCTACCGCCAACAGACGCTGCAGGGCGACGACTGGAGGGTGACGAGCAGCACGGTGCTGCGAGAGTGGTGGCAGGCCCGGGGGGCAGAGCTCTGGAAAGAGGCTCAAGCGAGCACCCTGCACCTCCACCTGGGACGCCGCAGAAGTGGGGCCGTCACCTGGCAGGTCATCGTGCAGGATGCAGAGGGGCGGTTGTCGGACTTCTGGGAAGTGGATGCACAGACAGGGGCCGTCGTGGACGTCCCACAAGAGTAGAAGGGGGAGGCAGAGAGATGCACAAGATAAGGAGTTATGGAAAGAGGGAGGGCCAGGGCATCGTCGAATTCGCCCTGGTGCTGCCCTTCTTGCTGCTGTTGATCATCGGGATGGTAGACGTAGGCTACGCCTTCTACGACTACATGGAGCTCGTCGGCGCCAATCGTGAGGGCGTGCGCCTGGGCTCCCGAGGACGTTTCGAGGATCCCAGCATCGCCACCCGGGTGGTGAACGCAGGCGGCATCCTCGAGGTCGGGGGAGAGCCGAAGAGCAAGTACATCACCTCCGGCCCCAACAGCAACTTCGGCCTCATCATCACCCGCTTCCCCATCGACGTGGACGGGAGCCTCGACTACGCCGGGGTCACCCGCTTTGTCACCGGCACCCTGACACTGGACGACGGGTCCCGGCGTCCCATCGTGGAGGCGGACAGCCGCATCGACGACGCCGCGGCCTACGAGTCGGTGCACGGGGACATCACGGGCAAGATCAACGAGCGCCGGGTGGCTGAGGACTACGAACCTCAGGAGAGCGAGATCATCGTCATCGAGACCTTCTACGCCCACGAGCCCTTCTTTCCCACCTTCATGGATCTCCTGCAGATGCCCTCCCCCCTGACCCTCTACCAGTCGGCGGGTATGCGGGTCATGCGAGACTCGCGAAATGACTAGAGACGAGGAGCTAGAGATGAAGAGAACAGCAGAGAGATATACAAAGGGACAGAGTCTGGTCATCGTGGCCTTCGCCATCCTCGTCCTCATCGGCTTCGTGGGGCTCGCGGTGGACCTGGGGCTCAGCTACATGGAGCGCATTCGGGCCCGGCGCGCCGCCGACGCTGCGGCCCTCTCCGCCGCTACGGAGCTGCCCTTGGAGGCGGCGGCACAGATCCGGGCCCTGGAGTTCCTGGACGAGAACAACTACGGCTGTGAGCTGGAGGTGGACGCCGCCGCCGCGGGCTACCGCTGCGGTGAGACGACCACAGTGCGGCTGGAGATCAATCACAGCTACGTCTCCGGTCCCGCCACCGAGGAGGCCGAACGCGTCATCATCATCAACACCTCCGACTACCGTGATCCCCCCACCCTGGCAGACTCGGCCAACCGGATCAGGGTGGAGGTGGTCGAAAAGGCCCCCATCTACTTCATGAAGGTCTTCGGCTTCAGCGACATGCCCATCTCGGCGTCCGCCATCGCCGAGAACATCAACAACCTCGACGTCGCCCTGGTCTTCGACATGTCGAGCTCCATGGAGTTCGACAGCCTCTGCCGCGGCTGTTGGGTACCGGACGGTGACCCCTATCCCAGCGGACATCTCAACCCCCTCAACTGGGACGGTGACCTGAACGGGGACCCGGACCACTGCGAGGGGAGTTCACCCCTACAACACGACGGCAACCAGTACATTATTATTGAGGCGGAGGAGTACAGTTACAAGACCCCGTCACACAACCGCAGTCTATACCAGCCCGGACAAACCTACTGGGTCATCCAACGCAACGGGGGACATAACGCTGGCAACTACGGAGTCCCGAGCTACATGCGCAACGGCGGCGGTGCCGGATCGCTGGGGCGCGACGACCTGGGCGGCTACATCGCTCACCTGCCGCCCCGCAGCGCCATCGGCGCCGATGGGATGGGCATCCCCTGTGACGTGGACGTCGTCCGCAATGAGGGGCTGTGCAGCTATGCTCCCAGGGTCTTGGAGTTCGGCGGTCCCTATTCCGCGCCCCGCGTCGACTACAAGTTCTCCGCCCCCACCTCGGGGCGATGGTACATCTGGTTCCGGGGTCAGGGTGGAGACGGAAATGGTGCCCCCCGGGACGGCAAGCACTTCATCTGGGGCATCGACGGCACGCCGGCAACCGACTATGCAAAATCCGTGCATAGAACTAATTTCGGCGACATAGCCCACTCCAACAAGTGGAGTTGGCAGCGCGCCGGATACTACGATATCAGCATGGGGGGGGAGGAACACACGGTGAACTTCTGGGGCGGCGATCCGGGCATCGCCCTGGATCGTATTGTCATCACCACAGACTCGCGCAATCCCACAACCTTCTTCGACAAGAATAACGATAACGACGGGGAACCCTACAGCTCCTACCAGCACCTGGTGAATAATATCCTCAACGGACCGGCGACGAGTGTGGCGGACAACAACCGCACCGATTCGGCCTGCGATCCCTGCGACGCGCGCTTCGGCGGCTCACCCTCCCCCTCCAATCCTCATCGCCCCGTCTGCACCGCCGCCATGGCCTACCCTGCCGACCCCCACCGCTACCGTGACCCAATGTACGATGATGAGCAGCCTATCCGGGGCTCCGTCGAGTCTGCCAAGCGCTTCGTCGCCCGCCTCGACCCCCGGTACGATCAGATCGCCTACATTCCCTACAACCATTCGGCCAATATCGCCAGCGAACTCCAGTGCGTCCGCCGGCTCGGCATCGACGACTGCACCCGCGATGTCATCACTAACACCGTGATGAATAAGTTGGACACCACCCGAGCCAGCGGGGGCACGAACATCGCTCACGGCATCCGCCTGGGGATCGAAGCCTTGAGCAATAAGCCCGATCACTACGGGCGTCCCGGCGCCGCTCACATCCTGATCGTCATGACCGACGGGCAGGCCAACAGGCTCGATAACCTAGAGACGCCCGAATGCTACGCCGAGGATCTCTGGCCCTACAACACCGGAACTGATGATGAAGATAATGTGGATCGGGCCAAGGACTGTACCGTCTGGTACGCCATGCAGGCGCGGAACAACGGCGTCGTCATCTACACCATCACCCTCGGCTACAACGCCGACTTCGAGCTGATGCAGTACGTCGCCGAGCTGACCGGCGGGGTCTACAACCACGCGCCCAGCCCGGACCAGCTCGACCCCATCTTCGATGAACTCTACAAGCGCATCTTCCTCCGCCTCGTCGAATAGCGGGCGCGGCAGAAGAGAGCGTACAGCGAGCGCCCCGCGACTGCGGGGCGCTCGCTCTTTCAGGCTCGTATGGGTTTGTAGTGAGC
>DAOTVC010000114.1:0-9214 GCA_034437215.1 Anaerolineae bacterium | reverse complement strand
AGGGCGTGGACATCTTCGACGTGGACCTGGGCTGCTACGAGAACTGGTGGCTGCCCCACCCGCCCAACGGGATGCCGCCGGGCTGCTTCCTGCCCGTGGCGCGGCTGGTGAAGCGCCACTTCGAGGAGGAGGGTGTCCTCTCCAACGCCGGGCTGCCCGTGCCCGTCGTCGCCGTGGGGAAGTTGGGCTACCCCGACCTGGCGGAGGGGGCGCTGCGCGCCGGAGACTGCGACATGGTGATGCTCGCCCGTCCCCTCCTCGCCGACCCCGACTGGCCCCACAAGGCCTACGCCGGGCGTGTCGACGAGATCATCCCCTGCATCGGGGACCAGGCCTGCCTGGGCAGCTTCCAGCACCTGGGCCACAGCGTCTGCACCGTCAACCCGCGCACCTACTTCGAGGACGCCCTCCCCGAGCCGCCGGAGCCCGCCCTCGAGCCGGAGCGCATCGCCGTGGTGGGGGCGGGGCCGGCGGGCGTCGTCTGCGCCTGCACCCTCGCCCGGCGGGGTCACAGGGTCGTCCTCTACGAGCGGGGGGCACGGGTAGGCGGGATGCTGCTGCCCGGCAGCGTCCCGCGGATGAAGTTCGACCTGGTGAACTACCTCGACTACCTCAACGCGCAGGTGGCGCTGCACGCCGAGCGCTACGGTCTCGAAGCCCGCTTCGGCACCGAGGCCACCGCCGGGGGGCTCAAGGCGGAGGGCTTCGACGCCATCGTCACCTGCACGGGCGCCCAGGTCCTGCGCCCCTCCCTGCCCGGCATCGATCTCCCCCACGTCGTCACGGCGGTGGATCTGCTGCGCGAATCTGCTTTGGCGGAGGGGGCGGAGCGGGTGGTCGTCGTCGGGGGTGGGGAGGTGGGCTGCGAGGTCGCCCACTTCCTGGCCTACGAGCTGGGGAAGGAGGTGGCGGTGATCGAGATGCTGCCCAACTTTATGCCCGAGTGCTGCCAGGCCAACCGCGGCTACCTCCTCCACTACCTGGAGCGGGCGGGGGTGGAGCTCCTCAACGCCACACGCCTGGTGCGCGTCGAGCCGGAGGCCGTGGTCGTGCTGCGCAACGTCGCGCCCGGCGTGCCCGATCCCTACGTCACCTGGACGCCCCTCGTCTCCGAGGATCTCCCCAACCCCCTGGCCCGCCCGCTGGCGGTCGAGGAGCAGGAGGCGGCCCTCCCGGCGGAGCTGGTGGTGCTGGCGACGGGCATGCGCGCCGACGATGGGCTCTACGAGGCCTGTATTGGGCTTCAGGCGGCGCGGCGGGTGGAGCTCCTCGGCGACGCCTTCAGTCCGGCAAGCATCCTCGAGGCCACCCGGGCGGGCTACCGGGTGGGGCGCTCGCTGTAGTCAGTCGCTCTCCGCCGTGGGGAGGGTGAAAAAGAAGGAGACGCCCACCTCCGGGTGGTTCTCCGCCCAGATGCGCCCGCCGTGGGCTTCGATGGCGAGGCGGCAGAAGGCGAGCCCCAGCCCGTACCCCTGACCCTGGTGGTCGCCCCGCACGAACTTCTCGAAGAGGCGGTCCTGCACCTCCCGAGGGATGGGCGGGCCGTTATTGTAGCACTCCACCTCGATCTCGCCCTCCCGCTCCCGGGCCGAGATGCGGATGCGCCCATCGGGGGGCGTGAACTTGAGGGCGTTGTCCAGGAGGTTGCGCAGCACCCGCTCGACGAAGAGCCGGTCGGCGCGCATGAGGGGGAGCTCCTTCGGGACCTGCAGCTCCAGCGTCTCCTCCCTACCGCTCAGGGCCAGATAGGGCTTGAGGGGGGCCACCAGATCGGCGAGCCGGACGGGCTCGGGGTGGATCTGCAGCCGTCCCGACTCCAGCTGCCCGATGTCGAGGATGGCGTTGACCAGGGTCAGAATCTGCTCGGCGTTCTTCAACGCCAGCTGCGCTGCCTCGGGTACGACGTCCGCCATGGCGGGATCGGCGATGATCACCAGACCGTTGATGATGACCGAGACGGGGTTGCGGAGGTCGTGGACGAGCATGTGCAGCAGATCGTCGCGCATGTGCTCGAGGGTGATGCGCTCCGTGACGTCGCGGAAGAGGAAGAGGGCCCCGACCACTTGCTCGTGATCCATCTGGACGGGCCAGCGATGGAGGGTGAGGTAACGCCCCCCTGCCGTCTCGAAGGCGGGGTGGGTCTCACCGTCGCGTGTGGTGAAGACGGCGCTCTTGAGATCCCGCAGGTTTCCGAGTAGATGGCCCGCCAGGTCCGCCGCCCTCTCGCGCAGGAGGGCGATGGCCTCGACGAAGGAGCGTCCCTCCCAGCGGTTGCGTCCTCCGGGAAGGCCCAGGAGCTGGAGGGCACGCTCGTTGGCGTAGCGGATGCCCAGATCCTCTCCCACGAGGAAGATACCGTCGCGAGATGCCTCGAGGATGGCGCGCAGGCGCCCCTCCTCCTCCCGGCTCGCCTCGTAGAGCCTGACCCGGTAGAGGGCCGCCGCGCCCTGCTGCAGGTAGGTCTGGATCAGGGCCAGCTGTTGGGGGGCCAGCTCCGCCGGGGTGCCGAGGGCCACGGCGATGACGCCGTAGAACTCGTCCGTCGGCAGCCCCAGGGGGAGATAGAGAACCTCAGCGACAGGCGCGCTCTCCTCCCGCCCCTTGAAGGAGGCGAGCCGGGCGAGGACGCTGTTGGCAGCCTGTGCCTGCCGGCGGCAGCGTTCCAGCAGCGCCACCTCCTCCTCCCAGGCGCCGTTCTCCTGCCAAAAGGTGTCGACGCCGGGAGAGGTGTGGGGGGTGTAGACCTTTGCGCGCCGCCACGCCTCGCCCTCCCGCACGTAGAAGGCCGTGGTCAGCGCGTGGGGCAGCACGTCGGTGAGTGAGCGCAGCAGGAGAAAGATCACGCCCGCCATGTGCATGTGGCCTACCAGCCCGGCGCTGATCTCGTAGAGTTGGTGGAGGGCGTCGACCTGATTCTGCAGCGCCTCTGCCAGCTGCTCCCGGTGGACGGCGAGGGCCAGCTGGTCGCCGATGGCCTGGAGGATCTGCAGGGCGCCCTCGGGAAAGGCGAGGGCGTGGGGATGGCTCAGGCTGAGCACGCCCAGGGGCTCCCCCTCGATCATGAGAGGGGTGCTGACCTGGAAGGGGAGCCCGGGGAGGGTGTGAACGTCTTCCTCACCGGCACGGGCGGTGGCAGCTTCCTGCTTCCCGACAAGGAGTTGACGCTCCTGGAGGGCCAGCCCCTCGAGCCCCTCGCCGGGGAGACAGTAGAGGTGCTGCTGCAGAATCTCCTCGGGTAACCCCTCCGCCGCGCGCAGGCAGGCCCGCTGTTTGGCGGGGTTCCAGAGGTAGACGCGCCCGCCTTGCATCCCGGAGACGGTGAGTGCCGCGTTGAGCCCCACCTGCAACACTCTCTCCAGGGGGAGGTCACTGTTGGCCGTGGCGGCGACCCGGTTCAAGCTCTCCAGATAGCCCTGTCGCTGCCGGCTCTCGGCAAAGAAGCGGGCGTTCTTGAGGGCGATGGCGGCGTAGTCGGCAAAGGTGGCGAGGCGCCGGCTGTCGCTCACGTCGAAGAAGTTGGGCTGGGCGCTGTCCACGTTGATGAAGCCCAGCACCTCGTCGTCCACCACGATGGGGGCTGCGGCGTAGGAGCGCAGCCACTCGAAGCCCGGGTTGAAGACCCACTCCTCGGCCTGGGTGGTGTCGGCGAAGAGGACGGGGGCGCGACTCTGCACCATCCGCTGCAGGTTGGGCAGGGTCGCGGGGAAGCGCACCTCCCGAATGCGCTCTTCGGCGCCGAAGGCGGCGTAGCCCCGCCAGCGCACCGGGTGGACCTCCCCTCCCTCGATGAGCATCACGTTGCTGGCCTCGTGGGGGACGACCGAGGCCAACTGGACGAGAATCTCATCCAGAACCTCGTCCAGATCGAGGGACTGGGAGAGGAGGGCGGCTGCCTCCGCCATGGCTTCGGCGATCTCCCGCTGCGTTCGCTTCTCCTGCTGAAGGTAAGGGGCGCGCAGCCGTACATTCTGCAGCAGGGAGGTTACGATGGCCGTTGCTTCCTCCGTTAGATCCTCCTCGAGGGGCGGCGTAGGGGGGAGGGCCAGGAACCCCAGCGGTGGGCTCCCATGGTGGGGAATGGGCAGCAATCTCAGAGAGAGCTCCTCAGAGGAAGACTCCTGGCGTCTCAGCCCTCCGTCGGGCTGCTGCAGAATGAAGGCTTCAAGTTCTGCCGCTAGAAACCGCGCTTCTTCATCGCTGGCGACGATGCGAGTTGCACGCCCCTGGTCGTCCAGCAGCAGCAGGGCACCCCGCGGAACGTGCAGATCGGCGAGGAGGGCCTCCAGGATGGTGCGCAGCAGCTCGTCAGGACTCAACCGGCTGCTTCGGGCACAGAGACGGACGAGATGCTCGGGCAACGTTGCTCCTTCTGTAGAGAGGTCTGTCTATCACCTCAATCATAGCACAGAAAGATGGAGAGGTGAAAGGGGCGTGCGCGGTCGGCAGGAGGTTGCTTGACCTGAGGTCAGCTTGTTTCAAGGAGTGCTTGTGTTACAAGTTGCCCTCCATATCTCTCTCAATCGCCTTCCACATCCGGAAGCTCGCTGTCGAGTGCCCGGATGGCGACTCTGACCCAGCTGCTGCGCCCACCCGCACCGGACCAATTCCCGGGGTTCAGAATGGAGCCGGTAGCAATTTCCAGAATTGTGATCTCGTAGTCCTCTACGATGATCTGTTCTCCTACGCCACCTTTGAACTCTGTTGAATCCCGCTCTCCCTCCGCATTGGTGTATCGGATCGTCAGGTACACAGAATCGGGCTCGGAAACATCAGGAACAATGCTCAACTCGTCAGTGCCCGCTTGTGTGCCACTGTAAATCTTCTCAATAAGGACGTCATCACCCACGGGATCCTCCACAGAATAGGTCTTCGCACTCCTTCCGCAGGCCAAGCCGACCAGCAGCAGGAGTAAGATAATCGCTAAGCGCTTCCATAGGCGTACCATAAGCGTTCCTTTATGGGGGCGAACTCTCACTGTTCGATGGAGGTAAGGGGCTGAAAGATACTTCTGCGAAGGAGTCGCGGAACTCATCGAAGGTCAGGACGATGCCGTCCTGGGTCCATTCGTGTGGATAGAGAGTCATCCCGTAGCCGGCCTGATCATAGGCGGCCAGATCATCGAAGTCCACATGCGAGGCCGGTGCACGCTCGGCATCGACTCCGGTCTATGCCTCCATTCCCCAGTGCCACCTGGGCTTCCAGCGTTCCGGCGCTGAACGGTGAGACAGGAGGTTTAACCCCCTGCTCCGTCGCTAGAGTTTCCGAGATTGAGGAAGAGGTTGGCTGCTGTTGTCGTTCACTCTGTCTTTCTTGGACCCGCTTCTGTGATTCCGACATACAGCCCCCCCGGTCACGCTGAAGGAAAACGTAAATCTATTGTAGGATACCCGGTAGAGATAGACAATAATTTCCACTGCTCCGTCAACCCGCCAGGTTACGCAAAGGTGGCAGTACTCAGACCCAACTGGGGCCGTGGGTTCTTGTAACTGCTCGGCCCTTTGTCATTTCGAGCAGGGGTTTAGATCTGTCGAAGATGTGTTGCGTTTCAGATGACGGGATGATTGATGTTCCCCCGAGCGCTGCCTTGCTCACCGCTCCACCTTGTGTTAAAATAGCCTCTGTGGAGCCGCGAATTGTCTTTATGGGAACGCCGGAGTTTGCCATTCCGGCGCTGGATAAGTTGAGCACGCACTACCCCGTGGTGGGAGTGGTGACGCAGCCCGACCGGCGGGCCGGACGGGGGCGGCGGATGTCCGCTCCTCCCGTCAAGGACCTGGCGTTGGCGGAGGGTATTCCCATCTTCCAGCCCGAGCGACTTCGCAACCTCGAGGCGGTGGAGCGGGTGCGCGCCTGGTCCCCGGACCTGATCGTCGTGGCGGCCTTCGGGCAGATTGTGCCCGCGGAGATCCTGGAGCTGCCGGAGCACGGCGTGCTGAACATCCACCCCTCCCTGCTGCCACGGTGGCGAGGGGCGGCTCCCATCCAAGCTGCTATCCTGGAGGGCGATCCCGTCACCGGCGTGACGATCATGCAGCTGGACGAGGGGCTGGACACCGGTCCCGTCATCGCCCAGCGCGAGGTGGCCATCCGCCCCATGGAGACCGCGGGCGATCTGGAGGAGCGGCTGGCTCAGATCGGTGCCGACCTGCTCATTGAGATCCTGCCCGGCTATCTGGCGGGGCGGTTGGCACCGCGCCCCCAACCCGAGGAGGGCGTGACCATGATTCGCCGGCTCTCGAAGGAGGCGGCCGAGCTGGAGTGGGAGCGTCCCGCGCAGGAGCTGGCCCGGCAGGTGCGCGCCTTCGCTCCGCAGCCAGGTGCGTATACCTTCTGGGATGGAGAGCGTCTCAAGGTACTGCAAGCCAAGAGCGTGCGGGCTCTGGAGCCGGAGGCGGCTCCGGGCACCGTCTACGAGTGGGAGGACAGGCCGGCTGTGGTGACGGGGGAGGGCTCTCTGATACTTTTACAGTTGCAGATGGCCGGTAAGCGTCCGATGGGCGGCGATGCCTTCCTGCGCGGCAGGAGAGAGATTATCGGCGCCATTCTGGGCGCCTAGGCCGGGTGATAGATTCATCGCCCGGCTTTCGTGCACTCTAGGCCACTCCGGTCCCCAGAGGGGGCGAGTACCTTTTATCTGGAAGTTAAGACTGAAAGCGAAATAACTTGGGCATTGTAGGTGACTTTCGGGAGCGCTTTCAGTTTGCTTTTGCTCAAGTTGTTTAATTCGCGTTCCTAAGCATAGCAGCTATCTTACTTGAATTGTGAAGTGAGGAGGTAGAATGTCAGGACATAGTCACTGGTCAACCATTCGTCGGAAGAAGGAATCCGAGGACGCCAAGCGGGGTGCGCTCTTTACCAAGCTGGCCCGCGAGATCGTGATCGCTGTACGTGACGGCGGCGGCGACGGCGACCCGGAGACGAACTTCCGGCTGCGTATGGCTCTGGACAAAGCCAAGTCCATGAGCATGCCCAAGGATAACATCGAGCGCGCCATCAAGCGCGGCACGGGTGAGGACAAGAGCGGGGCGGAGATTATCGAGGCCATGTACGAGGGCTATGGCCCTAACGGCGTGGCGCTGATGATCGACTGCGTGACCGACAACCGCAACCGCACCGTGGCGGCGCTGCGCCACGCTCTGACCCGCCTGGGTGGGAATCTGGGCGATCCCGGCTCCGTGGCCTGGCAGTTCGATCGGCGGGGTATCATCCACGTGCCGACGAAGATTGATTTCGACACCCTTTTCGAGGCCTCGCTCATGGCGGGCGCCGAGGATTTGGCGGAGGGCGGCGGTGAGGACGACCACGAGGTCTACACCGGGCCGACCGAGCTCCACCAGGTGGCCGAGGGGCTCAAGGAGGCGGGCGTGCTCGTGCGGGACATGGACATCATCATGATCCCCAAGAACGAGATGGCGCTCGATAACAAGGGCTCCGTGCAGGTGCTGCGGCTCATCGACGATCTCGAGGATCTGGACGACGTGCGCCGAGTCTTCTCTAATCTGGACGTCACCGAGGAGGCGATCGCCGCGTTCGAGAGCGCGAGCTGATGCGGGTCCTGGGGATTGACCCGGGACTGGCTATCACCGGTTATGCGGTTGTCGAAGAGGAGGGGTCGGACCTGCAGCTGATCGCTATTGGGGTGATCCGCACGCCGGCGAAGACCCCTTCTCCGCAACGGCTGCAGAGCATCTACCAGGGGTTGCGACAGGTGGTCGACGAACACCGGCCGACCTCCTCGGCTGTCGAGGAGCTCTTCTTCAGCCGTAACGTGCGGACGGCGATGTCGGTGGGCCAGGCCCGGGGGGTCACGCTGCTGGCCCTGGTCGATGCCCGGCTCACCATCGCCGAGTATACTCCTCTTGAGGTGAAGCAGGCCGTCACCGGGTATGGCAACGCCGATAAGCGCCAGGTTCAGGAGATGGTCAGGATGCTTCTCGATCTGCCGGAGGTCCCCCGCCCTGATGACGCTGCCGATGCCGCTGCGGTGGCGATCTGTCACCTGCACCGCGCTCGCATGGAGGAGCTACTGCAATGATCGCACGTCTCGAGGGAACGATTCTCAGCGCCGACGAGGGGGTGGTGGTCCTGAACGTGGGGGGGGTGGGCTTCGCGGTCTCCGTGCCCTCGACGGACTCCCTGCGCAGCGGGAAGCAGGTGGTGCTTCACACTTACCTGCACGTCCGCGAGAACGAGCTTGCCCTCTACGGCTTCTCCGATCCCGAATCCCGTACACTCTTCGAACTGCTCCTGGGCGTCTCGGGGGTGGGGCCGAAGGCGGCGCTGAGCGTGTTGGCGACGTTGGACGTGGAGATGTTGCAGCAGGCCATCGCCAACCGGCAGCCGGAGGTGCTCTCTCGAGCGCCGGGCGTCGGCAGGAAGACCTCCGAGGCCATCATCCTGCACCTCAAGGACCGGATGGCCAAGCTGCGCGGTCCCCTCGCCACCGTCTCCGAGGACGAGGCCGACGTCATCGCAGCGCTCACCGCCCTGGGCTTCAGCGTCGTCGAGGCCCAGCGCGCGCTCCAACAACTCCCGCGCGGCGAGGAGCTCTCCGTCGAGGAGAAGATCCGCCGGGCGTTAACCCTTCTGGGGCAGTAAGCGCCGGCGACACCCCATGTCCCGATCTGTGTTGCGTCTCGCGGCCCTGCTCTTGCTGCCGGCCCTTGTCGCCGGTTGTGTGCCCCGTCTGCCTCCCGTCGTCAAGATCGGCCTCATCGCCCCCTTCGAGGGGCGCTATCGCTATCTGGGGTACGATGCCGTCTACGCCGCCCGGCTGGCAGTGCGGGAGATCAACGCTGCAGGGGGAGCGGGGGGGCAGCGGTTGGAGCTCGTCGCCTACGATGATCGGGGGGCGCCGCAGTTGGCACGGGTGGCGGCCCGCAACCTCGCCGTCGATCCCGCCGTGGTAGCGGTGATCGGGGACTACCGCCAGGAGAGCACGGCTGCGGCCGCGGAGGTGCTGGCGGACGCGGGCATTCCCCTGGTCGCCATCGGCGCCTGGCTGCCGCGGCAGGAGGGGGTCTGGCACCTGGCGCCCACCCCTGAGAGGGTGGCGGGCGCCCTGGTGCAGGCGGTTCCCGGAGGCGGTGCAGGCGCAGTCTGGGGAGAGGGGCCGGTGGCGGAGGCCCTGCGCGAGGAGGCGCTCGCGGTTGAGGGCGGGGAGGCGAGCATCTTCAGCCTGGCGACGCCCGTGGAGACGGGGGAGCAGCTTGCC
>DAOTVC010000113.1:0-23733 GCA_034437215.1 Anaerolineae bacterium | reverse complement strand
ACGACGCCGGCAGTCTGGAGGGCGCTCCAGGGCAGGGCATAGAGCCCCCGCTCTCGGAGGCGCAGGTCGGCTGCGGCGCCTGCACCGCTAAAGAGGGAGTGTGACTTCCGCTCGGGCGGGGGATAACCGGCGAGCTGCTCGGGATTCGCCACCAGGGGACGCAGCGCACCCTGGAGCGGCCCCACCGGACCGGAAGCGGGGGGCAGCGGCTCCTCGAAGTGCAGCGTCACCTCCACGGCGTGGATCTGGGTCAGCTGCCGGGTGGCGGGATCGTAGTCGAGGGGCACGAAGGTGAGCCGGCCCAGGCGGACACCGGAGAGAACGCCGAGCTCGGTGAAGGTCACCCCCGCGGGAGGCCCCGGCTCCAAGGGCCACAGGGACGGGATCTCCGGCGGGGGCTCCAGGGCCAGGAGGGAGCGCAGGGTACGCGCCGTCTCCTCGAGGACGCGCACCGTGAGCGTCACGCCACCGGTGGGCGGGAGGACGACGAGGGTCGTGGTGTAGGGCAGCGCGGGCCGACCGGGCTCCTGGAGGGTCTGCCAGCCGGAAAAGCGGGGGGAGAGGGCGCCCGGCGTGGCTGAAGCAGCCCCCAGGCGCAGTGGCGGCGACGTCCAACGCAGGTCGAGTCCCTCAGAGGGGCGAACCGTCTCGACCGGAGAGGAGACAACGGGATGACCGGGCAGCAACAGCATCAGGAGCCCTACCAGCAAGAGGGTGCGGTAGAGGATGGCCCGTACCTCCGAGAGTCGCGTCTTCATCGCCCGTTATTGTACCCGCGTTTCAAAAATTAACGACCTGCGGTCGACGGTGAGGGCGCGTTACGTGCGATGGAGCGCGAGCAGGAAGGCCCGCGCCTCGTCGTAGTGCTCGAAGCTCGCCTCGGCTTTCCGGAACTCGGGCGTGTGAGCGTAGCGCCGCCCGCCGACCACGTCCACGCCGAAGGCCTTGTGCAGCAGCTCGTGGTATACCACGAAATCGATGACGTAGTCGGGCACCTTCGGATCGTCGAGGGAGACGCTGATCAGGAGGGTGTCCCGCAGGAAGTCGTAGTGGCCCATCTTGGAGTGAGTAAAGGATCGGTTCCACGTGAGACGGGGGCGGTCAAGCCGGCCGTCGAAGTAGGCGGCGTTGACCCGCTCGAAGACCTCGGCGAGATCGAAGTGGCGCCCCTGGGTGACGTCCTCGGTCTCCGCCGTGGTCATCTCCAGGGCCGTCACCACCTCAAGGAAGTCCTCGCTGCCGGTGTACTCCCTCGCGCTCTTACCGTACCCGCCCCCCTTCCTCGAGAGGATCGCACAGACCAGGTCGCGCAAGATCGCCGGCGGCGCACCGATGAGCCCCTCGTGCAGACCCACGCGCAGCAGCTGCCCCCGCTCGTAGACGCGGTAGAGGTTCGAGGTGTAGTGGAAGTCGATCTGCACCTCCTTGGGCCGCTCCTTCTTAGCCGGCAGCTCCCGACAGTGAGGCTTTTGAAACTCCTGCAGGAGGTCGCGCAGCGTCTCCAGGTGGGTGATCAAGACCTGGGGCTCGCTCAGGAACTTGAGCCACTGGTAGGCCCGCCGGGAGCGTGTGGGCAGCAGGCCCGGGGACCCGCCCTGCTCGGCAGCCAGCGCCTCGATCTCGGAGGTGTGCCCCTCCAGGAGCTCGAGGAACTCCTGGACCTCGGGGTCGTCCATCCTGACCGCGCCCGTCGGATGCTGGGCGGCCCACGCGGCGAAGAGCGCGTTCAGATCGTTCTGCGCAGCGACGACGTAGGTGACGTGCACCGTCTGCGGCACGACAGGCGCGTCCCCCTCGCGCAGCGGCAGATCGTCCAGGTCCAGATCCTTGAGGAAGCGATAGGCGCGGTAGGAGGGGCTCGGCAGCGCCTCCGGCTGCGTGTCGTGCACCTCACAGATCCCCTCCACGTCCCGCAACAGGTGGCGGACTTCGCGCCGGAAGCTCGCCACCTCCTCCGGCAAAATCCCCATGGCGAGCTGCTCCCGCGCCCACCGCGCGGCCCTCACCAGCCCTCTGATGCGTAGCTGCGTCACCTCACCCTCCTCGCTCGTAAGCGTTCTCCACGAATGACTTCCCTGAGCCCTTTATAGCCCAGATCGGGGATTGAGGCAACCTTGAACAGAACAGAGCTGCCGGATTGTAACCGGCAGCTCCATGTCGTTGATCGGTTCTGTCTTCGTCAGCTCGACGTCGCGACCGCGGGGGCACTCTGGACCCGGCGCTTCTCCGCTCGTAGATTGAACTTGACCCACATCACCGGCAGCAGGAGCAGCGTCGCCACCACCGGGACGTAGAAGGGGAACTGCGGGCTCACCCGCTGCCAGAGCAGGGCCCCGACGTAGGGCGCGGGCAGCGAGATGAAGCTCAGGCTGGTCGAAAAGAGGCCGAAGGCGGTCCCCCGCAGCTCCTGCGGCACGACCTTGGAGATCAGGGCGTTGTAGGCCGGGCTGATCAGGGCACTGCCGAAGCCGAAGAGCACCCAGGCGATGGCGCAGCCCCAGAAGCCGGCGCTGTTCAGAAAGACCACGACGCCCAGGGCGATCAGACCGAAGCCTCCGACGATCCCCACGTGCTCGCCCCGCTTGTCGGAGAGCGCGCCCGCTCGCGTCATCAGCAGAGCCGTGACGACGCTGGAGATGGACATGAGCCAGCCGATCTGGGTCATGCTGAGGCCGATGATGTCCTGCAGGTAGATGGATTGCATCTCGAAGGCCATGCGGTAGGTGATGTCCCGCACCCCGTCGGAGATGAGGATCCAGGTGAGGATCCCGCCGCCCAGGGCCATGCCGACCATCGCGCCCAGATTCGATTTGAGACCTTGCAGCGTGGGCTTCTCGCGCACCTCGGTCTCGGCGCGCTGTGCCCGGCGCGCCATAAGAACCCGGATGACCGTCGCCGTCCCGTAGAAGGCCGTCGCCACCATGAAGAGCACCTTGAAGCCGTAGTTATCGGCCAGGAAGCCCCCCAGCGGCGGTCCCACAATACCCACGATCATGAAGATACTCTCGCTCAGCCCGTAGACCCGACCGAGGTTCTCCTCGCTGGACTGCTCGGCGACGAAGGCCTGGAAGCTGGGGGCGACGAAGGCGCCCGCCACGGAGGCGGCTGCGGCGCCCAGGAGCATCCACTCCCACCCTGGGGCCAGGAGGTAGACGAGCATGCCCGCCAGCCCGGCGAGGCTGCCGATGGCGACCGCCTGCAGGCGCCCCAGCACGTCCGAGAGCCAGCCGCCCAGGATCTGGAAGGCCAGGGGGACGATGGAGCTGAGGGTGAAGAAGAGCCCCACCTGGCTCACACCCGCGCCCATGGATTGGAGGTAGAGGGCCAGGAGGGGACCGTACATGCGCGACGAGATGTTCGCCAGCACCATGGTGAACATGAAGACCATGAGGGGCCGCGTCAGCAGTTTGCGATTTGCTTTCATAAGTTCTCTCCTTGGCACATAGTCAGATAGTCATCTGGTCGTGTGGTCGGGCAGTCTAGACTCACGTCTTTGCGTCTACCTTAACTCTACCCGACCTTGCCCCAAAAGGGACTATGCGCGGGGGGAGAGTGGGAGTGGGCAACGGATGGGTTTTTTACCCGGTCAGCTGACCAGGGGAGATCGTCGAGGAGAAGGGGGCGACGAGAAGTCAGTCGGAGGCGTCTCCGGCGGTTGGTAAGAGATCCGGAGTAAAGCGTGAAGCGTAAAACTTAAATGTCTCCCGTTTTACGGTTTACATTTCACGCCCTCGCCCACCCTAGGCGAAGGATGCCTGTAACAACCAGGTAAAACAGGGCGAAGATCGGGCGGTTACCCAATCCCTGATCCCCGGTCCCTAATTCCCTTCCCCCTAATCGACCGTCAGCGTCTTGCTCAGGTTGCGGGGGAAGTCGGGGTCGTACCCGCGGGCGACGCTCAGGCGATAGGAGAGGAGCTGCAGGGGCAGCGTCGCCAGGATGGGCAGGAGCAGGGGGTCGGCCGGGGGCAGGGCGATGAGGTCGTGGGCGTTGGCCCGGAGGCGCTCGTCGTCGGGGCCGATGACGATGGCCCGCCCGCCGCGCGTCGTCACCTCGTTGATCCCACTGATGATGAGGGGGACGTCCTCCTGCCCGGTAACGAAGATGACGGGATAGCCCTCGTCCACGGCGGAGAGGGGACCGTGCTTGAACTCCGTCGAGAGCATCCCCTCGCAGTGGGCGTAGGTCACCTCCTTGAGCTTGAGCGCCCCCTCTAGCGCAATGGGGTAGGTCATCCCGTAGCCCAGGCAGTAGAGATCGTCCCGGTGAGTGAGGTGGGGCATCACGGCCTCGACCTGGGAGTCGGTCAGGTCCAGTGTCTCCTCGATCAGGCCGGGGAACGCCGCCAGGAAGGACGTGTCGTGGTCGCCCATGCGCAGCGCCAGGTAGAGGAAGGCCAGAGCCTGGTTGAGGAAGGTCTTGGTGGCGGGCACACTGATCTCGTAGCCGCAGGCCAGGGGTAGATAGCGCTCGGTCTCCAATGTCAGCGTCGAGCCGATGACGTTCACCAGCCCCATCCCCGCCATGTCGCGCCGCTCCGCTGCCGCCAGGGCGTTGAGCACGTCCTTGGTCTCCCCGCTCTGGCTGACGAAGAGGCCGTAGTCGTCGGCGCCGACGGCAGGCGCATACTGGGGGATGAACTGGGGAGCCAGGACGGGCACAGCGGGCCGGCCCGCCAGACGGCCCATGTAGACGGCCCCGAGCATGCAGGCGTGGTAGCTGGTGCCGCAGGCCACGAGGTAGAGGTGGTGAGCTCCCCGCAGCCGTTCGACGGCCGGCCCCACATCGGCCAGGGCCTCGTAGAGATGAAGAAGTTCGCCGGTGACCTGCACCTGCTCGTGGATCTCCTTGAGCATAAAGTGAGAGTAGCCGCCCTTGGTGACGGCGTCCATGCTCTCGGTGACGATCTCCGGCTCTCGCTGGATGGGCTGCCCGTCCTCCACGCTGTAGAGGCGAATGGTGTTGGCGTGCAGGACGACGATCTCACCGTCGTGCACGCGGACGATGCGGTCGGTGAGGGGCAGGATGGAGGGGAGATCTGAGGAGACGTAGGTGGCGCCGTCACCGATGCCGGCGACGAGGCCCGAGCCCTTCTTGAAAGCGTAGAGGCAGGGCTCGTCGGCGTGCCCGATGACGAAGGCGTAGTCGCCCTCGAGATCCCGGTAGGCGTGGCGGATGGCGCTGAGCATATCGTGCCCGCGGTCGTAGTAGCGCTCCACGGCATGCACGCAGGACTCGCCGTCGTTCTCGGAGCGGACGGTCAGCCCCTCCGCCATGAACTGCTGCCGCAACTCGACGTTGTTGACGACGTTGCCGTTGTGAGCGCCCACCATGTCGCCGTCGGAATCGAGGTGGGGCTGGGCGTTGACCTGGGAGGGGCGCCCGAAGGTGGCCCAGCGGAGCTGGGTGATGCCGCGCTTCCCCCGCAGCGTCTCGAAGTCGAGCCGCGCCGCCACCTCGTCCACCTTGCCGACGTCCTTGCGGAGATCGATGCCGCCTGCGGCGTCGATGGTAGCACAGCCCACGGAATCGTAGCCGCGATAGGAGAGCCGGCGCCCGGCCTCCGTGAGAAGCGTACCCAGCCGCTGTTCCTGCTCAGTGACGATACCGAAGATGCCGCACATAGAACCTCGCTTTCGCAGATGATTTAGAGGGTATGACTTTTTCGCAGGGCGTTCCGGAAGGCCGCCCGCAGGAAGGGCCAGGGGGGGAGGGAGGCCATGACCTGGAGCACCTCCATTAGGGAGCTCTCCTCATCCAGGAAGCGGAAGATGCGGTCGATGGGGTTGTTGCGGAAGAGGGCCGTGAAAACCGGCGCGCCGAGGTCGCCCCGCCGCTCCAGGAGCTGGAGCAGGACACTGTCGGTGAAGCGGAAGAGGCGCGAGGAGCCCGGCAGGGCGAAGGGATGCCCCTCCCGCTCCAGCGAGCGGACGATGGCTGCGGCGTCCTGCTGGATGCGGTGAAAGGCGAAGCCCGTCGAGGCCTTCACCCGCCCACCCCGCGTACCGACGTTCAGCACCCGCCGTCCCGCCCGGCGGGGAAAGGGGCGGTCGGTCATGGGGATGAGGTCGTACTCCTCCTCCAACAGATGGTACCGGCCCACACCCAACACCTCGCCGATGTAAGCCTGCAGCGCCGCCTCGTACTCGGCCCGGGGGAGAAGATGACCGGAGAAGAGGGTGTATTCCACCAGCGCTCGCCGGGCGGTGAAGGGCAGCACGTAGACGAAGCGCATGGCCCCCCGCTGCGGCGTACGGAAATCGAAGAAGGTGGGACAGGCGGGGTCGAAGACCGGGGTCACCGTCTCAATCTCCCAGCCGAGGAAGTGCTGGTAGAGGTAGTGATGGCGCCGGTCCAGAGGATGATAGTCCGCCGCGCGGTACCGGCTGTCGAAGACCCAGTCGGCGGTGAAGGAGAGCTCGTTGACGTAGATCTCCGCCCGCTCGGGCCCGTCGCTGACGTGGGTGACCGTCCCCGTGAGGAAATCGACACCGGGGAGCGCCGTCAGCGCCGCCCGGGTGAAGCGGTAGAAGTCAGCGGCGCGAAGCATGCGATAGCGATAGGGTGCGAGCGCGAATTCGCGCTCAAGGCCGGGCGCACGGAAGGCCAAGCGCTCCCAGCTGCGATAGGCGATAGGGTCGAAGAGCGCGCCCTCACGCAACCAGGAGCACCAGGTGTGATCGTTGTGGCGCTTCACCTGCTCATCGACGATGAGCAGGCGGGCGTCGCGGAAAGGTCCCCGGGTCAGGTGGTAAGCCAGACTCAGCCCCGCCGCCCCGCCGCCGGCCAGGATGAAGTCGTAGTGCTTTGCCCCCGTCCCGCTCACCTCACTCTCCCACGGCGGACTGTTACTCAGCCTGCGCCTCACGTTTTGACCCCCGCAGACGGGAACGGACCAGTTTGCGCAGCTCATCTGCGACGAAGATAGAACTCGAGAGCAACACGATGAGGCCCCAATCCTGCGCCGTCAGTGACACCGTCCCCAACGCTGCCTGCATGAAGGGCACGTAGCTCGCGGCCAACTGCAACAAGATGGAAAGGACGATGGCACCGATGAGATAACGATTCTTGAAGAACCCCAGCTTGAAGACCGAGTTGGTCCGCGAGCGGCAGTTGAGGGAGTTGAAGACCTGGAACATCGCCAGCGTCGTGAAAGCCAGGGTCTGCGCCCGCGCCAGATTCGCGTCGGCATCGACCCGGCTGAAGATCCAGAGGGTCCCCATGGCCATGAAGAGTGCCACGAAGACGATGTTCTGCAGAATCTCGCGGTTGATGATGCGAGCCTCCGGGTCGCGAGGAGGATCTTCCATCACGTCGCCCTCCTTGGGCTCCATCGCCAGAGTGATGTCCAGAATCCCGTCAGTGACCAGATTCACCCAGAGGATCTGCACCGGACTGATGATCAGACCCTTCGCCGCGAAGAGGAGCAGCGATCCGATAAGGGTCAGGTCTTCTCCAATGTTGGTCGCCAGCAAGAATTTGACGACCTTGCGCACGTTCTGAAAGATCACGCGCCCCTCCTCCACCGCATCGACGATGCTGGCGAAGTTATCATCGACGAGGATCATCTCCGCCGTCTCCTTGGTCACGTCGGTGCCGGTGATCCCCATCGCCACGCCGATCTGCGCCACCTGGAGGGCGGGGGCATCGTTCACCCCATCGCCCGTCATCGCAACCACGTGTTCCAGACGCTGCAAGGATTCGACGATACGGTGTTTGTGTTCCGGCGCGACGCGGGCGAAGACCGCCACCTCCTCGATGGTCGCGTCCAGCTCCTCGTCGCTGAGGTGATCCAGATCCGCACCGGTCAGGACGCGGCCCTCATCGTCGAGAATCCCCACCTGCCGCGCAATGGCGGCGCCTGTGATCTTGTGATCGCCCGTCGCCATCAGCACGCGAATACCCGCTCGCTTACAGCGGGTCACGGCCTCGGGCACCTCCGGGCGGGGCGGATCCATCATGCCTGCCAGACCGACGAAGATCAGATCGGCCTCGTGCCCGTACTCCAGCGCCTCCTTGAAGGACTCGACCTCTTCTGGTTCGATGATCTGATAGGCCAGGCCGAGCACGCGCAGCGCCTCGCTCGCCATACGGTGATTTTCCTCCAAGATGTGCTCACGATCGGACTCCTCCAGCGCCCGCGGCACGCTGTTCTCCACGATCTGCGGGCAGCGCTCCAGAATGACCTCCGGCGCGCCCTTGACGAAGACCCAGATCTGCCCCTCCTGCCCTTCGTGGAAGGTCGCCATGAACTTCGTCTTGGAGCTGAAGGGCAACTCGTCGATGCGATGGAGGCGCGCTTCGAGGGCCTCCTTGTAATGGCCGGCCTTGACGGCGGCAACGACCAGTGCGCCTTCGGTGGGATCGCCCCGGATCTCCCAGGTATATCCTTCCTCCTGCTGGTGGCGGATGAGGCGCGCATCGTTGCAGAGGGCTCCGATGTGCAGTGCCAGCCGCAGGTCAGGCGTGGCGGTGGGATCGTAGGGTTTGCCGTTACGCAGGAAACGCCCTTGGGGCTCGAACCCGACCCCGGTCACGTGAATCGTTTTGGCGTCCGCCATCATCTGCTGAACTGTCATCTGGTTGGTGGTGAGGGTCCCGGTCTTGTCGGTACAGATGACAGTCGCCGCACCCAGGGTATCCACAGCCGGGAGTTTGCGGATGATGGCATTACGCTTCGCCATGCGGTTGACTCCGACCGCCAGTGTAATACTCATGACCGCCGGAAGTCCCTCGGGAATGGAGGAGACCGCCGAGGCCAGCGCGAACATGAAGATATCGTCCAGGGGCAGATTGCGGAGCAGACCCAGAACAAAAGTGAGTGCCGCCACGCCCACCGCCAGCAGGCCCAACTTCTGACCCAGGTCGAGGGTCTGCCTCTGCAGCGGCGATTCCGCCTTCTCCGTCTCCTGGATGAGCGTGGCGATCTTGCCCATCTCCGTCTCTTGGCCGGTAGCGTAGACCACGGCCCGTCCCCGCCCGTTGGTGACGATGGTCCCGCCGGAAACGAGGTTGGTCCGCTCGGCAATCGCCAGCTCTTCCTGCTCCAGGGGCGCAGTGGTCTTGCGGACACTGAGAGATTCCCCGGTGAGCATCGCTTCCTCAATCTCCAGGTTTGCCGCCTCGATCAACCGGGCGTCGGCCGGCACTTTCGTGCCCGCATCCAGGAGAATGAGATCACCCGGCACGAGCTCCGCCGTGGGAACGCGCAGCTCCAGACATCCGCCCACATCCGGACACTCGCGCACCACCTCAGCTTCGGGCGCTGCCTGCGCCTTCAATGACTCCAGCGCCTGCTCCGCCTGATACTCCTGAAAAAAGCCGATGAGGGTGTTGACCACAATCACGACACCGATGACCCCGGCATCGATCACTTTTCCGGCAAGGAGAGAGATCACGGCCGCGCCCAGAAGCACGAAGACCAGGGGATTTTTCACCTGCGCCCAGAGGATACTGAGCTTACTGACCCCCTCCCCGCTCTCGATCTCGTTGGGGCCAAACTTCTCCAAGCGCCGTTCGGCCTCGGAGAGCATCAGGCCTCTGGGGCCCGTCTCCAGGGCCGCAAAGGTCTCGTCTACACTCAAGGTGTGCCAATTATGTTCTCGTTCAATCACCTTCCAACTCCTTCTACACGATAATCTCAGGGAATCCCCCTCGGGTCTCCATACGAGCAATAACGAAAATGACGTGTGAACGTGTCCACGTAACGGCATTTGACTTGGGGCAGTATCTCAGAGGAGCTGACATGTCTTCCCCCGGCAGACCAGCACTCACCCAAGGCTATATGGTAGCCGCAATTTCGAGTTGCGTCAACCCCCACCCGCCGCGTTTCGATATCGACACCGGGTGGCGCATCGCGGTCAACAACCCGTGCAACTCCAGGGCGTGAAACGGATTGGAGGGCTCGTCCAACTGACGTTAGCAGGCGGTGGTAAGTGTGGGGGACGGTTCAGTTTCCCGGTCAGTGAGGTGGACACTTCTTGACACGCGACTCCCCATCGACAGACTCGGGGCCGGCTGCAGCGCTTCGTCGCTAACACCCTCTTCGGAGCGGCAAGCGTGAAGCGTGGACGATCCAGCCTCCTACGCTTCGCGTCTCACACGACTACCGGTGCGCCTGGGGCGTATAGGGCTCAAGCTGCGGTGCGGCGAAGATGGGTTCCAGGCGCGCGAAGCGCTGCCGACCGTCGACCAGCGGGACGGCGGGCCAGCCGTCGCCGATGAGGGGACGGGCGTAGCGCGCGAAATCGTCGGTCACGTCGATACGGGAGGACGCGATCCACGCCTCGGGGAAGAAGCGCTCGGAGTTGGCGACCACCTCCAGGGGGACCTTGTCGTAGCGCACCTGGTAGAGGGGGCCGGGCACCCGCAGGAGGGTCGCCATGTAGCCGGAGCCCTCCTCGGCCGCGATCTGGGCCGCCTTCTGCCCCACGCGATAGGCCTCCTCCAGATCCACCGTCGAGGCGTAGATCATGGCGTGGCGCTGGTCGGTGCCCGGGATATTCGCGCGCGCCGACCCCCGGGCCGCCAGCCCCACCCCGTTGAGGTAGTTGATCACCGCCTGGCCCGCCTGCACTTGGCTCGCGCCGAACTCGGTGTGGCCGAAGCTGTCGTGCCGGGCACCGATCTCACCCACGTCGAAGCCCTCGCTCACCACGACGAGGGCGCGCCCGTGCTCGCGCAGAGTCTCGTTGATCCGCTCGGCGAGGGCCGGCAGGGTCAGGCCGGACTCCGCCAGCACGATGAGGAGCGGCATCTCCCGCGCCGGGTCGGCGAGCCGTGCGGCGGCCGGGATGAAACCGATCCGGCGCCCCATCGCCTGCAGGACCAAGACAGGATCGGCGGGCGAGGAGCCGGCGTTCTCCTGGTCGGCGTTCTGGACGACGAGGGCCCAGTAGCGAGCGGTGCTCCCGTAGCCCGGCGTGTGGTCGATGAGCTCGAAGTCGGCGTCGCCCACGTCGTTGTCGATGGTCTTGGGCACGCCGGTAGCGACGAGGTCGAGGTCCCGTTCTTGAGCCAGCTGCGCGACCTTCTGCGCCGTATCCATGGAGTCGTTGCCGCCGTTGTAGAAGAAGTAGCCGATGTCGTGGGCCTTGAAGACCTCGATGATGCGCTCGAAGTCGGCCTGTTGGTGGGCCTGGAGCTTGTAGCGGCAGGTGCCGATGGCGCCCGCCGCCGGCGTGGTGCTCAGCAGGGCGAGCTCCTCGGCGGGCTGAGCGGAGAGATCGAGGAGCTCCTCCTGGAGCACGCCCTCGATGCCGTGAAAGCCGGCGTAGAGGGTGCCGAAGATCTGGGGATAGGCGCGACAGCCGTCGATGACACCCCGCAGAGAGGCGTTGATGACCGGCGACGGGCCACCGGATTGGGCGACGATGACGTTCTTGGGCATGTTATTCCTCCTTGAGCCTGAAGAGGCGCTCTCCGGCGTGGGGCACCACCAGGATCCCCTCCTCCTCCCGATTCTCCCACGCAGCGATATCCACGCTCGCCGGATCGAGGTAGCCGAGGTTGACGCGCGCGCAGCGCTCGGGTGGGATGCGCGTCGCCAGCGTGACCTCGGTCCTGGGGCGCTCCCTGCCGGTCCCGGCGTCGTAGGTGCCGGCGCCGCGCAGGTGGGTGGAGTGGGCCAGCACGCCCCAGGGATGGTGCTTGAAGCGCTCCCACTGGGCGACGAAGTAGTCGCGCACGTGATAGCCCACCTCGTCGAGAACTGCGCCGTGGGTGTAGGAGATCTCGTCGATGTGGGGGGCGTAGATCACGACCTCCCCACCGTCGGCCACGACGGGCTCCAATTTGTACATCCCCTTCGCTGCCGTCCAGAGATCGTCATACATCTCCGGCATGATGGAGAGCACCCGGCGGAAGGGGCGCTCCACGTAGCGGATGTGCAGCTGCCGGGAGAGGGCCACCGCCTCGGGCCAGGCTTCGGCGTAGGGTCCCACCGTCAACCCCACCAGGTCACCACCGGCGACGACGAGGTTGCAGGTGAGCCAGGGGGTGGGCACGAGGGCCGCCGCCCGGTCGATGAGCGCGCGCACCGGCGTGGGATGGGTGCCGATGATCTCCCGGCAGGTGAGGAGGGCGCCCAGCCAGTGGGTGACGTTGATCACCTCCGCACCGGCGATCCCCGGAAAGAAGTACTTCGTCCCCCCCGAGAAGCCGACGACCTCGTGGGGAAAGACCGGGCCGCAGATGATGAGCCGGTCGTACTCGAGGATGAGCCGGTTGATGGTCACGTCGACGTCCTGGACGAGCCGCCCCCCCGAAACCTCTGCCATCTCGGCAGCAGGGATGGCGCCGAGCTTGACGAAGGTCTCCTCCCGGTCCCAGCGGTGGTTGAAGATGCGCGTGGAGAGGTAGGTGCTCGCCCGCTCCTCCGGTGTGATCCCCACCAACCGGTTGAGCGCTTCCTCGGGCATCGGGGGATGGGTACCCAGCGCGACGAGGAAGTCGAGAGCCGCCGTGCGCTCCCCCAGCAGCTCGTGGAAGAGCCGGAAGATCAAGGGGATGGGCGCCGTCCGCGTGCCGTCGGGGACGATGACCAGCACCCGTTCGTCGTCCCGGACAGCGCGCACCAACCCGGACGCGAGCGTGGTCCGGACCTCGCTCTCGGTAAGGGGCTGCAGCGCGCGGCTCATTTCGCCGCTCGCTGCCACGGGGGGAGCTCCGGCAGCAGCGCCTCGAACTCCGCGATGCGGGCCGTCTCGTACGCACCGGCGTACTCGCCCGCCAGGAACTTGGCGGCTCCCTCCTCGTAGAAGCGCTGCCAGGCCTCCGCCTCGTAGCCCGGCAGGATGGGGTAGAAGAGGGCGTCGTTGGCCTTGGCCGCGCGCATATCGCCCGGCGCGTCGCCGATCATCAAGATGTGGTCGGAGGGGTACCTCCCCTTCGCCGCCAGCTCCAGGTGCTGCTTCTTGGGCCCCATCTCCTGCCCGGCGATCAGGCGCACGTACTGGGCCAGACCGTGCTCCGTCCACTCCCGTTCCAGGGCCTCCAGCGGCGTCGCCGAGACCACGATCATGTCGGCGTAATCGTCCAACCGCTGCAGGCTCTCACGGACGTAGGGATAGGGCGCCACGCCGTAGACGATATCGGCGACGAAGGCGTTCACCCCCTCCGTCCACACCAGCCCGAGCGCCAGTTCGGCATCGTCCGGATGGGCCTCCATGTAGGCCGCCAGCCCGGCGTTGCTCTTGGGATAGCCGGTGTCGGCGATGAAGGCGCGCAGGCCGGCGGCCTCAGGGGGTGTAAAGCCCCGCGCCAGCACCTCCGGGCGCTCCCGCAGCAGGTCGAAGACCTGCACCAGCGCCGGCCAGCGGTTCGTCCCCCGCCACTTCGAGTAGAGGTTGACGAACTCCGCGGCCTCCCGCGCGTATTTGGAGACGGGCTGCAACCCCCAGTGCTTGATGATGTTGGGGATGAAGCACTCCTTATGCTTGATCTCCATGGTGTCGAAAGCACAACCGTCGGAGTCGATGCCGACGAAGAAGTCGTGCTCGGGCTCAAGTTGGATCAAAGATTGTTCGTAACTCATAGGTACCTCCTCTAGAAACTGGAAGCTGGAAGCTGGATGCTGGATGCTGGAAGCTGGATGCTGGAAGCTGGATGCTGGAAACTGGAAGCTGGAAACTGGAAGCTGGAAACTGGATTCTCTGATTCTCCCCCTACACCCCACTGTACGCCGAGAAGCCGCCGTCGACCGGAACGACGACGCCCGTGACGAAAGCCGACGCCGGGGAGAGGAGCCAGAGCATCGTCCCCACGAGATCCTCGGGGGCGCCGAAGCGTCCCAAAGGCGTGTGGTCGAGGATGGTCTCTCCTCGCGGGGTCAGATCGCCCGTCTCCTCGTCAGTGAGGAGGAAGCGATTCTGCTCGGTGAGGAAGAAGCCCGGCGCGATGGCGTTCACCCGCAGGTCGGGACCGTACTCCTGAGCCACGTGGACCGCCAGCCATTGGGTGAAGTTGCTCACGGCGGCCTTGGCGGCCGAGTAGGCGGGGATCTTGGTCAGGGGCCGAAAGGCGTTCATCGAGGAGATGTTGAGGATCACCCCCGCGCCCTGCTCGACCATCCGTTGTCCAAAGACCTGGCTACCCAGAAAGGCGCCCAGGAAGTTGAGATTGAAGACCCACTGAACGGCGTCAGCCGGCAGGTCGAAGAAGCAGAGGTCGGAACCTGTGGTCGCCTCGATCCGGTTGCCCCCGGCGCCGTTGACGAGGAAGTCCACCCGCCCGAAGGCCTCAACCGTGGCCTGGGCAGCTCTCTGAAGACTGGATCGGTCCAACACGTCGCACTCTAGGGCGAGGGCCTCGCCACCTGCCTCTTCGATCTCGTCCACGATCGCCTGCGCGGCCTCCCGGCGGAGGTCCAGCACGGCTACCTTGACACCCTGCTCGCCCAGGACACGGCTCATCGTGCCACAGAGGACTCCCCCCCCGCCCGTCACAGCAGCGACGCTGCCGGAGACGTCCGATAGATGCTCCAGCCCTTTCTCGTTCATGCCCTTCTAACCTCCCCTAACCCTCTCGAACGTGCCCACTGTCTCTTACAACCCCCTACGCCTGGGCGAAAGGTGCCAGATGGCGCTGAAAATGGCCCTCCAAGAGCCGGGCGTAGACATCCCGGTGCATCTCGAGCGCTGCGAGGAGCCGGTCGCCAAACGCATCCAGGACCGAGCCGTAGGTCACGTGGAGGATCTGCCGGGCATCGAACTGCTCCAACAGGTCGGACAGCTCCCGCTCGTTCAGGACCTCCACCGGTGGCACCCTCTCCAATTCAGCCGAGACGTGGTAGGTAGCCCGCTCTGTCTCGTAGCGCTCACGGGCCAGCGCCAGGATCGCACAGAAGAAGGCGGGGTCGACCTGGGCCAGGGCTCGCAGCGCTTCCAGGTAGCTGGTACCCGCCGTCTTTACGTGGACGAGGCCATGAGTATGCTCGGCAATGATGGGGTAGATGGTAAACTTATCGGAGCCGGAGTGGAGGCTGAGCTTGTAGGGGCCGAAGGCGCGGGCGATGGCGGCGTGGCTGGCAATCTCTGCCCCAAAGGCGTCCAGCTCCGCTGAAGAGCACCCTCTGGCAGACCCGATCCCGACGTAGTCGACGCCCTTCTCGAAACGTCCGATGTAACGCGGAGCCAGACTGACCCACTTCACACCTAACCTCTGGAGCTCCCCCACGATGAAGGTATGCTCCTCCGGCGTGGTGGGCGTCTCCGTCTCATCCACCGAGACCTCGAGATCAAAGGGGCGATCCCCCATCTGCTCCGCGAGGTAGCGGTAGAGCTGCACGGTATGGGCGATGGCGCGCCCGTACTTCGCCGCAGCACGGTAGAGGATCTCCCGATCGAAGGCAATCCGGATATCATCCAGGTCAAAGGAGCGATCGAGGTAGCGCCGCTCCAGGTCCGTCCGCTTCGTCTCCAAGGAGTCCCAGGGCAGCGCCTCTACCTTTGCCTCGAGATCAATGAGGGGGGCCGTGTGGGCCTCGTTATCCACGTGATCCCCGGGATCGATGGTATAGAAGGTGTAGCCGGCCGCGATGAAGGCGTCGCAGGCACCGCTCGTCTTGATGTGGTCGGCATCGGCGCCCCACGGTCGGCGCCACCCGACCTCCAAGACGCCCCACAGCGCATCATCGACCACCTCCTGGGGCGTACGCCCGGTGCGCGCGTTCTCCCGCACCGACTGCTGGGCGAAGATAGGGACGATCCCCTCACAGGTCTGGACTGCGCGCGCGTGTCCGGGCGTCGCCAAGCCCAGGCGGTCACCGAAGCCAAAGGAGGTACCGACATCCAAGGGGACGGGGCGGAGCCACGCTAAGCGCGAGCGCAGGACGGCGGCGTTTGCGGACGTCAGCGGGCAGAGGAGCACCTGCCCCTCCCACTTTCCTTCGAAGCCGCTGCCATCCCCCTCGATTCCCAACTGCCTCTTCCCATCCCCCTTAGAGGCGAGGAAGTAGGTCGTGTCGTCCTTTTCGACGACAGAGTCCCGGTAAATCGTCAATCCACTGAGATCCAAGGTCACCCTCCCGCTGCTCATCGTTCGTCGAATTTATACGCGCGCTTCGCCAGCCCGTACGCCAAGTCCACGATCATCTCCTGAGCATCCTCCTCGGCCACCACCCCGCGTACGACGAGCCCGGCGACCCAATTAGCACCGGCCCGGCGCCAGACGTCGTGACGGGCAGGTATCGAGGGAAAGGCGCGGGTATCGTCGTTGAAGCCCACTGTGTTGTAGAGTCCGGCGGTCTCCATCACCCGGTCGAAGTAGCGCCCCATGCCGTTCAGGCTGTCGTGGAACCACCAGGGCGGTCCCAGCTGCAGCGCCGGGTAGTGCCCGGACAGGGGGGCCAGCTCGCGCGCGTAAGCCGACTCGTCCAGCGTAAAGAGGATGAAGGTCAAGCGAGGATCTCTGCCGTACTTGTTGAGCAAGGGGCGCAGATTGTCGGTGAACTCGCTGCGCCGCGGAATGTCGGCGCCCATGTCCGCCCCAAAACGCTCGGCGATGGAGTCGTTGTGGTCGCGCACCGCGCCCACGTGGAACTGCATCACCAGGCCATCCTCGATGGACATGCGCGCGAATTCCATAATCATGTGACCCGTGAAGCGCCGAGCATCCTCCTCGGTGGCTTCATCGCGGAGCGCCCGCTGGAAGATCGCATCGGCCTCGCGCCCGGTGAGCTCCGCCGTGTAGGCCGTGACCGCTGCGTGATCTGTTGCCGTCGCGCCCAGGGACTTGAAGAAGGCCCGTCGCTCCTCCAAGGCACGCAGAAAGGCACCGTATGAGCCCACATCGATGCCGCTCACCTCGCCGAGCGCTGCGATGTTCTCCTGCCAGCCGGCGCTCAGAAGATTGACCACGGCATCGGGGCGGAAGGTGGGGCGAATGTCGCCCTTCCAATCCGCCTCCCGAATCTGTTGGTGGTGCTCGAGCGGATCGGTAGCGGTGTCGGTCGTGGTCAACACCTCGATGTTGAAGTGGTCAAAGAGTGCTCGAGGTTGAAAAGCCGGCCGGGCCAGCTTTTCCACGATCTGATCGTAGATCGCCTGGGCCGTCTCCCCCGTCAACTTCTGCTCAACATCGAAGAGCTCGATCAGTTCCTGCGTCAGCCAGACCCCGGTGGGGGTGCCGCGGAAGAGGTGAAAGTTCTCGGCAAAGAGTTGCCAGATCTTGCGGTGATCCTGCTCCACCTCCCCGTCGTCCGTACGGGGCACACCCAGCGACTCGAGGGGGATACCCTGGGAGTAGAGCATGCGGAAGACGTAGTGGTCGGGGATGATAAAGAGCTCCGCAGGCGTGCCGAAGCTCGCCTTCTCGTCAGCGAAGAGACGGGGATCGACGTGCCCGTGGGGGCAGATCAGCGGCAGATCAGTCACCGTCTCGTAGAGCGCGACCGCCATCTCCCGCTGTGCAGGATTGGGATCGAAAAAGCGTTCGGGGTCTAGCTGCCATCCTATTTCTGCCATCAAGGGCCTCCTGGCTGTGCCTTCCATGTTCAAGGTGGAGTCGGGTTCTATCATCGAAAACGGCTATCCGCAGGTGTCTCCCAGGGATCGGGATGCGGACCCAGAGCGCGCTTGACCTCCGCGGTGATCCTCGTCAGCCGCTCGAGTACTTCGGGCGCGAGATGCAACTCCGCGGCCCGGGCCGTCTCCTCGATCTGCTCGGGATGGCGTGCTCCGGCGAGGACCGAGGTGACGCTCGGCTGCGCCAGTACCCACGCCAGCGCCACCTGCACCATCGGCAACCCCAATTCATCGCAGAGCTGAAGAAGTTGATCCCTGCATCCAGAACAGCGTGGCCGGTCGCGATGGACTCGGCGTCCTCCGGGGCCCCCAGTTGAAGTCCCCGGCAAGCACCCAGCAGCCCATGGCCACTCTGGAGACCATGATCTTCGTCCTGCCCAGTCTCGTATAGATCACCTGGCGCCCTCCTGCAAAAGCAGCTCGAGCTCTCTATTCAAGGAAATCCTCCCGTATCGGGGTGCAGCAATCGACCAGCCGGACGTGCCGGGTCAGCAGTTGGATGGCGTGCGGCTCTCCCGAGGGGACCAGGAAGAGATCCCCCGGCTTCAGGTGGGTCTTCTGATCCTCCGTGACTAAGAGGATCTCGCCCTCCGCTACGTAAGAGACCTGTTCGTGAAGATGGGAGTGCAAGGGGTACGGTGGCCGGATCAAAAAAGGAGAAGGTTATTCGGCCCTCGCTGCCGACAATCTCGGTGCGCTCCGTTCGGCTCGCTTCGGAGAGGGTGAAGCACCAGAGGCCACTGCCCAGGACGCCCGATCCAAAAGCAAAGTGGGCGGCGACGATGTCCTCGGCGGGATAGAGGCCCGCCTGGTTCGCTACGAAGCCCCGTGCGGAGACGATGGGGCCGAGGACGTAGTCGAGAAAGTCCAGCTGGTGAGATCCCAGATCGAAGAAGTGCCCTCCGCCGGCAACCTCCGGGCGAACACGCCACGGCAGGTCGTCGTTCTCGCGGTCGCCTTCCTGCGGTGGGTAGTAGAGGGCCACGGAGACGAAACGCACCTCACCGATGGCGCCCGTCTCAACCAGCTCCTTCACCTTCAAGAAACTCGGTAGAGCACGCCGGTAGTAGGCGACGAAGAGAGGTACCCCGGTCGCCTGACAGGCCTCGACCATGGTGATGCACTCCCCGTAGTGCAACGCCATGGGCTTCTCGACATAGACGGGCTTGCCGACCTGTGCAGCCCGGATAACGTACTCAGCATGCGAGCTCGGTGGCGTGGCGACGTAGATGGCGTTCACGTCCGGATCGTGAAGGAGATCCTCCGCGTCATCGTACCACTTGAGCACACCATGACGCTGGGCGTAGTCGCGAGCCTTCTCACCCGTGCGCCGCATCACGGCGACCAGCTCCGAGCCATTGATCTTTTGCAGGGCAGGAGCGCTCTTCACCTCGGTGACCTCTCCGCACCCAATGATGCCCCAACGCACCTGCACCATCGCGTCCTCTCCCCGCCCTACCCGGCGACTCATCCCTTCAACATCCCTTCGCTCAAGCCCTTGATAAAGAAGTTGCGCAGCAGGATAAAAGGGACGAAGATAGGCAGGATGGAGAGCACGAACATCGCCCCGATCCGCCCGTAAGCCATGGTCTGCAGCTCATCCCGAAGCCAGACGATGCCCACGGGCAGTGTCTGCCAGGTATTCTTGGTCATCAGAGTGGAAGCGAAGAGATACTCCTGCCAGACGAAGACGAAGGTGATGATCACTGTCGCCGCCAGGGCAGGACGGGTGATAGGTAACATCACCCGGTACCAGAGCTGAAACTCGTTACAGCCATCGATGATGGCAGCATCCTTGATCTCCAACGGGATGGTGGAGAAGGCGCTGCGCATGATCAGCAGCCCCCAGGGCAGATTGAGAGCCACGTAGGGCAGGATAAGGCCCCACCAGGTGTTGCGCAGATGCAGCTTGATCTCCATCAGGTAGATGGGAATCAGGTACATGATATAGGGTATGGTCAGAACGAAGACGATGCCCATGAACATCAGTTCTTTACCCTTGAAGCGCCGGGAGCCGAAGGCGTAGCCCCCCATGGCGCTGGCCAACACCACCAGGAAGACGGAGACAAGGGTGACGACGGTGCTGTTGATAAAGTAGCGCAAGCCTCCGTCCATCTCGGTCAACACGTAGGTGTAGTTCTCAAAGGTGATCGCTCTGGGTAGGAAGGTCGGCGGCACCTGGTAGATGTCCTGTGTGGTGCGCAGCGAGGTGATGAGCATCCACAGCGGTGGAAATAGGAAAAGGAGCGCAAAGATGGTCGCTATGCCATAAAAGAGCACTATCCGCCTCTGATCCCCGGTGGAGAACATACGGCGAAGTCGCCTTCGGCGGCGAGATTTAGTAAAGTTGGGAACTTTGGTTAGAGCCATTGGATACTCCCTAGAAGCGCTCAACCGACTCGGGCTGCAGCAGCTTATTCAGGCCCCAGGAGAGCAAGAGAATGATGAAGGCAGTGATGTAAGCCACCTGAGCGGCGAGGCCCAGGTCGTAGCGTTGGAAAGCGGCCTTCCACGAGTAGAGATAGAGAGTGAGCGTCGCTACACCCGGTCCACCCTGGGTGACCACCTGAGGAAGGTCGAAGACCTTGAGCGAGTTGATGATGACCCAGATTCCACTGACCAGCATGTAAGGTCTCAAGAGAGGGATGATGATGTGGAAGACCTCCTGCAGGAAGCTGGCCCCATCGACCCTGGCGGCTTCCCGTAGACTGAGAGGGATACCATGGACACCGGAGAGGAAGATAATGAAGGTGAAGCCCATCATCTTCCAGGCACGGACGACCACCAGGCCGTAGAGCGCCGTGTCCGGATTGCTAAACCAGTTCCTGGTCAGCGATGAGAGCCCGATGGTCTCCAGAAAGTGGTTGAAGATACCCACATCCTCTTTGAGAATCCAGCTAAAGGCAATGCCTGCCATAGAGAGAGCGATGATCATGGGAAGATAGAAGATGATCTGGAAGATCTGCACCCCTTTGGTCAACTCTCCGACGATAATCGCCAGTCCCAACGAGCCGACGAAGGTAATGATGAAGTAGGGGATCGCGAAGCGAACCTGATTGTATAAAGCCGTACGGAAGAGCGAATCATCCGTAAGTGTATCGATATAGCCCTTAAATCCGATGAAGGTAGGCTTGTCGTCGGTAGCATAGTTGAACTCGGTGAAGCTCAAGTATCCGGAGTAGGCGACGGGGTAGGCGATGAAGACGAAGACAAAGAGCAACGTCGGTAACAGAAAGAGAAAGAGGCTGATCTTCTCTTGGACCTTGCGCTGAGATAGTGACTTCACAGTATCATCCTTCTGGGTTTGGGCGGCTTGAGAGAGCTGAGGGCTTCACGAGCTGGTGGGGAGAGATGAGACCTCCCCACCAGCCAAACAACACGAGCGTTAGAGAGTAACTCTACCTTCAGTCACCCTCTCCTACGGCGCCCGCAGATCAGTGAAGTCCAGGTCTGCGCTCTCTTCCTGAATCTTCTGCAGCGCCGTTTCGACCTCCATACGACCGAAGGCCGCTTCAGGCAGGTACTTGACCAGGATGTCGAGGTACTCCTCCATATCAGCGTAGAGGGGCACCGGCTGTGAGGCGTCGGCGACGGCGAGGATGTTGGGCATCTGGTCCTGGAAGCGCTCGATGCCGTCACCGTAGTACTCCGCGATGACGGGCAGCTTGCCGTAGTTGTTCCAGCTCCACTGGGTGAAGTAGGGGGAGAAGATCTGCTCGCGGATGAAGGCCTTGGCCAGGTCCTTGTTATCGGAGACCTTGGGGATCCAGACGGAGTGGGTCCAGATGATGCTGCCTCCGCCGGGCCAACCGGTGTAGGCAATGCTGGACTCATCCTCAGTCACAGCATTGACCAGCTCCATCACGTGGCCCTGAGCGGCGAAGAAGGAGCCCGCCTGGTTGGTCTTCCACTTGTCGTAGCCCTCGTCATCGGTGATGGTCCAGGCACCGAGTCCCTGCTCGTTCATCTTCTGGACGAGGGTGAGCCACTCTCGGGCAGCGTCGCTGCTCACATCAAAGCCCTGCTCGGTGAAGCACTCACCCGTCATCGCGATAAGGGGCGCGCAGTAGTTATACTGCATGAACTCGCGGTCCCAGATCTGAACGTGGACTCCGGTCTCTGAGTGCTCGTCCAGTTTCGCGAACCAGCCCAGGAACTCGTCCTCTTGGAAGCTGGGAATGGGCGCGACACTATCGCCCTCCATCAAGCCGGCCTGCTTGGCGATCTCGGTATTGACCCCGATGATGGCCACCTCGCCCATGAAGGGGAGGACCGGGTAGTAGGCGCCGGTGCCATCGGGCGTCTTGTAGTGACCGGCAGCCAGGAAGCCGCCGACGAACTTGTCAGGCGCCATGTGATCGGTCAGCAGATCGTCCAGGGGCTCGGTCCACTCACCGGCGATAACGGGAGCGAGCATCGAGCCGCTGCCGCCCACGTAGACGTCGACGGAGGTCCCTCCCTCTTTCCACTCGGTGATGTATGAGGAGACGTTCCACTTGTCCACGCGGGTGAACTCGACGGTGACCCCGGGATGGTCGGCCTCAAAGCGTGCGCCCACCTCTTCCAAGGGGAACTTCAGGAAGATCCAGGGCGGCGCGCTGACGCGCAGGACCTGTCCTGCAGGCATCTCTTCTTCAGGAGGGGGGTCAGGAGTGGGATTAGTGCAGGCGGTGAGGATGAGCGATAACACCAAGGTCAAGCCAACGATCAAATGCAGCAGAGAGCTGGGTTTCATGCGATACATCTAATCCTCCTGTTTCTCTAGGTTGATTCTGAGTCTGACACTACTTGCCGTCTTGGGACACGCACCCGAACGGACTTCGACGACCCAAGTATCTATGTCGTCACTAACGTCACCTCCTCCTTGCTCATGGTTCTTGGGTTGTAAATTGATCGCTACTCTGTCGTTGTAAGCAAGCTAAGCAAGCGATCGTATTGGGTGTCGCGAGATATCAGAATATCAGACTGTATCGGAAGAACTATTCGCTGGCACGGAGAGAAACTTCGAGCATTCACGGTGCGCTCGCACGGACGATCAACTCGGGTTGGAGCACGACCTCCGGACACCCGCCCTCGTCCGTACCCGGACAGCCAGCGATCTGTCTCAAGAGCAGCTCCATCGCCTGCCGGCCCAACTCGTAGCGCTCCCCACGAACCGTCGTCAGGGAAGGCGTGATGAGGGCGGCCAGGGGGATGTCGTCACAGCCGACCACCGTGATGTCCTCGGGTACGCGGTAACTCAGCTCTTCACAGGCCTGTAGGGCGCCAACGGCGACCAGATCGTTGTAGCAGAAGAGAGCCGTAAGTTCGTCATAGGCGGTCAGGAGAGCGCGCGCCGCCCGGCGTCCTCCATCGACCGTGGGGGCGCTACGCTGCGTCCAGTCAGGGTTGTAGTCGAGTTCAGCGACGGCGAGTGCAGCACGATGTCCGTAGGCACGACGACGACCACTGTGGGAGGCCAAAGGCCCCGTGAGAAAGCCGATGGCGCGATGCCCACTCTGCAAGAGATGGCGGGTGGCCATCTCGCCCCCCGCCTCGTCGTCGATGAGCACGGCGCTCACGTTGCTCCCGCTCGACCGCCGGTTGACCAACACGACGGCCGGGTGTCGAGCCACCGCCGCCTCCAGCTCGCTCTCTTCGAGCCGTGAGCTGCAGAGGACGAGACCGTCCACACGCTTCTCCTCGAGGGACTTCAGAACGGCGAGCTCGCGCTCTACGTCCTCCTCGGTGTTACAGAGGAAGACGTTGTAGCCCTCGGCGTAGGCCACGTGCTCGGCACCGCGGGCGACCTCCGAGAAGAAGGGGTTGGAGACGTCAGGTACGACGAGACCGAGGGTGCCCGTCCGCTTGGTGACCAGGCCCCGCGCAATGTCGCTGGGCCGGTACCCCAGCCGATCGATGACCGTTTGGATGCGTTGGCGGGTGGCGGCGCTGACGCCGTCCTTGTTGTTGACCACCCGAGAGACGGTCATCAGGGAGACACCTGCTTCGCGGGCCACATCGGCCATGGTAGTGCGGTTTGTCATCGTCACCCCTTAGTTAGCGCTATCGTTAGCGCTATCGTTAGCGCTAACTTATTGTAAAACAAGTGAATTCGCTTGTCAAGAGGGAATTGAAGAGCAAGCGTGGGGTGCAGGCGAAGAACATCCCACGGCCTCGCGGAGGATTTAGCGCTCGAAGACGTTATCTCTTTACAGACCCTCAGCGCTTG
>DAOTVC010000112.1:0-6352 GCA_034437215.1 Anaerolineae bacterium | reverse complement strand
AAGGACGTAGTACCTTCCGCATATCGTCACCCTGGTAATAAACGAGTATAATACATTGTGAAATTTAGTTACCGCTAACTGTACGAGAATCAACGCTTTTTCCATCTCCTTCAAAGGAGCAACAAGAGGTACAGACAATGCACAACCCAGAAGCAATCGAAGTGCTGGCTACCGCGTGTCAGGAAGATCCTATCCCCCAAGGTGAGGAGATGACGTCACGTTCCACCCCCTGCTTCGAGCTCTTTCAACACGCGATCACTAAAGATTGTCAGACTGCTTGGTCGGCAGTCTTCCAAATCTATCATCGACGAGTACTGAGATGGGCACGTTCGTCAGGAGCATGTGCTCCATACGAACCTGAGGACATCGCCCAGAAGGCCTGGGAGAAGTTCATGCACGCCGCCCCTGAGGTATTCGAGCGGTTTGGGGGAGTTATTCATATTCTTGGATATCTTAAACGTTGTGTCAAATCTGTCTTTATCGACCAAATCCGTAAAGCCGAACGTGATGAAAAGCTCGAGAGAGTACTTGAGTGCGAGTGGGTTCAAGTATCTTCACCCGAGAAGCTGGTGCTGGAGAAAATGATCAGCGACCAGATTGTGCAGGAAGTGTACGCCCAGCTTGACGAGCAGGAGTCTCTGGTTTTCAAGCTTACCTTTGAGCTCGATCTGACCCCCCGTCAAATAGTCGAGCAATCCCCCCACATGTTTTCCGATGTACGCGATATCTACCGTATTAAGGAGCGCGCCTTCCGTCGTCTACGTAGCAATCCGATATTGAGGTTTCTCTACGACGATCTGTAGAAGTGATCTCGGAAAAGATCTCTAAGAGACGTTTTACAAGTAAGGATGAAAAAATGACTAAGTGTATCGATCCCCAGGAACTGCATGAGGGCGATCTCATGGCTTTCAGCGAAGGAACCGCCGACGAAGCGGTCGCTGAACATGTCGCCCGCTGCCCGTACTGTGCGTCACAGGTCCAAGCCTATCGACGGATGAATCAAGCCCTGAGTGCCGGCCTCTATCGCCGCTCCTGCCCGGCACCGGAACGCCTGACCCTCTATCAGATGAACTTACTGCCGCCCAAGGAGAAGCTGCTGATGTCCAGACACGTTCGCAGCTGCAAACACTGTCAACTGGATCTGGAGACACTGGCCGGCAAAGGAGAGGGTGCATCCATTCTGGAGCGAGTTCGACGATCTATTGACGTCGTCGAAGCAGCGCTGACGCCTCTGCCACGGCGTGCATCAGGACTGCGTGGTACAGCGCCTGCGCTCCTCCGCTACGAAAGTGCGGAGATTACCATCGATCTTAGCGTACAACCCGGACATACGCGCGGTGAGCGCACGCTTATCGGACGTGTGATAGATAAGGAAGAGAGCCCCCACAGAACGACCGGTGAGGAGGTATGGTTGGTTACCTCGGAGGAGGGTTGGGTTACCCCTATTGATGCTGACGGAACCTTCACCTTTGAGAACGTTCTCCCGGGCACCTATGTGCTGGCTGTAAACCAAGGAGGAAATGTGGTCGTCGCCAAGGATATAACCATGACATGAGCTCTACCCAAGCGCTCGTCACACAATTCGTCGCCTTATCGTCAATGGACGAACGTGCGGCATTTCTCAGCACACACCAGCACGCCATCACCCCGGCCTTCTTTGAGGAGCTCAAATCCCACTCCGACCGTTTGGCTTTGGAAGATCCCCATCGAGCACTCGACCTCGCGGGCCATATGCGTGAAGCCGCGGATACTCTAGAGGAACCTCTCCCGTCTGCAGTTGCCTGCTGGGCTCAGGGAAACGCATTGCTCTGTTTGGGGCGTTACGAAGAGGCTCTAGCCTCTTATCAATCCGCTATACCACCCTATGAAAGTGCCGGAGACCTCTTGGCCGTGGGCCGGCTGCAGACCAACACAGCCGGGGTCTTGAAGAACCTGGCCCGTTACGATGAAGCGTTATCGGCCCTCGAGAGGGCTCAGCATACACTCCGACCCTGGAGAGACAGCCGCTATATGGCGGCCCTCGAGATGAATCAAGGCAGTGTCTATCGCTTGTTGGGACGGTACCCCGAGTCTCTGGAGTCTTACGCACGTGGTCGGGCGATCTTTGAGACACTGGACAACGAGATTCAGGTAGCCAGGATGGACATCAATCGCGCGCGGGTCCTCGTCTATCTGGATCGCTTTGGCGAGGCCGAGACGCTCTTGCGGTCGGCCATGCAGAGTCTGTCGGCTGCAGGCAAGCAACTACCGACAGCCCGAGCGCAGTTGAACCTGGCCACACTCTTATCCAAACAGGGACTGCACCGTCAGGCCCTGGAACACTATCGGCAGGCGCGTGCCGCGTTCCAAGCACTAGGCGTTGATACGGAGGTCGCTGTCGTCGATCTCTACACCACCTACGACTATCTCGTGCTGAATCTCCTGCCGGAAGCCCATGAAACGGCGATTCAATCTCAAGAAGTCTTTGGCGCCCTGGCCATGCCACGTTATCAGGCTCTCGCTGGCAGTAACCGCGCCGTTGCCGCGCGCAAACTGGGACGTTACGAAGAGGCGTTGGCGGAATTGGACATCGTCCGGACCACGTTCTCCAAGCGCAATGTAGCCGCCGAGGTCGCACGAATCGATGTCGAGCGGGCAACCACGCTCCTCGAACTCGGTGAATATGCTGAGGCCAACATCGTGGCACAGGAAGCCCTGCAGGTTTTGTCCTGTCACGAGCTCCCTTTGTGGGCCACCGAGGCACAGATCGTCTGTGCTGAGAGCTTGTTGCGAATGAACAAGGGGATCGAAAGCGCAGACTTGTACCAGAACCTGAGAGAAAGGTCAGATTTGCCGGCAACCTTGAAGTGGCGCATCTACGCAGGTCTGGGCCAGATTGCAGAGATAGAGGGTGATCTCCACCGGGCATTACTCCACTACCAGGAAGCCATCGCGTCTATAGAGTGGGTCGAAGAGCTGCTGGAGACCGCTGAGTTCCGTGCGGGCTTTTTGGACGACAAACTGCCAATCTACCACAGCGCCGTGCAGGTTGCTCTAGAGCTGGACGAACTGGATACAGCCTATCGGTTATCCGTGCAGGCGAAGAGCGGGGTCTGGCGCGATGCCCTGAGCATTTCTCAACGAGAGGCATACCGATCCGCGTCGCTGGAAGCATTGCGCCAACAGTGGCGCTGGCTCTATAACCAGCTGACACGACCTGAGGAAGATGAAGGTGAGGACCTCTCCGAACCAAAGAGGAGCGGGGGGCAGTACGCGGCACGTTGGTCACACTTGCAAGAGTTGGAACGCCAGATGGGACAGGAATATCGCGCATCGGCATCCCGCCTGCCGCATCACATTTCGCTTCCTCAGTCCGAAGTAAGAGGTCGCATCCCGCAGGACACAGTCCTCTTGGACTACTACTGTACCGCAGAGGAAATTCATCTCTTCCTGGTCACGAATTCGGAAGTACACACCTTTCCGGGAATCACGTCTACAATCGCGGTCGAGCGCCTCGTTAATCAGTGGCGTTTCAACCTAGACAGCATGCGTATCGGCACGTCGGAGGCCCGCCAAGTTTTGGACCTGGCGGATCAAGCTTACACAATCCTACAGCACCTCGATGACTTGCTCATCGCCCCCGTGCGTGAGTACCTCGAGGGTTACCAACATCTTTGGATAGTACCTCACGGACTCCTTTGGGAGATCCCCTTCGCCGCACTCTACGACGGTGAGCGTTGCTTGATCGATCGCTGGCAACTCATGATCATCCCCGGCTGGGTTGAGGGGACAGGAGAGAAGATTTCGGCTCAAGTGGACCTACTAGGCAAACCGGTTGTTGTAGGACATACGGATCGAGGACGACTCCAGTACACCCTCGAGGAAGCTCGCACGGTGGCAGCCATGGTAGACACCTCCCCTTTGATAGAAGAAGCTGCTACCGTAGCCAGAGTCCAAGAAGAGGTGGGGACCTGTACCTTGCTGCACGTGGCGACGCACGGCTGGTTTCGTTCGGATGCACCCCTCTTCTCGGTCATCCACTTAGCCGATGGTGCGGTCACAGTCAAAGATCTGGAAACCTGGGATATGCCGGCGATCCAATTAGTGACCCTGAGTGCCTGTGAGACAGGCAGGAGTCTCAACCGGGGCAGTGATCTGCTGGGCATATCTCGTAGTCTTTTCAAGGCGGGAGCGCGACGATTGCTCGTAAGCCTCTGGGCCGTGGACGATGTCGCGACGACGGAATTGATGGTGCGCTTCTACCAACGCCTGCGAGCCGAGGAATCATTGGCGGCAGCCTGGCAAGCGGCACAACGTGCCGCACTCGCCAAGTACCGCCACCCTTTCTATTGGGCGGGATTTATCCTGCTCTCGTTAGCCTGATAGAGAAGTCGAGAAGTCGTCTCGGAAAATGACCTTGAATATCGTCTTAATTTATGGAGGTGGCTGACAGATGAAACGTAGGGCATTTCGAACTTGGCTTTTCTTATGGGCGCTGGGCGTCAGCTTCGCACTACTCCTGAGTAGAGTGAGTGACATGCAGGCCCAAGGCAGTGGATGGAACTCACCCGATCCTCTGCCCCACGACTGCGACGGCTTTACCCCCGGCGGAGCGACCAGCTGTTGTATGGCCGGATACGTCTATTTCGCCACCGGCAGTCAGCCCTACGCTGAGATTGTAGAGGGAGCCTCTGTAACTCTCACAACGGCAAGTGGTATAACGAGCACCACCCAAACAGCGCCCGGCGGATTCAACGAGGATCACGTGGCTTACTTTACCTTCAATTTAGAAGGGGCAGGTATCGAGCCCGGAGAATGGGTAACGCTCAGCACGACCTACGGGGGACGACAGGAAGAGCGAGGTTATCGGGTCGTCTCAGGGGGGCAACAGGTAGACCTCGTGTTGACCGAAGATACGGATTTCGGTCCGGTTACGGTCATCGTCGACAACTTGGATAGCGCGGCTACCGCTAATGAGCCGGGATTCTACATCGAGGGCCCGATAGAGCTGCTGACCGAGGCAGGCTGCGGTGCCGGCGCCGAGTTCTGGACAAACACGATCTATTCGGGAAGTACAACGCTGGATGGGAAAGGGCCGGCAACAATCATGGCGAATTATCGACCTGATCTCCCCATGCCTGGAACCTACGAACTCTTCGCCTACGCGCCCTTCGGCTGTGTGGAAGCTACAGCGCGATACACGATTACCATTCCCGGTCAAGAAGTTCGCGAAGTGACTGTCTCGCGTGTAAGCACCGGGCAGAGCAGCGGTCGATGGGTCAGCCTGGGGAAGTTCTTCTTTCCCGCCGGCACGGGCAGCTACGTGCAGGCGCACAACGTCAACGGTTGGCTGACACCCCAAACGATAGGGTTTGATGCGTTCAAGTGGGAGCTGCGCTCACCCTTCCCGGCGCTCGAAACGACAGTCGTGGACAACCTTCCAACCGCCGGAACTCCGGAAGAGAATGGCTTCTATCCCAACCCTGTTATCTGGTACCAGCACACAGCCGCTGAAGGATGCGACAATCCAACTGTATCGATCTCTCAGCCTATCTTCTGGGGAAATCACATCTACTGGACGCGTAGCAAGGAATCTACTCCCATAGTGAACTGGGCACACTGGAAGACGATACTCCAAGAAGCAGGAGTCTACGACGTTGATGTCTTTAACACTCACTGTTTTGCCGCCTCCCGATCGGCCCGGTACAAGATATATGCCGGTGAGCAGCTCATAGATGAGGTGACCGTAGATACTTCGCCTCACGGTGGGGTCTGGGTGACACTGGGCAGTTACGAGTTGCCGGCGGGCACCCCGGTCTCTGTCTATCTCGACGACGTGACCGGCGAGCATCAGAAGCGGTTGAGTTTCGATGCCGTGCGCTGGGTACTGCGACCGCAGTTTGCGCCCATCGCGACCGTAAACTGGGTCAAGCCACCGGTTGCCGTCCAGGGTACCGAGAGCATCACTCTTCATGGAGAGGGGCAGGACACCGACAACCAGGGGGCAGCCGTCGCTCACTATGAGTGGAGGTCGGCCGAAGGAGAGCTGCTTTCGATCAGCAACACCGTGACCCTCTCGACGACACAACTCCCGCTGGGTCAACATGATGTCACCTTCCGTGTTCTGGACAACGAAGGGCTGTGGTCGAAACCGGTGACAGCCACCTTCGAGGTCGTCCCACCCTACATAGAAAGCAGCTGGCACTTTATGCTCTACCTGGACGGAGATAATAACCTCTCCTACGACATGCTCTCCGCGGTTCGTCGTTTAGAGCGAATCTCCTATCTGAACAACGTCACGGTCACGGTCTTGCTCGACCAGGGTGGTGGCGGGGGCACCTGGCTCTACGAGATTCAACCTGGTGGTGTCTAC
>DAOTVC010000111.1:0-6357 GCA_034437215.1 Anaerolineae bacterium | reverse complement strand
CGTCGTCCCCCTCATCGGGCAGAGCATCGCACTTGTAGATGACCTGCAGAAAGGTCTCCCAGGCAGCTTCCTGGTCGGGAACGGGGGTCGCCGTTGCCGTGGGCGTCGGTTCTGCCTCCTGGCGGGCCTCCGCCGCGGCCGTCGCGGTGGCCAGCACCGAGGTCGGCACCGGCTCCAGCCGGTTGCTACCCCACACGCTGCGGTAGGCCGTGCCCAGCAGCCCGACGATCAAGACTCCGAAGACCGCGACCGCGATCCAGCCCGCAGGCTTCAACTTGAGTGCTTTCATGGTTTACAACCTCCTTGGTTACAGTGAAAAAGAGTGAATAGAGAATTTTTGCCGGTCAGTACCGGACTTCAACCTGGGTTTCTCAATCCTAGGCTGATCTCCGGTACTGACAAGCTCTCTTCATCACTGATTTTCGCCGTCGATCCCCCAGGCAGGACGCTCGGTGGCCTCCACGTTGATCCGGAAACTGGACACGCCGAAGATCTGCAGGAAGACGGTCTCGGCCTGCGTCCAGCCGCGCGTCCGGATGTACTGCCGTCCCTGCCGGGTGACGATGCTGACGCTGGTCACCCGGAGCGCGGGATCGTTGCGGCGGGCGTAGCTGGCGGCTGTCTGTAAGGCCTCCGGCTTGAGCACCAGCTGCCCGCTGCGGGCCAGCACGTCCGGGTCAATCTCGGACGCGGCCGCCACGCCTGCGGCTGAGATGGCCCAGCGCGCCCGCATATACTGCTGCCAGAGCAGGCCACCGTCGAAGACCAGGCCCACCAGGGCCAGGAAGAGGGGCAGCAGAATCGCCACCCAGAGCAGGGCTTGCCCGCCTTCTTTTCGCCGGGACCTCATCTCACCACCTCGCCTTCCAGCGGTAGGTGGGCATGACCATCTGTGAACCGACCTCGGTAGGGAGCAATAGATCTCCGTAGGGGACGGGGGAGCAGGGAACGGGATAGCAGACCTGCACGCGCACATCGTCCCCCCGGTTCCACGAACCCCACACCTGGACGCGGGCGGTCTCGGGGTTGAGACCGAAGCCGGCCAGGGCGTGCCGGGGCGCTTGGTAGGCTTGCTGGGAGCCGCGCCCGCTGTTCACCGTCGCCACGGCGTGCCGGGCTCCGGACCAGGCGGCGGCCTGGGTCGCCAGCTTGGCGTAGAAGGCCTGCCCGAAGGCGATCACCCCCGCGACCAACAACAGCAGCAGCGGCAAGACCATCACAAACTCGACGTAGGCCTGCCCGCGCGCCTTTCGCAGTGGCTTCACTGCGTCCATGACCCTGCCATCCGGAGCACCAGCAGCCGTCATTTCACCCTCCCTCCTTCCCCCTGAACCGGTTACTCAAAGTGGTTCGGCGGCCCCGGATAGAATTCTTCCAGCCGGAAAAAGGCCGCTGACTTCAACTCCAACTCCAACCCGCCCCCCATCAGAGCGCCGAGGCCCGTGGGCCAGCGATAGGGCACGTCGGCCCGCGCCTGGACGGAGCGGTAGGCGGGACGCACGGCCAGGGAAAACCCTCCTTGGTGCTCCTCGGCCATGCGCCCCAGCCCCGTGAACATGATGTCGTCGTAGACCCGATAGCCGTCTGCCGCCGGGCGTCCGACGGCCACCTGCCGCGCCCCCTCGAAGGTGGCCGTGGCGGTGACGTTGCGTGCCCACCAGAAGTAGGCGAACTCCCAGATCAACAGCGTCAGGAGCAGCAGTCCCGGCAGCACGACGAGGAACTCCACGTAGGCCTGCCCGCGGCGTTTACGGCTCAACATGGCTACGGCAGCGCGTTGATGCGCCCCTGCTGGCGCTGGAAGACGTTGCCGACCAGCTGAATGGTGGCGACGACGATGCTGGCAATGGCGAGCACCGCCGCCAGCAACACGACGTACTCGGTGTATCCTTGTCCTCTGCGATCACGTAACATGTGACTTGTACCTCCTTATGGTTTGATTTGATAAGCGATTCCAACTCCACCGGCCAAGCGCGTCCTTCCCTACCTCTTCTCCCGTAGCACCTCCTTTATCCCCTATCCCCCTAACACCTGGATCATCTGCACGCCGCCGGGCGCGATGAGGATCAGCGCGATGGCGATGATGGCGAAGAAAGCGGGAATCACCATCAGCACGGCGTTCTTGTAACCGCGCTCGGTGAGCAGCAGCCGGATGCGGACCCGGGCGTCCTGCGACATCCGCCGCAGCGTGTCGGTAATCCCGCCGCCGCCCATCTCGTAGGCGGAGCGCAGGCGCTCCGTGAAGCCCACGATCTCCGGCAGGCGCCCGTTGCGCTGGGCCGCGGCCTCGAGGGCGCCGGGAAAGTCGCCGGTCACCGCATAGTCCGAGGCAATTCCGCGGATTTCGGCAATCCACGCGCCCCCCGGCCGGGTGGCGAGCTCCCGCAGCGCGACCGGCAGCGCGTAGCCGGCCGCCACGTAGATGGCCAGCCGGTCCATCGTCGAGGCGGCGTCGAGCGTGAGCTGCTCCTTGCGCTCCCGAATGGCGTTGTTGATGACCTGGTCGGGCATGAACAGCCCCAGCAGACCCGCCGCGACGGTCAGGGGCAGGGCGATGGCGCCCAGACCGGGGCTGAAGAGGGAGAGCAGCAGCCCGAAGAGCCCTACCAGGCCCGCAAAGATGGCGGCCGTGAAGATGCGGTAGCCGAGGACGTTCTCCGCCGAGGTGAAGGGCGGCGGATATCCGGCCTGGGCGATACGTGTCTCCAGGTCGTGGCGCTGCGCGTCCCAGTTGCGCCGGGAAAGACGGGCCACGCGCCGCCCGGCGGGCACGAAGAGCGTCTCCATGAGCCGGTCCAGGAGCGGGCGCTCGTCAGGATCGGCCAACCGCACCCGGGGCCGGGCCTTCTTGAAGGCGCTCAGGATCAGCCAGACGCCTCCGGCGGCCACTAAACCAAAGAGCACTTGCATAGCCAGCATTACACCTCCCTCCTTAGGGTTCGTAAAAGTATAACTTCCTGCACTCGCTGAAGTCGGGATGAAACGGCTCCTCCGGGCGCGTTTGAGGTCTGCATGCCTCAAGCACTGCCAGAGGATCGCTGCGGCACATGCGCATCCGACGTCGGGAAGTTGTTTTCTTACAGACGCTTGGGAGCCACAGGTTGCGCCCCCGGCCCTACTCTACCATAAATCCGAGTTGACACTCCCTTCATAGCTCTATACTTAAGGAAGAACGCGAGGGGAAAGCCAGCCGACTACCCCTTCGTCTCCGGCAGATCTTTCGCCTTGCCCCATAACCTGGTCCCGCCTAAAGCAAAGGAGGTCTAAATCAGAGGGACCTGACTCTGAGGCAATTCATCGATGAACAGGAAAGGAGATTGAGATGCAGAAGAAAAATATTCTATATTGGACCTTGGTTAGCCTACTCCTCTTCTCTCTACTTCTGACGGCCTGCCAAAATGGTACCACTGAAGTTCCAGAGGAGGAGCAAACAGCGGAAGGTGAGGGGACACCAGAAGCCGTGACCATTCAGGTCTTCTATCCGGTCGCTGTCGATGCTCCCATAGCCGGTATCCTCAACGGTTACATTGAGGACTTCCAGGCTGAGTATCCCTACATCACCGTTGAGCCGGTCTTCTCCGGCGGCTACGGGGACGTGCAGACGGCCATTCAGACCACCATCGATGGGGGCGGGGAACCTCCTGCGCTCGCCGTGATGCTGGCCACCAGCCTCTACGACCTGATCAACGCAGACTACATCGTACCCTTGGACGACTATGTGAACGAGATGGAGAACGGCGAAGCTTACCTGGACGACTTCCTACCGGCCTTCCTATCCAACTCCTACTACGATGAGCAGCTCTGGAGCATCCCCTTCCAACGCAGCGCCGTCGTCATGTACTACAACGTGGATATGTTCAACGAAGCGGGCTTGGATGCGCCCACCGGCTGGCAGAGTTGGGCCGAAGCCGCTCAAACGCTGACCGTTGAAGAGGGAGATAGCACGCGTTGGGGGCTGCACATCTCCTCCGATTGGCCCTACTGGCTCTTCCAGCCGCTAGCCATCGGCAGCGGGCAGAACATCCTGGAGGATGACTGTACGGTCGTCTTCGACGACCCCGATGTGATTGCCGCCGTCCAGTTCTACATCGACCTTGCGGAAGAGTACCGGGCCATGCCGGCGGGCGTACAAGCGAGCTGGCCTACGGACCCCTCGGATCTTGCCAGTGAGCAGGTGGCGATGATCGCTCACTCCTCGGGCAGCCTGACCGGTATCTTGGACCAGGCCGATTTCGAGGTGGGCGTCATGCCCTATCCGGGAGAAGCAGAAGGCACCTATGCCAGCGTTCCCGGCGGAGGAAACTTCTACATCCTCAAAGGTGCACCCGCAGAGAAGCGGGATGCGGCCTGGAAGTTCGTGGAGTTCATCACCCAGCCCGAGTACGTTGCCGACTTCAGTATCAATACCGGCTACGTCGCCAACCGCTCCAGCGCGTACGAGACCGAGGCCATGCAGGAGTACGTGGTCGAGGTACCCCAGGCGCTCGACACCCGCGATGCTTTACAGTACGCGGGCAGGGAGCTGGCGACCCAAAATCTGGGTGAGGTGCGCACCATCTTCCACGACTACCTGCAACGCGCTTTCAACCGCGATATGGAACCTGCAGCAGCGATGGCTGAGGCCCAGGCCGAGGCAGAAGCTGCACTCGCGGACTTCTGTCCCTAGGTTCGTCGATAAGTTACCCCCCGTCTGCGCAAAACAGTTGAGGCGAGATCTCGACCCTCTACCGCGCTTATGGAAAGGTTAAGCCTACGAGTGAGGAGGAGGTTAAAGCTTCTACTCCGACGCTCTGAAACCGGGAGTGACCCCTGGTTGGGGTCACTCCCTGACCACCCAGGAGGTGGAATTTGAGAATGCAGACCTCCCAAAAACGTTCTCAACTCTTGGCCTACTTGCTGATCCTTCCTACGGCCATCTTTGTCGCCCTCTTTACAGCCTGGCCCGTGCTGCGCGCCCTCTATCAGAGCTTCTTTCTCCAGCGCATGAGTATTGCTCGATTTCGCGAGCCCACTTTCGTCGGCTTCGGCAACTACGTCGACCTCTTCACCGACCCCTACTTCCTGGAAGTAATTGTCAACACCCTCTACTACGTGCTTGGCACGGTGCCCATCAGCATCGTTCTCGGCTTCTTTTTCGCGCTGCTCGTAAACCGCAAGGTGCGGGGGACCGCACTCTCCCGCTTAGCCTTCTTCCACCCCATGGTCCTCCCCATGGTGAGCGCAGCGACGATCTGGCTCTTTTTCTTCACCCCCAACTATGGCCTCTTCAACACGGCCCTCAAATTTCTGGGGTATAGCGGTCCCGAAAACTGGACCGGAAATCCTAACCTGGCCCTCATATCGGTGATGATTGTAGCAATCTGGAAAAATGCCGGCTACTACATGGTCTTCTACCTGGCGGGCCTGCAGAATCTGCCTGACGCTGTCTACGAAGCAGCCGCGCTGGATGGAGCGAATGGCTGGCAGCAGTTATGGAAGATTACCTTTCCCCTGCTGCGCCGTACCACTGTCTTCATTACGATTGTGGCGTTCATCGATGCCTTTCGCACCATCGACCACATTTTTGTTCTGACGGGTGGGGGGCCCAGCCGTGCCAGTACGGTCCTGCTCTTTGACCTGTGGCGGGAGCGCTTCGAAAACCAGGATATCGGCACTGCGTCTGCCATCACCGTGATCTTTGTGATCGTGTTGCTGGCTTTTACGGTGTCCAACTTCATGCTATCCGAGCGGAAGGAGGTCTAATCTGATGAACATCGGTCCCTCCCGCTCCGAAAGTTTTCTCAGGCGCTTAGGGCACTGGGGGCTCAACCTCGTGACAGCGTTTCTGGCCCTCCTATGGTCGGTACCGGTGATCTGGGCCTTGGTGGCCTCGTTTCGCCCTGCCGGCGACCCCATCAGCCGGGGAGACGTCTGGTTCAGCCACACCCTGTCCCTGGAGAACTACTTCCGCGCTTGGTCCCTGGCCCCCTTTGGACGGTACTATATCAACACCATCGTGGTAGTGCTGATCATTCTGTCCGTTCAGCTGGTGACGATTGTGCTCGCCGGATTTGCCTTTGCGCACTTCGATTTTCTCGGCAAACGGGAACTCTTCTTCTTCGTGCTGCTCCAGATGATGATTCCCACCTCCGCGCTGCTGGCGCCCAACTTCGCGACCATCCGCTGGCTCGGTCTCTACGATACTCGATTAGCCATCGCCATTCCCTATTTTGGATCCGCCTTCGGCACCTTCCTCATGCGCCAAGCCTTCCATGAGGTGCCGCGTGATCTGGTAGATGCGGGGATCATCGACGGCTGCACCTGGTGGCAGTTGATCTGGAACGTCTACCTGCCCCCCTCCATTCCGGCCCTGGTGGC
>DAOTVC010000110.1:0-5481 GCA_034437215.1 Anaerolineae bacterium | reverse complement strand
CGTAGTCGGCGCCGTCCACGGAGACGAAGTCCAGGCCGCCGGGCAGCGGATCGTAGAGATCCCACTGCGCCGCCGCACTGCTGGTGAGGACGATGGTGTAGGTGACGAGTTCGCCGGGGTTGATGAGGGTGTCGGAGACGTCCTTGTAGCCGTCGCCGAGGACGTAGAGATCGAAGGGGGCTTCGGCGGGCAGGCTGCCCTCGTTGTCCACCTCGTGGATGACGGTGTTGGTCAGCGGCGATTCTGCCACGCCTTCGTCCACCGTCACCTGGTAGGTGATGAGGACGGGCTCGCCCGTGGGGACGAACCAGTCGAAGCAGATGCCCATGCCGTCCTGGAGCGTCTCGAGCGCGACGTCGTCGTAGGCGTACTTGATGCCCTCGGTCCCCAGGGCGTTCTCGATGCCGATGGTGCCGACGGTGATGGGCGTATCAAGGTTGAGGTTGTCGTAGGCGAAGATGATGTCCGGGTCGCCCAGGGCGGGATCGGGGGTGCGCCACGCGAAGATCTCGAAGTCAATGGTCTGGGTGTCATCGCCGAAGGGCTGCACGTCATCGTACTCGATGAGGCTCCCACCGGTGGTTTCACCAAGGTTTGCCAGACTCACGCCGCGATTGGTGGGGCCGTCGTAGACGATTTCCCAGTCATTCCAGAACATCGCCAGCAGGTTGTTGGGATCGTCGGGGGTGGGGATGTCTTCGTTGACCCACTGCGTCGTGCCGGGGGTGGAGTCGAAGAAGACAAAGCCGTCGTCGGTGAAGTCAATGCCGGTGTATGCGTTGCCCCAGTAGGTGAAGGGGTCACCGGTGGTGAAAGCGGAGAACCAGAGCGTGTCACCGGCGATGTCGGATTGCGGAGCAATACCGAAGGCCGCCAGGTCGAGATACGCGCCGCTGTTAGCCAGGGGCACGGCGCACAGCGGATCGGCGAGGCTGGTGGTCATCATGTACTCAGCCGTCGGGACTTCCAGGAGGCCCGTCCAGGTGAGGGTGTCGCCGACGACGTCCACCACGCCATCGGTGGCCGAAGCGGAGCCGGGGACGTAGGTGAGGCCGGCAGGGATGGTGTCGGTGAGCCAGTAGGTGAGGTCTTCGGGCGTGACATTGGGGTAGACGGCGATGGTGTAGGTGAGCGTCTCACCGAAGAGGGCGGAGTCGCTGCTCGCCGTCTTGATCACGTCGTCGTCGTGACGGATCACGTCCACCGGGATGGTGCCGACGTCGCCCTCGCTGCCGGGCTCGGTGCCCAGGGAGAAGGCTCCGTACCAGCGGTCGCCCGCGACCATCTCCGGGGTGTCCCAGAAGAGCTGTAGGTCGAAGGGCTCCATCATCGGCACGCTGTCGGGGCCGACGATACTCATGTTGCCGGCGTCGGTGTCGGGGACAATGCCCAGGGCCAGAGTGATGGCGTCGGGCTGGTCGTCCGACCCCTGCCAGTTCTGCACGACGATAAGGTAGTCACCGGCATCGGGATCGTCGAGATTGCAATACTCGTCCCAGGAAGCGGTGGCGCTGGCGCAGACCTCCTCGTAAACCGTGCCCGTGTCGTAGAGCACGAAGAGATCGACATCAGGGGCCTCGGAGGCCGTGATCTCGGCCACCAGCCGCTTGGCCCCGGCGGGGACGGTGACGTCAGTAGTGTAGACCTGGGATAGATCGTCGTAGGGGTCGTCGTTGGTGGGATCCTCGTCGAGGGAGATGTCGTAGAGGTCGGCCTGTACCAGGCCGAAGGTCTCGACGGTCATGGTGAGGATCTCGAGGGCCTGGAGGTCTTCGATCATCTGCGAGCCGGCGTTACGGCGCGTATGCACCTCGACCAGCGTCGGCAGCACACCGGAGGTGGGCTTGACGGTCACGGGCAGGTGTTGTACCGGCAGGGCGGGATCGTCGGCGGTCAGGATGACCTCGCCGAAGAGCCACACGTCATCGGCTTCGGCGCTGACGTCGGCGGTGAACTCGACCATCTGGGTCGCACCGGCGGCGACGGTGAAGCTGATGGGATCGGCGACCAGGGGAACGTCACCGGTAAAGGTGATCTCCCAGGTCACGGTCATGCCGGTCGTATTGCGGAAGGTCCGCTCCCAGGAGCACTCCTGGAGGCAGTTGGCGTTGGCCAGGCTGGCGAGGTTGAGGGCGGTAGGATCGCCGCCCGCTCCCGGGTCGGCAGCCTCGTAGTTGGCCTTGGTCTCGTGAAGCACGAGGCCCGCCAGCGCCGCATAGGTCAGGTCGAGACGGCCGGCGCCCACGTCGAAGGGATCAGCGGGGGTGGTGGCGTCGTCCTTGACCACGCCGCCCTGGCTGGTCATCATCAGCGCCGATTGAATCTCGGCCTCGGTCCAGTCGGGGTGCAGGGCGCGCATCAGCGCTCCGGCGCCCGCGACGTGGGGGCTGGCCATGGAGGTGCCGCTCATCATGCCGAAGTCATTGGGGCCACCCATGTAGGCGGCGAAGATATTGGTGCCGGGGGCAGCGATGTCGGGCTTGATCCAGTCAGCGTTGACGTTGGGGCCGCGGGAGCTGCTCTGGGCCAGAATGTCAGCCCAGTCCGGGTTGATTACGCGATCGGAGCCGGCGTTGATGCGGGCCGTAGGATCGGTCTCGGCCTGGATCCAGTCCCGCACGGCGGCGCCATCACTGAGGGTGATGAAGACCGAGGGGATGGTGGTGTCTTCCAGGCCGCCCATGAACATGGGGGGGCCGCCGCTGTTGTTGAAGATAATCACGGCAATCGCGCCGGCGTCGGTGGCGTTGTTGACCTTGTCGGCAAAGGCACAGCTACCGCGCTGAATCAGCGCGATGCTGTCGGTAAAGGCCCCGCCGGGGAAAGCGTCGCAGCCCTCGATGTTCGCCGGATCCACGTCTCCTGAGTAGATGATGTCAGTTTCGATGTCCGTGGTGATCTCCGGGCCCTCGGGGCCGCGAATGGCGCCAATGCCTTGCAGCTCGGCAGGTACGGTTCCAGGCCCCGTCACGTCCAGGGTGTTGGCGATAATCCGTTCGATGGTGGTGTTCGCGACGGTGGTGAGCCACGGCGCGTTGCCCGGCGAGCCGACGGTTCCGGCGTCGGGGCCGTTGTTGCCAGCGGAGGTGGCGACGAAGACGCCCGCCGCGCGGGCGTTCAGGTAGGCCTCGGAGTCGGGATCGTCCCACGGGCTCTGCGGCCCACCGCCGATGGAGTAGTTGATGACATCCACACCGTCGGCTACTGCGTCGTTGATGGCGGCGAGGATGGAGTCACCCTGACAGCCGCTGGCTGTGCAGACATCGTAGGAGATGATGTTGGCGTGCGGCGCCATGCCCGAGATCTGATCGAAGGTGTAGCCTTCGTACTCCACGTCGTAGAGCACGTTGCCCGCTGTGGTGCTGGCCGTGTGGCTGCCGTGGGAGTTATCGTCCTCGGGGTCATCGCCGGAGCTGGGATAGCTGTAGACGCCGATCAGCTTGTCGTTGCAGACCAGGGTGTCGTCGTAGCTGGGGTGCGAGGGATCGCACCAGCCGGTATAGTTGCCGGCGCCCCTGGGGTTAGTGTGAGCGTAGCCGTCATCTCCGACATCGGCGAAGGAGGGGTGGTCCATGTTGATGCCCGTGTCGATGATCCCGGCGATGATGCCCTCACCCATGGTGCCGGAGATGACACCGGTATTGGTGCCATCCCAGATTCCCCAGGCATTGAGGAATTCAGGGGTGGTATCGGTCTGGATGTAGCGCGTGAAGTTGCGGATCACACGGCGCACGCCGGGCAACTGGGCCACCTCCGCGGCCTCTTCCGGGGTGAGCTCCAGCGCCATGCCGCTGTAAGCCACATCGTAGGTGTGGATTATCCGGGGAGTGCGTCCAACTTCCCGCTGGATCTGGTTCAGGACGCCGGCACGCTCCTCGGCCAGGTAGGCGCGGTAGGCGCGGCTGGCGGCGCTGTTGACATCCAGTTTATCCGCGCTGGTGGTGGCAGGGCTGGTCGCCCGTAGACCGGGGATGCCGCCCTCGTAGGCCGCTAAGGGTTGGGCTTCCAGCTGGACGATGTAAATAGCAGGACCCGTGGCGTTCTTCTCTTCGTAGAGCACTTCGCCATCTGGGGCCGAGCGGCCATGGATAGTGAGTTCATCCGCTGTGACCGCTTCCAGTTGCAGATCTTTACTGTTATCGCGCCCCTGCGGGAGAGCAGGTGGATTGTCCGGCGCTTGTACCGCTGGTGCTTCGGTCGCGGTGGCTGCCGCCACAGGGACCGGGACTGCCGTAAAGGGCAGCATACCCAGCACCAGTGCAGCCAACACACAAATATTCAGCCATTTGGTTCGCATAGTTCTACTCCTTCAAGCAAGGTGGTGAAAGGATGTTCTTCCTACCAATTAGTGGATGTTCATAGGATGATCGGACGATGGAATAGACATCACCTCCTTTCTGAAGTGCAAGGTAGGCCTCTCCTGAAGAAAGGCTTCTAACCGCAAAGAGCGCCAAGAACACGAAATTAAGATGAAAAATATTAAGCTGTTGAGGTGTAAACCCAAAAATATCAAGCCATCTTTGCGCTCTCTGCGTCCTCTGCGATTAGTCCCCCCTCTTCTAGGGAAACCTCACTTGACGCTACTGAAAAAACTGGAATCTCACGCAAAACTGCCAAGAACGCTAAGAAAACTTAGGTGGTAGATAATTTTTTTACCCAAATAGCCTGTATCGTTCCAGAAGATTAATCAGCGATTTGAAAAATCTTGGCGACCTTTGCGACTTGGCATGAGGCGAACCTTTTTCAGTGGAGCCTCACTTGGATTGTAAAAAGGGAATTTCGACTTATGACACTCTTACAATCTGAACGCGAATCAAGACCATCTTCATGCGCAACTGTCGGTAGCGACTGGTCACCGGGTAAGGCAGCCGATGACCGCACTCAATTCTATTCTCGATTACAGCTACGACAACTGCTACTCATGGCAGGACAGTCGTGCTCACACTATTGGCAGGATGAATAATCCTCAGACTGTCAGGCTGCCGCCCTCCGGAGATATTGAGAGATCCCAGGTGGCATGGATTCTGCGTTCTCAGCCTCTCAATTTATCCATCGATATAGATCTTATGGGGTTGCTTACGGAGACTTCCCTCCCCGCCCTTTTTATCTGGAGCGTCGCGTGATTGCGACGTTGACGATCTTATTATAGTACCTAAGTTCTGGGAGTACAAGCTCTCGTGACCTTTTCTCGTAACCAACGAGATCGCTTGACGATGTTATGATCTTGATTATAATAAATATAGTACACTTCTAAATTAACCGGGAGGTTCTACATGGACGACAAGAGCATGCCTTTGATCGGCGATAAGTTCCCCACCATGAAGGTCCAGACGACCCACGGGATGATGACCCTGCCCGACGCCTTCGAGGGGCAGTGGTTCATCCTCTTCAGCCACCCGGCGGACTTCACGCCGGTCTGCACCACCGAGTTTTACGCCTTCCAGCAGCGCTATCCGGAGTTCCGGGCGTTGGACACGGAGC
>DAOTVC010000109.1:0-20247 GCA_034437215.1 Anaerolineae bacterium | reverse complement strand
TGAATGTCTGTTGGAAAATAAAGGTTCGCGTCCGCAATTTTGAATTAAGCAGCTAGGAGGTTTTTTTGATGGCAGAACGAAAGATGGTCACGATAGATGGGAACACCGCTGCGGCTCACGTGGGGCACAAGGTCAACGAGGTGATCGCCATCTATCCTATTACGCCCTCCAGCCCCATGGGCGAGTTATCCGACGCTTGGTCGGCGAAGGGCGAGACCAACATCTGGGGCACGATCCCCTTGGTCCAGGAGATGCAGGCCGAGGGCGGTGCCGCCGGTGCTGTCCACGGTGCCCTGCAGACCGGGGCGTTGACGACGACCTTCACCGCCTCTCAGGGGCTGCTCCTCATGATCCCCAACATGTACAAGATCGCCGGGGAGCTCACCCCCACCGTCTTCCACATCGCCGCGCGCAGCCTCGCGGCTCAAGCTCTCTCCATCTTCGCCGATCACAGTGACGTGATGGCGGCCCGGGCGACGGGCTTCGGTCTCCTGGCGAGCAACTCTATCCAGGAGGTCATGGACTTCGCGCTCATCGCCCAGACCGCGACGTTGAAGTCGCGGGTGCCCTTCCTGCACTTCTTCGATGGTTTCCGCACGAGCCACGAGATCAACAAGGTGGAGCAGCTCACCAAAGAGGATATGCAGGCCATGATCGACGACGAGGATGTGCGGGCCCACCGCAAACGGGCGCTCAATCCCGAGGAGCCCGTCGTGCGCGGCACCGCCCAGAATCCCGACGTCTTCTTCCAGGCCCGCGAGACGGTGAACCCCTACTATTTGAAGACCCCGGAGATCGTTCAGGAGGCGATGGAGCGCTTCGCCGATCTGACGGGTCGCGCCTACCACCTCTTCGACTACGTTGGGGCGCCCGACGCCGAGCGCGTCATCGTCCTCATGGGCTCCGCCGCCGAGGCCGCCCACGAGACGGTCGACTATCTCGTGGCGCAGGGGGAGAAGGTCGGTGTGCTGAAGGTACGCCTCTACCGCCCCTTCAGCGTCGAGCACTTCGCCGCGGCCCTCCCCGAGAGCGTCAAGATGATCGCCGTCCTCGATCGCACGAAGGAGCCGGGCAGCTCCGGCGAGCCTCTCTACCTCGACTGCGTCACCGCCGTCGCCGAGGCCGATCGGGACGTCAAGGTGATCGGCGGGCGCTACGGCCTCTCGAGCAAGGAGTTCACCCCCGCCATGGTGAAGGGGGTCTTCGACGAGATGACGCAGGAGCAGCCGAAGAACCACTTCACGGTGGGCATCGAGGACGACGTCACCCACACGAGCATCGCCTACGATCCGGCCTTCACCGTCAAGTCCCCCCAGGTCGTTCGCGCGCTCTTCTACGGCCTGGGCTCCGACGGGACCGTCGGTGCTAACAAGAACAGCATCAAGATCATCGGTGAGGAGACCGACAACTACGCCCAGGGCTACTTCCAGTACGACTCGAAGAAGTCCGGCGCCGTGACCGTCTCCCACCTGCGCTTCGGTCCTGACCCCATCCGCTCCACCTACCTCGTCCAGTCGGCCAACTTCGTCGGCTGCCACCAGTTCGTCCTCCTCGAGAAGTTCGACGTGCTGGAGACTGCCGAGGAGGGCGCCGTCTTCCTCCTCAACAGCCCCTACCCGGCTGAGGAGACCTGGGATCACCTGCCGCGCGCCGTGCAGGAGACGATCATCGAGAAGCAGCTGCAGTTCTACGTCATCGACGCCTACGAGGTGGCAAGGGAGATGGGGCTGGGTGGGCGCATCAACACCATCATGCAGACCTGCTTCTTCGCCCTCTCCGGCGTCCTGCCCAAGGACGAGGCCATCGCGCGCATCAAGGAGTCCATCAAGAAGACCTACGGGAACAAGGGTGAGCGCGTCGTGAAGATGAACTACGAGGCCGTGGATCACGCCCTCGAGAACCTTCACGAGATCGAGGTGCCCGCCGAGGTGACCAGCGACATCGAGAAGCCGCCCCTCGTCACACCCAGCGCTCCCGAGTTCGTCCAGCAGGTCACGGCCCAGATGATCGGCCGCCACGGCGACGATCTGCCCGTCTCCAAGCTGCCCGACGACGGCACCTATCCCACGGCGACGACCCAGTACGAGAAGCGCAACGTCGCCATGGAGATCCCCGTCTGGGATCCCGACGTCTGCATCCAGTGCGGCAAGTGCGCCTTCTCCTGCCCCCACGCCACCATCCGCACCAAGGTCTACGCCGCCGATCTGTTGGCGGACGCCCCCGAGGGCTTCCGCTCGGCGGAGGCCAAGGGGCGCAAATTCAAGGGGATGCTGTACACGGTGCAGGTGGCCCCCGAGGACTGCACGGGCTGTGGTCTCTGCGTCGAGGTCTGCCCGGCGAAGAACCGGGAGGAGCCCGACCGCAAGGCCATCAACATGGAGCTCCAGCCGCCCATCCGCGAGCAGGAGCGCGAGTACTGGAACTTCTTCGACGCGCTGCCGCGCTACGATCGCAGCGAGCTCAACCTGAAGTTGGTGAAGGAGTCCCAGCTGCTGCGACCGCTCTTCGAGTTCTCCGGCGCCTGCGCCGGCTGCGGCGAGACCCCCTATCTGAAGCTTATGAGCCAGCTCTACGGTGACCGCACGGTCATCGCCAACGCGACGGGCTGCTCGTCCATCTACGGCGGCAACCTGCCGACGACGCCCTGGGCGAAGGACGAGGAGGGGCGCGGGCCGGCCTGGTCCAACAGCCTCTTCGAGGACAACGCCGAGTTCGGCTTCGGCTTCCGCCTCACCCTGGACAAGCAGGAGGACTACGCCCGCGAGCTGGTGGACGGCCTGCGCGGTGAGATCGGCGCTCAGCTGGCCGACGAGCTGCTCGAGGCCAAGCAGGAGGACGAGGCCGGCTACGCCGCGCAGCGCAAGCGCGTGGCGGAGCTGCACAAGCGCCTCCAGGGCGTGGACTCCCCCGAGGCCCGTAACCTGGAGTCGGTGGCCGACGTTCTCGTCCGCCGCAACGTCTGGATCGTCGGTGGGGACGGCTGGGCCTACGACATCGGCTACGGTGGTCTGGACCACGTCCTGGCCCAGGGGCGGGACGTCAACGTCCTCGTCCTCGACACCCAGGTCTACTCCAACACCGGGGGGCAGATGTCCAAGGCGACCCCGCGGGGCGCCGTAGCGAAGTTCGCCGCCGCCGGTCGCCCGCTGCCCAAGAAGGATCTGGGCTTGATGGCGATGACCTACGGGAACATCTACGTCGCTCAGGTGGCGATGGGGGCCAGCGACTCCCAGACCCTCAAGGCTTTCCTGGAGGCCGAGTCCTACGACGGACCCAGCCTCATCATCGCCTACACCCCCTGTATCGCTCACGGCTACCCCCTCAAGTACGGCTTCGAGCAGCAGAAGAAGGCCGTCGATTCCGGCGCGTGGACCCTCTACCGTTACGATCCCCGCCGCAAGGATGAGGGCCTCAACCCGCTGCAGCTGGACTCCAAGGAGCCCTCGCTCTCCATGGAGGAGTACATGTACAACGAGACCCGCTTCCGCATGCTGACGCAGTCAGATCCGGAACGGGCCAAGTGGCTGCTCAAGATGGCCCAACAGGACGCCGAGGCCCGCTGGCAGTACTACAAGCAGCTGGCCGCCATGGACTACAGTTACGCCGTCGAGAAAGAGTAGGCGAGGCTGTTGCGCTCCAACTACCGCCCGCGGAGGGACGTCCCCTTCGCGGGCGGCTTTGCAGCTATTCAACAGTTGCCCGTTTTTAAAAAGTAGACTATCATAATAATCAGAGTGACGTACCAACGAAAGGAGCGCAACTATGGCAGATCTATCGACCACCTACATGGGTCTCTCACTGAAAAACCCCGTCGTGCCCTCAGCCTGTCCCCTCTCCCGTGACCTCGGGAAGCTCAAGGAGATGGAGGACGCGGGCGCGGGCGCCGTCGTGCTCTACTCCCTCTTCGAGGAGCAGATCGAGCAGGAGGCGACCTTCCTGGATCACATGATCGAGGATTCGAAATACCGTTACTCCGAGATGATCGACCTCTTCCCGCCCCTCGAGGAGTACCGTCGTGACGAGGACGCGTACCTGGAGATCATTCGGCGGGCCAAGGAGACGCTGGAGATCCCCGTCATCCCCAGCCTCAACGGCTTCAGTCCCGGCGGCTGGACCCGCTACGCGGAGCTCTTCGAGGAGGCGGGCGCCGACGCCATCGAGCTCAACATCTATTTCATACCCACCGATCCCACGGTCACCGGCACCGAGGTGCAGGACCTCCACGTGAACATCGTCCAGGGGGTCAAGGAGCACACCTCCCTGCCCGTCTCCGTGAAGCTCAGCCCCTTCTTCAGCGCCACGGGAAATGTCGCCCAGCGGCTGACCGAGGCGGGAGCCGAGGGGCTCGTCCTCTTCAACCGCTTCTACCAGCCCGACCTCGACATCGAGGAGCTGGAGGCGACCCGCCGCCTGCACCTGAGCAGCTCCCAGGAGATGTTGCTGCCCTTGCGTTGGATCGCCATTCTCTACGGGCGCGTCGAGACCTCCCTCGCGCTCACCACGGGCGTCCATACCCCCGAAGACGTGGTCAAGGCCCTCATGGCGGGGGCCGACGTGACCCAGGTCTGCTCCGTCCTGTTGCAGGAGGGCCTCGGCAAGCTGAAGGAGCTCACCCGGGGCCTCAGTACCTGGATGGACGAGCACGAGTACGCCTCCGTCGAGAAGCTACAGGGCATTCTGAGCCACAAGAAGAGTTCCAACGCCGCGGCCTTCGAGCGGGCCAACTACGTGAAGTTGGTGGGGCAGACGGAACTCTGAAGAAGGAGGGAGCGGATCAGGTAGGGGACGCTGTGGGGGGACCCTTGTCCCCAGTCCCTGATCCCTTCTCCCTCTGCTTTCCGGAGGGTCGATGAACAAGACCAAGTTCTACACGGGCAAGGGCGACAAGGGGGACACGGGGCGACTAGGTGGGGAGACGCGCCTGCACAAGGACTCCGATCTTATTCGCACCATCGGTACCCTTGATGAAGCTAACGCGGCGCTGGGGAACGCTCGCTCGCTGGTGCAGGACACGCGGATCGCGGCGGCGCTCCTGCAATCCCAGCGCTGCCTCTACCGCCTCATGTCCCACCTCTCGGCGATGCCCCAGATGCGCCACGAGTTCCCGGGGCTGCTCGAGGAGGACGTCGCCGGGCTCGAGGAGACGATCGGGTGGCTGGAGGGTTTGGTCCCTCAGCTCAAAGGCTTCGTCGTGCCCGGCGACTCCCCCGCCGGCGCTGCCTGTCACGTCGCCCGCACCGTCGTGCGGCGGGCGGAGCGGAGGCTCGTCGCCTTCGCCGACGATGAGTCCAACGTTGGTCCGGCGAACCTGGCCTTCATCAACCGCCTCTCCTCCTTCCTCTTCGTCGCTGCCCTGCGCGAGGACGGGATTGCGGGGGAGGAGCCGACGCTCGCGGCACCGGAGCGCACCTGAACCTCCGTACTCGGCTGTCCGGTGAATCCTCGCAGGCGAGTCACGCCTCCCTGGTCGCGACGCGAACGGAGATTGGGATGGCACGCGAGCCCTAGATCCCGCTTGTAATCGAAAAATCTAGGGCTGACTCTACTGAAATAACTCGTTCCTTTACCACAGAGACACAGAGAGCGCAGAGATTTAAAGCACTTATTTAATAAAATTTAGATAAATCAACACGGAACGTGATTTTAGGAATGTAAAGTTTAATCTTTTCTCGGTGTCCTCCGTGTCTCAGTGGTGAAAGGTTAGTTCTTTCAGGGAAGTCAGGGCTCGGTATCGCAGAGTCTTCCGGCTTAAGGTGCCATTCGCGCGCGCACACCCTCCGCCCACGCTGCCAGTTCCTCCACCGCGAGGGGCTCGGCGCCCTGTCCCATAAAGTAGGTGGAGCCATCCTCCCCGACGAAGAGCGGGGCCCGGGTGCGCAGCCAACCCTCCAGCCGAGCCCACTCCGGCGTCTCCAGCCACCCCTGGGCGACAACCTCTGTCTCTCCCCCCGCGCAGGGCAGGCGCCCCAGATGGGCGAAGCCGTAGTCGGTGACCCAGAGGAGGGAGCAGGTCCCCGGTTGGCCCTCCACCTCGCCGAAGTTCCAGGCGAGGATGGTAGGACAGGCCGCACAGACCTGACCGGTTGCCAGCTCCCGGTAGGTGGTCTCCGCCCAGTTGGCGAGCGCCCGCTGCCAGGCGGGATCGGCGATCTCCCCGCGGCCCTCGAACTGCAGCCGGGTCTCCCCTTCCTGATAGTCGAAGGGGGCGAAGCGGGTGACCATCTCCTCCCACTGGGGGGCCTCGAAGGCGGCCGTCGCCGGAGCGACCTCACAGGGGCCGTAGAGCGCCTGCCGGTCTGCCGTGATCATCAGGCGGTGGCAGCCCTCCGTCTCTCCCAGGAGGATGCGGTCCTCCCAGATCAACAGAGGGTCGCTCTCTTCTGCGGCTTCGATTCCTTCCAGGATCACGATGGGTTCTTCGGTGGGCATCGTTGTAGGGGAGGCGGGCAGCAGAGAGGAAGCGGGCATCTCCGGGGTGAGCGCTCCACAGGCCGTGAGCAGGAGAGCGAGCACCGCCAGAACGCCGAAAATCATCTTGAATCTTACAAAGTCTCTCATGGTAAACCTCCACGCCCCATTATAACACTAACCAACCTCGTTAGGTTTCACCACGGTCGAGAGCGCCTCTGCGCGTCGTTGCCGTAGGAGAGTGCGCTACTTCGCCTCCCCGGGATAGGTGCGGCGCCGTTTCCAGTCGAGGTTCACCCGAAGGCGTTTGCGGGGGTCCTGGTCCCACTCGACGTGTAGGCCCTCGGCCTGTAAGATGCTCACGATGTGTTGGCCCACCTCGACGAGTGTCGCGGGACCTTCCTCGACGGCGCCGTAGGCCAGGTAGAGGGCCCCCGTCTCGGCAGCCGACTCCGTATCCTGCTCGTGATAGAAGACGTACCCTTCCACGGGACGCTGCTTCCGGACCCTCTCGATCTCCGCACCGATCTCGGTGTGCCCGCAGGTCTGGCAGCAGCTGAAGTTCTGTCGGGCTACGATCCCCCGATGGTCCAGAACACCAAAAGCCATGTCCAGGAGATCGCAGTCGGTGATCTCGGGCCAACCGGCTTGTGCATCCCGATGGGCGCGCAGCTCCTCACTGATAGCCTGTTGCAGGTAAGGCTCGAGGGCGTCGAGATCCGCCTGGTCGATGAAGTAGTCACATCCCTGATCGATGATCTCCTTCGGTGTGGAGAAGCCCTCACGAACGCGCCTGCGGACGAAGTCCCGCGCCTGCTCTTGGATCCCCGGTCCCAACTCCAACCCCGCCATACCCCACTCCTTTTTCGATGTGCTGTTGCAGCGCTGGTCTGAGAGCGTTGCGAAAAAGTGATAGTCACGGGCACGGGCGCTGCCCGTGACTATTGTTTCACTATAGCACACAACGGGAGAAAGGGGAGTTCACTCCTCACAATTGAGACGAGCCTACGGTTCTCCTCCAATGGTAACCGCACCACGACGTAGCAGTGATCGGAGCCCGACGTGCCGCCGACGCGGGCCTCCTCCGTCTCCGCCAGCCGCTCTACCGACGGTGTAGAGGAGGGAGAGGGCAACGGCGCCCTCCCTCCAGCCGGATCTCTCCTTCTCATCTCTCATGGCCCCGGCTCCTCCTCCGCGTCCAGCACGAACCAGACGTGGCAGGCCCGGTTGAAGTGCCCCTTCTGGAAGCCCTGCAGGAGCGTGCGCCGGACGGTGAAGCCCTGCTCCACAAAGAGGCTCTGCCACTCCTCCACCGTCTTGAAGTCGAAGGGGGTCTCCATCTGGGGCAGCCCCTGGGTGACGGCGTTGGCGAAGTAGTCGAGGAACATCGTGTAGCGCAGCTGGTCCTCGGGCGGGAGGGCGACGAAGGCGCGCAGCTGCGCCTCCTGCGCCAATCTCTCATCCAGCCCCTCCAGGTCTGCAGGCAGTTGGAAGCTGTCCTCCTCCACGACCACCCGCCGGGCGACCCGCCGCAGCTCCTGCAGGAGGGGGAGAAGGTTTTGCGGCGTGACGTGGTGCAGCACCGCCATCACGACGGCGCTGTCGAAGGCTCCGTCGGCGTAAGGGATGCGCCGGGGCTGCTCCATCCGCGCGAAGGGCAGGTGCCGGGCCTCGGGAGCGCGGTAGTCGAGGACGTCGGTGAGCGCGGGCTCGTAGCCCCCTTCTGCCAGCTGCAGGGAGAGCCGCCCGCTCCCGCAGCCCAGGTCGAGCACGCGCTTCCCCCGCAGCCAGGGGCGCAGCTCCCGGAAACGCTTGTGGGGCTTGAAGTCCCGCTTGTACTGTAGATAGAGGCGGTTGAACCAGAAGTCGGCGTCCTCTTTACGAAAGACCTCGTCGATGAGGAGGGCGACACTCTCCTGCAGCCGCTCCTCGTCATTCCGAGCCGCCGCCAGCAGGGCGAAGGCGCGCTCCAGAAGGGCCCGCATCTCCTCCTCGTGTCCGGGGACGCAAGCCACGTAGCTCTCGGTGATCATGCGGCGGCTGAAGTCGAAGACCTGCGGGTTGGACAGCAGATCTGAAAAGTGCTCGCCCTTGACGGCTTCGTACATTTCCCCCTCCCTTCCGCTCTTGTCAATCAGGGATATTGTAGCACAGCGCCTGAGGTGGGCATATCTCACGATGGGTTGGCGTATAATGAGGGTAGAACGATACCGCTCGAAGGATGGTGAGATGACTCTGCTGAAAAAAGCCTTTTTACCACAGAGGGCACGGAGATTTTTTAAATTGGACTTCATAAAATCAGACAAAAGAGCGCTTTTTATAAAGATACTTCACTATCTCCTTGGTTTTCTCGGTGTTCTCCGTGTTGGAAGAAGTTTTTTCAGGGCAGTCTGAGATGAATACCGAAAAGGGCTTCACCCTGCGCCGCAAGCCGTGGCTCTTCCACGTCTTCCGCCCTCTCCTGGCTTTCGTCGCCCTCTACCACCGGGTGGTGGTCACAGGGGAGGAGCACTTACCCCGCGAGGGGCCGGCTCTGCTTCTCCTCAAGCACCGCTCCACGCGGGATACGCTGCTCTTCAGCCGGTTTCTCTACCGGCGGACGGGGCGCACGGCGAACTACTTGATGAAGTACGGGGCTGCAGGTCTCCCCACGGGGCTGATGGAGGCCTTCGGGGCCGTCCCCGTGATCCGCGCCCGGGACATCCTGCGCCTCGATGGGCAGGCGGCGCGCGCTGCGCGTCTGCGGGAGGCTCGACGGCGCAAGCAGCAGGCCTTCGACTACGTCGCCTGGCTCTACGCACAGGGGGAGCTGGTCGCCGTCTACCCTGAAGGTCGCTTCTGCCCTCACTCCCTGGGTCCCCTTGATCCCAGCGCCGTGCAGCACGCCTTTCGCACCGTACAGGAGACGGGGCTCACCCTGCCCATCGTGCCCGTGGGGATCGACTACGAGGACCTGCGGCGGCCCGGTTCGCGGGTCCTCTTTCGTATCGGCAGTCCTCGCCATCCTCAGAACTTCCCCTCCCCACGATCGCTCCTCGTGGAGCTGCGCCGCTTTCTGGAGGGGGGTGATGGCTGATCCTTGGCGCTAACTATAGTCCTGTTGTCTTACAACCCACGCCCCTCTTCCTCGTATGAAGTAGTATGAGGGGCGCCCGATGCTCCCGGTGAGCAGGTACACCCCCCTCGTTTATGATTAGAGGACTAGAGCGGAAAGTGATATGACGACTCTGATGTACGCAGACAGACTCTTTGCCCCCGTCGACGCCGACCTGCGCATGCAGCGCATCGCAGGCGGCAACGAGACGGAGGTCTACTGCACCGACGACCGGCGCCACGTCGTCAAGGTCAAGAGTGCGAAGATGACGGACTCCGTGGAGGAAGCCCTTGCTCGGGCGTGTCTCCTGCGTTCCGCCGCTCGGGATTTTACAGAAGCGCTGGGCCCCCGTTACACCATTCCCAACTACTTCTTTGTCGCCCGCGATAGCGCCGGGCAGGCGAAGCCTGTAGTCGTCCAGCCCTACGTCTGCAACGCCCGCTCCCTCTGCGCGGTCGACTACCCTGCTCTGGGCGCTGACGAGCGCAAACGGATCGCCGCTCAGCTGCGCGAGATCATCCGTCGCTCCCTCGACTTCTATCTGCGGACGGGGCGCATGCCCGACCTCTATGGACGGGTGAACCGCAACAGAGCCGAGCGCCGCCGGTCGAACTCTCTCTTGCGCCTCCCCGAACGGATGTGGAGCTTTCTCGTGCAGCGCACGCTGCTGCGCTCTCACAACCTCCTTCTGACCGCGCCCCCGGGGCGCCGCATCCTCCTGGTGGACTACGACCCCGTTCAGAAGGGCCGGCTCTACCGGACCCTCTACTACGCCGCGCGGGTGGTCCTCTTCCTGCGCGACTGGGTGTTGATCCGCCGCATGGAGAACGGGTAGCGTTCTTCGTGCGGTGAGACGTAGGGTTAGCGGAGGGAGGCCAAGAGCGCGGCCCTGGCCGGCCCTGGGGTGTAGGCTCTTCGGTCGCTGTCTATTCCGCGTTGCCCCCCTGCGGCTTACGTGTTCCTGTGGGTTGACCGTAGGTCTCGTCGTAGTCCGCGATGGCTGCTTCGATCACCTCTAGAGCATGGTCGCGGCCCAGCACCGCCTCGATGGACATCTTCGACTCCCCACCCGGTACCATCTTGTAGGTGCTGAAGTAGTGGCGCAGGCGGTTGACCAGAACCTCGGGCAGTTCGGAGACGTTGTTGACCTCCTCCCAGAAGCGATCGTTTTCCAGGATGGCGATGATCTTGTCGTCCGCTTCTCCGCCGTCGATGGCCTGAATGACGCCGACGATCCGGGCGTTCAGAATCACCTCGGAGCGGTTGAGGGGTCTCTCGCTGATGACGCAGATGTCCAGGGGATCGCCGTCCCCCTGTTCCGCGTTGGGAGAGAGCGCCTCCACCCGGGACCCGCAGTAAGTACGGGGGATGAAGCCGTAGAGGGTGGGGGGCTGAGAGGAGGTGCGCTGGGGCCGGTCGACGAACATGTAGCCCGTGGTCTTGTCGATCTCGTACTTGATGAGATCGAAGGGCGTGATCTCGATATAAGCGTGGACGACATGCGGCGCGTTGGGCCCGATATCCAACCCGTGCCAGGGGTGGGGGCGCCAGCGGTAAAAGGGTTTGGGAAAGGACACGTTACACCTCCTAAGAGTTCTGTGGGATCAACCTGGGTAGGTGCTAGATCACCGTGTCGTCAGGGATGACGGCGCTCTTGGGCACGATGATCAAGCCGTCCTCGGCTACCCAGTTCTCGGTCTCCTTATCGGGACGGTCGGGGGCGTGGCGGATATGCACGTTGCGACCGATGCGGGCATTCTTGTCGATGATAGCGCTCTCGATAACCGATCCCTCGCCGATGCCCACGTCCGGGCGCCCGCGACGCCGGTTCTCCTCCCGGTCCTCCTCCGTCTCGTAGTAGTCGGCCCCCATCAGCACCGACGACTCGATCTGCACGCCGGGACCGATGATGCTGCGCAGGCCGATGACCGAGTGGGTGATCTCGGAGTTGTAGATCTGGCAACCGTCCGCGATCAGGACCCGGTCCAGCCGGGAGCCATGGGATTCGGAGGGCGGGAGGAAGCGGGCGTGGGTGTAGATGGGCCGGTGCGGCACGTTGAGATCGAAGGGGCGATCGGGGGAGGTCTGCGCCAGGTTCACCTCGTAGAAGCGGCGGATGGTCCCGATGTCGGCCCAGAAGTCGTCGAAGACGTAGCCCATCACGCGCCGCTCGGGCAGGGCTGCGGGGATGATCTCCTTGCCGAAGTCATCGCCGGGCGTCTCCAGAAGTTCGAAGAGCAGCGCCGTCGAGAAGACGTAGATGCCCATGGAGGCCATGTAGGGCTCGTCAGAGTCCGACACGCTCTCCAACCCGGCGAGCTCCGTGGCAGGAGGCTTCTCGGTGAAACTGACAATCTCCCCTTCCCCGTCCAGTTTGAGGATCCCCAGGGCCGGGGCCTCTTGAGCGCTGACGGGCTGTACGGCCAGGGTGATGTCCGCGCCGCTGTCGACGTGAAAGTCCAGGAAGTCGCTGTAGTCCATCCGGTAGAGGTGATCCCCCGCCAGAACGAGCACGTACTCCGTGCCCGCAGCCCGGATCTCCACGAGCTGCTGGCGCACCGCGTCCGCCGTGCCCTGGTACCAGTGGGTGTTTTCCAGCGTCTGCTCGGCGGCGAGGATCTCCACCCAACCGTTGGTGAACTTGTCACGATGGTAGGTGCGGAAGATATGCCGGTGGAGGGAGGCCGACTTGAACTGCGTGAGGATGTCGATCTTGTCGATGCCCGAGTGCAGGCAGTTGCTGATGGGGATGTCGATGAGGCGGTACTTGCCTGCCAGGGGCACCGCCGGTTTGGCCCGCTTCTTGGTCAAGGGGTAGAGACGCGTGCCGCGCCCCCCACCGAGGATCAGCCCGAGTACGTCTTCCATCACCACCATCTGTGCCTCCTCTCTGCTTGGACGTGCGGGGTAGAACTCCCTTAAACTATACTTGATCTTGGAAATTAGACCACCGCGGGCAGAGGGATCAGGCCCATCCCTACCCGGTGAGGTCGCCCAATCCCTGGTCTCCAGTCCCTGATCCCTTCTTTGAAAGCCAAGAAGTGCCAGATGATGGACCCAAACACCCCCTCCGAGACCGTACTCCGGAGGGGGTGGGGGAGGTTCAGGCGTGCGAGCGGACTTAGAGCACCGAGTCCAGGAAGTTCAGCAGGACCTCGTTCACGCGCTCCGGCTGCTCGATGGTGCAGATGTGACCCGCCTCGGGGATGACCTCCAGCTGCGCGTCGGGGATGCGCTCCGCCAGGGTCTTCGACTCGGGCAGGGGGCGCGAGCGGTCGCCCTCCCCTACCACGACGAGGGTGGGCGTCTCAATCTCGTCGACCCGGTCGAGGATCGACTCACGTCCGAAGATGGCACGTCCCAGGGCCACAATGCTGGGGATGTTCTCGGGCGGGGTGGCGCCGAGCCGCTGCTGGTAGGCGGCGACGAAGGGGCGCTCCCTGTCCATGGTGACCTGCGCGAAGAAGAAGGGCGTCGCTGCCTGGACAATGGGCGGCGGCATCACGCCCGCCTGCTCCACCACGTCGAGCATCTGGAAGTAGCCCGCCTGGCTCTCTGCCGGCTCGTCACCGGCGTCGGTGTCCATCAGCACCAGGGCCTCGACGGCTTCCGGGTGGTCCAGGGTCAGCCGCATGCCCCACATCCCGCCCACCGAGAGACCGAGCAGGGCGAAGCGCTCCAGTCCCAGGGCCTGCGCGAAAGTCCAGTAGTCCTCGGCGACGTCGTCGAGGCTGTAGGGGATCTCCGGCAGGGGATCGGAGCGCCCGTGCCCCCAGAGTTCGGGAACGATGCAGCGGTAGTGCTCCGATAAGACGGCGACCTGCGGCTCCCACATGCGGGCGTCCCACAGGTAGCTGTGCCCCATAAGCAGGGGATAACCGGAACCGTGCTCCTCGTAAAACATCCGTTGTCCTTTGATCGTGACGTAGGTCATCGCTTTATTGCCTCCTTCAAGATAGTCAGATAGTCGTGTAGTCGTTTGGTCACGCAGTCAGATAGTTGATGATATACCGAAAAGGCACCGGTCGCAAATCAGGGTAGGGTCAGACCCGGTCGGCTCGGTGTCGTGAGAGGAGTACGTGTAGGGCGAGAGATCAGGGTAGTAGGCCATCCTGCGCCCGGCTCACCGCCAGGCCCCGGCGTAGTCCCGGACGTAACGGCGGAAGGGGATGGGCGGTCGCCCCAGCAACCTCTCCACCGTGTCCGTCACCCGATCCGCCATGCCAAAGCGGGTCGAGGTGTAGAGCCCCGCCATGATCAGGGCAAACATGAGGGGCGTGCCCCGGGCGACGCTCTCGCGCAAGAAGCGCAGGAGCGAGGGGTCGGTGTAGCGAATCTCCCTGTCCAGCACCTCGCTGAAGATCGAGGCGACCTCGTAGTAGTCGAGCGCGCGCCCCCCGGTGAGATCATCGGCCTGGTGCTCAAGCTCACGGCGCGCCACGTCTACGAGGACATGCGGCGCGTGGCCGAGCGGGTGCGGGAGAGCGACCGCGACTGGACTCTGGTCCGGGTGCCGATGCTCACCGGCGACCCCGGCACGGGCGATATCCGCGCCGGCTACCTGGGACAGGGGACGGGCCCCCGGCTCTCACGGGAGGACATGGCCTCCTTTATCGTCGGACAACTGGAGGACGAGCGTTACCTGCACGAGGCACCGGTGATCAGCAACTGATTCGGGTGTGTTTCAATCCAGTTGTGAGCTATCCGTAGCTGAAACGTGAGGGCCTCACGTTTCACGCCTCGGTCTAACTCAAGTGAGACACACCCAACTGATTCTAAACTACGAGGTGGCCCTGCTCGTCGAACTGCCAGCCCTCGCCGAAGGCGACCTCCCAGTAGTGTCCGTCGGGGTCGGCGAAGTAGCCGCTGTAGCCGCCCCAGAAGGTCTCCTGCGCGGGCTTGACGATGCGCCCGCCTGCCTCCTCGATCTCGCTCAGGACGCGGTCGACCGCCTCGCGGGAGCGGACGTTGTGCGCCAGCGTGACGCCCGAGAAACCGCTGCGTTCGGCGGGGAGGGTGGGGTCGACGTCGGCGGCGAGCTCCGCCAGCGGGTAGATCGCCAAAACCGTGCCGTTGGTCTTGAAGAAGGCGATGGGCCCCTCGGGCCCCGCGTCGGTCTCAAAGCCCAGCGCCCGGTAGAAGGCCCAGGAGCGCTCGAAGTCCGCAACGCCTAGGGTGACGATCGAGATGCGTGGTTCCATGATGGTTCTCCTCTCGTGATGAATGTTCTGCTTAAAGGGTATGGGTGTGTTTCACTTGAGTTAAACCGAGGCGTGAAACGTGAAACGTAAAACGTGAGGGCTTCACGTTTCAGCCATGGATAGCTCACAACTGGATTGAAACACACCCAAAGGGTATCTCTATTATACCAGAACATTTGTTCAAAGGCGAGCAGTGTTTTAGCCAGGGCGTACGCATATCAAGACGCCATTCAAAGCACGTCATCCCGAGCGGAACGAAGTGGAGTCGAGGGATCTCTCTGCCCCTCGTTTTAAACCATGAATGACCGTGAGAGATCCCTCGACTACGTGCTCTTCGCCAGGTCCCTCGACTGCGCTCGGGACGACGGTATCGAAGGGACAAATCGTATTGTGTCACATCCATATGTGTACGCTCTGGTGCTTTCGCAGGTGACGGTTCTCTCTCCTTGTACAGGAGCGGTGGTGCTCTATACTTACGTTCGTCAACTGGGTGGAAATAGAGCGGGAGGTGCTGTGACCGATGGACCCCAAAACTGTTGCACGATGGAGAGGAGATCTAGCGTCATGCCCCTGAGGGAGCGTCTTCTTCTCTTCGGCCTGATCACCGGCGTGACGGTGGCCCTGGATCAGATCACCAAGGCCGTCGCCCGCACCTACCTGGCGCCACGCCCGCCCATCTCCCTCTGGGGCGACCTCGTCCGTCTGAAGTACACCGAAAACACCGGCGCCTTCCTGGGTCTGGGGTCGGGGCTTCCGCCCCAGGCACGCACGTTGATCTTCGCCGTCTTCGCGGGCCTGCTGCTGGTGGGCGTGATCGTCTATCTCTTGACGGCGCCGGGCCTTCTGCGGACGGAGATCGTCGCCGGCTCTCTCATCGTCGCGGGGGGACTGGGCAATCTCATCGACCGGATCACGCGCGGGGGGCGGGTCTCCGACTTCCTCAACCTGGGGATCGGGCCGGTGCGCACGGGCGTCTTCAACCTGGCCGACCTGGTCCTGATGATCGGCGCCGGCCTCTGGCTGCTCGTCGTCATCCGGGAGATGCAGGCCCCCTCGGGGAGCGCCGGTTCGGCCTAGTGTTTTCTCACACCTGTTTCGTTGCACATTCCAGTCGCTGATCACTCTGTTGCTTTACTCCAAGTCACATCAGTACTAGCGCTGGTAGTTGTTGCTTATGTCGCAGCTCGGCAGATCTCAATAGCCCCTCCCCCTGGCCCCCTCCCCTTCGGCGCTACGCGCCGTGGGGAGGGGGAGATCTATTTAGTGCAGGGTTGCGCGGCGCACAGCGCCGCGCAACCCCGCACGATTAAAGTTCCCCCTTCCCCCGCACGGAGTGTCAAACGCGGCAGACCAAGTCGCGCTGCGGGGGAAGGGGGCAGGGGGATGGGGGCATGTGAATGGGCACATCACTTGGCGTTCTAAGAAGCACTAGAAGCGTGGTCCGGCACGAGACGGCGGCCCCCGAGTTTCTCGGGGGCCGCCGTGTGCGAGCCGGTCAGTCGCGGCTGCGGCAGACCAGGGGCAGGTAGACGTAGTGCTCGGTGGTGCGGACGACGAGGAGATCGCTGTCGGAGAGGCCCTGGGTGTCGGAGACGGTGAGGGTGAAGGTGAAGACGCCGCTGCCGGCGGGAAGGGTGTAGGTCGTCACGCTGAGGGGCGACGTGAAGGCAGGGTCGCCGGCCCGGGTCCAGAGGTAGGTGAGGGGCTCGCCGTCGGGATCGTAGCTGCCCGCGCCGTCGAGGGTGATCGTGCTGCCGGGGGCGACCTCCCGGTCGGGGCCGGCGACGGCGACGGGGGCGCGGTTGGTGTCGGTGACGGTGAGGGTGACGGTCGCGGTGGTGGTGAGGAGGCCGTCGGTGGCGAAGAAGGTGGCGGTGTAGACACCTGCTGCGTCGAAGCCCGGGGTCCAGGCGAAGAGCCCGGTGGTGGGGGTGAAGGTGGCGCCCGCGGGGAGCTGTTCGGCGCCCAGGGTAGGGGTCGTGCCGTCGGGGTCGGAGGCGGAGACGGTGAAGGTGAGGGTCTCGCCCTCGGCGACAGTCTGCTCCCCGATGGGATCCAGGACGGGGGCCCGGTTGGAGATGGTGAAGGTGGCCCAGGCGCTCCCCTGCTGGAGGCTGCCGCTGAAGTGAGCGGTGTTGGTGAGGACATCGCCGGGGTCGCCGGTGTGGGTGGCGGTGAAGACGAAGGTGAGCTGCGCGGCGCTGGAGAGGGCGCCCGTCCAGGTGAGGGTGTTGCCGGCCTGCTGGGTGCCCGCAGGGGCGCTGATCCAGCCGCCGAAGTCCACGCCGGCGGGGAGGGTGTCGGTCAGCACCACCGCCGTTTCGTCTGCCGCGCGCATGTTGTGGAGGACGAGGGTGTAGGTGACGGTATCGTGGAGGGTGATCGTCGTGGGGGTGACGAACTTGGCGAGCGCCAGGACATCCTGCTGGAACTCGTAGGCCCCCATGTCGATGTGGGTGCCGGAGAGGCGCGGGAGGCCATCCAGGTCGGTGGTGACGCCGGCGGGCAGGGCGCCGTCATCGCCCGCGTCGATGGCGGGGGAGCCGTAGCGCAGGCGGAGGTCACCGTGTGGCGCGTCGATGAAGAGGGGGTCGGCGTGGAGGTTGCCCGCGCCGGAGGCGTAGGCAGGCTCCTCGACGATGGAGTGGGTCACGGTGATCGCCGCGTCGTTGTTGGTGAGGTCGCCGCCGTTGTCCCAGAAGATGCTGTTAGTGAAGGCGATGGGGGTCTGCCCGGCGTTGGTGAAGTAGATGCGCACCGCCTGGGCAGTCGCGCCTGAAAAGGTGCAGTTGGTGAAACTCGGGTGGGTGCCCACGCCCCCGTAATTGTAGCCGACGTGGTCGGAGGTGTTGGAGTCGAAGAGGCCATTGACGATCGTGGCGCTGAGATCGCCGTCGTCAAAATAGATCGCTCCCCCCATATTGTTGGACGAGTTGTTGCGGAAGATTACGTCGGTCATCTGAGGGGCGCTGCGGCCACTGTAGCCCCCGTTGTACATCGCGCCGCCCACGTCGTTGACCGAGTTACCCGTGAAGGTGACGCGGGTCAGGGTGGGGCTGCTGTCGCCGTAGCTGCCATCGTTGTAGATGGCGCCGCCGGCCGCCCCGGCCGTGTTGTTGTTAAAAGTAACGTCGATCAGCGTGGGGCTGCTGGTGCCGTTGTTGCCGTGGTTGTAGAGGCCGCCGGCGCGGAAGGAAGCCTCATTCGCGTCGAAGACGACGTCGGTCAGGGTGGGGTTGCTCGTGCCGGACGTACCGAAGTTGTACATCCCGGCGCCGTTGCTAGCTGTGTTGCCGTCGAAGGTGACCGCGGTCAGCACAGCGTTGCCCAACCCATTGTATATCCCGCCCCCGGTGTTTGTGGCGGTGTTGCCGCTGAGCAGGCTATGGGTCAGGGTGAGGTTCCCATAGTTGCAGATGCCGCCGCCCTCGTCGGCCTGATTCTGGCGGAAGGTCACGCCGGTCAACGTGGCGTTGCTCAAAGGGTTGAAGACGCCGCCGCCCCTTCTAGCCGAGTTTCCCTGTAGCAGGCTGTGCATCAACGTGAACGTCCCTTCGGTTTTGAAAATGCCGCCGCCGGCCAACCCGGCCGTGTTGCTGTAGAAATTGCTATGGGTGACGGTCACGACGGCGCTGTTCGCGTAGAGCCCGCCGCCATTGGACGCGACTCCGTTCTCCCGGAAGGTGCTCTGAGTCACGTCGAGCGTTCCGATGATGACGTGCACCCCCCCGCCGGTGGTGGCGCTGTTGCTGTAGAAGGTGGTATGGGCAACGGCGGCGTCGCTGTCTCGGGTGTAGATGGCGCCTCCCTCGTACTCGGCGCTGTTGCGGCGGAAGGTCGAGTTGTGTACCTCAAGGGGGGCTTCGCTGGTGAACAGCCCCCCGCCGGACGATTCTGCGACCGCCACGTTGCCGCTGAAGAGGACGTCATCAAGAGCGAGGGAGCCGCCGGAGGCCAGGATTCCACCTCCCGACGTATAAGCCGTGTTGGTGTAGAAGGAGCTGTGGGTCACCGTCATAGGGGTGACGCTGCCGTAGATGCCCCCTCCCTGGTACTCGGCGTAGTTCTGCCGGAAGGTGCTGCCGGTCACCGAGAGCGTCCCGCTTGCGATGTACACTCCGCCGCCACGCGAGCTCCGATCGAGGCCCTCGTTACCGTGCATGAGTACCGTCGTGAGCGTCATGGGACTGCCCGTGCCGTAGATGCCGCCGCCGTGACCGTATTCCGCGGTGTTGGTGTAGAAGGCGCTTTCGGAGATCGAGAGGGGCGTTTGCTCAACGTAGATGCCGCCGCCCTCGTAGGCCCAGTTATCGGAGAGGGTGCTGCCGGCGACGACCAGGGCGCCGTGTCTAAGGTAGATGGCGCCGCCGACGCCGCTCTCGTTGTCGCTGAGAGTGCTATCGTTGACCGTCAGCGTGCCCCTGCTGTAGATCCCGCCGCCGTAGTCGTCCGGGGCCAGGCCCCGGGTCATGACCAGACCGTCGAGGGTGACGGTCACCGTGCCGGAGATGTAGACCACGCGCCCCAGGCGCTGGGCGTCGAGGGTGGTGGGATGGGCCTCGGGGTCGGGATCCAACGACCAGTCGTCCGGCGAGTAGCCGCCCTGCAGAGTCAGGCTCTGGCTGATGTAGACGGTCTGGGAGTACCAGGTGTGGCGGTTCAGCACGCCGGCGCAGGTGCCCGCGATGCGGATGAGGTCACCGGGGGCGGCGTCGTCGACGGCTTGCTGCACCGCGCCGGCGTCCAAGCTGGTGTAGTCGGTCACGCCGTCGCCGGTGGTCTCCACCTGGCAGGGGGGCGGGGCGACGGTGAGGGCGACGGTGGCGGTGTCGGTGAGCACGCCGTCGCTCGCCGTGTAAGTGAAGGCGTCTTCCCCGAGGTAGTCGGTCGTGGGGGTGTAGGTGAAGGAGCCGCCGAGCTGCACCTCCACTGTACCATGAATGGGGGGCGTGAGAAGCGTTGCGGTCAGCGTGTGCCCGTGGGGGTCGCTGTCGTTGCTCAGCACGCCGGGCGCGGCGACCGTGAGCGGCGTGTTCTGGTAGGTCGTGTAGGCGTCGTCCTGGGCGCTGGGCGCGAGGTTAGCTTCGACGGTGAGCGTGACGGTGGCGGTGTCGGTGAGCAGGCCGTCGCTCGCCTCGTACGTGAAGGTGTACTCGCCGGGGAAGCCGAGGGCGGGCGTGTAGACGAAGGAGCCGTCGAGCTCCAACGCGAGGGCGCCGTGGGCGGGGGCGGTCAGGAGGGTAGCGGTGAGCGGGTCGCCGTTGGCGTCATTGTCGTTGTCCAGCACGCCGGGCGCGGGGACGGTCAGCGGGGTGAGCTGGTCGGTGGTGTAGGCGTCGTCCGTCGCCACCGGGGCGAAATGGGGCTCGACGGTGAGGGTGACGGTGGCGGTGTCGGTCAACGTCCTGGCGCCCGCGAGGTAGGTGAAGGTGACGGTTCCGGTGTAGCCTGACGTGGGGGTGTAGACGAAGGCGCCGTCAAGTTCGAGGGCCAGGTCGCCGTGGGCGGGCAGGGTTTCCACCGTGGCGGTCAACGTGCCGGCGG
>DAOTVC010000108.1:0-4586 GCA_034437215.1 Anaerolineae bacterium | reverse complement strand
CCTCGGGCGACTTGTAAGGCGCGTAGGCCTCCTCGTAACGCAGGGGCTCGGCCTCGAAGCGCTGCGCGTACTCCTCCCGCCCCTTCTCGGTAAGGACGTAGTTCGTAGCCGAGGCGTAGCTTGTCAGCGGACGGTAGGCGGAGATCTCCTCCACAGCGACGAGACCGTGATCCTGCAGCTCGCTCAGGGAGAGCTTGAAGGTCCCCAACTCTCGCTCCGTCACCTTCGACCAGTGGTCGAAGACGGCATCGGCGGAGACGTAGTGACCGAGAGTGTAGAGGAGGGTCACGGCATGCTGGGAGAGCTGGGGTTCAGGAGATGCCGGGACGCTTATGCCTTCCTCCTGCACAGCGCCGACGTCCTCCTCCGTGATGTCCCTCTCCCCAAGATCGTACAGGCGCTGCAGAAAGAACTCCGCTGCCTCCAGCAGCGTCATGGGTCGCGCCATAGCGTGGGGGAAGGCCTGTGGAAAGAGATTGACGAGATAGCGCTGCAGCATCTCCGCCATCCGCTGCCCCTCGAGGGCCAGGCGGTGGGCACGGCGTTGCGCGCTGAGCACCTGAGCCCGTACGAGCTCCAGCTGGACCTCGAAATCTTCCGCGCCCTCACCGTTCACGCCACACCTCATAGCAACGGGGATGGGACAGTCCAGCGATCCCCTCCTCAAGATCTGACATCAGCAGTTCAGCGTCCTCGAGCGCTGCCCGGGCCTCCGCCAGAGCTTCGGGGTTGCTGCTCCCGTAGAAGGTGAGGAGACTCTCGGCGGCGTAGACGTAGGTATCGTGAGCACGTCCCATCTCCTGCCCAAGCAACAAGTAGGCCTCGGGCGCCTCGGGGGGTGGAAGCGTGTCGAGACGCGCGACGGCCTGCCCGACCTGCTCGGCCATGCGGAAGGTCTCACCGGAGGACTGAGGCTGCGGTCCTCGCAGCAGCTCATCGATGAGCGCTCCGGCCTCGGCGACCTCCCGGCTCCAGATCTTCGCCTCACGCAGAAATCGCTGCTGGCGGAGACGATAGGGTGAGAGGATCAGAGGCTCCCCGAACCGGTCACAGGGAGCGGTGAAGTACCCCACGCTCAGGGGCAGCAGGAGAAGGAGCGTCACGCTTGCGATCCACAACCAGCGCTTCATGATTGTATAACCTCCTCGTCCGTGCTATACTCAAAGTGAACCGCTTCGAGTTCAGAAGACCACAGATGTACGGGGTGGCCTGTACGAGGCACAGCCTCGTTGGCGTCGAAGAACGGTAGAAGCACGATATCTAAAGAGCCGGACTCAACCCCCGGCTCTTTACCTTTGCCCTCCAGACCCGGCTTGTCCCCCGTCTCCGCCTTGCAGGGGCGCTCTGCCCGTGGACAAGCCGGGCCGGCGATCTGCAGCGGAACGTCGCCGCACCGCAAGGTCAGCGTCACCGCCCTCCGCAAGGACGCTCCGGCACCGCGAGGCCCGGTGGAGACGTGAAGGAGGCAGCGTTTCCCAACGTTGACTGCCGGCGAGATGGCGAGGCGACCTCCCCCACAGCGTCTCCCAGGAGCCGTAGCGCCATCGACCCAACGCCCTTGTGGACCGGCGCCCTTCGCAGGCGTGGACCTCATCCCCCTACGCAGCGTCTCTTCCCTCCGCAACGTCACCCTCCCCTTCCACCGCGACGCCTCCCGTCCTCACCTCTGGAGCGTGGAGGCTTCCAGTCGCTCCTCGACGAGCTGCCGGAGGAAGAGCACCTCCCGATCCGTCAGCCCCATGACCAACCGCCGCAGATCCTGCTTGTCCTGCTCCCAGGCCTTCGAGGAGCCGCCGAGGCGGAGCGCCTGCTGGGCGACCAGGGTAGCGTAGAATTTCTCATTCACCTTGTCATACTTCATATAACCGCTGACGGCGATGAGATCACCGACATGGACGTCGGCAAGGATATCGGAGACGCCCTCCCACCCCTCGACGGTATGCCACTCGGTCCTCTCGTGCCGCCGGTGTTCGAAGTCGTACCAGCGACGGGTCGTCGCCAAGCGTACGGTGGTGACCCGCCGCCCTCCTTGCGTCGTCTTCACCGTCGGCTCCATGCCGACGTTTCCGATGGCAATCACGTACTGAAACATGGTCACGCCTCCCGATGCTCTTCAACAGCGGTGACCACCAGCCCACGGTCATCGAGGAGCCCGCGCAGGCGCACCCGCTGCCCAATCAGCGACTTCAACGTCTCGGCAAGGTCGCTGTTCGGCTCGCAGCCCACGAGGGGCACCGACCATCCCGCTCGCATCACCAACCACGAGCCGCCGTTCATCATAATGAGCAGGCCGTGCAGTCGTATCTCCTCCGCACCCACCCCCGACTCCCCCAGCACGGCGTCGTCAGCGCTGTCCAGCAGAGCCAGGCGCTCTCTGCCACCATAGCGGGGTTCGACAATGATGATACGCGCCCGGCCAAAGATCTGCGTACGCACCCGGACCTTCCCCTTGGCCGCCGGCAGCCTTACCTTGGTGGGGTCGCCGCCGGCCAGTGCCACGAGTTTCTGAACCACGCTCGTCAGCGAATCGGCCATGGTTCTCGCCCTCCTTCCCACTGCGCGCGATGCTCTCTCCGACGTTATCTCCCCCGATCGCGCTCGTTATGCCCCTGGCCGTAATCTCGCCCTCTCTGTTGCCTCCCCGTTTCAGGTCAATGGATGGAACGTTGTCTATCTTGTCCACCGGTATGAGGTCGATCTTCTTGACCTCATACCGGTGAGCCCGGAATCACACCGTCCGGGCGACAAAGCGCACCGCCTCCACATCGGGTGCAGTGTCGGCCAGAACGCTATGGACGACAACCGCGTACTCACCGTTGAACTGCTCCTCCGCTTCCAGGTTCGGAACACGGACCACCAGCGTGCGGCCGTTGCCGTTGAAGCCGATGACTTGGCTATCGGTGAGCCAGCCGCGGCAATCCGTGGGCAGGGCAGCGTGAAGAGCCAAACGCAGCCGCGACCACAGCTCCTGCACCTCATCTTGGTCTTGGTCGGAAGCAGCGTCTGAGACGTGGAGAGCCGGGTCCTCACTCTCTGTAAGGCGCCCTCGCTCGTTGACAAAGTGTGCGGTGAGCGCTTCTCGCTCCAGCCCCAGAGCGGTGAGATCGAGCTCTCCACTCGCCGCCAGCAGCTCGGCCGTGTAGTGCAACGCCCGGTGAATCATGGGACCCAACCGCTCATCGAGCCAATAGAGGGCTTGGGGCTTCGGTGTAAAGACGACGAGGACACTCTCTCCTTCCACCACCTCGAAGTCGAGCCCCTCTGTGTCGTGCAGCCACTGCTCGAAGGTTGCCCGGGTCATCTGCAGCCCCAACTCCTCCAACGCGCGACTCCAGAGCAGGGCGGCGGGTGCAGGTGGAGAGATCGGCTGTGAGGTAGCCGGTACGGAGGAGGCGTAGAGATGGGTTCGCTCCCTCTCGGCGGCCTGCAACGCCTGCTCCCATCCCCCCACCCTCCAATCGCCCTCCTTCAGGCGCGCCACAGCTCGGGCCATGGCCAAACGCCGGTTGGGAGCATCCGCCGACGTCTCGGCGAGCACCGCGGTGAGAATGTCCAGCGCCTCTTCCGGTGTCCCCACGCCCCGCTCCACCATGATCTCTGCGATGGTGGCTGCCGGGCTGGCAAAGACACCGTTCTCCCGCAGCGCCGCCGCGATTTCCTGTAAACCTGACTTTACGTCAAGTCCATTTGACGTAAAATCACCTTGACCTAAATGCTCCCTCCCCCCGGACCCCCCTCTAGACAAACCAAGATCACTAGCAGGAGTTAGCTCACTCTCCAGATAAGAGCTAGAGCTCTCCTCCTCTAGATCGTCCGGATTTGACGTAAAATCTATTTTACGTAAATTCGGCCTTACCTTATTTCGCGGATCGGTCAGCTGGATCAGACGCCTGCCCGGAGTGTTCGTCTTGGTCAGGAGAGCCCCACTCTCGAGCTCCTGGAGCAAGTTGCTGATAGACTGGCGGCTCATACCGCCCATCCACTGGCAGAGGTCATCGTCGCCCACGTCGGTGGCTGGTGGACTGAAAGCGCCCGCGTCCTCGTCCTCCCACGCAAACATTCGCAGCACGCACCAGAGCGCAAACGCTGACCGGGAGATCCTCCCCTCTCTCAGCGCTTCGTGGACAAAACGTGGAATCTTGGCGTACCCCGGCAGTTGCCACCGGCGGCTACGCTTCTTCCGTCCCCTGGGCACCTGGTCCTCCTAACGACGATTTGAACACCGCAGACAACGCATATCACCTGCCTAGCCCTCACTGTCCAAGACAGCGGCCCGACACGTCACACCGACGACCGCAGCACACGATGTACCGGCGACATTGGGACAAGCCCCCCGAACAGACGCTGGACGACAACGAGGTCCACAAACGCCCACTCGTTCGGCTTCTCCCCCTACCGTCGATCAAAACACCGGCCGGGGCGGTGACCTTTGCATGGTTACTTCGGTGTCACGACTCCGACTTCCACAGTAGAGTGATCCAACCTTGCGATTCCTACCCTCCTCGCTTGACCTCGGTCAAGCAGCTCTCACTCCCCACCCACCGCCTCGATATGATCGGTGAGATAGAGCTGGACGCTGTCGATCA
>DAOTVC010000107.1:0-18812 GCA_034437215.1 Anaerolineae bacterium | reverse complement strand
ACGTTTCACGCCTCGGTTTAACTCAATTGAAACACACCCAAATGCGATAGCCCTACGTCATCTGTACGGTATTGAAGATCGAGGTATAATCGTGAGCAGAGCGAGGAGTTGTTCACAAGGAGAGACTGCCTTCATGGTTAAACCGTACAGATTGATCCTCATCGTCCTCTTGTTCCTGTTGGCGGGTTGTGTGGTAGTGATGACGCCGGGCCCAGAGGGCTCCGTCTCACGCTCCCCCCTGGGCTCACCGCCCCCCTCTCCTCCGCCTCTTGAGGAGGGTCAGGTTCTCATCAGCGAGTTCCTGCCGGGTGTTCCGGGCAACAACAACGTCGAGTTCGTGGAGCTCTACAATACCGGAACTGCGGACCTCGATCTGAGCGGTTGGTCCCTCTGGTACCGCCTCGCCGACAACCAGGAGGAGCAGCGGATCCACACCTGGACCTCAGGTAGCTCCATCCCCGGTCTGGGACACTACCTGCTGGTCCGGGCAGGGGAAGATCCGGGCGTTCTGCCCGACGATGAGTTCGACACCGCTCTGTTGGACAAGAAGGGGGGGCTGCTTTTACGGGACGCCGATGGTGAGGTGGTGGATCGCCTGGGGTGGGGGATCGCGCCCGAGGGATATGTCGAGGGGGCAGCTGCGCCGCCCATCCCGGCCGGCAGTAGCCTCGAACGGCTGCCGGGTGGGGAGGAGGGGAACGGGACGGACTCCGGCGATAACGCGGGAGATTTTGTGCTCAATCCAGAGCCCCATCCTCAGAACACGGGCAGTGCTCTCACGCCCGCCCTCGCGGCCAATCTGCTCTTCGACGTGGCGCTGCCCTCGAGTGTAAAGCCGGGGGGTGCCCTGAACTGCCGGCTGACCCTCACCAACGCTACCGGTTATGCCCTCGAGAACGTCTACGTCTCGGTGCTCGTGCCCGAGGGCTTTGTCGTGGACGAGGCGACCCTGGCCCCCGATATGCTGCTCTCCGAAGGGCGTCTTGCCTGGGTGATAACGGAGCTGGAGCCCGGGGTTGAGGAGGAGATCGTTCTGGGGTTGGAGGCTCCGCTCCTCTACGCCACGGTGAACCTAAAAGGTGCTTATGCCGAGGCCGAAAATTGGCCCCTGCGGGTCTTCGGCCCGCTGCAGCGAATCGTCATCGAGGGCGGCTCCATCCCCGTCGGGGTCGCCCGCAGCCTCTTCGACAAGCGGGTCATCGTGGAGGGCATTGCGACCATGTACACCGGCGGCTTCTTCGCGGGGAGCACCGGGACGAAGTTCTACGTCGAGGACGAGTCGGGTGGCATCCAGGTCTACTGCCCGGGGGGCAAGGACGAGGTCGAGGTGCAGATCGGGGAGCGGGTCCGCGTCACGGGGCAGATCGATCTCTACCGCGGCGCCGTGGAGATCATTCCCGAGAGCTATCCCGAGGACGTGGAGATCCTCGATGACGATCCCGTCGTCGTCAAGCCCCAGCGGGTTGCCCTCGCCGACTTCGGTGAGGACGAGGCCCTCTTGGGCAGGTTGGCTGCCGCGGAGGGGACGGCGACGCGCATCCAGGAGTTCAACTACAGCTATGAGGTGGATCTGACCGACGAGGAGGGCAATACCTTACTCGTCTACCTGGAGAAGGAGACGGGCGCTTCTGTGGAGCCCCTGGAGCTGGGCAAGCAGTACCGGGTGACCGGCATCGTCGAGCTCTACATGGACACCTGGCAGCTCAAGCCGCGCCTGCAGGAGGATTTCACCGAGGTCTTCCCCCCGGAGCTGACGTTGTCCCTCGCGGGAACGAACAGCGTGGAGCAGGGGGGGCTGGTCACCTACACGCTGACCGTGGCTAACTACACGGAGGCTCCGCTGACGAACGTCTTCGTCTCCGCCAGCGTGCCCCCCTCCGGGGCCAGCGTCAACGACGTGCTCGACGGCGGTGTCCTGGAGGGCGCCGAAGTGACCTGGACCCTCTCAGGGCTGGCACCCGAGGAGCGCCTCGAGCTGCGCTACGTGGCCCGCGCGAGCAAGGATGCCGAGGGTTCCATCGTCTCCGCCGGAGCGGTCGCTACCGCCGGGGAGTGGCCCGAGGCCGTCGTCACCCCGCCGGCCATCACCTTCATCGGGCGGAGTGTGCCCATCTGGGCCGTGCAGGGTGCCGGAATGGACTCCCCCTACGTGCGCGACGAGGTGGCGGTCGAGGGATTGGTGACGGGCATCTTCCCCAAGTTGGGGGGCTTCTGGGTGCAGTCCCTCGAGCCGGACAGGGACCCGTTGACCTCCGAGGGGCTTTTCGTGCTGGTCGAGGATGGCGAGCTGGAGGACGGGGTGGCCCTGGGGGACGAGGTGCTCCTGCGCGGCAAGGTCCGGGAGCGCTCCGGTCAGACGCTGCTGGATCTGCAGGAGCCGCCCGAGATCGCGAGCCGTAACAACGCCCTCCCCGCTGCCGTGGAGCTGGATCCGCCGGAGGATGAGGCGGAATCGGTGCTCTACTACGAGGCCTTGGAGGGTATGTTGGTACAGGTCAGCGCACCCGCCACGGCGGTCGCACCGACGAGTAAGTACGGGGAGTACGTGCTGGTGCGCGAGGAGCGGGAGATCGAACGGGTGCGGCGTGGGGATCCCACGGGCATGCTCATCTTCGTGGACGACGGCTCGGAGGAGAGCCACGCCGACCAGTCCACGCTGCCCTACGTGGTGCAGACGGGGGACACGGTCCTCAGTGTGATGGGCCCCCTGGCCTTCACCTACGAGAACTACAAGATCGAACCGATCCTCAGGCCCACGATCATCACCCACACGACGGCGCTTCCCCGCTTGCCTGAAATAGGGGCGGATTCCTTCTCGGTGGCGACCTTCAATGTCGAGAATCTCTTCGACACCCAGCTCCCTCATCCCTCCGATCCTCCCCGTCCGATGAAAGATGCTTACGAGCGGGATCTGGCAAAGACGGCGGACGCCATCGTCGCCATGGGCCTGCCCACCATCGTGGGGCTGCAGGAGGTGGAGAACGCGGACGTCCTCGAAGATCTGGTCGAGCAGGATGCCCTGGTCGAAGTCGGCTACGTGCCCGTCCTGGTGGAGGGTAGCGACAGCCGGGGCATCGACGTGGGCTACCTGGTGCGCGGCGACCGGGCGACGGTCGAGGGGCGCGAGGCGCTGCCGGCGCCCCAGGGGCTGACCAGTCGCCCCCCGCTGCTCATCACGGTCACCGTGGAGCTGGAGTCGGGCCCGCAGAGGATCTACCTGCTCAACAACCACTTCACCTCCATGGCGGGGGGAGAGGAGGCGACGGAGCCCCGCCGTACGGCGCAGGCTGCGTGGAACGTGCTGCTGGTGGAGGGGATCTTGCAGCGGGAACCCGAGGCTCTGGTCGTGGTGTTGGGGGATCTCAACTCCTTCTACGCTTCGAAGCCCCTGGATACCCTTCGAGAGGGGGGACTGCGTCATGTCTACGAGAAGGTGGCCCCCGAACTGCCCTACACCTACATCTTCCAGGGGGTGTCGGAGACCCTCGACCACATTCTCGTCACCCCGGCGCTCTACCGGCGCCTCACGGAGGTGACGGCTCTGCACATCAACGCCGACTTCCCGCCACCCCTTCCCGGTGATGTATCGGCCCGCCGCGTCTCCGACCACGACCCGCTCATCGCGGTCTTCACCTTCGACTGACGCTAGTGGGTGAGGCCTATAAGCGACGGCCCCGGAAACTCTCCGGGGCCGTTCTGGTTCTGTAGGAGCGAAGAGATCAAGCGCCGACCAGGGTGAGCTCTCCGCCGTGCTTCTCCAGATACGGGCGCGAATCGAGGGCTTTCTCATCCTTGGCGCGGACGAAGAGGAGCACGCCCGAACCTGCGACGGCGTTCCGGTAGATAGCAGCGGCGGATGGCGGTACGCTGTAAGCGGCACCTGTAGTTAAGAATACGAACATATGAATTAATGTGGTATAATACGACTCCGAGTTTGGAGCATGACCAATCAACCAGGGACTGCATGACTACCTGATTGTTTAGCGGGAGGCACGATGCGAGAGAAACCTATACTCTTCAAGGCTATGTTATGGGTACTTGTGGCGCTGAGTGTGGTCGGATGTAGTGCATTTTCACCGTCGGCGGCGATGGAACCGGCGATGGTGGTGGAAGCCCCGGCTGGAGTGTCGGAGCTGCCGGTCGATCTCTCCGTAGAAGAGGTGCATACCCTGTTCACGGGCGAGGAGATCGTCGTGTTGGACGTGCGGGAGCCCTGGGAGTATGCCGAGGGTCACATTCCCGGCACCACCCTCATTCCACTGGGAGAGCTGCCCGATCGGATTGCGGAGATCCCGGAGGATGAGGTGATCGTGATCGTCTGTCGCAGCGGGAATCGTAGCAGCCGTGCGCAGCGCTTTCTATCGCAGCAGGGATTTGACAGCGTCCACAACATGCTCGGGGGCATGCTGGCGTGGGAGGACGCGGGTTACACGATGGAACCTTAGGGGGATTTGGGCGGGTTAGTCTGGATCTGTTTCATTCGAAGTTCGACCGGGGTGCAACGTGAAGCGTAAAGCGTGAGGCCCTCACGGTTCACACTTGAAGTTCCGGTTATGGAGAGCTCATAACTGGGTTGAAACAGAAGCGATTAGTTTGTGTCAGGCGCCTGCTCTCCAAGGATCTCCTGAATGGCTACCACGAGATCCTTCAGCCGGTAGGGTTTGGTGAGGTAGAGGTCGGCTCCTAATTCCCGTGCCTGCTCCTTGGATGCCACCTGGGTGTTGGCGGAGACGACGATGACGGGAATGTCCCGGGTCGTCTCGCCCCTCTTCAGATGCGCTAATAGTTCGAACCCACTGATACCGGGCAGCATCAGATCCAGGAGGACCAGAGACGGGGGTTGGTTCTCGATCAGGTCCAAGGCCTTTTGTCCGTTCTCCGCTACTACAACCTCGTACCCGCGACGAGCCAAGGAGACGGAGAGCAGGCGTGTCGTTGGAACATCATCTTCGATAACTAGAATCTTAGGTGTCATGTCTTCCGCGATCACAAGCAGGTGCTTGAATAGGTGCCTATCCCTCTCCACGATACCATCGTGGTAAATAAAGCCTCAATCCTAAGTATAGCACGATCGATAGTTAAAAACAAGTAAGACGAACCGCCGGTTTGGTATGACTTCCGTACTAGGGACTGTGTATATCCTCTGTCTGCCCCCACGCTGACGGCAGGGAGCTATCGGTCGGATGAGACCCTGGGGAAAATGGGCGAAGGATCGCTCTTGGGTCTTTTGGGTTTCGCCGGGTGGTGGGGTGAGAAGCCCTAAAACTAGCCCAAATGGCTGCTGCGGGGGGCGTACCAGACCTTTCCTGCGTTGTGGCAGGCAACGCGTGGCACATGGCCCTGTTGTACCCTGCGAAATCCTGGAGAGCCTCGCTCTTTTGCTGTTGTGCGTTGTCGATCTTCTCACGAATCTTGAGTGGGTGAAACGACTTGCTCGATCATCCGGGTCAGGTCGTCGATGCCGGCGGTCGGCACCTGGTAGCCGGTGAGTGCCAGGGCCCGCTTCTCCTTCCCATCCAGCTCGATTAAAGGGATGCCCAGGCTGAGCAGTGTCAGCGCCAGATCTCCCTGCCCGCTGCCGCGCTCGATCAACACGACGTCGGGCGTGAGGTCGGTGATGCGTTCGAGAGCCTCTGGTAGGTGTGGATCGAGGCGGGTCACATGCAGATCCGGTAGCTCCGCCAGGCTTGTCTCCACCACCATTGCAAAGATGGAGCGGCCGCAGATGATGATCCGCCAAGACGGCTCGGCCATAGTACCTCCTCGGAAAAGTGGCTGGATGATCACGCGGTTGGCGGGTCGCGTAGTCAGGACCGCAGCACCCGCTAGATGAACAGCCGTCTGAGCAAGTTCCACATCGTCAGGGGCGTGGCCCACGCCCCTGACGATAGCTGAGAGTGACGAAGAGCGGTCATGAACTAAGCGCTCTTCAAAGTATAACTTCCCGAGTACTGGTGGGTGATCTACTTAAACCGTGCTTGCGTTCCTGTAATTTGCGAGCCTCAAACGCCTACGAGGGAGTCCAGCCCTACGCTCTCGCGTACGCCATCGGGAAGTTTTTCTTTACAGTCCCTGGCTCTCCAGGATTTCGCAGGGTGCAACAGGGCCATGTGCCACGCGTTACCTGCCACAACGCAGGAAAGGTCTGGTACGCCCCCCCGCAGCAGCCATTGGGGCTAGTTTTAGAGCTTCTCACCCCACCACCCGGCGAAACCCAAAAGCCCCCAGTCCCTAAGGGAGGGAGTCCCAATAGGCCTGGTCGTAGCCCAGCTGCTGGGCGGCGCGCTGCTCCTCCGCGGTCAGTGCGCTCCAATCCTTGCTCTCGGAGGCGGGCTCGTCAGCCTCACCCTGCCAGCTGGCCTCGTTCCAGCCGAGCACGCCCCACAGCTCCTGTTCGGCTGTCGTGAGATCCGACCAATCGAAGGCGTCCCAGAAGGCCTCCAGGTCTTCTGCGGCCTTGGGGACTCGCACATCCGAGGCGTCCGGTCGTGGGCTACACCCTAACGTCCCGACACTAAGCAAGAATATTCCAACGAGCCAGATCAGCGCTGCCTTCTTGAGGTGTCCTGTTTTCATCATCTGTTCCTCCTGCGTTCGGTGAAAGGGTATGGGAACTTACTCAAGAACGCTTTCATCTTAGCAGGGGCGGCGGCGCTTGTATACTGTACGAAGTACAGCTTTCGTACAGTGTGGGGGATTGTAGAGAGGGTGGTGCTATCCTTGCTGCGAAAGGGGGCCTCTATCGAGAGGGTAGTTGTGCGGGTTTCGGCTGGAAAGGGGCAGCGTGCAACGTCAGCACCTCAAGTCATGCCCGGCATCGCCTGTGGCTCAAGCCACAGGCTACCACGAAGAAAGTGTGCTCCAGCAAGCACACTACCGGAAGCATATGCGCAGTCGGCTTCAGCCGACTTCAATACGGTAGCCGGCGGTTTTAACCGCCGGCGGAGAGGTCGTAGGCCGGCTCGGTTCAGCAGTACTCGTCCGGATCAGTAACTCAGTGCTTTATCCCCCATCCGCATACCGCGCCAGTTGGTGGCGGCTGTTGAGCTGCAGCCGTTCCAGGATCTGGCTGACGTGGTACTTGACCGTTCGCTCGGTGATGTGGAGCACGGCGGCGACCTCCTTGTTGGTCAGTCCCTGAGCGACTCGCTCCAGCACCTCCCTCTGCCGGGTGGTGAGCGCTGCCATCTTGTCCTCTAGGATATCCTCGTCCCGCTGAGCAAACTCGGCGAGGACGTGGGAGGCCAGGGCCGGCGAGATGACCGTCTCGCCATCCATGACCTGCCGCAGGAGGCGGAAGAAGCGGGCGCCGTCGAGGTTCTTGAGCAGGTAGCCGGAAGCACCGGCCTTGAGGGCTTCGAAGAGCGTCGCGTCGTCGGCGGCCATGGTGAGCATCACGATCTGGATCTGGGGCAGCTCTTTCTTGATGCGCCGGGTGGCCTCGACCCCGTCACAGTGGGGCATCTGTACGTCCATGAGAATCAGGTCGGGACGCAGGGCCTGGGCCTGGGTGTGGGCCTCCAGCCCGTCGTAGGCCTCCCCGATCACCTGAATGCCCCGCGAGACGAGCAGGGTCCGCAAGCCCTCCAGGTAGAGAGGGTGATCGTCGACCAGCAGGACGCGCAGCCCGCGCACCGGGCCGGTATCTTCGGCGGAGACCAGGGAGGAGGGGAGGTGGATGACGAGCCGGGTGCCTGCCCCCGGCGCCGAGCGGATCTCCAGACTGCCGCCGACGCTCTCTGCACGCTCGCACATGATCTGCAGGCCGAAGTGTCCGTCCGCTGCGAGCGCAGTGGCGCGGTCGAAGCCGGCTCCCCGGTCCGCAACGACGACCTGCACCCCGTCGGGATGGCAGGTGAAGATGACCTGGGCTTCGTCGACGCCGGCGTGTTTGCGCACGTTGGTCAGCGCCTCCTGGACGATCCGCAGGAGCTGATTTTCGACCTCGGGGGCCAGCGGACTCTCCAGCAGATTCTCGGGCCAGCTAACCTGCACGATCAAAGCGTAGCGCTCGCGAAGGATGCCCAGGTAGTCCTCCAGCGCAGCGAAGAGGTTTTGGGGAGGGGGAGCGGCGCGCGTGCGCACCCCCAGGATGTACTGCCGCACGTCGTCGTGGGCCTCGCTGGCGGATTGGGCTAGCTGGTGGAGGATAGCACGGACCTGTTCCACCTCCCCCTGTCCCAGGCGCTCCAGGGCGGCCTGCGACTGCACGCTGACGTAGCCCATCACCTGGCCCAGATCGTCGTGCAGCTCGCGCCCGATGCGTTCGCGCTCCTCCATGACGACTAAGCGTTGGCTCTGCGCTTCGATTCGCTTGCGCTCCGTGACGTCCACCACGTACTCGATCATCTGGACGACGTTATCCTGCTCGTCGAAGATGGGAAAGCCGTGGATCTCGACGTCCTGGTGTCGTCCCTCCCGGTCGATGTGGGTGTGCTCCACAATCACCGAACGCTTGATGCGCTTGATCTCCTCGAGGGGGCACGGGTGCTCCTGACCTCCACAGGGTTGGGCTTGCCCATGGGTAAGGGTATGGCAGAGCACCGGCTCGTCGAGGTCGGGGGTGCAGGCCGCCCTGTTCGCCATTGCCACGACGCGCGTCCCGGCATCGATGACGTAGAAGGGGTGGGCGAAGGAGTCGAGCACCGTCTGCAAAAAGCGGTGCTGCTCCCGCACTTGTTCCTCGGCACGCATTCGTTCGGTGACCTCCCCCAGGCGTTCGGCGATGGCCGTGAGAAGGCTCCGCTCCTCCTCCACAAAGAGAGCGCCGTTGCTTACCGTTCTCTCCTCCAGGTAGCCGACCTCGACAGCTCCCCGCTGCTCACCCTGCACGATGATGGGCGCCGACTGCCGACGGACGGTCTCGCTGAAGTTCTCTGTCTGATGGGTCCGGCCCTCCAAGGTGATACGGGCGCAAGCGATCTCCGGATGGTGCCAGGCGGGGGGGATGAGGGCGACCGTGCCCTGCAGGAACTCCTCCCGAGTGATATCCGGCGTCTCGACGAGTTGAGAGATGGCGTAGAGACAGTGGAGCTCCTTGGTCCGCTCGGTCACCTGCGTTTCCAGGTCGCGGCTGTACCGTTCGAGGGCGCTCACCCGCCAGCGTACGCCGGTGAGCAGGAGGCCCACGATCAAAGCTGCCAGTGTCCCCCGAAACCACCAGGTCTCCCACCAGGGCGGCAGGATGGTGAGGGTCAACGTGGCTTCGTCGATGCTCCACACACGGCTGTTGTTCGTCCCCTGCGCCCGGAAGGTGTAGGTCCCCGCCGGGAGGTGGGTGTAGGTGGCGAGCCGGCGGTCGCTGCCTACTTCGTTCCACGCCTCGTCAATGCCCTCCAGGATGTAGCGGTAGCGGTTCTGCCGGGGGGCGGCATAGTTCAGCGCCGCAAACTCCAGCGCGATGGACGTCTGGTCGTGCTGCAGCGTCAGGTGCTCCGTCTCCCAGATAGGCTGATTCAGCAAGGACCCTTCACCGACCTCTACCTCCTCATTGAAGAGGTAGAGTCTCGTCAGCACCACAGGCGGGTCGTAGGAGTTGTCGTGTACCTGATCGGGATAGAAGGCGGTCAACCCGTCCTTGCCTCCAAAGAAGATCCGTCCATCCGTAGCCTGCCAGGAGGTGCCCAGGAACTCACTGCTGCCCACCCCATCTGCCACGCCGTAGTTGTGAAAGGTATCGGTCTGGGGGTCGAAATGGGAGATCCCCCTCGTCGTGGCGAGCCAGAGATCTCCCTTCTGATCCTGCTGCATACCCCTAACAGCCGCTCCGGCTCGACTCTCCTGCTGGATGTAGAGGGCAAAGGTCTCCCTTTCCGGATCGAAGCGCGTAAGACCACGCCGGGATGTGATCCACAGCGTCCCGTCCTCGTCCTGGTGCAGGCCCGTGATTCCTCCAAGGGAAACCGCATCACCTGCGGGATTATCTGCGCCCGGATGGTAGTGCTTGATCTTGGCAGGATCAGGAAGCTGGCCTGCCTCTCCCGGCGGGAGACGGCTGAGCTCACCCGTCGCATAGCCGATCCAGAGTACGCCGTCGCGATCCCTGGAGAGCGTGGTCACCTCGTGGGAGAGGAGGAAGGGAGGGCTGCCCACCTCCCGTTCCTCCGCGGGCGGGGGGACGGGATAGGGCGTGAGGCTTTTCTCCTGCAGATCGAAGCGTATAAGTCCTCCGCGCAGGACGCCCATCCACAGCTGCGTATCCTCGCGCACGAAGTCCACGATCTCCACCGGTGGGAAGCCCGGAGGTTGCAGGCTTTGCAGGTCGAAGGTCACGACCTCACTACTTGTGAGATCGAGCTGGTAGAGCGTCGAGCCGACGCCCGCCCACACGAGGCCCTCCGGATCCCACGCCACGACCCCGGCGGGGGCCAGGGCAGAGCCTGTGGTGACTCCTCCGAGAGGATAGTGGGTCACCTGCCCGGTAGCCAGCTCCACCTGGCTGAGCATCGTGCCGGCGCCCATCCACAGAGTCCCCTCGTGATCCCCGTCGAGGCCCCAAACCGAACCATCGAGGGCGCTGCCGGGGTGTTGGCGGTAGTGGGTGAATTGTCGCTGCCTGGGGTCATAGAGATTCAGGCCGTTGTCCGTGCCGATCCACAGGATACCGGCGCGATCCTGATAGACGTCGTAGACGAGATTGCCGCTCAGCCCCGCGGGGTAGGTAGGATTGTAGGTGTAGTGCTCTGTGAACTGCCTCGTCTCCGTGTCGAAGAGATAGAGCCCGTCACCCCGGGTGCTGATCCAGAGGGTGCCCTCGTCGTCGAGGAGGAGGTCGTTCACGACGATGGGGAGATCCGGCTGGTAGATCTCGAAGCGCTCCGTCTGGAGGTCAAAGCGGTAGAGGCCCAACTCTCCCCCTACCCAGAAGGCGCCCGCATCGTCGAGGAGAAGTTTCACCAATCGCCCGTCTCCAGTGTCCGGTGCGTAGTAGGCGAAGCTCTCCCCCACCGGGTCGAAACGGGCCAGAGTAAAGTCCGCAGCCATCCACAGGTCGCCGCTGTCGTCCTCGATTACGTCCCACACCCCACCCCCCTCGAACTTCCGGGATGTATTGGAGCGCCGTGAGTAGTGGGTGAAGGTGCCCGTGTCCGGATCGAAGCGCGTCGGGCCCGGCGGACCACCAAACCAGACGGCGCCCCGGCTGTCCTGGAAGACGAAGAAGGTGAAGTGGCCCATCAAAGCGGGGGGATTTTCGGAATCCTGTTGGTAGTGGGTGAAGGTCTGAGTGTGGGGATCGAAGCGGTTGAGCCCACCCTCCCGGGTCGCGACCCAGAGCCGGCCCTGGGCATCCTCGTATAGGTCCGTCACGTGATTGTCGCTCAGGCTTTGAGGGTCGCGGGAGCTGTGGTGGTAGACGGTGAAGGTGTAGCCGTCGTAGCGGTTCAGACCTCCCTCCGTCCCGATCCACACGAAGCCCTCACTGTCCTGGAGAATTGCCGTCACCCGGTTGTGAGAGAGTCCGTCCTCGGTGCTCAGGTGGGCAAAGCGAACCGTGGGGCTCAGGATCTGCGGGGGAGGCTCTTCCTCGTGGGCCAGTATGGGAGTCGTTGTCCAGGTCAACGCCATAAGAACGATCAGCAGCATGATCTGTCGTGTGCTCATAGTGTCCTTCCCATCCGATATAGATTGTCTACCTATGCAGGCGGCGGTGCATTCCCTCCTGCTGCTGAGGGGTGCCAGAAGATATGCTCGGGATCTCTGTGCTCTGGTTAAACCGCGGGAGCTTACCTTTTGGAAACGTCCATATTTTAAGCAAAACGCGGCAAAAGGATAGTTAGGAAACGGAGAGTTTGGATGGATCTGTTCGGGGATTGAACAGGGGTTAATCTTACAAAATTCATAACTAGGGGGTCAGGGGATGGGGGTATGTAAATGGGCACCTCACCTGACGCTTGAAGGAACACTAGATCGATCTTCAATCGCTTGGCCAGGTGCAACGCCGGGTGAAACTGCGGCCCTCTATTCTCGTCTACGGGTGGGGGTATCTTGCGCCCTTCGTGTTGCGACGGGGGGCGTCTGTGGTAAAGTTCCTTGGAGGCCCGGCACCCCTATCGTCTCGGGCGCGAAATCTAAGGCACTATTGGGAAAGGTGAACTACGTGGATCCCCGATGGCTCGACATGGTAATGACAAAGCGAGAAGCCATTCTCGCTCATTTTGACACGGACGACTTCGACGCAGCTGCCTTGCAGCTACTGCGCACTATGGCGCCGGAGCAGATGGCCGAAAGTCTGCTCACCCCCGAAGGCCGCGCCTGGCTGATGGATCGCACGGGCAGCGGGGAGAACGCGATACTGCGTCTGGCTTTTGCCCTGGAATGGCTCTATGGTGCCGGCGTATTGGACCTTCCCGTCTCTGTCGCAGAGGCCATGGCGTGGACAAACCAGGGGTTGACGCTGCGCGATATGCTACGGGATATCACCTTTGGTCACACCGAAGCCTGGGCTCCTCACGGGGAAGCCGCTGATCGCGCTCAGGTCGAGGTGTTGCTGGCGCATCTGCCGGTGCGTTACTACGATCTCCTGGTGGTGAGCGATCTGCACCTGGCCGCCGGCAATCATCCTACGCCGGAGGGGCTCGTGAACTTCAGCCCTACCGAGGATTTCTTCTTCGACGATACCTTCTTCCGTTTCCTCTACCACATTGAGATGGAACGCAAGCACCGCCGAGGGTATCCGTATGAGTTGGTGATCAACGGAGACGGCCTGGACTTTGTGCAGGTCGTCGACCAGGATATGCACCATTTTGATCTCGTCGATCTGCTCCTGCCGGAATGCCTGTGGGAAGCGTTCTACACGGTAGAGGGGGAAGAACCCGGGCCAGTCCAGCGCGTGAGAGGTATCCTCAATGCTCTGTACGGCGATGAGCCCGAGTGGCAACGCTTTCGCACCCTGCTCGACGCTCAGCCACCCCGGGAGCGCCACCGGGTCATCGCTGAGACGCTGCGGGCGGAGTTAGAGCAGAACGTTCAGGCACCGCAGAAAGCCGGCGGCGACCTCCGGCGAGAGGCACTCGGACAGCTGGCGGATATCTGCACGGGACACCCCCTGTTTTTCCAGGGACTGGCCTGGTTTCTGGCCCAGGGAAACCGGCTGGTGATCATCCGTGGAAATCACGATCCGCACTGGTATTGGCCGGAGGTTCAAATCGCCTTCGTCGGTTGGCTGGTGCAAGCGTACGCCGACCTTCGCCAACGCTGCCACCAGAAAGAAGACTCCTTCGAGCTGCCTGTCCCGGTCGCTGAATTGGAAACCACCCTTCCGGAGCTGGATTTTTCCGCTCTGGAGAGCCGGATAGATTTCGATCACAGCTGGTTCTACTACCGCAGCCGCCTGGTCTATCTGGAGCATGGGGGGCAGTTGGAACCGGTGAACGCGCACCGCTACTTCCTGATGCCCGTCTACGATAGTCTTGCACCGCCGGCTGGGAATGGACGATCCGGGAGCGTCCCTCCCAAACGCACCCAGGATTGGCTTCCAATCCTGGAGCCCACGCTGCACGAGACCGAGATCCATCCCCAGATTGGCTCGCTGGGACTGGTGCATCTCGTGAACGATCTGGAGATCTCCCTGCCCAATTTTGAATCGCCCGCTTATCGCAGAACCTACTTGAACTGGCTGCTGTTTCACGAGCCCTGGCGATCTCTGCCCATGTTTGGACGTGCGCTCTGGGATTTGCGACGGGCCTGGGCGGCCTGGTTTCGCCATCCCGTTTCCGGTGCCGTTGAAGAACGCCACGCAGCCAAACTCCGGGCCTATGCGCGCTTGACCGGGCTGCCCTGGGAGTGTGTCCGCGATCTCGATGAGACGCGCTGGGTAAAGACCCTTCGCGCCTCACGGTCTGGAACGATTTTCGTGGCTATTCAGGTGGCCTTGGCCCTGCTCCCCTTTGCGATTTTCATTCTGGGTGTCGTGTTTGCCGGGCAAGTCACCTTCCTACAACTTGGTCCTTATCCTGAGAGCCGTCCTATCCTTCTGAACACCCTGCTTTCCGTGATTCAGACGGTTATCATAGCCGGGGCAGCCTATTGGATCACCATGGGGGTGCGCACCCTGCTGGATATCGGAGAGGATTACACTTATAAATCGGCCCATCGGATTGCAAGATTGCTCAAGAGATATGGGCACGACGTGCCCTATTACATTTTCGGTCACGATCACGCGCACAATGCTCAACTGCTGACCGTGCGGAAACTCTGTAGCCAGTGTGGCACAGGGCTGAGGAAGCGTAATGTGCGGTTGCGTGAGGGGAAGATCGAGGTCCGCCAGGTAACGTGTTCGAATCCGGCGTGTGATGCGAGGGGAGATGAATGTGTGGACGCCCAGGCACTTCAAAAGCTGTTGGTCAAGCAACCTGGAGCGGGTTGGCGGCCCAATCACGGTTCAGCGAATCGGCTTCCAAGCATAACGGCTGTCGCCACGCCGGCAGCCTTCGGCATCGAGCAGATCTTGTGTAAGCGCTGCAACGAGCCGCTGGAGGAATCGGAACTCGAGCGCATCGAAGTCCACGCGGCGCATGCTCTCTTCACCTGCCCCAAATGTGGGACCAAAGAGACGCAGCTCCTGGGGTGGAGCCTGCGCTGTCCGCGATGTCACCGGGACAAGCCCCCGCGTCGCCGTTGGCGGCTGGTGGAAGAAGGCCTGGTAATGCGTTGCGAATGTGGGCACGGTTATCCTGATCTCGCCCCGGTACGGAGATGGTATCTCAACGCCGGCACCTGGCTGAGCAACTACACCAGGGATCGCAAGCGCCTGCTGCGCGATGAACAGGAATATGCCTTTATTCGGATGCAGAACACGCAGCGCGTATTGGCGGTAGACCGACAGAGCAGCGCGTCCTCTGAAGCGTCTTCACCCCTGCACGTGGAATTACTGCGTTGGGACGACGCGGTAAAATGTGTGCGGCCCTGCAGGATCTTCACCGATTGTCAAGTCCCGTAAAGTCATAGGTGTTGAATGGCGGGAAGGGCGGAAGTTTGACCCTATTCTGGGGGAGGTACGCTCCGGCAACATAGAGTATGAAACGGCCCCACACGATTCCTGGAAATGGCGTGAACCTTTTCCTCCGGGTGTGCATGTAACGTGTAGAACCCATTCACATCAAGGAGGAGAACGATGAAGACCTATCTGAAGATGCTGTTGCTGGTGTTGGTGACGTTGGCTGTGCTGATCACGGGCTGCTCCCCGGCCGCGACGCCGGAGACTCGCGGGCGGACGGGGTCGCAGGACCTCCAGCCGGTCTACTATGAGGAAGTAGAGGCGCCCGTGGAGGAGGAGGTCGGCGCCCCGCTTCCCGCTCCCACCGCCACGGCCCTGGATGCCCCGGTCGGTCCCTCGACGGGCGGTACGGACGAGCCCAACGATCAACCCTACGGGGACGTCTTCTTCGAGGAGTACGGGGTCAACCCCCGCGTCGACACCCAGGACGATCACCTCTCCACCTTCGCCGTGGACGTCGACACCGCATCCTACACCGTGATGCGCCGTCACATCGGTGACGGCTACCTGCCCCCCGACGAGTCGGTGCGCGTGGAGGAGTACGTGAACTTCTTCGATCAGGAGTACGCCCCTCCCGACCGGGGCGCCTTCGCTATTCACCTGGAGGGCGCGCCCTCGCCCTACGCCGCGAACTACCACCTCGTCCGGGTGGGCCTCAAGGGCTACGAAGTATCTCCCGAGGAGCGCAAGGACGTGGTCCTGACCTTCGTCATCGACGTCTCGGGCTCCATGGATATGGAGAACCGGCTGGGGTTGGTCAAGCAGGCCCTCTCCCTCCTCGTGGAGTCCCTGCGGCCCGAGGACAAGGTGGGCATCGTGGTCTACGGCTCCCGCGCCCGCACCATCCTGGAGCCGACGCAGCTGGACGGCAACTACCGCAAGGTCTTTCGGGCCATCGATAGCCTGCGCCCGGAGGGGGCGACCAACGCCGAGGAGGGATTGGTGCTGGGGTACCGGATGGCGACCCAGGCCTTCGAGCCCGAGGCCGTCAACCGGGTCATCCTCTGCTCCGACGGCGTCGCCAACGTCGGGAACACCGGACCCGACTCCATTCTTGCGCAGATCCGCCGGCACGCCGGTGAGGGGATCTACCTGACCACCGTGGGCTTTGGAATGGGGAATTACAATGACGTCCTTCTCGAGCGCCTCGCGAATGATGGTGACGGCTTCTACGCCTATGTGGACGACATCCGGGAGGCGGAGCGGGTCTTCGTCAAGAACCTGACCTCGACGCTGCAGGTGATCGCCCGGGACGCCAAGGTGCAGGTGGACTTCAACCCCGAGATGGTGCGCAGCTACCGGCTGCTGGGGTACGAGAACCGGGACGTCGCCGACGAGGACTTCCGCAACGACGAGGTGGACGCCGGGGAGATCGGGGTGGGGCACAGCGTGACGGCGCTCTACGAGGTGAAGTTCGAGGCGGGCGCGCCGGAGAGCGCCACCGCCCTGACCGTCTACCTGCGCTGGGAGGACCCCGACACGCGGGAGGTGATCGAGATGAACCGCTCCTTCGCCGCCCTGGACTTCGCGCGGGAGTTCGAGCTGACCTCGCCGCGCTTCCAGCTGACCACGATCGTGGCGCAGTACGCCGAGGTGCTGCGGGAGAGCTACTGGGCCAAGGAGATGGGGACGACGCTGGAGGAGCTGGCGCCGCAGGCCCGGCGCATCGCCGAGTACCTGCCCGAGGACGAGGAGGTGCAGGAGTTCGCCGACCTGGTGACGCGGGCGGTGCGCCTCTCCCCGACGCAGTAGACGGGTGGTCGACTGCTCAGGGCCGGAGAGTCACCTCCGGCCCTGAGGCTTGTATGGCAGATGATCGATGCGAGAGGGCTGATCGTTCCATCGGTGGCCAGACGGCGTGCTTCACGTCGTGAAGTAGGAGAGGGATTTTGCGCTCGTGACCCCAACGCGACGGGCGCAGCCATGGCTGCGCCCGCCGTGGTAACGAGATATATCTAGTCGTTGGGGAAGAGGCGCCCGTACTCGGCCATCGCCAGGGCGATGTCGACCTGGGCCCAGAAGCGGTGGTAGGTGAAGGTGGGGGCGTCGCCGCCGTCGAGGTAGGCCTGTACCTTGGACCACTCGGGGTCGTTCAGGTACTCGGGGCGGATGCTGATGAAGGTGGCGTTCTCGTCGATGGTCGCGCCCTGGGCGTTCACGCCCGTCCAGCCCTCGGGGACGTAGACCGGATCGTCGAAGCGCTCGTAGTCGGTGCGGGTCTCGGGCGCCGCAATGCCCTGGTCGTCGCGATAGAGGGTCCACATCCGGTCGAGGAGCTCCTTGGCCAGGTTCTGGGCCTCGGTGTCGCCCGACTTGGCGGCGTAGTAGATGAGGGTCTTGGCCAGCGCGCCCGTCACGCCCACGTCCTGGGAGTAGGATTCGACGGTGACGTGGAGGTTGGCGTTGGCGCCGGGGTTGGCGGGATCCCAGGTGTCAGGCTGGCCCGTCCAGCTGATGGAGGCGGGGATCTCGTAGCCGCCGTCGTCCAGCAGGTGGACCTCGCCCTTGACCCAGCCGATCCACTTGTCCATGATCTCCTGGGCCAGGGGGTCGCCGGTGAGGTAGTAGTGCTCGGCCACGCGCTCCACCGACCAGGCCTGGAAGCCGAACCAGGTGTTGCTGGGCGGGTCGTGGTAGACGGGAGCCTCGTCGTAGGCCATGCCGTAGAAGGTCGACACACCGTCGGGGTGGGCTTCGTAGCGTCCGTTGACGGAGTTGGTCGCCCCGCCGGCGATGGCGCCCTCGTCGGACTGGAGCCAGCGGTAGAACTCGAGCTGGCGGTCCAGGCTGGTGGCCCAGTCACCGGCGCCGTTGGTGGAGAGGGGCTCGAACTCGGGCACCTCGCTCAGCACCCAGGCCGCGACGGGGTTCTGGTAGCCGAAGTGGTTGTGGCTGGAGCCGATGCGCCAGGCCCACCCGGCGGAGGTGTCGGCGGCGCCGCCCCAGGAGTAGTACCAGGACATCAGGTAGTGGGCGCTCTCGTAACCCGTGCCGCCGGGACAGCTCTCGCTCTGGCAGCCCAGGGGCTTGAAGTACTTGTCGAACATGGCGTAGCGGAGGTAGTCGCCCATCTTGGCGGCTTTGGGCACCAGGTTGTCCACGACGGTGGAGCCGCCCTGGGCGTCGGCCCAGACCTTCGCCCAGTAGAGGGCCTGGACGGCGCGGGCGTCGGCGTCGGGCGCGTTGGTGTAGCGCCACTGGGCCGCGTAGGTGGCGTCGTCGGTGAAGAGATCAAGGAAGCCGTTGGGACCGCCCCAGTTGAACTCGTCCCAGGAGGGGTGGGGCACGGTCTCCCACACGGATTCCTGTTCGCCCCGCTGGAAGGTGTTGATGTAGGAGGGCTGGGTGGTGCCGTCGCCGCGGCTGCCGTAGCCGTACCAGTTATCGACGTCCAGCAGCCAGTGCATGCCGTAGATGTCGTCGGTGCCGTAGGCGGCGGAGAGCTCGGCTGCGATCGGATCCTCACCCACAGGCACCGTGCTCTCCAGCGGTGAGGGGTAGAGGCTGGGCTGCTCCCATTCGCCGGCGTAGGTGGCGGGCGAGGAGGCGTTGTACTTGTCGTTGGTGGGTTGGTCGGCGTGGGTGGGGATGATGTATGTCTCCATGTTGGCCCACGCGTCGTCCAGGTAACTCCACTCCCCCGTCACGTGCCCGTACATCGCTTCCAACCAGAGCCAGTAGCTGTAGGCCTCGCTGGTGGTCTCGTGGCCGTAGTCGGGGGCCTCACAGATCAGGGTCTCGATGGAGTGGTAGGGCACACCCTCCGGGCTGAAGTAGCCGTTCGCCGGGTCGTGGAGATCGGTCCAGAGCTCGAGGA
>DAOTVC010000106.1:0-94728 GCA_034437215.1 Anaerolineae bacterium | reverse complement strand
GCATGATCAACGCCCGCGCCGAAACCCTGGCGGAGAAGCCCAGCTTCCGCAACGCCTATCGCCGCCGCCGCTGCCTCATCCTGGCCGACGGCTTCTACGAGTGGCGGAAGGAGCCCGACCGCAAGGCCAAGACCCCGGTGCTCGTGCGCCTGGCCTCCGGTGAACCCTTCGCCTTCGCCGGTCTCTGGGAGGTCTGGCAGCCCGGCGACGCACCCCTTCTCTCCTGCACGATCATCACCACGGAACCCAATGATCTCGTCGCGGAGCTGCACAACCGCATGCCGGTGATCCTGCCCCGGGAGGCCTACGACCGTTGGCTGGCGCCCGAGGAGCAGGAGCCCGACGCCCTGCAGGAGCTCCTCGCCCCCTACCCTGCCGACGCTATGGTCGCCTATCCCGTCTCGCAGATGGTCAACAACCCGGCCAACGACCTGCCCCAGTGCATCGAGCCGCTAGCGGAGTAGTGAGAAGTCAGAAGTGAGAAGAGAGGAGAGAGAGGTGACACTCGTGAGAGGCCCGGTGTGAGGAGCAAGGCTGCGGTGTTAAGCCCTAATCCCCAGTCCCGGCTCCCTAATCCCTGAGCCTTTCTCTCCGTTCACCTCTCACTGCTCACCAGTTTTTGAAAGGAGGATAACCATGGCCGAGGATACGCCCCGGCACTATCGCAATCTTGTTCTCTACGAGATCTACGTTCGCAACCACGGGCCGAACGGCACCTTCGCAGACGTGGAGGCGGACCTGGCCCGCATTCGCGAAATGGGCGTCGACGTGATATGGTTCATGCCCATCCACCCCATCGGCAAGGAGCATCGCAAGGGGTCCCTGGGCTCCCCCTACTCCATCGTCGACTACCGGGAGGTCAATCCCGAGTACGGCACCCGGGAGGACTTCAAGCGGCTCGTGGAGAGGGCTCATGACCTGGGCCTGCAGGTGATGATCGACGTCGTCTTCAATCACACCGCCCACGACTCGGTGATGGTAGCGCGCCACCCCGACTGGTACCACCAGGACGAAGCGGGCCGGCCCTACACCACCGTCCCCGTCTGGAGCGACGTCATCGACCTGCAGCACCCCAACTCGGAGCTCGCCGACTACCTCATCGAGACCCTCCGGGGCTGGGTGGAGTTCGGCGTCGACGGCTTCCGCTGTGACGTCGCCTCCCTCGTCCCCCTCGACTTCTGGCTGCGGGCGCGGGAGGCCGTCGCCGAGGTGCGCCCCGGCGTCATCTGGCTCGCCGAATCGGTGCACGCCATCTTCGTCGCCGAGCGGCGGGAGGCGGGGCTGACGGGCGTCGCCGACGCACAACTCTACCGCGCCTTCGACATGACCTACGACTACGACATCTGGCCCGTCTGGCAGGCCGCCGTCAGGCACGAGGTTCCCACCTCCCGCTACCTGGAGATGGTCCGCTTCCAGGACTGCATCTACCCCGAGAACTACGTCAAGATGCGCTGCGTCGAGAACCACGACCAGCCGCGCATCCTGGCCTACGCCCCCACCCGCGAGCAGGCCCTGGCCTGGGCCGCCTTCGAGGCCTTCAACAAGGGCTCCTTCCTCATCTACGCCGGTCAGCAGGCGGGCGCCGACCACACCCCCTCCCTCTTCGAGATCGACAAGATCGAGTGGGGCGACTACCCGCTGCAGGCTTACTACACGAAACTCGCACACCTCAAGAAGGAGCCGGCCCTGCTGGAGGGCCGGCGGCTGCTCCTGGAGAGTGAGGGCACCATCCAGGCAGCGTGGGAGCACCCCACGGAGAGCCTCTACGGGGTCTTCAACGTCACCGGCGAACAGGGCGAAGTCGGTGTCCAGCTGCCCGACGGCAGTTACGAGGAGCTGCTGGGCGGGGAGCCGGTAGCGGTCGAGGGTGGGCGCATGCGCCTGCCCGAGGTCGCCGCCATTCTGCGTTACGGCGCCCCCGTACCGCTGGAGGAGTTCCAGGCCCCGCTGCTGCGCCACTGACCCCGGCTTCCGCCAGGACGCCCGATCCCGCAAAGGGCTGGCGTCCTGGCGCTCTTGCGATAGACTACCCACATTGCAATCGCACACAAGGAGGATGACCGTGACCGAAGCCCAACCCACCGTCCCCATCGAAGAGGTCGCCCGCTATCCACGGCCCGGCCTGGCTATCCCCAACACCTTCGCCTTCAGCCCCGACGGCAGGCTGGTGACCTACCTCTTCAGCGCCGAGGGTGATCTGACCCAGCAGCTCTACGCCCTCGACGGGGAGACGGGCGAGCAGCGCTCCCTCGTCTCCCCGCCCGAGCAGGAGGGCGAGGAGACGCTCGAGGAGCAGCTGCGCCGCCAGCGCCTGCGCCAGCTGGTGGAGGGCGTGACTCGCTACGCGTGGGCCAAGGAGGCCAACCGTCTTTTGGTCCCCTTCAACGACGGGATCTACGTCCAGGACGGCGCCGACGCCCCCCTCCGCCGCGTCGTCGAGGCGCGGGGTGCGCCCCTCCTCGATCCTCAGATCTCCCCGCAGGGGACCCACGTCGCCTACGTGTGGGACGACGAGCTCTACGTCGTCCCCGCCGATGGAAGCGCGGAGCCCCGGCAGATCACGTCGGGCGCCCGCGATACGGGCCGGAGCCACGGGCTGGCCGACTACATCGCCCAGGAGGAGATGCACCGCCGCCACGGCTTCTGGTGGTCACCCGACGGGGAGCGGATCGCCTTCGAGGAGGCCGACGAGAGCCACATCCCCGTCTACCGCATCGTGCACCAGGGCAAGGAGAGCGTCGGCGAGGGGGCCCAGGAGGATCACCGCTACCCCTTCGCCGGAGAGGCCAACCCACGGGTGCGGCTGGGCGTCGTCTCCCGCGAGGGCGGTGAACCCGTTTGGATGGATCTGGGCGACCAGGAGATCTACCTGGCCCGCGTCGGCTGGTGGCCCGACGGCGGGCTCGCCGTCCAGGTCGAGAACCGGGAGCAGACGGAGCTGCGCCTCCTCCGCTTCGATCCGGAGACGGGGGAAAGACAGACGCTGCTGACGGAGAGGAGCGAGTACTGGATCAACCTCCACGACATGCTCCGCCCCCTCGAGGACGGGCGCTTCGTCTGGGCCTCGGAGCGCTCGGGCTTCATGCACCTCTACCTCTACGAGGGGGACGGCACCCTCCTGCGCGCCCTCACCCAGGGCGAGTGGGTGGTGGACGCCATCGAGGGCGTGGCCGAGGAGCAGGGCGTCCTCTACTTCACCGCCAACGAGGCCCACCCCACCGAGCGGCAGCTCTACGCCGTGAGCCTGACGGGGGGCGAGGTCCGCCGCATCACCGGGGAGGTGGGCACCCACAACGTGAAGGTGGACGCCGACAGCGGGCGTTTCGTGGACGTCCACAGCGCCCTCCACCGCCCCCCCGTCGTGACCCTGCGCTCCCTGGAGGACGACAGGGTGCTCCACACCCTCTACGCGGAGCGCGACCCACGCATCGACGAGCTGGAGCTGGAGCCGCCGGAGATGGTGAGCCTGCGGAGCCGGGACGGCGTGACCCTCTACGGCCTCCTCTACCGCTCCTGGGGCGAGGGACCCCACCCCACCATCGTCTCCGTCTACGGTGGGCCCCACGCGCAGCGGGTGACGAACAGCTGGATGCCGACGGTCGACCTGCGGGCGCAGCACCTGCGCGGTCTGGGCTTCGACGTCTTCGTGCTCGACAACCGGGGGAGCGGGCGGCGGGGCCTGGCCTTCGAGAGCGCCCTCCACCGCAAGATGGGTGCCGTCGAGGTGCGGGACCAGGTGGACGGCGTGCGCTGGCTGGTCGACAGAGGGTTTGCCGATCCCGAAGCCGTGGGGATCTACGGCTGGAGCTACGGGGGCTACATGGCGGCGACGGCCCTGGCGCGGGCACCGGAGGTCTTCAAGGCCGCCGTGGCGGGAGCGCCCGTGACTCACTGGGATGGTTACGACACCCACTACACCGAGCGCTACATGGGCAAGCCCACCGACAATCGGGAGGGCTACGAGGAGAGCAGCGTGCTGCACCACGTCGAGAGGATGGAGGGGGAGCTCCTCCTCGTCCACGGCCTCATCGACGAGAACGTCCACTTCCGCCACACCGCCCGGCTCATCAACGCCCTCATCCGGTCGCGGAAGCCCTACGAGCTCCTCCTCTTCCCCGACGAGCGGCACATGCCCCGCCGCCTCGCCGACCGGATCTACATGGAGGAGCGCATCCGCGACTTCTTCATCCGCCACCTGCGGAACGAGGGTTAGGAGCGCTCGCGAATCTAGAACAGGCATCTTGCTGTGCCGGAGACCTATCGGGAGCATCCGGCGCCCTGGGTTAGGAGCGCTCGCGAATCTAGAACAGGCATCTTGCCTGACATCCACCGCGAGTCCCAACCCAACAAGAGGCGCAACGCTCTCCCCCCGCAAGGAGGGAGAACGTTGCGCCGAGAGGGTGAACTGAATTGGGTGTGTTTCACTTGAGTTAAACCGAGGCGTGAAACGTGAAACGTAAACCGTGAGGCCCTCACGTTTCACGCTTTACGTTTCAGCTACGGATAGCTCACAACTGGATTGAAACACACCCAACTGAATTTGGCTAGCGCAGTTCGTCCAGCAGGAGCTCGATCTCCTCCGCCGTGAGCTTCTCCAGCGGCTGCTCGACGAGCGGCCGCTCCTTCAGGGCCGGAAGCTGATCTTCGTAGGTGGGGATGGGATCGACACGGTAGAAGATGCCCGTGGGGATGCGCTCGCCCCACTCCTGAGCCTTCTGCCACGCCGCGGCACGGTCGGCGGGGTCATAGCCCTCCTCGTCCTCCAGCTTGTAGACCCGTTCGTTGTAGAAGTCGTAGGCCCGCTCGCTGTTGAAGGTGACGCAGGGCTGCAGCACGTCCACCAGGGCGTAGCCGTGGTGCTCCATCGCCTCCCCGATGAGCCACTGGAGCTCTTTGAGATCGCCGGAGTAACCGCGGGCGACGAAGGTCGCACCGTGGGTGATGGCCAGAGCCAGCGGCTGCACGCCATACTCGATCACCCCTTCGGGAGAGGTAGGCGTGCGCTTGCCACGGTCACTGGTCGGCGAGTACTGGCCCTTCGTCAGCCCGTAGATCTTGTTGTTCTGCACGATCTCCGTGATGCCGGGGTTGCGGCGGGTGACGTGGGCGAAGTGGCCCAGCCCCTCACCGTAGCCGTCGCCGTCACCGTGAATGACCGCCACCTTCATGGCATGATTGGCCAACTTGGCCCCCTGCGCGACAGGCACGGGGCGCCCGTGGAGGGTGTGGATGCCGTTGATGGTCATGTAGTGGTGCAGCTTGCTCCCGCAGCCGATGCCCGTGGCGACGATGATCTCGTGGGGCGCGATCCCCCGGTCTTGGAGGGCCCGCTTCACGGCGTTGAGAATGGCAAAGTTACCGCAACCGGGGCACCAGGTGATGACGTGTCCGCTCTTGTAGTCTGAACTCTTAGCCATGGTTACACCTCCTCCGAAAGCTGCTCGACGATGTACGGGGGACGCACAGGCCGACCGTCGTACTTGCGAATCCTGCCGTCCATGGAAATGCCGGTGCGGGCCTGGATGAGCGTCTCCAGCTGCCCCGTGAAGTTCTGTTCCACGGCGATGAGCCGGTTGGCCGCCCGCAGCAGCGCCTCCGCACCGGGCGGGAAGGGCTCCAGCCCGCAGAAGTGGAGCAGGTTCGCCCGCCCCTCCTGGGCGGCGTTGAGCCGGTCCACCGCCTCCCGCACGGGTCCGAAGAGGGAGCCCCAGCAGACGAGGGTAATCGCGGCCCCCTCGGGACCATAAGTCGTCGGCGCGGGGATCTCCTCGCGCATGCCCTCCTGCTTGCGGAAGCGCTTCTCCACCTGCGCCACCCGCATCTCGGGCTCCTCGGTGATGGCCCCGTCCTCCCAGTGCTCATTACCCGTCGTCACCCAGATGGCATTGGGATGACCGGGGAGCGCGCGGGGGGAGATACCCGACTCGGTGATCTTGTAGCGCAGGTAGCGCTCCTCCTCCCCGTAGGCCTCCAAATCCTCCGCCGTCAGGAGCTCGCCCCGGTCGATCTCCACGGCGTCGAAATCAAACGCATCCTTCTCGAGGGTCTTGAAGCTGTCGGCGAGATACTGGTCGCCGAGCACCAGGATGGGCGTCTGGTAGCGCTCGGCCCAGTTGAAGACCTGCCACCCCACCTTGAAGGCCTCCTCGTGGGTGCCCGGCGCGCACATCATGCGCGGGAACTCGCCCTGCGGCGCGTGCAGCATGAAGAGCAGGTCCGCCTGCTCTGTGCGCGTGGCCAGACCCGTCGCCGGGCCGGGGCGCTGGGCGTTGTAGATAACGACGGGCGTCTCGGTGATACCCGCCAGCCCCATCGCCTCCACCATGAGGGCAAAGCCGCCCCCGGAGGTGGGCACCAGGGCCCGCGCCCCCATCACGCCGGCCCCGATCGCCATGCAGATGGCAGCAATCTCGTCCTCAGCGTGTTTGGAAACGACGTTGAAGCGCTCCGAGTGGAGAGTGAGCCACTGGAGAACCGGCGAACCGGGGGTCATGGGGTAGCCGGAGACGAAACGGCAGCCCCCCGCCAGGGCACCCATACCGAAGGCCTGGCTCCCATTGACGAGCAGGCGTTCGGGCACGTCCTCCGGAGACTCGCCCATCCGGTAAGGGAAGTCCTCGGCGAAGGCTGCTGCAGCACGAACGCCGCCGGCGTGCACCTTGAGGTTGGCCTGTACGATCTTCTCGCCCTTCGCGGCGAAGTTCTGGCGGATGATCTCCTCGTCGTAGACGACGTCGAAGCCGATAATCTCGGCGGCAGCGCCCAGGGCCATCGTGTTCCGCATGATGACGGCGCCTGCCGCCCCCGCCTCCTCGGTCAGCGCCATGGGGATGAAGGTGACGCCCTCCCGCTTGAGATCCTCGGGAAGCTCGTCCTTGGAGTCGTAGACGATGGCCCCACCTTCAACCATCTCGTCGACGTGCTCGCGGATGCTCTGCAGGTCCAGCGCCAGGAGGAGATCGATCCCCTCCTCACCCAGGGCGTGGACGGGTTCGAGGGCCGTGCGGATAGTGAAGTAGTTGTGACCGCCGCGGATGCGGGAGTAGAAGCTGGGATAGCCGAAGACGTAGCGCCCGCCCCGGGTCAGGGCGCGGCAGAAGCCCACGCCGCTCGACTCCACCCCCATCCCCGCCTCGCCGGCAATCATGATGGTTATCTCGTTCTCGAGCATGAAACTCTCCTTTCTTGGGAATAGTCCGACGGATGCGCCCGACGCTCTCGAGAGCAGTCCACAAAGGTGTTGAGAGGGAGCTTATGAACGCCGGTGCACGACAGAACAGTGACAGTACGACGGTTACCCTACCTTCTTACGATTACCCTATGCTTATTATAGCAACGAGTTGGCTCTGTGGGAAATGGAGGGGTCCCTCCAACAAGAAACGGCCCCGCTCCGCGAGCAGGGCCGTGATGCTCATCTTCCCCCGTAGCCCTGGGGATGGGCCTGGTGCCACTCCCAGGCGCTCGCGATGATCTCTCGCAGCTCTGGATAGCGGGGCTCCCAGCCCAGCTCCTCCCGAATGCGCTCGCTGCCGGCGATGAGCACGGGCGGATCACCGGGGCGCCGGGCGGTCACCTCGGCGGGGATGGGGTGTCCGGTCACCTCCCGCGCCGTCTCGACGACCTCCTTGACGGTGAAGCCCTCGCCGTTTCCGAGGTTGTAGGTACGGCTCCCCTCGTCCAGCGCGCGGAGGGCCAAGATGTGGGCCTGAGCCAGGTCGAGGACGTGGACGTAGTCCCGGACGCAGGTCCCGTCGCGCGTCGGATAGTCGTCACCGTAGATCTGGATCTTCTCCCGCTGTCCCAGCGGCACCTGCAGCACCAAGGGGATGAGGTGGGTCTCGGGATCGTGGTCCTCCCCCCGCGTCGGCGTCGCGCCCGCGGCGTTGAAGTAGCGCAGCGCCGCGTAGCGGAGGTCGTAGATGCGGTCCAGCCAGTGGAGGTAGCGCTCGAGGATCTGCTTGGACTCCCCGTAGGGGCTGCCCGGCACGATGCGCTCGTCCTCGGTGATGGGGATCTCCTCGGGCTCGTCGAAGAGGTTGGCGGTGGAGGAGAGGATGAAGCGCCGGACGTCGTGGTAGATCACGCTCCGCAGGAGGTTCAAGGCGTGAGTGACATTGTCCCCCAGGTACTTGAAGGGCTCCACCATCGACTCTCCCACCAGGGTGTGCGAGGCAAAGTGCATCACCGCCTCGGGTTGATGCTCGTCGAAGACGCGGTTGACGAAGCGCTGATCCGCCAGATCGCCGTAGGCGAAGATCGCGTCGGGATGAACGGCGGCGCGATGGCCCTGGGAGAGGTTGTCCAGCACGACGACCTCGTCCCCCGCCTCGATCAGCTCTTCTGTCACGACACTGCCGATATAGCCTGCCCCACCGGTCACCAGGACCTTCATGAGACCACCTCCCTCTCGGCCAGCTTCTCGTAGAAATGAATCGCCGTCTCGATGGCCCGGTAGAACATCGGGAGGTGAAACTTCTCGTTGGGAGCGTGGAGGTTGTCGTCGGGCAGGCCGAAGCCCATGAGGATAGTCTCGATTCCAAGGGTGCGTTGGAAGGCCGCGACGACGGGGATGGAGCCCCCCTCGCGGGTGAAGACGGGCTGCCGCCCGAAGGTCGCGGTGTAGGCCTCGACGGCGGCCCGCATGGCGGGGCTGTCGCGATCGACGATGGCCCCCTCACCGCCGTGGAGATCCTGCACCTCCACGCTGACGCCCGCCGGGGCGATGCTCTCGAGGTGACGGGTGACGACCTCGCTGATCCGCTCGGGTCTCTGATCGGGCACCAGCCGCATGGAGATCTTGGCGTGAGCCTTGCTGGGCAGCACCGTCTTGGCTCCCGGCTCCGTGTAGCCCCCCCAGATGCCATTGACGTCCAGGGTCGGGCGGGCGCTCGTCCGCTCGATGATGGTGTACCCCTGCTCGCCCCACTCCCGGGTCACGGACGCCTCCCGCAGCCACCCCTCCCGCTCGAAGGGGATCTCAGAGAGGGCCTCGCGCTCCTCGGGCGTCAGGGCGCGGACGTTGTCGTAGAAGCCGGGGACGGTGATCCGGCCCGCATCGTCGTGGAGGCCGGCGATCATCTTGCAGAGAGCATTGATGGGATTGAGCACCGCCCCGCCGAAGATGCCTGAGTGCAGGTCGTGGGCCGGACCGGTCACCTCGACCTCGAGATAGGCCAACCCCCGCAGGGCGTAGATGATGGAGGGGAGCTCCTTGCCCAGGATGTGGGAGTCGGAGATGAGGGCCACGTCGGCGGCGAGGAGCTCCTGGTGGGTCTCGATGAAGGGGTTGAGGCTGGGGCTGCCGATCTCCTCCTCCCCCTCGAAGATGCACTTCAGGTTGACGGGCGGGTGCCCCGCCGTCTCCTTGAAGGCCTCGACGGCCTTGACGTGAGCGTAGAGCTGCCCCTTGTCGTCGGAGACGCCGCGCGCATAGAGGTCGTCCCCCACCTCCGTCGGCTCGAAGGGCGGCGTCCGCCAGAGGTCGACAGGATCAGGGGGCTGGACGTCATAGTGCCCGTAGAGGAGCACCGTGGGCGCCTCCTCGCCCGCCTCCAGCCACTCGGCGTAGACGACGGGATGGCCCTGGGTGGACATGACCTCGGCGCGCGGGAAGCCCGCCTCGAGGAGTCGGTCCCGCAGCCACTCCGCCGCTCGCACCACGTCCTCCCGGTGCTGCACCTGGGTGCTGACGCTGGGAATGCGCAGGAAGTCCTTCAATTCGGCTAGAAAACGCGATTTTCTCGATCGAGTGTACTCAATTGCCTTCATTGGTCACCTCCAAAAGATAGTCGGGCAGTCAGATAGTCGCGTAGTCGCGCTGTTCACCAGACACACAGTACGCAATACGGAATACGCAATACGGTATACCAAAAAGAGCCATCGTGAGAACGGTTCCTACAATTCCAGGAGCGCCTGGCGCATCCGGCCCAGCCCCTCCTCCAGGAGAGCGCGGGGTGTGCCGAAGTTCAGGCGCACAAAGCCCTGCCCCCCGGGGCCAAAGGCGGCCCCGTCGTTGAGCATGACGCGGGCCTCCTCGCGGAAGAAGTCGTAGGGATTGCCGGGAATCTCCGCGTTCCGGCAGTCCAGCCACGCCAGGTAGGTCCCCTCGGGAGAGGCCATGTCGATACCCGGCAGCTCCGCCTCGACGTACTCGTGGGTGAAGTCACGGTTGGCCTCCAGGTAGGTCAGCAGCGCCTCCAGCCAGGGTCCGCCCTCCTGGTAGGCGGCTAGGGCCGCCGTGTAACCGAGGACGTTGGGATGGCCCACCAGCCCCAGCCGGCCCTCCTTGAAGCGGGCGCGCAGTTCGGCGTCGGGAACGACGGCGAAGGCGCAGGAGAGACCGGCGATGTTGAAGGTCTTACTGGGCGCCATGAGGGTGACGGTCCGCGCCTCGATCTCGGGAGCCAGGGCGGCGATGGGCAGGTGCTCGTAGCCGCTGAAGATCAGATCGCAGTGGATCTCGTCGGAGCAGATAACGACGTCGTGGCGCAGGCAGACCTCCGCCATGCGCTCCAGCTCCGTGCGGCGGAAGACCCGCCCCACCGGGTTATGGGGGTTGCAGAGCAGGAAGATACGGCTCTCCCGAGCGAGCGTCGCGAAGCGGTCGAGATCGATCTTGTACTCCCCGTCCGCCCTCCGGGTCAGCTCCATCTCGCGGGAGATGAGGTCGGCGTTCTCCGCCGCGTGCAGCATGGGCGGATAGACGGGCGTCTGCACCAGCAGGCCGTCGCCGGGTTGGCAGAAGGCCTGGGCCGCCATGTTGAAGCCAGGGACGACGCCGGGCAGGAAGACGAGGGCCTCGGGCGCTACCGACCAGGCGTAGAGGCGTTCAAGGCGCTCGACGATGGCCCGGCGCAGGTCGTCGCTGCACTGCCCGTAACCGAAGACCCCGTGCTCGACGCGGGCGTGGAGCGCCTCGATCACCGCTTTGGGGGAGCGGAAGTCCATGTCCGCCACCCACATGGGCAGCTCGTCCTCCTCGCACCAGTTCCACTTGATGCTCTCGGTCTGTCGCCGGGGAACGACGCGGTCGAAGTCGTAGTCCATGCAAGGCCTCCTAAAAAGTAACAGTGAGAAGTGAACCGCAGCGTGAAACGTGAAGCGTAAAGCGTGAAGCCCTCCGTTTCACGCCTGACGTTTCAGCCATGATAGCTCATAACTTTGACTCCGCTGAAAAAAGATCTCTTACCACGGAGACCACGGAGATTTTTTGATGTTAAACTCTACGAAATGCACTTTAGGTTTAACTTTCATAAGAATCTCCATGATTTTCTCAGTGTTCTCTGTGTCCTCCGTGGTGAAATAGAGTTATTTCAGTAGAGCCAACTTTTGAAACACACCCAAGCGATATTGGTATCACCATTATACTCCGCCTGCCTTACCTGCCCACCTGCGAAGTCAGCTCTGTTACCGTGGAAGGCTCTCACCTGAGGACGCGAAACGAGGACGGCGCCTGCGCACCGTCCTCGTGAGGAGTAAGGATTCTCGTTATTCAGGGAAGGAGCGCGATCACCGAACCGACGCTCTCGCTCCGTGACCCGGGGAGATGGAAGGGCGCGCTCACGTCCAAGAGCTCGCCTTCAGATCCCTCGTAGAGAGCCCAGCGAAAGGGGCCCTTCCCGAAGTCCCGGGGCAGGACGCCCCACGACCGCCGGTAACCCCTCTCCAGGGGCGCGCGCCAGCCCTCGACGACGTGCCAGTCTCCCTGGGCGTCCACCCACTCCACCTCACTCCAGAGATCCGCGGGCGGGCGGCTTTCGTCAGCCGGCACCGCGACCTGTAGGACGATGGACCCCGGTTCCGCATCACCACCGCCAGGCACAACGATGGCTGTGGCGGTGGGGTCGGGGCGCGGCGGCAGCGTAGGCGCCGCTACCACGAGCGAATAGCTCGCCAGCAGCATCAACCCCACCAGAACCCCCAACCCAATTCCGAACTTCAGCTTGCGCTCTTGCATTCCATGCCTCCTTTTCATTCCTCTATCCTCGCTCAGCGAGGGGGTAGTACTGCCCATCTGAGGCCCTGGCTCTGTGGCCCGGGCGTCCTCTCCACCTGAGCAGAGAGAATCACAGGACCGAAGACGTTGTTGTAGGGTTGGCCCAGAATCTCGTGCAGCTCCTGCACACCACCGTAGACGCGACCCTCGTAGGCCGAATCGACCTGGGCGTAGACCGTGTCGCCGGTGGTCAGGCCCACGAAGTCCGAGTAGGCGGCGCTGTAGTAGGGTCCGCCCACCGTCAAAGTGAGTACCTCGTCGACGTCCAGTGCCTGCGTCACCCCCCAGGCGATTCCGTGGTCGCTCAGGGACTGCCAGACCTGGTTGACGCCGGTGGGTGGCGAATCGGGATTGACGTAGAGATCGACCCAGAAGGCTTCCTGTACGGGCGCGGTACCCCGGTTGGCGATCACCACAGCGAGCTCGCCGCCGGTCTGCACGGCTTCGACCAGCAGGTCGGGGGCCGTGGCGTAGTTGTTCAGGATCAGGGGCAGGTAGACCTTGACCGTCGGCGCAGCGATGCTCAAGGTCAGGGTTACAGTCTCATTGTGGACGGTGGTGGAGATGATCTCAGCACCCGGCGTCGCTGGAGCCGTGTAGGTCGAGAGGGCTAAGCCCTGCAGCGTGCCGGTGATCACCGGGCTCACGCTGCCTACAGCCGCCGCGAAGGTGGTCGTGATGTCATCGGGCACGTAGCCGCCGGCAGAGGTATCCTGTCCGGCGGAATTCTCCCGGAGAGAAGCGGTCAGGTCAGACGTGCCACCAGGAGGGAGAGAGAGGGGATTGGCCGTGAGATCCAGCACGAGCCAGGGATCGGCATCCACGGTGCCGGTGTAGGTCCCACACTCTGCACTGTTACTGGGACCTTCGTTGCAGCCCCACCAGTTGTTCTCGGTGTCCACGACACCGGTCGCGTAGTTGACCACAGCGAAGGCCCCTGCAGCCGCACCGCCGTCGTGGAAATTGTTATAGTGAAACTCGATGGTGCCGGCATCCGAGCCGGAGAGCACGCGCGCGCCATTCTCCAACTGAGGCGAGAAGTCGTTGTAGTAGAAGTTGTTGCTCACGACCTGCACGTCGTGCGAGCCCACAGGCCCGTACTGCGTCCCCCACAGGGCCAGTCCATAGGACGGATAGTAGCTGCCGTTGTAGGGCCAGTAGGGTGAGGGTCCGATGTTGCGGAAGGTGTTGCTTATCACGCTCCCCCCACGGACGTTGATCTGAGCGCCCTGGTAGCTGCAATCTTCGAAAAGGTTATTCGATACCTCGGCATTGATCAGATTGTAGAGGTTCATGCCGGTGCTGCAGTCGTGGATGTGGTTGCCGGTTATCAGAGGGTTGAGGAACTCGAACTTAGCCGGATCAGCGCCACAGAAGACGCCGTAGGAGTCATCGAGATTCTGAAGGTCGTTGTGGGAGAGCTCCACATTCTCGAAGGTCACGGAGTCCGTGAAGCCGCTCGTGAACCCCACAGCCGACAACGCGTAGGGATCGCTGCCCGCACTCGCACTGACGCTGACACGGTTGCGCGTCAGCAAGACGTCCCTGAAGTAGCCGGTGCCCGGTGCATCGACACCGCCGCCATTGTCCTCTCCAACGAGAATGCCGACCCAGGCGGTGGTGGAATGCAGGTAGTTGTGGCTCACCACTACACTCTCTCGAGTTGCATCCGCAGGTCCCTGCACGTTGATGCCGTACCTAAAGTCCGCGACCTCGAAGCCATTGACCTCCACGTTATCGGCCCGGAGGGTCAAGGCGTAGTCGCTCATAATCGTGCTCTCCCCTCCCGGTCGACCACCCGCAACGGGCTCGATCCCGGCTTGGGCCCCGAGGAGGGTCAACGCCTTATCCACTGTCACGGCTTCAGAATAGATACCCGCCGCCACGTGGACCGTGCCCGCAGGGGCCACGCCGTCGATGCCGTTGCTCACGGTGGCGAAGGCGTCGTAGCCGAAGGCCGTCGCCGGCCCCGTTCCGTCCGGATCCCCGCTCCAGTCCAGCCCGGTGGCCCAATCGTCGTCGACGTAGACGACGTCGGGAGCGACGGTGACGAGAGCAGTCAACGCCTCGGCGTGAACTTCCACACCACCATTATCATTCGGGTCACCCCCAGGATAACCGAGGAATTGACCCGAGCTCTGCTGCAGGGCGCGCAAGAAGCCCGCACCGCGGGCGATGTTGTCAGCGTAGAGCACCGGATCCTGGGCGTGCAGCGCCAGAACCGCGAAGGCGGTCGACTGCAGGTCGGCGTTCGTACTATCGGTGGGATCGACCGTGGCGTTCCAGAGCCAGGCGCCGTCGATGTCGCTCCCCACCGGCTGCTGCCAGCCGGCGAGCCGGGCCGCCAGGTCGGCGGTGGAATCGTCGGCGGCGTAGGCGCCGCTGGTGGGATCGAGCTCGGTCCCGGTCGCGGCCGCGGCCCATACCGCGCCCGCCAGACCAAGGACGTCGAAGGTATCCCCCGCGCCGGTCCGGTTGAGGCCCTCCAGGATGGCCCCCATGAGGGCGTCCCGAATCGTCGTCTCCCCCGCCAGGTGAGCGGCAATCGCCGTCGCAGAGAGATCCCAGGGGGAGAGGGCAACGTACCCCTGACCATCCCGAGCATCGACGATATAGGCTCCGAACTCAGCCGCGTCCATGTCATTCGCAGCCCCGTAGGTGCCGGCGCTCAACAGGTCCCAGAAGTAGGTCTGCACGAAGGCGGCATAGTCAGTATCACCGCTGACCTCGCTGAGTTCTTCTAGGAAGAGAGGGTCGTGAGCGGCGAAACGCGGATCTCCATCTCCGTAGGTGCGGGGATAGACGGGTACCAGATAGTCGCCCGTGGCGAGGGCAGAGGTCAGGTAGCTGGGATCAGTCGTGTGTTGGTAAGCCCAGAGCGCCCCGCGCGCCGAGGGTCCCTGGGTGTTCGTCGTCACCGAGCCCCCCGGGGTCCAGGGATAGCCCCCGGATGCATCCTGCTGGGCCAGAAGCCAGTCGGCGGCCCCGGAGATGCCGGGCGTGCCGGGGACGGCGGGTAGCATGAGCGTGCTGTGGGCGGTCACGGTCTCGGCGGGACTTCCCGGAAAGGGGGTCGCGGATCGCCCCTGAGGGCCGGAGGGTGTCGAGTAAACCGTGCCCGCCCTCATCGGAACCGGGCCCCTCCCCGTCACCAAGACGGTGAGCAACAGCAGAGAAAGGATGAGGTTGCCCAACCTTCTATCGCCCCTTGGTGGAGAGAAGAGACCAACTTGTAGATAATTCAGCATACGAATCCTCCTATGCGTAGTGCGATCATGGGTCTAATGGAATACACAATGTTCTCCAGGTGTTCGTTAGGGAACAGGTCAGCTTATATGCCACCTCCTGGGAGCCCAAACATATCCACAACTGTCACGGAGCAGCTCTGTAGCCCATAAGCCAACCGCTCCTCACAGCTCATCTGTCGTTTCCGCATGCTCAAAGGGGTCGGTGAGCAACACAGCTTGAGGAATCCAGATCCACACGAGGTAGCCGATAGGTCAGCTGGATTTCTAGAATCACGCACCGAGGTACAACACGCAAATTTGCCGGACTTCTCCACGGCATACTAACCGTTATTTAACCATGGGCTTACTGCGACAGAATATTCCTAACTGTTTAATTATAGCACGATCACAGGAGATGGAGCAATAGGAGTGAAGTACCGCAGCGGGCTGCAAGCCCGGTCACGTGACGAGCAGCAGGGGGCAGTTCGTCAGGCGAGAGCCATCCCTACCTTTGCCCTCCATTCTGTGTGGCTATGAGGGCAGCTGCTTCTCCCTGCTTCCATTCGCAGTCGACCATTCTTTCCAGGAGTGTCGCATGCACACGAAACCCAACACCGGTTCAGCAACGAGAGCCATCACCGCTGCCGAGACTCTCTGGCTGGCGGCGGCCTTCCTGATCCCCTGGGTCTTCAACCCCCGGGGAGCGAGCGCCTTCGAGCTCCCCAAGGTCGCCCTCCTCCGGGCGCTGGTGCTTCTCCTCGGCGTCGCGATCCTGATGACGGGGGTGCGGGACCGCGACCTACGGCAGGGGCTCCCCCTCTTCCTCCCGGCCGTAATCCTCAGCCTCGTCTACTTCCTGACCTCTCTGACCTCAGTGAACCCGCACGCCAGCATCTGGGGCTCCCACGAGCGACAGCAGGGGCTGCTGACCCTCTTCGCCTACCCCCTGCTCTTCACCCTACTCAACCTGGGGCTGCGACGCGGAAAGGAGCTCCCTGCCTGGATCGCCCTCACCGTGGCCCTGACGGGACACCTTCTCGACCTCCAGTTCAGCTTCGAGACCACGGCAACGGCGACCCTCTTCTGGCTCCTGCTGGCGCTCGTCGCGGCCCTCGAACGGGGCTTCTTCACCCCCAGGGTCCTCGAGCGTGGGCATTTCTTGGAGGGGAGGCCCGGCGCCTGACCGCCTACTGGGCCGAGAGACTTGGTGAATGAACCTAGCGCTATGAACGTTGACCTTACCATAGCATTCTCGAACGAAAAGTGCCGAGCGGCAGCTACGATCTCTGCGCCGGCTTCTGGTGCGGCCTGGCCCGCTACGAGGTTCTCCTGCCCCTGGTGCTGCGACAGTAGCCATTCGCAAGGAGCGTCAAGTGGGGGCGGCGGAGGCCCGATTTCGCCGCCCCTTCGAGCAACCTGCGTCAAGACAGAGAGGGACGCAGGCATTATGATAGGAGGTGCAGGATAAATCATAGCCGAAAGGGAGCAAAGAATGAACGAGAAACAGTCCTACACCCTCAACCCCATCGGTCGCGTCCTACGGGACGACGACGGGGTCCACATCGAGATCGACGAGGCCTTCCGCCCGGCCCTCGCCCAGCTGCAGCACTTCAGCCACGTCATCGTCCTCTGGTGGGCCGACCGGCTCGACGATGAGGAGTACCGCAAGATTCTCCAGACCCGCCCGCCCTACGCGGGGGAGCGGGTGACCGGCGTCTTCGCCACCCGCGCCGAGTACCGACCCAACCCCATCGCCCTCACTACCTGTCCCCTGCTCGGCGTGGATGAGGAGGCAGGAAGGCTCCACGTCGCCAACATCGACGCGGTCGAAGGCACACCGGTCGTCGACCTCAAGGCCTACTTCCCCGTCTGCGACCGGGTGCGGGAGGTCTCGATCCCCGACTGGCTCGAGGGGTGGCCCGAGTGGATGCCCGATCAGGGGCTGGAGCCCGAGATCTACGAAGCCGACTAGCATTTGACAAGCGGAGCGTTGCGGATAGTCTCTCCTGGAAGCTATCCGCTTCTCTCTATAGATCGCCTACACCTGTGAGGACCAGAGCATGGAAACCAAAATCGTGGAACGGGACCGCCTACTGCTCGCCGGCTTCAGCTTCTTCGGGGACCCCTTCTCCCTGGCCGGCGACTGGATGGAGGAGAACGAGATCGGGAGGCTGTGGAAGCGCTTTATGCGCTACCTCGAAGCGCGCCGGGAGCTCCTGGAGCCCCTCTTGGTGGACGAGGTCGCCTACGAGGTACACACCTACGACGAGGAGACCCGGCAGACGGGCAACTTCCAGGTCTTCGTGGGCATGGAGGTTCCGCGGGTGGGCGACCTGCCCGTGGAGCTGTTGATCAAGGCGCTTCCTCCCAGCCTCTACGCCGTCTTCACCCTTCACGGAGAGGAGATCACCTCCGACTGGCCTCAAGTGATCTACGGAGAGTGGCTACCGGACTCGGGTTACGTTCCGACCCACGCCTACACCTTCCAGCAGTACGACGCCCGCTTCAAGGGCATGGACCGGATCGCCGAGTCGGTGCTCGACGTCTACGTGCCCGTCAACCCCGAGTAGAGCCGATGCCCGACCTCGCACCGATCCTGCGAGCCCTCGACTTCGTCGAGCGGCACCTGCGCACCGAGGTGGCCCTGGAAGCGATCGCCGGAGCCGCAGGCTACTCCGTCTACCACTTCTGCCGCCTCTTCAACGCCGCCACCCACCACACCCCCTACGACTACCTCATGCGCCGCCGGCTGTCGGAGGCAGCGCAGGAGGTGCTGGGGAGCGACCGCCCGCTCATCGAGATCGCCTTCAACCACCAATTCAACAGCCCCGAAACCTTCTCCCGTGCGTTCAAAAGGATGTTCGACCTGCAACCCAGCCAGGCACGGCGCGAGGGCCGCCTCGACCGCCGGCGCCTGCTGCCGCCGCTGGACGAGGCCTACCTGTACCACCTCGTGGAGGGGGGCTGCCGCTTCGAGGCGCTGGAAAAGAGGGACGGACTGTACGTGGCCGGACTCATGATCGCTTTGGAAGCCGGAAGCAGGGAGAGAATCCCGGCTCTCTGGCAGAGGCTTCTGAAAGAGGGCATGGAGCGAAGAAGCCCGCCTGCCTGCTGCGGCCTCACCTGCTATCCCGAGAAGGGCGATCCCTTCTACCTGGCGGGCGTCGAGATTGAACGCCCCGAAGAGACACCCCCCACGTTAGTCGTCAAGTGGCTCCCACCCCTGACCTGGGCCTGCTTCTCCCATCGGAGTCCCTACCGCACCCTGCCCCAGAGCTTGGCCTACGTTCACCACACGTGGCTGGCGAAGTCGGAGCACCCCCTTGGCTATCCGGTCGCGGTGGAACGCTACACCACCGTACCCACCCGGGGCGAGCACTATCCGGAGGTGCAGCTCCGCCTCCCCATCCGGTGACGGACTCCAGCCACCTCACGAAAGCAGACCCTACGACTACCGCGAGAGTACCGCCTCGTCTGCGGGAAGGATGAAACTGAACTCCGCCCCCACACCGGGCTCGCTGCGGACTTCGACCTGTCCGTTGAGGCGCTGGACGATGCGTTGAACGATGGAGAGGCCCAGACCGTGCCCGCTGACGTTCACCTGTCCCAGACGAGTAAAGGGGGTGAAGAGCCGTTGGCGTTCCTCCTCGCTGATCCCCTTCCCATTGTCCCGCACCCAGAAGCGTGCGTAAGAGCGGGCGCCTGCCGCTCCCTCCCCGTTGCAGAGAGAGCCCCCCAGTTCCACCACGGGCGGATCCCCTCCATATTTGATGGCGTTGCTGATGTAGTTGGCCCAGATCTCCTCTACCCAGGGGCCGTATCCACGCGCCACAGGCCAGCTCTCCGGCAGCTGAATCTGAGCGCCGCGCTCCTCGATGAGCCCCTGCAGGCGATCCAGGCTCTCGGCGACGATGGCGTCCATCTGCAAGGTCTCGAAGGTGATATCCGCCTTTTCCCGCACGCTCGAGAGCAAGAGGAGCTCGTCGATGATGTTGCTCATCTTGTTGCCCCCGCGGACGACGGAGTCGGTCAGATAGTGGAGGGTCCGGTTCTCGAGGTCGATGTTCTTCTGCAGAAGACGGGCCGCGCCGACGATGAGCGTGAGAGGGGTCTTGAGGTCGTGAGCCACGGTGTGGGCGAAGGCGTCCAGGTCCTCGATCAACTGTTCGCGCTCCTCCTCCACCCGCTTGCGCTCGGTGATGTCGGTGACGGCGGAGATGGTGCCGGCAAAGCGCCCCTCCTGGAAGAGCGGACGAGCGCTGACGATCAGGGGCACCTCGCGCCCGTCGCTGGCGCAAGCCAGGGTTTCGTAACGGCCCGCCAGCCCCTGCTCCCGCCGCCTGGACTCCTCTCGAACACGCGCCCACTCCCGCTTGGGGAGGAGGAGCTCCCAACTCTGGCCCAGCAGGGACTCGGGCACGTAGCCCAGCACCTCCTCAATAGCAGGATTGACGAAGGTGAAACGCCCGTTCTCGTCCTCCAGCAGGATAATCTCCCCCACGCTCTGGAGGATGTTCTCGTTGAAGACCTTGAGCCGGGCCGTCTCCTCGTAGAGCCGTATATCGTCGATAACGACGGCAGCCTGGTTGCTGACGGCGGCGAGCAGTGCCAGATCGTGCTCGGTGAAGTCGGGGTCCTGCAGCCTATTTATGGCGACGACGGCCCCCAGGCTCCGTCCGCGGTAACGCAGGGGCGCGACCATCAGCGCCCCCAACTTGAACTCGGCCCTCCGCCGCCGCACAGCGGCACTCTCCCGAGCATCCGGTCGTCCCTTCGGCGAGAGGGTCGCCTCCCGCTCCCGGAGCACCCAGCCCACCAACCCCTCCTCCAACTCCTCGAAGGAGAAGGGGACGAGGGGCGTGGCTCCCCTGCCCTCCAGCACCGCTTTCAGAATCCGCCGCCCCTCCAGATCGAGGGTGACGATGAGGACCCGATCCGCCAGAAGCAGCTCGGCCATCTCGCGCGCCACCGTCTGCAGGGCCTGCGTCAGATCCTCGTGGGTGAGCAGGGAGCTCGTGAACTGGTAGAGGGCCTCCGTCCGCTCCCGGGCGAAGCGCTCGGAATCCAGCATCTTGACCTTCGCCAGGGCCAGGGCGAGGTGCCGGGAGACCTGCCCCGCCTGCGCTACCTCCTCGGCCTTGAAAGAACGGGGGCGCTCAAAGGCAATGATAGCGGCGCCCAGCTTACGCCCGTCAGCGATCAAGGGCAGTCCCAGCAGAGAGTGACCGGGGAAAAGGGGGGTCTCCCGTTCCACGAGATAAGAGATCCGGGTGGTGTCCTCGATGACGAGGGGACGCTCCTCCGCCAGCGTCTTAGAAATCAACGCCACCTCTCCGATCTCCATCGTCCTCGTCCGGTAGACCTCCTGAGGGATATCCAAGGCTGCGGCGGGCCGGGGTTGGCGCCTCTCCTCATCCCAGAGCACCAAATAGCAGCCATCGGCGCCGAAGAGCTCGCCCAGGCGGTCCGCCAAGGTCTGGACCATGGTCTGCAGATCAGGTGTCTCGAGAGCAGCTTCGGTGATCTCACTGAGGGAGGCCAGGAAGTGCTCCCGGGTCCGCAGGGCCTCCTCCGCCAGCTTGCGCTCGGTGATGTCGCGCAGCCCGACGAGACGCCCCTCGATCCGACCTCCTCCACGACGCAGGGGAGAGATGCGCAGATCGTAGGCCCGCACCTCCCCCTGGCGCTCCACGAGGATCTCGTCGTGCGCATGCTTTCGCTCCCGGTACTTGTCCACCAACTGGGGCCAGGCAGCCAGCACGTGCATCCCCCGCTGCCCGATGGCCTCGCCGGCGCTCACCCCGATCATCTCCTCCGCCGCCGGATTGAGGTCCACGACGCGGTTGCGACTATCGAGCACGATGATCCCGTCGCTCAGATCTTCCATCACCGCATGGCGGGCCACCGGGACGATATCCAGCAGACGGAAGCGGTAGAGAGCCAGGGTCACCAGGATACCCGTCAGGAGGAAGGCGAAGGAGGTAGGATCGACGTAGGGGCTGACGCCAAAGAGGTAGAGAGCGTTTCCGATCCAGGGAGCGAAGGCAGCGACGATGAGCAGCAGGATCTGCCCCTGGTAGAGCCCTGGCGAAAGAATGAAGGCCCGGATGATAAGGTAGCTGGTCACGGTCAACAGACCGTAGGAGTACACAGAGTGCATCCAGAAGGCCCAGCCTACTTCGTCCCACTGCAGCGTGGAAAAGCTGCCCATGTCGGTGAGAATCACCCCCTCGTAGACCAAGGCGTGGCTGTCGTTCGTCGCCAACAACAGGAGGAAGAGGAGGGGCTCCACGGCCAGCAGGATGTAGATACGCGGGGAGAGCCACAGATCCTGCCGGGTATATCCCAACGCGAAGAGGAACCAGGCGATCGGAGCCGTAACGACGCCCAGGTACTGTAGGCGGATGAGGCGCTCCTTCACCTCAGGAGTGGAGTGAGCGAGAGCCATCCCGTAGGCAAGGGACCAGACGAGCAGGGCCAGCATGACCACGCTGAAGGCCGCGGCGCCGGGCAGAGGTCGGCGGCGCCAACAGGCCACCACCAGGCCCGCAGCCAGGGCAGCCGTCACAATCAAGAAGAGGCTATAGGGATTGAACTGCCAGGGCACGCTATTGCCTTCCGGACGGAGATTTCAAGGGGCCGCCTACCGGCCCGCACCACTTCTCCCTTGTCGGTAAAGAGAGTCGAGCAAAAACCGTCGCAAGCGACATTGTAGCAGAGAAGAGCGAGGATGCCAACTGCAGGGGAGAGCTCTTCGTCAGGACCCCTCCCCTTCTCTGAAGATCGCCCCTGTGGCGGCGGCGCGATGGTAAAAGCCCCGCTGCTCCTCCTCGAGATAGTGGTTGAGGGTTCCGCGATAGAGGGCCGCCTCGAAGTAGCTTTGGCTGTCCACCAAGGTCTCAAAGGGGCGGCGCAGCAGGATCTGGAGAAAGGGGTAGAGCTGCCGTCCGTAGCGCCGCATGCACTCCACGGGCTTGAGACCGGGCCAGGAGTAGCAGCTGACGGTCAGGCGCCGGTTCTCCGTGCTCACGGCAGGGGGCAGCCGATCGAAGGCGGGGTGGTCGGGAGAGAACTCGTAGTCGTCGAGATCACCGGTGGGGATACCCTCGATGGCCTTCACCTGGATGGGGTCGGTATCGGTGATGTAGGGATCGGCAGTGGCGTCCACGACGACGGCGTGCTGCGGCAGAGCGCCCACCAGCGCGTTGGGCACGATGAAGCGCGTAGGGTCGGCGCGGAAGGTGGCATCCACGAAGACGTCGGCCCTCTCCAGCAACGCCCGCAAGTGGCGCTGGTGCCGGGTCACGTTGCGTCCGATCAGGTTCACGACGACGCCAGGCACGTCGTGCGCCAGCAGATCGAGGTGCAGGGCCACGTCGCCGTACTTGGTCGCGGACTCCGCTGCGTAGCGACCGACGGGCCCGGTGCCCATCACGACTGCCCTGAGGGGTTCGCGCTCCGGGGATTCCAGAGCCGGATAGGTCTTGCGGAGGGCGCGAAAACCGGCCCAGACGGCGTTCCAGCTGGTACCGCGAATGTTCTCGATGAGGCGCGTCCCGTCCTCGTCCACCACACTGTCCATGGAGATGGGCAGGAGCCCCAGGTCGTGCATCCGGCGCACGCGGCTCGGATGGGTAGGGTAGTGCAGCATGGCGAAGAGGATGGTGCCGGGCTTCATGCGCTCCAACTCCTCGTCCTCGGGGGAGCGCACCTGGACGACGATATCCTGATCGTAGCACTCCTGATGGGTGCCGAAGTGCACGTTGTCGCAGCCGCGGACGTACTTCTGAGGGTCGATCCCCACCCCCGCACCGCTTCCCTCCTCCACCACGACCTCGCGGGCCAGCGGCGACAGCCGGTGGATCAGGCGGGGCAGGAAGTCCCGTACCTCACCGGGCTCCTTGTGCATGCGGGGAAAACCGACCGAGAGTGAATTCATAAACACCTCCTGAGGGTGAGAGCGATTGTCTTCCCCCATTCTATCACACTTCGAGTGCGAGCAGGTGAAAGGCGAAGGCCCCGCTTCTTTCTCTATCCTCGAGCAATGGTGAAGCCGTCTTCCGGTGTCCCAGCACCGGAAGACGGCTAAGTTTTTTGTGAAAATTGGGGGCGGCTATGCCGCCCCCAATTTTCACACTTGAGAGAACCCCTGAGCCGCGGCAACCCCCTCAGCGCTACACATCATAGAGTGAAAAAAGTCTCTCCAGTTCCCTTTATCCACCACAACAGAGTATAATTATGACATACATTGACATGAACCTCGACTACAGTGGGGACAGTGCCCTGCGGGGAGAAGGAGAAAACAGACCATGACCAACACGGCGGTCCGTCTCATCTCGCTGATCATGCTCCTGCAGCGCCGCCCCAACCAGAAGGCGGCGGCGCTGGCCGAAGCGCTCGACGTCTCTGTACGCACCGTCCACCGCTACATCGGCATGCTGGACGAGTTGGGCATCCCCGTCTACTCGGAACGCGGACCTCACGGCGGCTTCTCTCTCGTGCGGGGCTACCGAATGCCGCCGCTGGTTTTGACGCCGGAGGAGGCCGTGGCGGTGACCCTGGGAACGGGGCTGGTGGAGGCCCTCTGGGGCGAGCTCTACCGGGAGGCGGCAAGGGGCGCGCTGGCGAAGCTGGAGAACCTGCTCCCTGACGAGCAGTGCCACGAGGTCAGCTGGGCCCGGCGCACCTTCGTGGCGACGAACATGCACCGCGCCGCCAACGCCCCCCTCATCCCGCGCCTGGAGACGCTGCGCCGCGCCACCCGTGAGCACCGCAGCGTGGAGGTGACCTACCGCTCCCGAGGACGCCGCGATCCCCTGCAGCGCGTGGTCGATCCCTACGTCCTCGTCCACCGCTGGGGCTGGTGGTACGTCGTGGCCTACTGCCATCTGCGCCAGGACGTGCGCACCTTCCGCGTGGATCGCATGGAGGCGCTCACCCTCCTCGACACCTGCTTCCATCAACCCGCCGACTTCGATGTCCACGCCTACCTCGAGGACGAGCCCCACACGCGACCGCAGTTCGAGGTACGACTACGCTTTCACCCGGAGTCGGCGCTCGTGGCGCTCGATGAGCGGGGCCTCTGGGAGCGCCTGGAGGAACAGCCAGACGGTGCCGTCATCGTCTCCTTCAAAGTCCCGGAACTGGAGTTGGCAATACGCACCGCGCTGAGCTACGCCTCGCACGCCGTAGTTCTCGAGCCGCCGGAGCTGTACCGAGCCGTACGGGAGCGGGCGCAGGCGCTCCTCGAGGAGCACACCAAATCATCACTCTAGGAGAGACTCATGACTGATAAGCTGAAGAACGACACGACCCTCGACTGGCTTCTGAACTCCGATGAACCCTGGACCCGCTACCGCACCCTGGTGGATCTCCTCGATGTGCCGGAGGAGGCTCCGGAGGTAGCCGCCGCGCGCCGAGAGATGATCGCGCACCCCCGGGTGCAAGCACTCATCGAGCAGGCGGCGAGCTGGCCCGGCTACGTCTTCAAGCGCCACAACGATGCCGCCCACCCTATCTACGCCCTCAGCACGCTGGCGGACTTCGGATTGCGCGCCTCCGATCCCGAGATGGCAGCCCCTATCGCAGCGGTGCTGGCCCACCAAGCGCCCGAGGGCCCCTTCGAGTCCCTGATCAACATCCCCAAGGCCTTCGGGGGCAGCGGTGAGGACACCTGGGGCTGGATGCTCTGCGACACCCCCACCCTCCTCTACGCCCTGCTGGCCTACGGTTTAGGCGAGGATGCGCGGGTGCAACGAGCGGTGGAGCATCTGGCCGCCCAGGTGAAGGAGAATGGCTGGCGCTGTGAAGCCGCCCCGGTCTTCGGCAAGTTCCACGGACCCGGACGGCGCGAGGATCCCTGTCCCATCGTCAACGTCTACGCCCTCAAAGCACTGGCTCTGGTGCCGCAGTTCGTGGACGGCCCGGCGACACGTGCGGGGGTCGAGATGCTGCTGGATCACTGGGAGCACCAGAAGGAGCGCAAGATCTACCTCTTCGCCATGGGCACCCACTTCCGCAGGCTCAAGTACCCCTTCGTCTGGTACGACCTCCTCCACGTGACCGGTGTGCTCAGTCGCTTCCCCTTCGCCCGCGACGACCCGCGCTTCGGGGAGCTGCTCGCCACCCTCACCGAGCAGGGCGACGAAGAGGGGCGCTACACCGCCGGCTCCATGTTCCGGGCCTGGAAAGGCTGGTCCTTTGCCGACAAGAAGCAGCCCTCGCCGTGGCTCACCTTCCTGGCGCTGCGGGTGCAGAGGCGCGCGGAGGCGTAGGAAGAGCAGAGCTCTACGGTCGTCGAAACTCCGCCTCGAGGATGCTCATCATCACGAAGTCGTGGTAGGCGTGGTCGTAGAAGTAGCCGTCGCGCTGCACGCCCTCCCTCCGGAAGCCCACCTTCTCGTAGAAGCGGAGGGCGCGCTCGTTGAAGCCGACCACGCCGATGGCGACCCGGTGGAGGTTGAGCGCTCCGAAAGCGTAGTCGAGGAGCAGCCGGATGGCCTCGGTCCCGTATCCCCGGCCCCACGCGTCCCTCTCCCCGAGGATGATGCTGAGATCGGTGGTGCGCCAGGCGGGGAAGAGGCGCAGCAGCCCGCACTCGCCGACGGGCCGGTCGTCCTCCTGAAGGGCAATGATGAACCAGACGCGGCTCTCCTCCTGCTGCACCTTCTCATAGAAGGCCTCCGCGTCCCCCTCCGTCATGGGATGCACCTCGCCCGTCAGGCGCCGGATCTCGGGGTCGTTGGACCACCGGCGGATGTGAGCCAGATCCGCCCTCTCGAGAGGGCGGAGGTAGATGCGTTCGCCGACGAGAAAAGCGGTTCCGTTCGTAGGATCCGTTGAGGACCTCACGTCCTACCTCCTCTCTACCGAGCCATGCAACTTACCCCGGCAGAGCGCCCGCTCGAAGTAGTTGCTGTCCTGGGGGCAGAAGTCATCCCAGGGCTTCGTGAAGAGCAGCTCCAGGAAGGGCTGCACCTGACGACCGTAGCGCTTCATACACTTCAGGGGCTTGAGCCCGGGCCAGGAGTAGCAGCTCACCGTCCTGCGCCGCTGCCGGGTATCCACGCCGTCGGGGAGCCGGTTGAAGGCGGGATGATCTCGCGGGAACTCGTACTCGTCCAGATCGCCCGTGGGGATGCCCTCGATGGCCTTCACCTGGAGGGGCTCCGTAGCGCTGAGGTTGATGTAGGGATCGGCGGCCAGGTCCACCACGACCGCGTGCTCCGGGAGGTAACCGAGGAGCTCGTTGCGGAAGATATACTGGGTGGGATCACGCCGCGAGGTAGCGTCGACGAACACGTCGGCGCGGGCCAGCTCCTCGATCAGCACCGGCTCATTGGCGGTGACACTCCGCTCGATGAGGGAGGCGATGACGGGAGTGAGGTGTTGGGCGCGAAGACCCTGAGCGAGCTGCTCGTCGCCGTACTTCGCCGCGGCCTCGGCGGCGAAGCGCCCGACCGCGCCGGCCCCTACGATGAGGACGCGGATGGGCCGGCGCCCCGGTCGCTCGAAGTCCGGGTAGGTCTTGCGCAGCGCGCGAAAACCGGCCCAGATGGCATTCCAGCTCGTCCCCTGAATGTTCTCGACGAGGCGCACACCGTCGTCGTCGACGATGCTATCCATGGAGAGCGGGCGTATCCCCAACTCCTGGAGCAGGCGCACCCGCCACGGATGGGTGTTGTAGTGAAGCATGGAGAAGAGCACCGTCCCCGGTTGCATCCGGGGCAGCTCGCGATCCTCGGGAGAGCGCACCTGGACGACGATCTCCTGATGGTAGCAGTCGGCGTTGGTGCCGAAGCGCACGTTGTCGCCCGCGCCGAGGTACTTCTCGGGCAGGATCCCCATCCCCGCACCGCTGCCCTCCTCGACAACGATCTGCCGCGCTAACGGTGCCAGGCGGTGCATCAAGCGCGGGAGGAAGTCCCGCACCTCCCCCGCTTCCTTGTGCATGCGAGGGAAGCCAATCGAAAGTTTCTGCATAGCGCACGCTCCTGAGTGAGGTTAAAAGGCGGTGAGGCAGACCGGCTTCTGCTCCACGGCAAAGAGCCGGTTCAATGTCTCCAGATAGGCTGCCTCCGAGAGTTCGGCAAGACCGTAAGTGTGAAGGCTTCGCAGATCGACGACCCCCATGAGGAGCGACGAGAGCTCGGCGACGTTCAACGCCAGCTCGACCTCGTGCTCTCCGGACCCCGGCAGCGTCACCCGCCCCGCCTCGAAGTGCAGGAGCGTGCTGCCGGCGTTCCCAGGGAGGAAGGAGTCGCTCACCGTCAACTTCAGGCGACAGCTCTGCCCGTTGAAGTCGTGGTCGCGCAGATCGTCGAAGATACCGGGAACGTCGATGATCCGGTACATCAACCCCACCCCCTGGACGTTGCTCTCGTGGTAGACGGAAGGAATGAGGGTCTCACACTCGTCGCGCGGATCGAGGAGCAGGTGGTGGAAGGACGCATCATGGGTAGCCAAGATGATGCGCTCGACCTGATCGGCCTGGGAGTGCAGGAAGGTGAGGAGTTCAGCGAGGGCCTCCCGGCTGGTATAGACGAGCTCCTTGACCACGAGGTCGTTGCGCAGGGGACTCTCCACCGGGCGCGCCTTGAAGCCGAAGATGAGATAGCCCTCCAACCGGTCGTCGAGCACGCAGCCCGCAATCCGGTTCTCCAGACCCAGGTTCCTGAACCAAGGATCCCACTCGTGGGCGTGGCGCACGATCATCCCATGGGTCTGAGCCTGGTAGCGATCGTAGCAGGCAGCCAGAGCGGACCGATCCTCGGCACTGAGAGAGCGCACCTCCGCCTTCGACGGCCCTCTACGCAGGGCCGCAGGGCGGAAGCGATACTGGCTGATCTTTGCGCCGTAGCCGAAGTGCATGGCGTAGTAGAAATCGGGGCGGAAGGGGTAGAGGAGCGCCATCCGGGCTCCCCGGCGCCGGTAGTGCTCGAGGAAGAAGAGGAGCAGCTCCTTGGCGACGTGCTCCTTCTTGTGGAGCAGATCGACGGCGACCATACCCACCCCTCCGGCCGAGACCTCCGTCCCCAGCACGTTCAACCAAAAGTCGTGCAGACGCATCCCGCCCAAGAGCCGGTCCTCCCGGTAGAGACCGTAGAGGTGCAGCGGGGGAACCTCCTCCTGAACCTTCTGCAGCCGCTCGATCAGACGCCGCCGGTCCTCCTCCGAGGAGATCTTGAAGCCCGGATAAGCGTCGATGACAATGTCGACGTACTCTTCGATACCTTGGGCGGTTAACCGTCGAATCTCGCTCACGTTCTCTCCTCAATTAGTCTGATAGTCGTTGGTCCAATCGTCACCTGGTCAGACACTCACTTTACCATACAGGAAAACCGCGGAGGACCAACGGAGGCCCCCCGCGGTTGTAAACCAGATCAAGCAACACGGCGACCGAAGATTGGCTCTCCTGAAAGAAGGTCGAAACCATCGGAGTTTCAGAGCGTGCCACTAAATATAGCGCTCGAAGCTAATATGAAGTCGACATGTAGTAGAACAGTGTGCTAAAACTCCTATTTTTCAGTGCAGCCGAGATTAGGACTCCTCCCCGGGCTCGTCATCAGATGCTGGGGGCAGAGTGAACCAGAAGCGGCTCCCCTCGCCGGGCGCGCTCTCCAAGCCGACCTCGCCCCCCAAGCGCTCCACGATGCGCCTGGCGATGGAGAGGCCCAACCCCGAACCTGTAGCGTGCACCTGTCCCAGGCGGGTAAAGGGGGTGAAGAGATCGTGCTGCGCCTCCTCAGCAATGCCCTGCCCGTTATCACGGACCCAGAAACGCACCCCGTCGTTCTCGAGAGCGTCAAATCCCAACTCAACCTCGGGAGGCTCCCCCCCATACTTGATGGCATTGCTGATGTAGTTGACCCAGACCTCCTCCACCCAGGGGCCGTAACCGCGGACCTGGGGCCAGCTCTCCGCCACCTCGATACGGGCGTCCGACTCCTTGATCACGTAGTGCAACCGCTCCAAGGCATCGCCGACGATGTGCCCCATCTCCAGGGGGCGCAGCTGCACCTCCTGCTGCTTGCGCACACTGGCTAGCAGCAGGAGCTCGTCGATGATGCTGAGCATCTTCGAGACGCTCTGCTCGACCCCTCCGGTGATGATCTTCATCTCCTTGGGAGAGAGCGATCTGTGCTCGTCGTGCAGGATCTCCGCCGATCCCAGCAGGGCATTGAGCGGGGTCTTGAGGTCATGGGCGACGGTGTGAGCGAAGGCATCCAGCTCCCGGATCAGGCGCTCGCGCTCCTCCTCCACGGCCTTGCGCTCCGTGATATCCATCAGGGCCACCAGCACCCCGGCGTAAGCGTCGCCCTCGAAGAGCGGGCGAGCACTGATGATGACCGGTACCTCCTGGCCCCAGCGGTCCAGCAGCACCGTCTCGTAGCGACTGCCGACACCCTTCTCCCGCTTCTGCCACTCTCTCTCTATCTTCTCATACTCCCCGGGCGGCACGAGATCCTTCCAGTGCATCCCCACGAGATCCTCCTCGCCGTAACCGAGAAGAGTCTCACCCGCAGGATTGGCGAAGACGAAGTGGCCCTCCGCATTCTCGATCAGGATGGCCTCGGCCACACCCTGAACGATGTTCTCGTTGAAGTGCTTCAGGCGCTCCGTCTCCTCAAAGAGGTGGGCATTCTCGATGGCGATGGCAGCCTGACTGGCGAGCAGACCGAGGATGCGCAGTTCGGCCTCCGTGAAGGTGTGCGGGGTCAGATAGGAGACGGTCAGCACACCCAGCACGCGCTCCCCCCGTGTAAGCGGGAAGCCGGCGATGGCCCGGAGCCCCAGCGCCTGGGCCTCGGGAGAGGCAAAGAGGAAGTGGTGAAAGACGTCACTGATGATGAGCGGCTCCCCCTGTCGGACCACCGTCATCGTCAACCCCTCGGAGCGGGGCGCGCGCTCCACGCGCTCCCGCCACCCGTCCTGACGCAGGGAGAGACCGAAATCGAACTCCCCGCTCTGGGCATCGAAGAGGTAAAGGCTGCAGGTGTAGGCCTTCACCAGGCTGAGAGCGTGCTCGGCAATCCGCTCGAGCACGGCGGAGAGCTCCAGCGAAGCCGTCAACTCCAGACTTGTCTGCTGCAGAATCTGTAACTCGGCCACGCGATACTCCAAGGTCTTGAAGAGGTGCGCGTTCTCCACGGCAACCGCGATCTGATTGGCCATCGCCTCCAAGAGATTCTGATCCGCCTGCGTGAAACTGGATTCATCGGAGTACTTCAAGGCCGAGAGAGTGCCCCGCATCGCGCCGTGGTAGCTGAGGGGGACGACGATCATGGATCCCAGAGGCGTACCGTGATCATCCCGCTCCCGGATCACCCGCTCCGGCTTCAGAGTCTGGAGTACCCGTTGGTGAAGCGCGTGCCACAGACGCTCCGAGGCGGGAGGCAGCATCCCTCCCTGCCCGCCCAACCGTAGCTCTGGAGGGTCGTACTCCCCCTTGTTGACGGCAAGGACTACGTGATCGGCTCCCAGGGCGCGCGCTGCATCCTCTACCGCGGTGTCCAAAACGCGCAGGGGTTCGGGCGACGCGATGAGGGAGCTGGCGACCTCGTAGAGGGCCCGAATGCGCTCCAAAGTGTCGTGCTCGGCCTCCGAGAGGCGCGCTCTCTCGATAGCCGTCGCCAGCTGGCCGGCAAAGGTGATCAGCAACCGCTCGTCCGCTTCTGTGAAGGCGTTGGGGTGCACACTCTCCACGTTCACGATCCCGATGATGCGCTCTCCCGTCTGCAGGGGCACGGAGAGCTCCGAGCGGGTCTCGGGGTCACTGCTGATATAGCTCGGCGCCTCCAGAACGTTGCCCACGCGCCGGGGCCGACCGTCGACGGCCACGCTGCCGGCAATCCCCTCGCCCAGCGGAACGGGGTCGATCTCTGCCCCGGAGCGCTGGCGGTAGGAGGGGTGCGCGCGAAGAACCTGCGCCTCTTCATCTACAAGCAGAACCCCAAAGCTGTCGGTATAGAGGGTCTCGCCGATTAGAGCTGTGGCCTGCTCGATGAGCAGACCTTCGTTGCGGGTCTGGGCGCCCGCTATCGCAACGCCGTGTAACACCTGCAGTTCTTCCAGCTGCCGGCGCAGCGCCATCTCCGTCCTCTTCTGAGCGGTGATGTCGTCGAGCACCATCAGACGCCCGGCCCGTTGATCCTGTCTTCCATAGAAGGGATAGAGCCGCAGTTCGTAAGATCTCTGTTCACCGGTCTCACCCAGCCGAATCTCACGCTGTTCGTTCTCCTTCCGGCAGGCATCGAGCAACCGCGGATGATCGGCAAAGATCTCTTCGACCGGAAGCCCAAGATCCTCATCGGTAAGCTTCAAGATCTTCCGCGCCGCGATGTTGAAGTCCGCGACCTGCCCCTGCTCGTCGAGGACGACCACGGCGTCATCCATGCTCTCCACCACCGTGGAGCGGGCGACGGGTACGACGTTGGGGAAGCGACGGGTGTACATCACCCAGATTGCCACGACCGTTCCCAAGGTCAGCACACCGGAGAAGAGCTGCAGCGCCAGGATCGACTCGAATCCCAGGAGGAAGAGGATGTTCCGTACCAGGAAGAAGATGACCGCGCCCAGAATGACCAACGTCTGGATGCGGTAGTGGCGGCGGACCTGAAAGGCGGTCTGCGCCATCAGGAAGATCCCGCCCATGACCAACAGATAGGAGTAGAAGTGATGGACCCAGTAGAGGGGCCCCTGCCCGGTATCCACGGAGTACAACGCCCCACCCGGCTCGAGGGTGACGTAGGTCCAGTAGAGTTTCTGCAGAGGATAGGTCCAGACCCCGAGCAAGGTGATGACAGGCACGATGAAGATAAGCCGGATCCACTTGCTCTCCAACCACGAGCGGCGTCCGCTGTAGTTGAGGGCGAAGAAGAACCAGGAGACGGTGATGGGGACCGAACCCAGGTAGGTGGCTTTGGTCCAGAAGGTCTTCAGGGGAAGCGTGGGGCTCACCAGCTCGAAGGCGTAGGCCATGGCCCAAACGGCACCTGCCGTGAGCAACAGGGCGATGAACTGAGCGCTGCTATGAACGTGGCGACGACGCCAGGCCAATACGGCAAAGACGACGAGCGCGATACCAATAACAAAGGAGGCGATGATAAACAGGATTTGCGGTGTATCCACCGGGATCTCCATTCTCATAAGGTTTAAACGAGAGACAAGTCCGGCAACCCCTGTTAGAGTTCAGTTATATAGTAGCACGAGGATCATTGTACTATCGAAAAGAAAGCGTGACAATCGCATAACCAGACGCTTGCAGCGTGAAGAGCCGCTACTCTGCCCACCAACCCGCCAGGGCCTCCAGCACCTCCTGAAGATTGGTCCGCCAGTGCTCCTCCTCCCACGAGAGGGGCAGCCAGATCTCCCGGCGCCCCAGCCGTGCTTGCTCTCCCAGCAGCCGTCGCAGCCGACCGATCCGCTCCGGGGGCACATTCTTTAACCAGGGCGGGCGGAGCGCAATCTGTCCGCTCTCGACGGCGATGGTGGGGATGTGGGCGTCCCGTGCCAGAACCTTCAAGCGCAGCTGGTAGATGAGGTTCTCCGCCGTCGCCGGCAGGGGACCAAAACGATCCCGGAGCTCCTCCTCCAGCTGGGCAATCTCCTCCGCGTCGGTGAGTTCGGCCAGACGTCGGTAGAGACGGAGGCGTAGCTGGTCGTCGGGGACGTAGTCAGCGGGCAGCCCTACCGCCAGCGGCAGTTCGATGGTGATGGAGCCTACGGGAGCCGGGGGCACCGGCTCGCCGGCCCGTTGGGCGCTGAGGCGGGCGACGGTACCGGAGAGGAGTTGGGTGTAGAGGGTAAAGCCCACAGCGGCGATGTGCCCGTGCTGCCGAGCGCCCAGGAGCTCCCCGGCTCCGCGCAGCTCGAGGTCCCGCAGGGCGATAGAGAAGCCGCCTCCCAGACCCGTGCTCTCCTGCAGGGCCTGCAAGCGATAGCGCCCCTCCTCCTGCAACCGCCGGCTCTGAAAGAGGTAGGCGTACCCTCGGCGGGTCCCCCGCCCCACCCGTCCCCGCAGCTGATAGAGCTGGGCCAGACCGAAGTGGTCGGCGTGCTCCACGATGAGGGTGTTGGCGTTGGGGAAGTCCAGCCCGCTCTCGATGATGGTCGTCGCCACCAGAACGTCCACCTCACCCGCCGTGAAGCGCTCCATGACCCGCGCCAGGTCCCGCTCCCGCATCTGCCCGTGGGCCACGCCCACCCGGGCCTCGGGCACCAGCTTCTCCAGCCGTCGCGCCACCGACTGGATAGTCTCCACACGGTTGTGGACGTAGAAGGTCTGCCCGTTCCGGCCCATCTCCCGCCGGATGGCCCGCTGCACCACGTCCGCGTCGTAGGGACCGACGTAGGTGGAGAGGGGCAACCGCTCCTGAGGCGGGGTCTCGATAATGCTCACGTCCCGCACACCGGTGAGGGCCATGTAGAGGGTGCGGGGGATAGGCGTCGCCGTGAGGGTGAGGACGTCCACCTCGGTGCGCATCTGCTTCAGCGTCTCCTTGTGCGCCACGCCGAAGCGCTGCTCCTCGTCGATGATGACCAGCCCCAGATCTCCGAAGCGCACGTCATCCTGTAGCAGGCGATGGGTGCCGATGACGATATCCAGCTGCCCCTCGGTAAGACTTGCGATGATCTTCCGCTGCTCGGCGTCGGTACGAAAGCGCGAGAGGAGTTCGACCCGCACCGGGAAGGGGTCCAAGCGCTCCTGAAAGGTCAGATAGTGCTGCTGGGCGAGCACCGTCGTGGGCACGAGCATCGCCACCTGCTTGTTGTCCATCACGGCCTTGAAGGCCGCACGCAGAGCGACCTCGGTCTTGCCGTAGCCTGCATCCCCACAGATAAGGCGGTCCATGGGCTGGGAGCGCTCCATGTCCGCCTTCACCGCCTGGATGGCCTCGATCTGATCCTGAGTCTCCACGTAGGGGAAAGCGGCCTCCAACTCGGTCTGCCAGGCAGTGTCCGATGCGAAGGCGTGGCCCTCCACGACCTGCCGCTCGGCGTAGAGGTCGAGCAGGTCGGCAGCCAGCGCCTCCGTCGCCCGCTCGACGCGCGCCTTCGTCTCCTCCCAGGCCTGGGAGTCCAGACGGCTAAGCTGGGGGCCCAGCCCCTCGGCGCCGACGTAGCGGGTGAGGCGGTCGGCCTGATGGATGGGCACGAAGAGGCGGTCCTTGCCGGAGTACTCCACGAGCAGGTACTCCCGCTCGATGTTGTCGATGCTCCGCTGCACCAGCCCCCGGAAGAGGCCGATGCCGTAGTCCTCGTGCACGACAAAGGTGCCCGGTTCCAGGTCGGCGAAGGGGAACTCCGGCGCCGTGACCCGGCGCCGGGGCCGGCGCCGCGGCTCCGGCGGGCGCCAGCCGAAGAGCTCCTCGTCGGTGATGAGGTGGCGGGTCCGGTGGGCCTCGTTGATCTGCCAGCCCGCCGGTCCTACACCCTGCACGAAGGTGATCAGCCCCTCGGGCGGCTCGCCCAGCTCCTTGAGGACAGGCGGTGGCGTGAACTGCTGCCAGAGCTCGGCCAACCGGCCGGCCTGCCGGCTCACCACGACCACCTGATCCCCCAGCCCCACCCACTGGCGCAGGCGCCCCAGCGCCTCCCCCAGCCTCCCGGCGAAGTGCACCTCCGGATCGAAGGCCTCTCCCAAGGGACCCGCCCCCCCATACTCCAGAGAGAGCACCCGCTCCCCCTGCAGCGCCGCCTCCCATCGCGACCAAGCCACGTAGGGCACAGGGGCCTCGGGCTGGATAAGGCGCTCCCGCACCGAGCGCTCCCTCTGCTCCTCCGCCGCCTCCTCCAGCTCGCGCCAGCGCAACGGCAGAGCCGCGGCGTTGTAGAGGATGATCTGGGCGTTCGTTGGGAAGTAGCTGAGCAGCGTACTCACCTCCTGGTAGAGGTAGGGCAGGTAGAACTCCAGCGAGCGGAAGGGAGAGCCGACGTCCAAGGACTGCGCGTCGTCCTCCAGAGGTCCCCGTACCTCGGGGGGCAGCTCCGTGGCCAACAGCGCCTGCAAGGGGGCCAGCGCTCGCTCGCCGTCCCGGGGCAGTGCCTCGCGCACCGGCGTGATCCAGAAGCTGCTCACCCGAGCCACGGAGCGCTGGGTCGCGGGCTCGAAGGTGCGGATTGCGTCGATCTCGTCACCCCAGAAGTCCAGCCGGTAGGGGACCGGGGCGTGGGGCGGGAAGATGTCCAGGATGCCGCCCCGGCGACTGATCTGACCCGGCACCTCGACGACGGTGACGGACTCGTACCCGATCTCCTGGCAGTGGCGCGCCAGCGCCGTGAGGGACTCCTCGGCCCCGACCTCGATCTTGCGGGCCGCCTTGTAGAATTGGCGGTAGGGCAGCGGGCGCTGCAGCAGGGCGCGGGCGGAGGTCACGACCACAGGGGGTGTCCCGCCGGCTCCCCCCACCCGGTGCAGGAAGAGCGTGGAGAGAACCCGCAAACGATCGCCGATGGTCTCCGGCGTCCAGGGAGCCCGCTCGTAGGGCAGCACCGGTGGGGCCGGGAAGGCCAGGACCTCCTCGGCCGCCGGGAGCCAGGTGCGGAGCGCCTGCAGAAGGCGGCGGCTCTCATCGACCGTGGGCGTCACAATCAACAGGGGAAGATCGAGATCCGCCAGCAGGGCGGCCACAATTGCCGAACCCGCGGCAGGCAGTACCTCCTGAGGCGGGAGGGCCCTCCCCGCCTGCACCTTGTGGAGGAGATCTCGGTAAGCCGGGTGCTCACGAATCCAGGGGAGAATACCCGATAGGATCATGTCCATGGCACGACTCAGAACCCTATGATCGCGTCGCGGCTAAGCCTCCACCTGCCACGTCATCCCCTGGCGAAGCAGTTGGGGCTCACCCTTGATCCAGTCTACCATCAACGACTTGGCCAGACGGAGCACCTCCCAGAGCACCGGCTCTTCCTCAGCGGAGAAATCCTGGAGTACGTAGGCCGCGGCGTCCATCTGACCGGGAGGGCGACCGATGCCCAACCGCAGACGCGGAAACTCGCGCGTTCCCAGGCGCTGGATGACGGACTCCACGCCGCGATGACCTCCGCTGCTCCCCTCCTGACGGAAGCGCACGGTTCCCAGGGGGATGTCCAGGTCATCGTAGACGACGAGGAGATCCTCGAAGGGAATCTTGTAGAAGTTTGCGAGGGGCGCGACCGCCTGCCCGCTGTCGTTCATCCACGTCTGCGGCTTGGCCAGGATCACCCGCCGGCCTCCGATGGTCCCGTGAGCGGTGAGAGCCCGGTGCTCCGTACGGGAGAAGTCGAGGTTGTACTCCTCCGCCAGGGTCTCCACGGCGCGAAAGCCGATGTTGTGGCGGTTGCCGGCGTAGCGGGGACCGGGATTGCCTAAACCGACGAGGAGTAGGAAATCGGTCATCGTATCACGATTGGGGCTTCTGGGTGCGCTGCTGTTTCAGATAGTAGCGGAGGGCGGCTCGCCCGGCGACGTAGAGACCGCCGAAGACGTAGAGCAGGACCGCGATGGAGACCCCGGACCAGAAGGCGTCCCCGATGGCATCGAAGGAGAAGTTCTCCAGACCGAGGGCGCCCGCCTCCCCGTCCACCGGCTCCTCTGCCTCGGCTCCGGCAGCGCCCAGCGTCGCCGTCGCCCGGGGTGTCGCCGTGGGGGGCTGCTCGACGGTCGGGGCGATGATCGGCGCTCCTGCCTCAGGGGTGGTCTCCGGGGCACCGTTGGGATCGGTGGTGGGCTCGGGCGTCGCCGTCGGTGTGGGCGTGGCCTCCTCGTTCTGCACGGTGATGTTGTTGACGAAGTGCAGATGAGGGGACTCGTTCCCCACCTCGTAGACTGCGAGGGCCAGGGTGTACTGCCCGTTGGGAACCGTCGTGGTATCCCAGGTGGTCAATGTGCCGTTCACGACCATATTGGGCACGCGGGCGGAGGTGACAAAGATCCATTCGGTATTCGCGGCGGGACGGGCGCCGGCCCCGTAGAGAACGCCGTAGGCGGCGAAGTTGGGATGGGTCGCCGTCCCGGTGATCTCCACCTCGCCGCTGATCACCGAGCCCTCGGTGGGATAGGTGATGTTCCACACGGCATCCTGGCCGGGAGGTACGGCCTGCACGCCGTGAGCACTCCCCACGACGAGCAGAGTTATCAAGATAATTAAGAGTCCAATGATTCTGTCTAAACGCATGTCACCACTCCTCGAGCATGGCTTGCAAGAAGGAAGTCTATCACGAAAGGGGCGAATCGCAAGGCCCGAGAGGTTAAGGACTGAAAGCGAAATAACTCGGGCATTGTAGGTGACTTTCGGGAGCGCTTTCAGTTTGCTTTTGCTCAAGTTGTTTAATTCGCGTTCCTAAGTAACCGGCACACGGACCACAGCCCTACTTCTGCCCGTAGGACTTGAACCTCTCCAGCACGACCTCCATCTGCTCGTCGGAGAGGATGACGGGCTCGCCGATGGCCTTGGCCTGGTAGTAGATCTGCGCTACCAGCTCGATCTCCTCGGCGGCGGCGAAGGCCCGGGCGAGGGTCGGCCCCACCGTCACCAGGCCGTGATTCGCCATCAGCAGGGCGTTGTACCCCCCGATGGAGCGCGCGATCTTCTCCGCCAGCTCCCGGGTGCCGAAAGGGGCGTAGGGGCAGAGGGGGACCTTGTTGCCCGAGAAGCCGACGAGGTAGTGCACGGCGGGCAGCTCCCAGTTCAGGCAGGCGATGGTCGTCGCGTAGACGGAGTGGGTGTGCACGACGGCGGCGACGTCGGGCCGGGCGTGGTAGAGGGCCAGGTGGAAGCCCAGCTCGCTGGAGGGCTTGCGCTCTCCCTCCACGGGCTGCCCCTCCAGGTCGGTGACGACGATGTCCTCGGGCGTCATCGCGAAGTAGTCCAGGCCGCTGGCGCTGATGGCGACCAGGCCGCGCTCGCGGTCACAGAGGCTCAGATTCCCTCCCGACCCCGTCGTCAGGTGGGAGGTGATCAGCTGCTTCCCGAAGTGGATGATCTCCTGCCGTGCGTTCTCTAGCATGCTTGCCTCCTGTCAGGTGGGACGCACCTCCAAGGTGCGTCCCGCCTGTTGCATCAAGTATCTAAATAATCCAATCCATCTAGTGTTCTACATCTTGCTAGATAATCGTTAACGTAACGTCGATACGCTTCCGATGTTTCAAAGTAACTTTTGATAAACTCTCGATCCACAAGACTGCCGTCACGCTCTCCAATCCACTCCAAATAGTTAGAGTAAGGCCACTTCTCTAGATCATCAACTAACCCATGCACTACAGGGATAGTGATTGGGCAATAAACAGTAAGCCAGTGGAGTAAGATCAAACTGATAGCAGTATCGTTTCATCTTGCGAAGCACGAAGTAGTAGTTCTCCGGCTCACGGAAGACAGAGAGCCGATGTGCACCACGATTATAGAGATGATAGACGCCTCCACGTCCGTACTCCGGGCGTTCCGACACCACCCCACCTCCCTCACCCCTGACCCACCCCACCTTCTCGAAGAGTATAGAACGGCGCGCAGAGAGGTCAACAGCAGGCATCGCCCTCCCGGCGAAGCGTGCCCCCCACGAAGAGGTCGACGAAGTGCTCGACCACCTCCTCCATCGAGAGGTCTGTGCCCTCCTCGTCGATCAGGTTCCGCCCCAGGCTGTACTCGAAGAACATGCCGAAGAAGGCCTGGGCGGTGAGCTCCGGGTCGGGAAGCTCGCGCACCACCCCCTGCTCCATCTGCCGGCGCAGGTACTCGCCCAGCATCCGCCGCTGCCGGGCGGGAGGGCGAGCGATGATCCGCCGTACCTCGGGCAGGCGCTGCGCCTCGAAGATGGTCATGAGGATGGGGCGAAGATTGCGCTGCAGCATCTCCAGGTAGTGGCGACCGATGAGCAGCAGATCCTGGCGGTAGTCACCGCTGACCTGCGCTGCGAAGGCCTCCCCCAGGCGCGGCAGCGCCGAGAAGCGCTCGACAACGGCCAGCAGCAGGTTCTCCTTGCTCCCGAAGTTGCGGAAGATGGTCACCTCGTTGACGCCCGCCTCGGCGGCGATGGCCCGCGTCGTCGCCCCATCGTAACCGTGCTCCGAGAAGAGCTTCGCCGCCGCCTCGATGATGCGCAGGGCGGTCTCGCTGTACTCCCGATCGTCCTCCTCTACTCCGGTCGGTGCGCTCTGTGACGTGACGTACTCCCCTGTTTCAGACATACTGACTCCCCCCATGCCCGTTGCCCGCGGGACGGATCAACCCCCGCTCGAGCAGGTTCTCGTAGACCGCCCGCATCATCCCCTCCCGGTTCTGGTAGATGTTGCGCAGGATGAGACGCCTGACGACGAGGGCCGTCATCGCCCGATCGAAGAGCTTCTGGAAAGGGTACTTCCGCTCCATCTGAATATCCTCGACGAGGCGCCGGCCCAGGCGGTAGGCCTTCGCCAGCTCCTCGGGTCGCTCCTCGATCCTGTCCCGGCCCAACTTGACGCCGATGGAGCCCGTAGAGTAGCCCCGTCTGTGGAAGCCGGCGACGAAGTCCTCCGCCAGCTCCCGGGCCACCCGATTGGCGCCGATGCCGCCGCAGGTGGAGACGCCCACGAAGTACTTGCCCCCCAGGCCGGAGGTGTAGGCCGTGTACATCCCAATGCGGTCGACGATGAAGTTCTTCATGCGCGCCGTAGGCTTGATGCCGTACGATGGCGAGGCCAGAACGATGCCGTCGCTCTCGTAGAGCCGCCGGCGCAGCGCGTTCACGTCGTCCGGAATGACGCACGCTCCCGAGGCCATGCAGTTCGTCGTCATGTTCCTGCTGATGCAGCCGCGGCAGAACTCGATCCGGTGCTCGGCGAGAAAGATCTCGTCGACCTCGGCCCCGGCGTCGGCGGCGCCTCGCAGCACCTCCCGCGCCAGAACGCAGGTGTTGCCATCCTTGGTAGGGCTGCCCATCACAGCCGTGATCTTCATCGCTCATCCTCCTAACGGCAGAACTTGATCTTCTCACCCGTCTTCCAGGGACGCTCAGCAGCCCGCTCCATCCGCCTCGCGTGCCGCTCGAGCAGCGCCTCGGTGATGATCTCCTGCTCCTGAGCACAGATGCAAGTAACCACTTGCTTACATCGTATACCCTCTGCGCCTCCTTGTCAATCCCTGATCGAAGCAGGCTGCACCCACACGGGACTATCAAACGTCTGAAAAAGCTCAGCCACGAATTACACTAATACCACGAAAACAGCACATTCAATTAGTCTAATTCGTGAAATTCGTGGCAAAAGATTTACACCCCTGACATCCCGAAACGCTCTAGGCAACAAGATTTTCACGTTCACAATAGTGTGAACCACGAGATCTCGTAGAGTACCAAGGTAGATAACAAACTCCGGCAGGGAGGAGCTCCCTGCCGGAGGAAAGGGCTTTGCCTGCGCGCGACCTCACCCGCCCGTGGTGGGCCACGCCCTGCGGTAGGCCTCGAGGATGCGGTCGAGGAGCGCGTTGAAGGCCTCGTCGACCTGTTGCCGGACGGGGTCGGCGTCGTACCAGGCGATGACCTCCTCGGCGCCCCGCGCGTAGGGGATGGTCGCCTCGAAATCGGGCACCAGCCGCTTGATCTTGGTGTTGTCGAAGATGACGCTGTGCATCTTGTCCCCCACCAGGCCGGCCCCCCACTCGGGGTCGAAGGCACCGATGAGGCGGGAAGGGACGTGCACCAGCTGGGGGCTGGCGACGCCCGCCGCCTCCGCCAACAAACGGTAGATCTGGTTCCAGGTGAGGAACTCGTCGGAGGTGATGTGGAAGGGCTCGCCGATGGCATGAGGATTGCTCAGAAGCCCCACGAAGGCGCGGGCGAAGTCCCGGTGGTGGGTGAGCACCCAGAGGGAGGTGCCGTCCCCGTGGACGATCACCGGCTCGCCCCGGCGCAGGCGGTCGATGACCGTCCAGCCGCCGCGCATGGGGAGCAGGGTCCGGTCGTAGGTGTGGGAGGGGCGGACGATGGTCATGGGGAAGCGCTCCTCGCGGAAGGCGCGCACCAGCCGCTCCTCACAGGCGATCTTGTTACGCGAGTACTCCCAGTAGGGATTGTCCAGCTGGGTCGACTCGACGATGGGCAGATCCACGATGGGCTTGCGGTAGGCCGACGCCGAGCTGATGAAGATGTACTGCCCCGTCCGCCCGCGGAAGAGCTCCAGGTCGGTCTCGATCTGCTCCGGCGTGTAGGCGACCCAGTCGACGACGACGTCGAAGAGCTCCTGCCCCAGCGCCTCCTCGACCGTCGCGGGCTTGCGGATGTCGCCCTGCAGGACCCGCGCCCCCTCGGGGACGGGGCGCCGCGTCGTCTCGCCGCGATTCAGCAGGGTCAGGTCAATGCCGCGCTCCACGGCCAACGCCGAGCAGGCCGAACTGATGATCCCCGTACCTCCGATGAATAGGACTTTCATGAGACTCCTCTCGTAAATGTAGGATTGTGAGTAGCTGTTGCGTGTGAGCGATTGCGTGCTGCGTACTACGTGTTGCGTAGGGTATCAGGAGCACCGTTGGCATCGGCGGGCAGCCAGAGGGTGAAGGTGCTCCCCTCCCCCCCCTCGCTCTCCACAGTGATGCGCCCCGCGTGCAGGGCCATGATCTCCTGAGAGATGGCCAAGCCCAACCCCGTGCCCGGCGCTGCCGTCTCGGGATTGCGGCTGGCTGCGCCCCGGTAGAAGCGGGTGAAGAGCCGGGCCTGCTCCTCGGCGCTGATGCCCACGCCCGTATCCCGAACGCTGATCGTGACCCAGTGCGTCCCCTCCTCCGCGCTCTCGTCGGTCTGCACCCACACATGCCCCCCGGCAGGCGTGTAGTTGAGCGCGTTGCTGAGCAGATTCGTGAGGACCTGCTCGAGCAGCTGGGGATCGGCGCTCACGGCGGGGAGCGCGGGCTCCAGCTGCGTACCGAGCTCCAGTTCGTGCTCGGCAAAGAGAGGTCGGCGATCCTGCGCCAGGGTCTCGACCAGGACGTTGACGTCCAGGAGGCACGGCTGCGGAGTGACCTCCTGCAGATCGAGCCGGGAGAGGCGCAGCAGCCCCTCGATGAGAAACTTCAGGCGCTCCGTCTCCCGGTGGAGGGTATCCATGTAGAAGGCGTGGCGCTCCGGCTTGCCCCGCTCCAGAAGCGCGAGGTAGAGGGTGATGTTGGTCAACGGCGTACGCAGCTCGTGGCTCACGTTGCTGACGAAGCGCGACTGGGCCTCGGCTGCTGCCTCCGCCTGGAGCAGAGCGGTTCGCAGGTCCGTCACGTCGTGCAGCACCAGCACCCAACCGGTCGGCTGCCCATCACGTCCGTAGAGCGGGCTCACTCGGAGCGTATAGACGCGCCCCTCCCTCTGCACCTCCTGCAGGAAGGGATCGGCCCCCGCTTCCCCGGTGAGGAGCGGGAAGAGGCCCTCCGCCAGGAGGGGCGCAACTCGCGCCAGATCCTTGCCGACCACTTCGTCAGCGGGGCTACCCAGCCAGCGCTCGGCGGCCAGGTTGACGTCGACGAGACGCCGCTGCCGATCCAAGACGAGCACCCCGTCCGCCAGCTCGTCGACGACCACGTCGCGGGCGACGGGAACCAGATCCAGCAGCTGCCACCGGAAGAGACCGAAAGCGGTGGAGAGCGCGGCGGCGAGCAGGGCATAGGCCCCCAGTGGGACGTGGGAGGGGACAATCTCGAACAGATAGAGGAGGCTCGTCACCACCAGAACTGCCAGGCCCACCAGCAGCGCCGCAATCTGCCCTACGTAGATCTGGGGAAGGCGCAGGATCTGGCGTCCCAAAAGGACCGCTCCGCTCGCCATCAGGAGATAGACGTAGAGCTGACCGATCCAGAGCAAGGGACCCGGCGTCCACTCCAGGGGCACAAAGGGAGCAGGGGACGGTAGATGGACGTCCTGCAGAAGGAGATGGTGCTGGCCGTTGGTCCAGAGGAGGAGTGTGCTCAGGGCCGGGATGGCACAGAGAGCGGCGGCTCGGGGACGCGTCAGCCAATCGGAGGAGCCGGTGTAACTCAAGACAAAGGCCAGCCAGAGCACGCCGATGAAGAAGGTGACAGTGTACTCAATGCGCAGCCCCAGATACTTGATCAGGAGACTGCCCCCTGCTATCTGGAGCGCCAGCCCCACGTACCAGCCGTCCAACATGAGCATCAACAGGGCAAACTTTCGCGCTCCCGGTGCCGGTCGCCGCCGGGTAAAAAGGGCCAACAGCGTAGCGATGCCCGCCGCGACGACGAGCAGGATCAGAGCCAGATTATACTCCCAGTTCACGTCTTGAGGTCCCTCCCCCAATCGGCAGTGATTGAGATTTTGGTCAGGGAGGATGGTCGCTTTTCCTCGACCGCCCTTGCGATTTGCTCCCTAAGTTTATTTGAAAATTGAGAGACGGCAAGGCGGCGGCACGCGACCTCTGTTCCGACGTGGAGGGGTTAACCGGTGGAGTGACGGGAAAGGACTACTGCTCACAACATCTACTGAGAATGAGGGACACAGCAAAGTCTAGGGCAAGTGGGCGGTACAGGACTTGAACCTGTGACCTCCTACGTGTAAGAAAGGCGCTCTGGCCGACTGAGCTAACCGCCCACGACGGAGCTCATCATAGCACCAAACGGCGACAAGTCAATGGGGCATGTGTCGCGTGAGGTGAATCGGCGTGAAAGGTGAAGGGCGCCAGTCAGCGAGGCGCTGCGTCTATCCGCGCCCCTCCCGCTCCGCCTGCCGCAGGTCCCGGACGGCGCGCTCCACCTGGCGGTGGCGCAGGTAGAGGGAGAGGGCCAGCAGCAGCGGCACGGCAACGAAGATAGCGTAAGCGGCGATCAGATAGCTGGGCATGGAACCTCCTAAAAGATAGGGATCAGGGAAGAGAGAAGAGGGATCAGGGAGTGCAATAGCGTCATGGTATATCACTCCGACCCCGTCATTAAACCCGCTCGGCGCCAGTGTTGGCAGGACATAGTAATCGGGAAGTAGAAAGGGCCCCTGATCCCCAATCCCCAATCCCCAGTCCCCAATCCCTCATCCCCGACGACCCCGCCGCCCCCGCAGCGCCGCCAAGCGGTCCCGGGCGCGCTCCAGGCGCACGCGGTAGAGGAGGAAGGCGGCGTAGAGGAGGGTGAAGGCGCCGATGGAGGCGAAGAGGGTGTGGAGCATCTGCGGGGTGAGGGCCATCTCCCCGCCGCCGATGATCTGCGGGTGGATGGTCCGCCACCAGCGTATGGCGAACCAGGAGAGGGGGACGGTGACGAAGGCGGCGATGCCGTAGACGGCGGCGAAGCGCGCGCTCCGCTCCCGGCTCTCCACGGAACCCCGCACCATGACGTAGGCCACGTAGATGAGCCACTGCACCGCCGAGATGGTCAGGCGCGGCTCCCAGGTCCAGTAGGTGCCCCAGACGGGGCGCGCCCAGAGCATGCCGGTGAGCAGCGTCATGGTGATGAAGACTAGCCCCACCTCTGCCGAGGAGAGAGCCAGGACGTCCCACGGGCGCCGCCCGCTCAGGAGGTAGCCCGCGCTCCCCACGAAGGTGACGAAGAAGCCGAAGAAGCCCACCCACGCCGAGGCCACGTGGAAGTAGAAGATGCGCTGCACCTCCCCCATCGTCGCCTCGCGGGGCGCGTAGTAGAAGACCATGCCCAGGGCCGCCAGAAAGGCGACCGCCGCCAGGGCGATGAGGACGGGCCCGAACCCTCTCTCGTTTTTCATTCTAATTCCTCACTCGGCAATCACGTACTCGAAGGTCACCATGGAGACGGCGACCATCAGCAGGTCGTAGACCACGACGAGGCGCAGCCACGGGTTGACCTCCGCCAGCCCCAGCCCCTCCAGCAGTCCGCCCGTGGCGCGCACCGCACCGATGAAGAGCGGGATCGCCAGGGGCAGGAGCAGGATGGGCAGCAGCACCTCCCGTGCCCGGGTGTTGACCGCCATGGCCGCCAGCAGGGTCCCCACGGCGGCGTAGCCCACCGTGCCCAGCACCATCACCAGGAGCACCGCCGGCTGCAGGAGGGGAACGTCGAAGAGGACGCTGCCCAGCAGCAGGAGCACCCCCTCGACGAAGAGCATCAGGAGCAGGTTGCCCAGCGCCTTGCCGAAGAAGAGGGTCACCCGGTCAACGGGGGCCAGGAGCAGCCCCTCGATGGCGCCGCTCTGCTCCTCGCGGGCCAGCGAGCGGCTCAGCCCCAGCGTCCCGGCGAAGGCCACGGCCGTCCAGAGGACGCCCGGCGCCGCCGCCCGGGCGGTGGCACCCCGCAGGTCGAGGGCGAAGCTGAAGATGAGGAGCGTCAGGACGGCGAAGACGAACATGGCGTTGACCATCTCCCGCGTGTGGAGCTCCGCCGCCAAGTCCTTGCGCACGATGGCGAACACGGCGGCCAGCGTTCCACCCCGCTCCTCGTCTACCCGGCCCTCAGGCGGTCGCTCCTCGCCCAGAGCGATCGACGCTACCACCTCCGCCTCTTCCAGCACCAGGCGGCGGTAGAGCCCGGGGAAGGCGCCCCACTCCGCCACCACCCCGTCGTGGACGATCCGCCCCCGGTTGAGAACGACCACCCGCCGCCCTGCCGCTCCCAGCCCCTCCAGCGTGTGGGTAGTCAGCAGCACCGTGCTCCCCCCCCCGGCGAGCTCGCCCAGCAGCGCCGTCAGCGCCTCCGCCGCCAGGGGATCGAGGCCGGTGTAGGGCTCGTCCAGGAGGAGGAGGGAGGGGCGGTGGAGCACCGCGCGGGCCACCGCAAGGCGCTGCTGCATGCCCCGGGAGAGGGTTCGGACGAGGTCGTTGCGCCGCCAGTCGAGGTCGACGCGGTCGAGGAGCTCGTCGATGCGGGCGGCGGGCTCCTCCAAGCGGTAGAGGCGGGCGTAGAGGGCCAGGTTCTCCCCGGCGCTCAGCTCCTCGTAGAGCAGGGTGCGGTGGGAGAGAAAGCCGATGCGCCGGCGGATGGCGCGTCCCGCCGCCGCGGGGTCGAGACCGGCGATGCGCAGCTCGCCCGAGGTGGGGCGGGCCAGGGTCGCCAGGGTGCGCAGCAGTGTCGTCTTGCCCGCGCCGTTGGGGCCTACGAGGACGACGAACTCCCCCGGCTCCACCACCAGGTCCACGCCGTCGAGGGCCACGGTGGGGCCGAAGCGCTTCTCGAGGGCGGCGGTCCAGATGGCGGGCGGGGCAGGAGAGGGGATCAGAGGCACCGGGAGCGCACCTCCGCCTTCAGCGCCGCCCGCTCCCGCCGGTAGACCTCCTCCGCCAGCGCCCCCGCCTCGAAGCGGGCATCCAGCGCCGCCACCTCCGCCAGGAGGGGCCGGACCGACTCGGGGGGTGCGGTCGGAGAGGGACGCCAGAGCCAGAGCCAGAGGGACGCCAGCAGGCAGAGCCCCAGGAGCGCCGCGCCCAGCCCCACCTCGGCGGGGGGACGAGCAGGCGTCACCGCTTCCGGGGGGACGAGGGAGAGGGTCAGCGCCTCCCCCGCCGCCAGCGATCCGGCGACGTAGACGTCGACGTTCAGCCCCTCACCGGGCATCTCCCCCTGATAGGCAAGTACCTCGCCCACCGGCTCCAGCTCCCCGGCGGGGAGCACGACGACGACGGCCCCCACCGGCAGGGAAAAGGTGCGGGAGAAGGGCTCGCCGGGACGGTAAGGGAGCGCGTAGGTGAAGCGCACCTCGGCCGTGGACTCGCCGGGGGGGATGGGGAGGGTATCGGCAAAGCCCTCCGGTGCGAGGACAAAACGCTCCCCCGCCGCCGGGTCGGCGAACCTCAGGTCCGCGGCGCCGGGCGGCAGCTCAAAGAGAGCCGTGATGGGCACGCCCAGGTCGGGGTCCACCCCACCCGTGTAGGGCTCCTCGCCGGCGTTGCTCAGCAAGTGAAACTCCTGCACCTCCAGCCGATCTTCCGCGAAGCGGATGAAGAGGTGGGCCTGTTCGATGGTGACCGGCGCCTGTGCGCGCGCCGTGCCGGTCAGGAGCAACAGGGCTATTAAGGCGCATACAAGGAGAGCGCGCAGCCTCATGACGCCTCCTCCCTCAAAGGTGTACCACAGCCGGGGCAGAAGCTGTAGTCCTCGCGGAGGGGGCGACCGCAGGCAGGGCAGGCGCTGACCGTGGGCGCCTCCTCCTGGGGCACGGCGCGAGCCTGCACGTCAACCTCCGCCACCCAGACCTCGATCTGCTCATCCAACGAGGGACGGCGGAAGGGGCGGGTGACGTAGACACCCCAGAGCACCACCAACCCCAAACCCACCAACAACGCGGCCAGACTCATGGGGCCTCCTCCAGAAGTGCATCCAGCTCTGCCGCCAGCACCTCCGCCGTCACCGGGCCGACGTGAACGTAGGCCACGCGCCCGTCGGGGGCGACGACGAAGGTCTCGGGCACACCCGTGATCCCGTAGGCGTCAGCGATCCGCTGCCCCTCGTCGAGGCCCACGGGATAGGTGAGCCCGTAGTCGGCGACGGCATCCCGCACCCCCTCCGGCTCGTCCTGGTGGGCCACGCCGACGAAGCGGACGCCCCGCTCCCCGTAGACCTCCCAGAGCGCCTGCAGATCGGGCAGCTCCTCCCGGCAGGGCTCGCACCAGGAGGTCCAGAGATTGACAACGACCACCTCCCCCCGCTGCTCGGCGAGGGAGAAGGTCGTGCCGTCGAGGAGCCGGAGGCGGAAGTCGGGCGCGGGCTCCCCCACGGTGGGCCGCGGGTTGACCCGCCGGAGGTTCCCGTGGGGCGCCCCCCACATCGCCCAGCCGGCGCCGATGAGGAGGAGGAGCAGCACCCCGGCGACCAGGCCCTCCCAGCGGGTAGTGCGGGGCCAGAGGGCGAAGGCGCCACCGGCTATCAAGAGCAGTCCTCCCAGCCAGAGAAAATTGATCAGCGGATTGACAGTCACGCTGAGGGTCACCGTCCTCCCGCCCTCGTCCCAGCTGGAGAGGACGAGGTAGAGATCCTCTCGCAACCCCGTGCGCACGGCGGGGACGGCCACGGACTCCCGGTAGCCCGTGTAGCGAATCAGGCGGGGCGTCAGGGTAGCCCGGTAGTCACCCGCCTCCCGCACGTCCACCTCGGCCCAGAGGGTAGTCCGATCCGGTGCCGTCTCCTGGCGCAGCTCCTGGTAGACGAAGGTGTAGCCGCCCACCAGCCGACCGACGCCCGAGGTGAGGACCACGTCCTCCTCCAGGGCGTAGAGGCGCGTGCCGATGACGCCCAGAGCCATGAGCACGACGCCCAGGTGGACGAGGTAGCCGCCGTACCTGCGCCGCTGGGTGCGCAGGAGGTGCCAGAGGGCGTTGAGGGGGGCGTCCTCGGTGCGGCGGGCACGGGCAGCGACGCCCGCGCCGATCTCGACGAGGGCCGTCGTCCCCGCCAGCCCCACGATCCCGAAGCCGATCAGGGAGAGGGGCCGGGTGAAACCGGCAAAGATCGCCAGCACCACGGCGAGAAGCGCCCCCGCCGGGATCGACCAGCGCCACCCGCGCCGGGCGCGCAGCAGGGCGGCGGAGCGCCCCAGCAGCGGACAGATCCCCAGCAGGAGCACGAGCAGGGCGAACTGGGGACCCGTCACCCGGTCGAACCACGCCGGCCCTGCCTCGAAGCGCTGCCCGCCGAAGAGCTCGGTGAGCGTGGGCAGCGTGCTCCCCACGAAGACGGAGACGGTGAGCGTCACGAAGAGCAAGAAGGTGAGGAAGAAGAGCCCCTCGCGCGAGAGCAGCCCCTCGCCCTCGCCATCGGCCTGGAGATGACCCCGGCGCCAGACCAGCAGGGCGGCGGAGAGGAGGAGGGTGACGACGATGGCCCCGGCGTAGTAGGTTCCGACGTCGGAGCGGGCGTAGGCGTGCACCGACTGGATGACGCCGCTCCGCGTGGCGAAGGTCCCGAAGAGGACGAGGGCGAAGGAGAAGATCGCCAGGAGCAGGTTCCAGAGGCGGAAGCCCCGGCGCTCCCCCTGCATGACGAGACCGTGCAGGAGGGCCGTGGCGGTGAACCAGGGCATGAGCCCCGCGTTCTCCACGGGATCCCAGCCCCAGTAGCCGCCCCACCCCAGGACGTCGTAAGCCCAGCGCATCCCCAGCAGCAGGCCCAGGCTCAGCCCCAGCCAGGCGACGAGGATCCAGCCGCGCGCGGCCCTCGTCCACGCCGCCAGCCGCCCGCGCACGAGGGCCGCCAGGGCGAAGGCGAAGGGGACGGCGAGGCCGACGTAGCCGACGTAGAGCGCCGGCGGGTGCAGGATCATGCCCGGATGACGCAACAGGGGGTTCAAACCCAACCCGTCGGGCGGGACGGGAGTCCGAAGCACGAAGGGGTTGGAGGTCAGCAGCGTCACGCCGGTGAAGAAGGCCGTGATGAGCGCGAGGAAGACGGTCACCCAGGGCAGGAGAGGCAGGGCCTTGCGCCCCGAGAGATGGAGGGTGAGCACCGCGAAGAGGGCCTGCATCCAGCTCCAGAGCAGGAGAGAGCCCTCCTGCCCGGCCCAAAGGGCCGAGACCTTGAGGTAGAGGGGCAGGGCGCGGGAGCCGTGGTCGGCAACGTAGGCGAGGGAGAAGTTGCCGGTGAGGAAGGCAACCAGCAGGGCAAGCAGGGCGCCGCCCAGCAGGACGGAGGTCGCCACGACGGCATTCCTGCCGCTGGCGAGCCACCGCTCGTCCTCCCGGTGGAGCCCCACCAGGGTCGCGCCGGCGGTGTAGAGGGCCGAGAGCAATCCCAGCCCGACGAGCAGCGTCCCGACCTCGCCCGTCATCCGCCCGGCTCGCCCTCCGCGGGCGCCGCCTCGTAGCGCGAAGGGCACTTGAGCAGGAGCTCCTCGGCGAGGAAGGCCCCCTCCTCCGTCAGCCGCCCGCGCACGATGGCCTGGCGCTCGTGCTGCAGCGCCTCGGGCCGGATGCCCTCGTAGACCACCCGCAGCCGGGGGGCGTCGGGATCGTTGACCGCCTCCCGCAAAACGGTGGCGAGGCCGCCCGCCGCCTCCACCTCCCGGGGATCGGCGGGGACCTGGACGATGGTGAAGGTCAGGTGAGGCCGGGAGGCGTCATAGTCGATGCTCTCCCCCAGGACGGCGCCGGAGACGGTCACCTGCCGCTCCTGCGCCTCCGACCCCAACGCCTGCAGCTCCTCGATGGTGAGGAAGTAGCGGGCGGTGCTGCCGGTGCTCGTCACCATCAGGTAGACGACGGCGACGACGACGAGCAGACCGGCGACCATGAACGTGCCCTTGTTTCGCATAACCCTCCTTCTCAGGCGCAACCCGCCTATTATAACGCGGGAAGCCAATTTGTTGAAACAGACCCATTTGTGATAATACCCCTGATCCCCAATCCCTCATCTCTGTTCCCTTATCCATCAAGATACCGCACGAGGGCACGGGCGATGGCCTGACCGAGAAAGCGCCCCTCCGGCGTCAGGCCCAACTCGCTGCCGCGGGGGGTGCGGAAGCGCGGCTTGGCCTCGAGGTGCAGGGCCTGGATACCCAGGCGTCCTGCCTCCACGAGGGAGAGGGTGCGGCGCGCCGAGAGTTGTAGCCGGCCCGGCATCTCTGAGCCGTCGGGGTGGAAGATGAGGGCCTCCCGGGTCCCCGGTTCCCGCTGTACGCCCAGGGCGTAGCGGCGCTCCAACGTCTCCGCCAGCGCCCGCCCGCAGCGCAGGGGGTCGGCGAGGGGATTGTTCCCCGCGCTCAGCTCCAGCGGGAGGGCGCGGCGGGGCCCCGACCCGTGGCACTCGAAGAGGAGAGCGACGGGCTCTTCGAAGAGAGCGCAGGTGTAGGGGCTCCGGGCGTGCTTGTTAGGATCGTGGGTGGTGGCGTGAGCCATGACCACGAGCCGGGCGGGCACGCCCTCCCGCCGCAGGGCCTCCAAAGCGACCAACGCGTAGGGGGCCGTGGCCTCGTCGGAGACCCGGGGATTGGGCCGTCCCTCGCGGTCGAGACGCCTCTCGCAGAGCTGCCCGTGCCCGACGGCGGAGTGGTGGGGCACACCCAGGACGACGGCGTAGGGCGGCGATCCGTGAGCCAACACGACGAGGCGGTCGCGGGCCGCCAGGTGAACCTTGAGGCGGGGGTGAATGCCCTCCACCTCCCAGAGAGGCCCAGCGTAGTCGACACGCTCAATCCTGCCGAAGTGAACGATGGCCCGCTCCTCGCTACGCCCCTGCGAGGCAGGTCTCGCACCGGCGGGGCCAGGCATTGACACCCAGAACAACGGGCCCGTCCATCCTCACCTCCCTGAAAGCAAGAGCGAAGAGCCCCGCAGGTAGCTCTACCCGCAGGGCTCTCTCGGGACGCTCGCACTGAGCGCAACCGAACGAACCGATTAGAAGGCCTGTAATGCCGCGAAGAGCAGTGACAGTCCCAACGTCAGCACTACAGTAGCAATCAACAACCGTTGCGCAACGATCTTTTCCATCTTTTCCCTCCTCCGGTGGCCGAATTAGGCCATCTCGTACTCTTCCATGTGGAGCTGGCGCATGCGATTGAAGCGCTCCCCGGGCACGTCCATGGACTCCAGCGCGTCCACCACCGCATCCAACATGGGCAGGGGACCGCAGGCAAAGAAGCTACACTCGCTACAATCGAAATCAATGTGGCGCTCCAGAATCTCCTCGCGGATGAAACCGGTTTCTCCCTCCCATCCCTCCGGCGGTCGCTCCAGAATGTGCACGACCTTCATATTCAGCTGCTCCTGGAGCGCCTCAATCTCCTCCCGCAGGATGACCGATTCCCAGGTAGGGTTCCCGTAGAAGAGAATCAACGGTCGCTCATCTTTCCGGTCGGCCAGGGTGCGCAACATGCTGGCGATAGGCGCGAGCCCAATCCCGCCCGCGATGTAGACGTTGGGGGAATCTCGCCAGTCTTCGAGATCAAAGGTCCCGTAGGGCCCGTCAACGTAGACCGTCTGCCCTACCTCCAACTCCCCCATCCGGGAGGTGAGGTCCCCCAGCTCCTTGATCAGGAATCCGACGTGCTCCTGACGCTCCTCACTCGTGGCAATGGAGAAGGGATGATCCAGGGGGGAGAAGGGCGATCGCCAGAACTTGAGCCACGCCACCTGCCCTGCCCGGAACTCGAAGCCGGAATGCCCGCGGGGCGCCAGCAGGATGGACCAAGAATTCGCCCGCTCTTCGGTGACCTCCACGACCTCGTAGGGCCGCCGGAGCAGGATGATGGGGTGCACCACCCGGGTATAGAGGATCATGCCCACCCACAACACGCCCATCAGGAGCCACAGGACCCGCTGGGCCGGCACGGAGGTATAGTAGTTGACGGCGAGCATGTGATAGAGTCCGAAACCGATAATGACCAAGGTGAGCAGGAAGTGCAAGATATGCCACACATCGTAGTCCAGTCCGAGACTCACACGCCGCGCCGAGGTCAAGACCAGGACGATGAGTGCCAGCACAGCCAGGACGCCGGCCTGGGCCCGAGCCGGGGCGGTAAAGAGATTAAAAAGATTGATGACGTACACGTTGTTGAGCAACAGCAACAGCGGATGCGCCAACGTGAAGCCAAAAGCCAACAACGAGAGTTTATGGTGAAACTCGTAGAGCGTATCCATGGGAAAGAGATCGGCGAGGAAGGGGAGCCGCGCTGTGGGAATGAACTGGATACCCATCAACGAGATACCTACGAAGCCGAAGGCCACACCCAGTTCCCTGAGAAACTCCCGACCCGGCGGGCGAGGAGCCAGGAAGAGAATGATAAAGGGCGAGAGCACCAAAAACATATAGACAACGATCCAGAATACAGCCTTGTGTCGAGACTTCATCCAAAACCCTCCTTCGTGAATTGCGAGGACGTGTCTGTGATTAAACACGTTTTCGTTATAAAAATTATACATAGAGGTGCCGACCCTGTCAACGGAGAGAGAAAAGAGATTTGCGCGTATCCTCTTTTCCCCTATAATGAGAGATGAATAACCATAGTGCTAGGGGGGACGTTCAGCGTCACACAGGCAACTACAACAGGATCACAACACGAAAGGAGAGACCATGAACCTCAAACTTTTACCCCTCATCCTTATCGGCATCATGATCGGCATGCTCATCATCGGGGGCCTCTACTGGTTCACCTTACGCAGCGAACCGGTAGAAGCGGTGACCGCCAAGTGGAACCGGGCCGGGCACTCAGATTGGGATTCCGAATCCTTCGTCCATTGGGACGAGGACGAGCCGCCCGAAATTCCCACCAACTGTGCCAAGTGCCACAGTCTTTACGGTTACCTCGACTACGTGGGCGCCGATGGCACGGCGGCCGGTGTGGTGGATGAAGCCGCCCGGGTGGGCTCCGTCGTCTCCTGCCTCACCTGCCACAACGAGGCCGCCGACGAGAAGACCACGGTCGTCTTCCCCTCCGGCGTGGAGGTCGAGGGGCTGACGGAGTCGGCGGTCTGCATGGACTGCCACCAGGGGCGCCAGTCGACGCAAGGCGTCAACGAGGCCGTCGCCGGCTTCCCGCTCGACACGGTCTCCGAAGAACTGGGCTTCATCAACGTGCACTACGCCATCGCCGCCGCTACGCTGATGGGTGATCGGGTGCAGGTCGGTTACCAGTACGAGGGTCGAGAGTACGTGGGGCGCTACCCCCACACCGAGCAGTACGATACCTGCATCGAGTGCCACGATCCCCACAGCACGGCGCTCGATCCCGACGCCTGCGCTGCCTGTCACTCCAACGTGGTCAATTACGGTGACCTGGCGGAGATCCGCGAAGAGCCCGGAGTGGACTACGACGGTGACGGCAACGCCGAGGAGGGCATCGCCCAGGAGATCGAGACCCTTCACGAGGCGCTCTACACCGCCATCCAGACCTACGCCGCGGAGGTGATCGGCACCCCCATCATCTACGCCGACTCCTTCCCCTACTTCTTCACCGACACCAACGGCAACGGGGAGGTCGACGAGGGCGAGGCCGCCTTCCCCAACCGCTACCAGAGCTGGACCCCGCGCCTGGTCAAGGCTGCCTATAACTACCACTACGAGCACGAAGACCCCGGATCCTACACCCACAACGCCCGGTACGTGCTCCAGCTCCTCTTCGACAGTCTCGAGAACCTCTCGGAGCAGGTGAGCGTGGACATGGAGGGCATGGTCCGTCCCGAAGCGGAGTACTGAAGCGATTGCGACCGATTGATAACAGAACGACGGCGCCCTGAGGGCGCCGTCGTTGGCTATGCAGGAATTGGCTACTGCGGTTGTACCAGGCGGAAGACACCGCAGGTACAAGTGAGGGGCGTGCCGTTGACCGGGTCGACGGCGGCAAACTCCAGTAAGAAGCTCTCGCCCCCCTCCCCCGTGATCTCGAAATCACCGAAACTGGCGACGCCCGAACTGCCCGTAGTCGCCACCTGGGGCAGGGATGGATTGAACTGCGGCCACTCGGGTGTCGAGCACTCCATCGTCACGTCGATATCTGCGACGGGGCCGCTGCCCTGGTACACCTCCACCGTAGCCGTCACGTCTGCCAGAAGACCGATATAGTCGCTATCGAGTAGAATGTCCCCCCCACCGGGGACAGAGTCACAGCGAATAATGTATTGCACCGGCTCTTCCGAGACCTGAGCGTGAGCGGGAAGCACCCCACCCTCGACCACCGGCTGCTCCCAGTTCTTGGGCAACATGCTGGAGACCGCGACGGCCCCCCCGGCGGCAGCCAGAGCCTTCAACAGACGACGACGGCTGATCTGTACCTCTTCTGTAACAGAGCGCTCGACTTCAGGTTTAATATCCGACATATGAACTCCTCCCCCGTTGTAATAAACAAGACCTTTTCACTATAGCAGAGCCACTTCGAAAAGTCAATAAATCCTCAATAGGTTATCACCCTCATCCACCTAGGGTTGCACGCTGAAGAGAGCACCGCCCGTCCTCCCCCAGACCTCCGGGAAGTACATCTCCGAGGCCCTGGCGGGCAGGACACGGTATTCACCGGGAATGGCAGCCCGCAGGCGATAGCGGACCTGATAAGTACCCGCCGCCAGCTCCTGGGCAAAGAAGAGCGCCCTTTCATCCCGCAGTTCGCGGTGATCGAAGGGGTCCCACCACCAACGCGTGGAAGCGACCTCGAACATGCCGGGCGCCGGCTGATCCTGTTGCTCCGTCAGCAGCGTCGGATCCACGGGCTCCATCCCTGCCGGGTACCGATCCTCAAGGACCAGGTAGTGGCGCATCTCCGGAAGGGTCAGGGTCAGCCGTACCTCTACCAGATCTCCTGCACTCGCCATGGAGATGGGCCGGCACTCCTCGCTCTCTCCTGCCCCTCCGCCGACAGCACAGTAGCTGCGTTCGACGATGATCCCCCGGCTCTCGGCCTCCACGCCCTCCACGGAGCGGTAGAGAGAGAGGTCGGCGCGGTAGTAGAGACGCCCGGCGCCCTCGCCGCGCGACACTTCCAGGCCATTCGTGACGCTGCGCACCAAGCCCCCGGCCGGATTGTCCGCGAGGCGCACCTCGAACTCCGCCACCTCCGTGACCTCCCGGGATGTAATCTGTCCCTCGCCCAGTTCGGCGCCGTTCAGCCCCACCCCCCAGACGTAGTCGGCGTCCAACTCCCCCGTCTGCGCCATAAAGTCGGTGAGCGCGATGAGCGTCCAGACGACCTCCTGCGTCGACGTACGGCGGTCGGCTCGACGAGCCGTCATCAGCCAGCGAACCGCCTGGGGCACGAGAGGGTCGTCCGGGGCCAGGTTCACCAGCGCATCGAGCACCACCGCCGTCGCCCGCACGTCGGTGGTCCAACGACGCGCATCGGCATCCGCCCAATGAGCGCCCGAAGCGGTGACCTCCGCCTCCGCCCGGAGATCCTCGAGCAACGTCACCGTACGGCGGTCAGTGTCGTCGGCCAATCCAAAAGCCAGCGCCAGATAGGCCCGTCCCGTGACTTCCAGGTCATTTCGAGCCGCGTAGAGGGCTCCGGCCGCGCCGCTGGGCCAGGTCTCCTCAGCGATGGTCAAGACGTAGAGCGCCATGGCGTGCTCCTGGGCCCACGCCCGCGGCTCCCGCTGCAGCTCGGCGCGCAGCACCTCCACGAGATAGGCCAGCGTCTGCTCCAGCGCCTCCTCTCGAACGGTGAAGCCGGCTTGCTGCGCCCGCAACAGCCCCAATGCGACGTAGGCGCTGATCTGAGGATCGCTCTCGCTGTTGCTCCACCACCCCCAACCTCCATCCTCGTTCTGGCGTCCGTAGAGGCGGTCCAGCCCGTCGCGTACGACGAGCTCCAACTTCTCCTCGAGCGCGACGTTCTCCACACCGAGGCTCTGCAGCGCCCCGTAGGTGAGCACGTTCGGCAGGAAGCGGCTGACGATCTGCTCGGTGGTGTTGTACGACGCGTTCTGGACGTAGGTCAGTTCCGAGAGCAGACCGGCGGCGAGTGAGGGCTCGAGGCGCACGTGGAGCTCGGTGTCGGGTCCCGCTTCGGGGGGGACGACGATGGCCTCGATGCGGCTCCCGGCCTCGTCCAGCACCCCGCTCACCCCCATGACGTCGGGGATCTCGAAACGGTAGACGGGCAACGCCTGTTCGGGCGGCTGCCCCAGGGTCGGACGGGTGGCGTCCTCGTACCCACCCCCTGCGACGGAGAAGTTCAACAGTACCTCGCCCGTCGCGGCCGTCGGGACGGCAAGGGACCAGGTCACCCGGGTCCTGCCCCCGGCGGGCACCGTCACCACCTGTGCGGACTCTTCTGCCACGGCGCCCCCCAGGGCCTCCAGGGAGACCGTCACGTCGAGTTCCTCCCCGGTGTTGTTGTGGACGACGGCCGCCACCTCCGGTCGATCTCCTGCGACGAAGAACCGGGGGGTCACCGGACGGATAAGGAGCGGCTTGGCGACGACGAACTCCAGCGTCTCGCTGCCCACCTTCGTGTCGGCGGTCACGGCCCGGGCATCGGCCACCCAGGTCGTCAGCGAGTCAGGCAGCTCGAAGGTCACTTGAGTCTCGCCGGTGGGACCGGTGCGCACCTGCGCACGCCAGAGAGCCGTATCGGGGAACTCCTTCCGGATCTCTCCGAGCATCGCCATACCGTCCCCACCGCCACCGCCACCGATACCGCCCATGGAGAGCTCCGCCGCCATCCGCTCGGCATCCTGCTCGAGCTCCTCCGCAATCCGATCCAGAGAGACGAGCAGGGAATCGCCCATGACCACGCCCAGGGGACGTTCATTGTAGAAGCCGTCGAGGATCGCAGGTGCATTGGGCTCCTGAAGGGCCAACACGGCCTTGTCCACCACCGCCAGCCCCACCTCAGCATCCACCGTTCTACCGGCGGAGTCGACGGTGCGCACAGTAAGGGTCACGTCCTCCCCGGGGAGATAGGCGCGGCTCTGATCGGCAGTGAGCTCCACCTGCAGGGTCTGCGCCACGGGCTCCACCGTCAGCTCCAGCATCCCCACGCGTACGTCGGGCGTCCCGCCCTCCTCCCCTACGGCCCCCTTGACCACTACAAAAGAGACGTAGATATTCGGAGCGTGCCGGGCCGTGATGGGAAGTTCCACGATAGGGTTAGCCTCGGTGGCCTCGAACTGCCGGACCTCGAGAATGCCGCCCCGCTCCAGCGTCATGAGCACCTCAAAGGGCGCCTCGAAGGGCGTAGGCAGCAGGATGGAGGCGGTATCGCCCGGACGGTAGGTCTGGACATCCGCCACCGGCGTGATTTCGCCCTGCGCCATCTGCCAGGCAGCCGCATCGGGACCGCTCACCCAGAGAGCAACCTCTGTGCGTACCGGGCGCCCGTCCTCGTCCGTCGTCTGGGCGATCAGCACGTGGGAGCCCCCCCTGGGGGGTGTCACCACCGCCTCAGCGCTCCCATCACCGCCGGTGGTGACGTTGAGGGTGGAGACGATGGTGTCCGTGTAGGCCCAGCGAGGAGAGCTGAAGGGCTCCGCAGAGCGCTCCCGGTACCACTCCCGCTGGGCGAGGGTGACCTCCACCTCCTGATTGGAGACGGGCGCCCCCTGCCAGTCCAGGGCCATGAGGTCGACGGATGTCTTCTCCCCGGCCCGGACCACCCACTCCCGGGGCTGGAGGCCCAGATAGAAGCGCGTTGCATGTACGGTCACCGGGGCCCGGTTGCTCACCGGGAAACCGCTCTCATCGGTGACGGTGACCTCGATCTCCCACTCCTGCGAGGAGGGCGGCTCACCGTTCTCGGGCTCGACCAGCTCGGCGGGGATCTCCAACAGCACCCGTCCCTCACCATCGGTCGTCTTCTCACCACGGGCGATAGGCTCGTGGCTCAACACCCTGCCCCCACTCGGCCCCCAGCTCCACCAACCCTCCACGGGCGGATCAAAGACGGACGGCGCCGCACGCACCGTCCACGCCACCCGGGCATTGCTCACCGGTCCGCCGAAGTAGTAGCGAGCGTCGACGACCGCACGCAGGGTCTCTCCCTGCAGGACGTCATCCCTCTCGGGGGTGATGCTGACCTCGAACTCGGGCTTCCGGTAGGCAGCCACCGCGAAAGGCAGCTGCCAGACCCGCTCCACGCCGGGCACCAGGGCCTCCACGGCGTAGAGCCCCACAGCGGCTCCCTGAGAGAGCTCGAAGGCCGTATCGAAACCACCGATCTCCGAAAGCGTGACAGTATTCGTCGTGACCACGTTCCAGTCCACGTCCCGCAGCCGGACCTCGACAGACTGCTGCAGATCGGGCAGCGAGTAGCGGACGTCCGCCTCCTCCCGCAGAATACCGCGCACGTGCACCGTCTGACCGGGGCGGTAGATGGGCCGGTCGGAGTAGAGGTAGAGATAGTAGGGCGTCTTCCCTCCGTAGTCCACATCGATGCCGAACTCCCAGGGGGTCACGTTGGCGTTCCAACCCGTGAGGGCGACCCCGAAACCCTCCTCGCCGGGTCTACCGACCACAGCGGCGACGCGATCCCAGAGATTCTTCCGCGCCTCGATGGGAGTACGCGCAATCCCCTGACTGTCGGTGGTCGCACCGGCGATCAACGTGCCCTGCTCGTCGAGCAGGCGGACCTCGGCCCCGGCGACCGGCTCACCGCTCTGCAAATCCGTCACCCAGACCAGCGCCTCCTCCGTCGCCACCTTCAAAGTGACGTGCCGGTCGACGACGGCGATTCTCAAATCCTGACGCCAGCCGCCATCCTGGGGGGCGCTCCAACGCAGGCCGTAGTAGCCGGTAGGCAAAGGGCCTCCCTGCCGGGTGAGGACCAACGGACTGATGCGCGCCTCGTTGGGCTCTCCGGCCAACGACTCCGTCCAACCCCGCACCTCTTCCCCTGCAATTTCTTGAGAACCTATGAAAGCCCGCTCGCTCATCGACAACAGGCTCAGGGAGACGCGGGTCAGATTGCGGGAGACGACGTAGAGCTCCGCCGGCTGCGCGGCGTCCAGAGTTGCCGCATTCCCCCCGGTAGCGGGGGCGAAGACGGGGGGCAGATCACCGGTGGTGAAGCAGGCGGCCAGCGATGAGGTCGTCTCGTTACCGTAACGGTCCTGAATGCCCGGCGCGATGCGGACGCAGTATTCGGTACGGGGCTCCTTGTCCCAGGAGAGGTTCAGAATGTTCCCACTCCAGTAAGTGTAGAGATCGTTCTGCGCCACCGACGGCGTCACCACAACGTGGGGCAGCACCGTCGTCGGGCTGATAGCGCCGGCAAAGGCCACACGCACCGAGTCGTAAAGGGGGACGCCTGAGGTATCGTCGGCAGGCACGATGGAGACCGGAGCGGGATAGGGAACCGTGGTGAAGGAGGAGTCCAAGGACGCTTCGATGGGCGCCCCCGTGAGGGCCCGGGCCCGCTCTCCCAAGCGCAGCAGGTAACGCGTCCCCAGGTCGAGCTGCTGGGTGGGGGTGAAGACGAGGACGGCGCCGTTGTCACGCCAGGTGAGCCCACCGGGCACGGGCGCTCCGGCCTCCGAGACGAGAGAGAAGGCACTGCCCGTCGCCTCGGGGTCCATGGGAGTATTGAAGGTCACCACGACCCCGGTCTCCAGGGGCACATCCTCTTCCTTGAAAGACGGCTGAACGTCCAGGATGCGGGGCAGCGCAGCGGAGAAGGACCAGGTGTACGAGTCGTCCATGGTCGCGCCGACAATACTGCTGATCCCCGACGCCAGCTGCACCCGGTAGACACGTCCGGCGTCCCAGCCGAGACGCGGTGTGAAGCGATAGAGGGAGGTGTTGATCCAGAAGCCCTCACCGTTGATGGGAGGCGTGAAGGACAGGGACAGCGCCGGACATTCGTCGATCTTGCCGGCAACGGCCCCTGTACAGTTGACGGGCACGACGGGACGATTGAAGGCGATGAACAGGGGGGCGTCGACCCGCACATCGTCGGCTCCCGCTTCAGGGCTGACGCGCGTCACCTGCAGAGGCCCCACCGTGGAGAAGGTGAAGGCCAACGGCTGGCCCAGCGCTCGGCCCTCCGCCGACTGCGCCTCCGGGCTCAGGGAGACGTGATAGCGGCTCGCGGCCGCCAGCCCTTGAGGACGGAAGGCGAGGGTCCGTTCGTTCTGCCAGCTCACCTCGCCCTCGAGGGGCGGGGAGAAGCTGAGAGCGTCTTCAACGCTCTCCCGATCCATGTCCTGATCGAAGCGTACCTTGACGACCACGTCATCGGGCGCCAGCTCCTGACCGGGTCGTGGGGTGAACTCCACCACGGCAGGCGGAAGATCGAGGTCGGGCATCAGCCCGTCCTGCGCTTCACCCTCGGGAGTAGCAGTCTCCAGAGGGCTCCGGATCTGGGTACACGCCTGGAATACGAGCAGAAACACCAACGCCAGCATCCAAACTTGTGAACGAAGGGTGTTTCGTTTCATCAGCAGTCTCCTCAAAAGATGGGCAGGTCTTCTGCCCCATCGATGGCGGTATAGCGATCAAGCCAATGATAGCACGGTAGGTGCGGAAGACAAGAAAACTTCAGGTTGACTTTTCTGCGACCCACCTCTATCATCATAGATGAGTCGTAACCCGTTTATTTCCATAAGGAGGAAATCTCATGAAAAAGCGTCTGTTGGTGATCGTCGGGCTGCTGTTGCTGTCGGCGCTCCTGTTGAGCGCCTGCCAGCGGGAGGCCGAACTTGGCACTGAGGAGAATCCCATCATCTGGTCCTTCGTTCCCTCAGGGGAGATGGAACGGGTGGCAACGGGTGCAGAAGATGTCGCCACTCTCCTACAGGAGGAGACAGGGCTCTTCTTCGAGACCAACGTGGCCACCGAGTACGCCGGCGTTATCGAGGCGATGTGCGCCGACCCACCCGAGGCCCACATGGGCTCGCTGGCAACTTTCGCCTACGTCCTGGCCAACGAGACCTGCGGCATCGAGGCCGAGCTGGTCTCCGTACGCTTCGGCAGCCCCACCTACAACGGGCAGATCATCGCCCGGGCCGATAGCGGCATCACCAGCGTCGAGGATCTGGCAGGAGCGACCTTCTGCCGGCCCGACCCCCTCTCCACCAGCGGCTGGATCATCCCCATGCTCACCATGCGCGCGGCGGGGATCAACACCGATACCGATCTGGCGGAGATCGTTGATGCCGGCAGCCACGATGCTGTCGTCGCCGCCGTCTACAACGGCGACTGCGATGCCGGTGCAACCTACGTGGATGCTCGCACCCGCCTGGAAGAGGAAAGCCCCGATGTGATGGAGCAGGTTGTGGTCGTCGGCGTGACCACGGACATTCCCAACGACGGCGTCCAGTTCATCCCCGGGATGGACGAGGAGCTTCAGGAGCGCATCGTGAACGGTCTGCTCGCGGTCGCCGAGACGGAAGAGGGCGCGGAGGCGCTGAACACCGCCTACCAGTGGGCCGGTCTGGTCGAGGCAGGGGACGAGTTCTATGACCCCTTCCGCCAGGTGCTGCAGGCCTCGGGCATGGACGTCGAGGATCTGCAGTAGGTAACTGCCCTGAGCGCGTTCAACGCGTGCCCGGGCTGTTAAGAAACGTGAAACGTGAAGGCATACGTTTCACGTTTCACGTTTCACGAGCACGTAGACTGCGCGCCTGTGAGGGAGGGAATTGAGGAGACCATGCTAGAAGTCAAGAACCTGACCAAAGTCTACGATGATGGGACGGTCGCCGTGCGGGAGGTCAGTTTTACCGTCGAAGAGGGTGAATTCCTCGTCATCATCGGCTTGAGCGGCTCGGGCAAGTCCACCCTGCTGCGCTGCATCAATCGCCTCGTCGAACCCACGGAAGGGCAGATCCTCTGGAATGGAGCGGATATCACGGCTGCTGATCCCGCTGAACTGCGTAAGATTCGCCGCAAGATCGGGATGATCTTTCAGCAGTTCAATCTGGTGAGACGCTCCAATGTGATCACGAACGTTCTTGCCGGAAGATTGGGCTACGTCAACCAATGGAGCAGCCTGCTCCACCGCTTTCCTCAGAAGGAGCGCCGCAAAGCGCTGGAGGCCCTGGAGAGACTGGGCATCACGGATCAAGCCTACAAGCGTGCCGACGAGCTGAGCGGAGGACAGCAGCAGCGGGTGGGGATCGCCCGCGCTCTGATGCAGGATCCGGAGATGATTCTGGCCGACGAGCCCGTCGCCAGCCTCGATCCCGTCCTCGCCCACTCCATCCTGGAGCACCTGGAGGCTCTCAATAAGGAGGACGATATCACGATCCTCTGCAGCCTCCACTACCTCGACCTGGTCCAACGCTACGCCACCCGTGTCATCGGGTTGCGAGCGGGTCGCATCGTCTACCGGGGCACACGGGAGCAGATTCGAGCGATGACGGATAAGGAGTTCCAGGAGATCTACGGTGAGGAGGCCATACGCGTTGGGGGCGGCCTGGAGGGCAGTCTGGGAGGTGCGGCATGAGCGACGAGAAGTGGGCGTGGGGCGAGAAGCCCGAGGAGAAGGTCCTGCACCGCGACAGTGAGAAGGGCACGGCCCCGCCGGTGGAGCAGGACGAAGATCGCTTTACGAGGAAGCCGAAGTTGCCCCCCAGCTTCGTCCCCCCGCCCGTTGCGGCCCTCCTATCGCTGATTGTGCCCGGTTTGGGACAGCTCCTCGCCCGCCAGCTGCAGCGCGGATTACTGCTCTTCGGCTCCGTTGCCAGCATTATCGGCCTTCTGGCATGGCGCGCTGTGGACCTGGCGCCCCGCGCGGAGGGCGCCATCCCCATCCTGCTGAGGGCCCTGGAACGGCGCCCCTTCTTCATCGGGGCCGTGCTCCTGGGCACCCTCGCCCTCTGGATCTGGAACGTCTGGGACGCTTACCGCCAGGCCCATCCCGAGCGGCGTGGAGGCGTAGTCATCTTCGTCCTCGTGATGCTGCTCTTCTTCATCCTGGGTTGGCAGATCAGCAGGATCGACGTCTACAAAGCGGTCACGGAGATCTCCGACACCTGGCCCCGCCTCTCCCAGATCCTCTGGCCGTGGCCTTCCGCAATCACCCGGGAGGAGGCGGTCCTCCAGGCACGCGCCCCCATCGAGGCGCCCTGCGATGACTCTCCCCCCTCCACTCCCGAGGAGGTGGAGGGAGAACCCTATCTGGTGTCCGATCCTACCTGCGGGGAGATGTCGGTTCTGGACGAGAACAACGAGTTGGATCCGGGAACGACGCTCCAACTCGAGGGACGCAACTTTGAACCCAATACCGTGACGGAGATCTGGTGGGCGGATCCCATCGGCAACGAGTTTCAGATTCGCGAACGCGGGGAGTACGTCAGGGTGGAGACGGACGCAGAGGGCAACTTCGAGCTGGACGTCACCATGCCCTACCGACTGCTGCCGCCCAGCGCTCAGGGTGAGCAGATCCACCACGTCATCGCCCGGCAGAGCTCGGAAATCGGCCCGCTGCAGCCCAGCGAGCCGCTGCTCCTGAGTATCGAGCGTATGATCGAGACCATCTTCCTGGGGATGATGGCGACCGCCTTCGGCATCGTCTTCGCCGTGCCGGTGAGCTTTCTCGCAGCGAAGAACCTGATGTCGGGCAGCCCCTTGACCCTGGGGATCTACTACGTCACCCGGAGCATCCTCAACATCGTGCGGGCCATCGAGCCCCTCATCTGGGCGGTCATCGCCACCCAGTGGGTGGGGCTGGGCCCCTTCGCCGGCATCCTGGCCCTGACGGTGCACACCATCGCCGCCCTGGGCAAGCTCTACTCGGAGGCCATTGAGTCCATCGACCCCGGCCCCATCGAGGCCATCCAAGCAACAGGGGCGACGCGGCTCCAGACCATCATGTACGCTGTGGTGCCGCAGATGATCCCGCCCTTCGTCTCCTTCTCCATCTACCGCTGGGACATCAACGTGCGCATGTCCACGGTTATCGGTCTCGTAGGCGGCGGCGGTATCGGCTTCCTGCTCATCCAGTACATCCGGCTGCTCAACTTCCGCGCGGCAGGCATCGCGGTCTGGTTCATCGCGATCACCGTCGCCATCCTGGACTACGTCAGCGCTGAGATACGGGAGAAGTACGTGTAGAGCGTACCGCGTGTTGCGCAGGTATCGTGATCCCCGGGGGTTTAAACCCCCGGGGATTTTGCCTTGGGGGATCTTGCCCCCGGGGATCTTGCCTTCGGGGATCTTGCCTTCGAGGATTTTGCCTTCGGGGATCTTGCCTTGGGGGATCTTGCCTTCGAGAAGGGAGGGGCAAAGTGCTGCATATCCGTTCAACGGGTCACCACTTGCTTCCCGCCTGTTTCCGGATACACTAACCAAACCGCGCTACTCGATAAGGAGAGAACCAAGGATGAACATTCGTAACGCACGCACAGTGCTCTACATTGCCGGTGTCTTTGCCGTCGTGCTGCTGCTCGCTTTCTCGTCTCAACTGGTCGGACTCTACACCGAATACCTCTGGTTCCAGAGCGTCGACTACACGGAGGTCTTCGAGACCCGCATCGTGACGCGGGTCCTGCTGGCGACCATCAGCACCTTGTTCACCCTGGCCCTGCTCCTCCTCAACTGGTCCCTGATCCCCTACTGGTTCTTCCCGGAGGGCGATCTGCAGGCGGAGGTGCGCGGGACGAAGGTCACCATCTCCACCCGCCCCCTGCGTCTCCTCTTCGCCCTGGCAGCTCTCCTCATCGGCATACCCTTTGGCCTCTCCCTGGGCCAACACTGGCGCACCTACCTCCTCGCCCGCGAGGGGCTCCCCTTCGGGCTGAACGATCCCATCTTCGGCATGGATCTCGGCTTCTACGTCTTCGAGGTACCCTGGTACGACGTCCTGCTCGACACCGCCAACGGCCTGCTCATCGTCATCGCCCTGGGACTTTTCCTGCGCTACGCCCTCTTTGGCCAGCTCAAGAAGCGGGAGGCCATCGCCCACCTTTCCACCCTGGGGGCCCTGTGGCTCCTGCTCTTGAGCGCGAGCCAGTGGCTCCAGCGCTATGCCCTCCTCGATTCCGGGCTGGGGATCGTCTCGGGCGCCGGCTACACCGACGTCAACGCCCGCATGCCCGTCTTGGTGATCAAGGCGGGCATCTTCGCTGTCGCAGCGATTATCCTGATGGTGAACGCGTTCACCCGGCGGGGCAAGCTCCTGTTGCTGGTCGGGCTGACCTGGGCGGTCGTCTCCGTCCTGGGAGCGCTCTTCCCGGCAGCGATCCAGCAGTTCCAGGTGGAACCCAACGAGTTCGTGCTGGAACGCCCCTACATCGAGCACAACATCCGGTTCACGCGCCACGCCTACGGACTGAACGACATCCAGGAGTACGACTACCCCGCCGTCGGGAGCCTCACGCCCCAGGACCTGGAGGCCCACGCGGACGTCCTGCAGAACGTCCGTCTCTGGGACTACCGCCCCCTCCTGCGCACCTACGGTCAGCTGCAGGAGATCCGGCTCTACTACCACTTCGAAGACGTGGACATCGACCGCTACGTTATCGACGGCGAGCTGCGAGAGGTGATGCTCTCGGCCCGCGAGCTGGATGTGGATCAGCTGGCGGATCAGGCGCAGACCTGGATCAACCGTCACCTCATCTTCACCCACGGCTACGGCGTGACCCTCAGCCCCGTGGGCGAGGTGACACCCCAGGGTCTGCCCCGCCTCCTCGTGCGTGATATCCCGCCGGTCGTCGAGGATCCCATCCTCGCCATCACCCGTCCGGAGATCTATTTCGGCGAGTCCACCCACAACTACGTCCTGGTCAACACCACCGAGGAGGAGTTCGACTACCCCCAGGGAGATGCCAATGTCTACACCCGCTACGAGGCCCCCACGGGCGTGCGCCTGGGTGGCTTCTTCCGGCGTGCACTCCTGGCGCTGGGCCTTAACAGCTCCCAGATCCTCATCTCCCCCGCCCTGACCGGTGACAGCCGCGTCCTCTTTCACCGCACCCTCACCGACCGCACCGGCACCATCGCGCCCATGCTCTGGTACGACTCCGACCCCTACCCGGTCATCGCCGAGGGGCGCATCATCTGGATGCTGGACGCCTACACGTGGACGAACCGCCATCCCTACTCCGAGCCCGTGGGGCAGATCAACTACATGCGCAACAGCGTGAAGGTGACCATCGACGCCTATACGGGGGAGGTCAACTACTACCTCATCGATCCTGAGGAGCCCATCGCCGCGACCTACGCGCGCATCTTCCCGGAACTCTTCAAGCCGGTGGACGAGATGCCCGCGACCCTTAGGGAGCACTGGCGTTATCCCGAGACCCTCTTCCTCTACCAATCGCAGCTCTACGCCACCTACCACATGCGCGACCCGCAGGTCTTCTACAACCGCGAGGACGTCTGGGACATCCCCCAGGAGCTGGTACAGACGGAGCAGCAGGTGATGGAACCCTACTACGTCATCCTGCGCCTGCCCGATGCTGAAAATCCGGAGTTCATGCTCATCCGACCCTACGTGCCCAAGGAGAGGCAGAACATGGTCGCCTGGCTCTACGCCGACAGCGACGGCGAGGATTACGGTCAGCTGGGGGTCTTCAAGCTGGCGAAGGACCGGCTCATCTACGGCCCCCTGCAGATCGAGGGCCGGATCAACCAGGACCCCGTGATCTCCCAGCAGCTCTCCCTCTGGGATCAGCGGGGCTCCCGGGTGCTGCGCGGCAACCTCCTGGTGATCCCCCTCAACGACTCCTTCCTCTACATCGAGCCCCTCTACCTCGAATCGGACTCGGGGCAGCTACCGGAGCTCAAACGGGTCATCGTCGCCTACGAGGACCGGGTAGCGATGGCCCCCACCCTCTCCGCAGCCCTCGTGCAGGTGATCACCGGCGAGGTTACGGCCCCGCCGGACGTCGAAGAGACCCCCACGGGGGATATGGAGGCGTTGGCGGAGCAAGCGTGGGAGCGCTATCAGGCGGGCCAGGCCTGCCTGGAGGCGGGGGACTGGACCTGCTACGGACGTGAACAGATAGCGCTGGAGGAGATCCTGCGCACCATGGTGGGAGAGCCATAAGAAAACACCTTTCCGACGTCGGAGGCCCCGGTGCCGAATTGACCTCCGGAAGCGCTGGAAGGACCCGGACCCAAACGTGTCGGGAGGCGCCGTGGCCTGCAAACTTCCGGGACGGCGGGAAGCCATACTTTTACGAACCCTAACTCAGGAACGCGAGGGATGAACAAACAGAAGACGCTCATCGTCTATCACACTAACTACGGCAGCACGCGGCAGTACGCGGAGTGGATCCACGCTGAGGTGGGGGGGACGCTGACAGCTGATAAAGAAGCCGCGGGGCTGGATTTGAGCGCCTACGAGCTCTTCATCTTCGGCGGCAGCTTCATAGAGGAACGCATCACCATCCGCCACTTCATCATCGAACACTGGCAGGAGATCCGAGACAAGCAGATCGTACTCTTCTCGACCTCGGGAAGAGCCACCCTCCATCCCAAGCTGTGGCAGGGATATGAGGAGAGTTTCCCCCCTGAACTGCGGGAGCGCATCGCCTACTTTCCTCTACGGGGCAGGATCGCGGCTTCGCGTTTGGAGCTGACGAACCGCATCCTGATGCAGATCGACAGCTGGCTTGCCTCGGATCCCGAACTCGGCGTGGTGGAGGGACTCATCACGGACTACAACGGGGTCCAGGAGAGAAACCTCGACCCATTACTGACCTACGTGCACCAGCTACAAGGGAGGCAATCATCGAAACCGCAGTCGTAAGACTCAAACGTGGTCGTGAGGACGCCCTGCTGCGCCGTCACCCGTGGCTCTTCTCGGGTGGGGTGATGCGAGTGGAGGGAGATCCAGAGCCCGGAGCTCTGGTCGCCGTGCACAGCAACGACGGGACCTTCTTGGCGTGGGGGCACTACAGCCCCCACTCCCAGATTCGTGTCCGGCTTATCTCCTGGGACGAGAGCAGGAGACCCGCAGGGGCGGACTTCTGGCGGGAGCGGCTGCGCCGGGCCGTCGCTGCACGGCCTCTGCTCCAGAGTGACCCGGAGACGGATGCCTACCGGCTCGTGCACGCCGAATCCGACTACATCCCCGGACTTATCGTCGACCGCTACGCCGGCGTCCTGGTCGTGCAGTTCTTGTCCGCAGGCGTGGAGGCGCGGCGGGAGCTCTTCGCCGACCTCCTCCTGGAGGAGCTCCAGCCCCACAGCCTCTACGAGCGCAGCGACGCCGACGTACGCCAGAAGGAGGGGCTCCCCGAACGGGCCGGACCGCTGAGGGGACCGGCCCCACCGGAGGAGGTGGAGGTGCGGGAGAACGGGCTCCGCTTCCTGGTGGACGTCCGCGGCGGTCACAAGAGCGGCTTCTACCTCGATCAGCGGGAGAACCGGCTGCGATTGGGGGAGCTGACCGCGGCCCTGGTACGCAGTGTCGCCCCTCCCAGCCTCCTCAACGTCTTCGCCTACACGGGCGGCTTCGCCATCTACGCCCTCGCGGCAGGGGCGCGCTCCGCCGTCAACGTCGACAGCTCCGCGGAGGCCCTGAGCCGGGGGCAACAGAACCTGGCCCTCAACGGACTCTCCGGAGCGCAGAGCGAGGACATCGCGGGGGACGCCTTCCAGGTCCTGCGCGACCTGCGGGAGAGGGAGCAGCGCTTCGACCTCATCGTCCTCGATCCACCGAAGTTCGCCCACTCCCAACGGGACGTGAAGCGGGCAGCCCGAGGCTACAAGGACATCAACCTGCAGGCCCTACACCTGCTGCGGCCCGGCGGGCACCTCTTCACCTTCTCCTGCTCGGGCGTCGTCTCCGCCGACCTCTTTCAGAAGATCGTCTTCGGCGCGGCCCTCGACGCCGGTCGCCCCACCCAGATCGTTGGGGAGATGATGCAGAGCCGTGACCATCCGGTGGCCCTCACCTTCCCCGAGGGCGCCTACCTCAAGGGCCTCGTCTGCCGGGTGCTTGAGTGAGCCACCTTCACCCCCGCAAGCCGGCCTCCAGCCGGTGGCTTCTCACGGGCCTCTTCCTGCTCGCCCTGCTGGCGGCAAGGCCCGCCGGCGCCCAGGAGGGCGGGCCGGAGATGGAGCTGCAACCCGCCTGGGAGGGGCTGATGCGTAAGCCCGGCTGGACGGAACTGCGCGTACTCCTCACCAACGAGGGCAGCCCGTGGGAGGGTAGCCTGCAGGTCACCGGGAGCGAACCGGAGATCAGCTACCACCAACCCTTGCACCTTCCCTCCCACTCGCGGAAGGAGTACCGGCTGGCCTTGCCCATCTCCACGGTATCGCAGGTGAACCTGGTGCTGGAATCCACGGACGGGAGCTACCAGCAGCATTTCACGCAGGATATCACCAGCCTCGCGGGAGGGCAGTACGTCTGTGCCGTCGTCGATCGCCTGGGCGCCCAGGTCCCCGGCGATCGGGCGGGATGCGACAGGACCCTGCTGTTGTACGACGTTCAGGATCTGCCCGAGAACGCCATGGCCTGGGAGACCGTCGATCTGCTCCTCCTCAACGGGGTGGACACCGGCGCCCTGACGGAGGCCCAGCGAGGGGCGATGGCCTCCTGGGTAGGGATGGGCGGGCAGCTGATCATCGGAGGGGGAGCGGCCCTTCCCCGGACACTGAACGGCCTGCCTCCGGCGTTGAGGATAGCCGGGACCCGCGGGGAAGGTGCGGGGACGAATACCCTGACCCTCAGCTCCCGGGGTGAGGTCGAAGTACTCCAAGAGGACGCTACGGGAGTTCTCGCGCTGGCTCGGGGTCTCGGTCGGGGCAGGGTGGAGGTCTGGGGGACAGAGACCTCCGCCATCTTCGATCACCCGGTCAGGAGAGCTGCAGTCCTCGCTCCAAACCCGGCAACGGCAGTGGAGGCACTGGGGGGCCTCCGCCTCCCCGAGACGACGCTGAACGGCTATACCCTGACCTCCATGCCGGCCACCGTCCTCCCCAGCTTCTGGCAATGGTTGCTCTTGCTGCTGCTCTATGTCGCGCTCATGGGACCGGGCACGCTGCTGCTCGCCCGCCGTCTGCGCCGTCCGCTGCTCGCCTGGCTTCTCTGGCCCCTCTGGATTCTGGTGGGCGTCCTGGCACTGGGCCTCTGGCTGGGGGGCGACCTGGCCCGTACCTTCCCCCTCGTCCACGAAGTCGCCGTCGTCTACGTCCCCTCCTCCGAGCTCCCCGCCCGCGTCCTGCAGGGAACGGCGATCTATACCCCGCGCACCGGCGTCCTGCGTTGGAGCGCACCGGGTGGGCGGCCCCGGCCCCTCTGGCAGAGCGGACAGCTGTCCTCCTATGCCAGATCCCCCTATCACCTGGGGATGGACGTAACGTGGCTGGAGAGCGGAGCGGAGATGGAGAGAGCGCGCCCTCAGGGCCCTACCCTGTGGGTAATGGAGGGGATCACCTCGCCCCCCACGATCAGCAGCACGCTCTTTATCGATCCTGCCGGCCCCACGGTTGAGGGCACCCTCTGGAGCGAGATCCCTCTCCAGGACGTCAGACTCCTGTTGGGCACGGGCAGCCAGATCTCCCTGACCGCTGCTCTGCCGGCGCAGGTACCCCTGACCCTCTCCCGGCCCCTGAGTGAGGCCATCCCTCTGGCGAGCAACTACTCACCTTACCCCCTGCCCGCCGATCACAGGGCATGTAGACTGATTCAGCAGCCCGCCCCCTACGGCTCCTACGGCTATATAGACCCACCCCCTCTTGCCCTTCACCCGGAGTGCCACCTGATCGCCGATGCGGAGGACGTCCCCTTCCCCAGCCACGATATGGGAGGCACTACCCATCGGGAGAGCTGCCTCCTGCTGCGTATCCCCTGTCCTGACCTTGCCCGGGGTGCGCGGCAGATCCCCTTCATGCCTCACCTGCCCCGAGGCAGCAGCGGCTGGATAGACGGTAACACCATCCACGTAGGGGCGCCCGAGATCATCGTCGACTTCGCCTCCCCCACACCTGGCGCCAATCTACCTCTCGAGCGCCTGGCCCTGCACGTCCAGAAGTTGGCGCTCCCTGCCACCACCTCCACCACAGTTACGCTGGAGCTCATGCTGTGGGATTGGGAAGACGAGCAGTGGATTCCAGAACCCCTCCCCCCGACGGGGGCGGAGCTCGTGCTGGAGGATGAGCGCTTGGTTTCCTTTCTCTCCCCGGCCCAGGTTCTGCGCTTGCTCCTCGTGCCCGATTTTGGCGGCCACTACCATCTGGGAGAGATCGAACTCACGGTCACAGTAACAGGAGAGGTCACACAAGAATGAACAGGAGTCCCCTGCAAGTTTTCCAGGTCACTGGACGGAGCTTCAAGACCCTCTACGAGGAGCTCTTCCCCCTCATGCTGATGAGCATCGTAACGTGGTTCGCTACCGCGCTCGTCATACCCGGCCCCTTTTCACAAGCCGGACTCTGGTACGTTGCCCGGCGCGCCCTCGAAGGGCGCACGACCTCGTGGCAGGACTTCTGGGACGGGGTGAAGGGCTACGGCCCCCGGAACTGGGGCAACACGCTGCTCGTCGTCGGGGGGTACCTGCTGATCCTGGTCAATCTACGCTTCTACACCCTCTCCGAGCTCTCCCCGGTCTCCGAGGAGGTTGCCGGTTGGTTGACGGCCCTGTGGATTGTCATCGGCATTCTCTGGTCCGCCTTCGGCTTCTACCTGCTGGCCTTCCAGGTGGAGATGGTCGAGCCACGCTTCCTGCTCTCCCTCCGCAACAGCCTCTACCTCGTCCTGCTACGCCCCCTGCAGACCCTCATCCTGCTCGCCCTCCTGGGGGTGATCGCCTTCGTCTGCCTGCGCTTCGTCATGCTCCTCCCCCTCATAATCCTCTACCCGGCCCTGACCGCTCTCCTGAGCGTCAACGCCGTCAAGTCCTTCGTACAGCCCATCCTCGAATCCCGGGCCGAGAAGGAAGCTGACCGTGACGGGAGCCCAGAATGAGGTATAATAGGAGCCAGAAGCACTAACGGATTTCAAACTACTGCGGGGATCTCAAGGCAGCGAAGGAGAACATGGAGTTAGGGATCATCGGACTACCCACCAGCGGGAAGACCACGGTCTTCAACGCGCTGACCAGGAGCAACCACCCTACCGCGGCGGCCTCGATGGGGAAGATGGAGCTGCACCGCGCCATCGTGGAGGTACCCGACGAGCGGGTGGATCGCCTCAGCGCCCTCTTCAAACCGCGCAAGACCACCTACGCCAAGGTGACCTACCTGGACATCGCCGGGTTGGACAAGGGCATCAGCGCCAGCGGGATCAGCGGTCAACTCCGCAACCAGATCGCCACGGTCGACGCCTTCGTGCACGTGGTACGCGCTTTCGAGAGCGATCTGGTGCCCCATCCCCTGGAGAGCGTCGACCCCCAGAGGGATCTGGATCTCTTGCACAGCGAGATGCTGCTGGTGGACCTGATCAGCGTGACGAATCGGCTGGAGCGCATTGCAGAGGGGCTGCAGAAGGGCGCACGCGGTGAGGAACGCGCGCGCTTTGTCGACGAGGAGGCCCTCTTCACCCGTCTTCGGGAAGCGCTGGAGATCGAGCTCCCCCTCCGTGCCCTGGAGTTCACGGCTGAGGAGCAGGAGACTTTGCGCGGTTTCGGTCTGCTCACCCTGAAGCCCACCCTCGTCCTCCTGAACACCGACGAGGAGAACGCAGACCCCGCAGAGATGGTGGAGTACGCTCACCCCCAGACGGTGCTGCTCGCGCTTCCGGGGAAGCTGGAGATGGAAATTGCTCAGCTCTCCCCGGAGGAGCGCGCGCTCTTCATGGAGGAGTTCGGAATCGAGCAATCGGGGCTCAGACGGGTTATTCAGACCTCCTACGAGCTGTTGGAACTCCTCTCCTTCTTCACCGTGAGTGAAGAGGAGGTGCGAGCATGGACGCTGCAGGCAGGGGAGACCGCCCTGGATGCCGCAGCGACGATACACACCGATCTTGCCCGGGGCTTTATTCGGGCAGAGGTGATCCCCCATGACGAACTGTTGGCGGCCGGTGGCATGAGTGCCGCGCGCAAGGCCGGCCTGTTACGCCTCGAAGGCAAGGAATACGTGGTGCAGGATGGCGACATCGTCCACATCCGTTTCTCCGTCTGAGATAGAGCAGCGTAGGGTCAAGATGGATCGGAAGTCGATGACCCAGTCCGACTTCAAGATCGAGTGGCTCTACAGCAACATCCGCTGGTTCTACCTGGTGGCCGTCACCGCCGTCCTGGGAATCCAGACGACGGTGACGCCAGCAGAGACCATCTTCACGCCCACCATCATCGCGCTCTTGATCACAGGCGCCATCGCCAACCTCCTCGTCATGCTGATGCTGATGCTCAACGCCTTCCGTCGCCCGATGACCTTCTTCACGCTGACGCTGGACGTTTCCCTCACCCTGGGGCTCATCCAGGCGACGGGAGGCCCCAGTAGCCCCCTCATCTTCGTGGCCTTTATCCCCATCATCACCACTGCTCTGCGTTACAGCTGGCCGGTGAGCCTTCTGGTTACCGGGGGGACGGTACTGCTCTACTGGTGGACGGCCTGGCGGTCGCTGGAACTCTCGTGGACACTGGGTATCAGTACCCTCTGGAACAACTTCCTCGTCTACATCACCAACGGCCTGATCCTCCTCACCGCCGGGGTGGCAATGAGCCGGGTGGGCTTCAAGATCCGGCAGCTGCTGCTCGTGGAGCGCACGGAGGAAGAGCGGGAGAGCCAAGCGGCCCTCGACTCGGCCCATCAACGGGTCCGTCTCATCTTCGAACTGGCCAGCACCCTCAGCGCCACCCTGAACTACGAGCGCGTCCTGCAGGCGGCCCTCGACGTGAGCCAAGCCGGTCTGCGAGAGCTCGTGGGGCGTGAGATCTCCCAGATCCAGATGATCCTGCTCTTTGGGATGGACCAGAGCCTCTACGTGGCTACCTCGCACGGGTTGACCGCCAGCGACCGGCGCGCGCGCTTTCCCGCGCAGGCCGGAGCGCTCGCGGAATCCCTCAAAAAGGCCGGTGCGGTGGTCGTGGACGAACCGGGTACCGACCCGGAGTTGGGCAAGGTCATCGCCATGCATCAGTGCCGTCAGGCCAGCGTCGTTCCGCTGCGTGCCGGCTTCGAGAGTTACGGGGTGATGGTCGTCGCCAGCACCGAGGACAACGTCTACACCAAGGACTTCCAAGATCTCCTGGACGCCATCTGCAATCAGGCGGTGATGGCGCTGCAGAACGCCCAGCTCTATCAGAACCTGATGGAGGAGAAGGAGCGCTTGGTCGCCGTCGAGGAAGATGCCCGCAAGAAGCTGGCCCGGGATCTTCACGATGGCCCCACCCAGACCATCGCCGCCATCGCCATGCGGCTGAACTACATCCGCATGTTGATCAGCCGGGAGCCGGAGCGGGCCCACGAGGAGCTGCAACAGCTCGAGGAGTTGGCGCGCCGGACGACGAAGATCATCCGCCAGATGCTCTTCACCCTGCGCCCTCTGATTCTGGAGAGCCAGGGGCTCGTCGCAGCCCTCGAACAGTACCGCGCCAAGATCACCGAGACGGACGACATCGCGATTCATCTGGAGGCTGAAGAGGGGATCAACCGCTATCTCGACAAGGAGTCCCAGGGATCCATCTTCTACATCATCGAAGAGGCGATGACCAACGCCCGCAAACACGCCCAGGCTTCGGACCTCTGGATCCGCCTCTATAAGCGGGGCATGAACGTGATCGCCGAGGTCGAAGACAACGGCGTGGGCTTCGACGTCGCCTCCGTCGAAGAGAGCTACGCCGAGCGCACCAGCCTGGGCATGCTCAACCTGCGCGAGCGAGCCTCCCTCGTCGGGGGGAAGACGGTGATCAAATCCAACCCGGGCCAGGGGACGAAGATCAGCGTGACCATCCCCATCCACGAGGCACTGCTGGCGAATGGACGCTGACCTCTCCCCGTTAGAAGCTCGTGGGCTCTGGCTGGGCGGCTCCATCCTCCTTGCGGGGGTCGCCGCGTGGGTAGCTTGGCTGCTCCGACGGCTGGAACGCCCCTGGGCTGCCCGGTGGCGCACCTGGTCGGGCCGTCCCTGGGTCTACCAGATCCTCCGCCTGCTCTTCGCCGTCGGAATTCCTGCGTGGGTCCTGCTCGGACAGGGGCAGCTCACCGCCCGCGGTCTCGGCCTGCAATCCCCACCGTGGCTAAACGCAGCTCTCGATTCGGCAGGGACCCTCACCGCCTGGGAGGACTGGGCCCGCGACGTGGGATGGGGCGTGCTCATCGGCACCCTGGCGGCCTTCGTTCTCTTCGCCGGTGAGAGGCAGGCCGCGCACATCGCAGCGCCCCCCGCTACCCCAACCGAGCACGATCTCGGCACGGCCCTGCATGAGGCCCTCTACCACGAGGTGCACTGGGCCTTCTACCGCGAGCCCTTCATCCTCGTCTTGGGGATCGGCAGGGGCGCGTGGGCCGGGCTCCTCCTCGTGGCCCTCGAGGCTGCCATCAACCCTGCCCGCTGGGCCGACCTGCGCTCCTCCGAAAGAGGACGCGACCTACTCGTACGCGCCTTTCTGGCCGTCGTCAGCGCTCTGCTCTTCATCCAAACCCAGAACCTCTGGGTAGCCTTCCTCGTCGACACGGCGCTGGGATGGAGTTTCGGGCAGAGTTTCAGGCAGGTTCGCCGCCCGGCGGAGACGGCAGTGCGACGGGAAGAGGGCGCAGGACTGCTGGCCCAGAGTTGACCGCCGGCTCCCTCTCTAAGCTGCAACCCCCGCCCGAAATCGTGGCTTCGGGCGGGGGTTGGTAACTATTTCGCGGACGGTACGGTCAGGGCTGCAGCGTGGCGATGATCACAATGCGGTGGGTGTCGATACCGTAGGGATAGCAGGAGATGAGGGTGAGCACCGGCGAGCTGGTCGGGGCCATCACGCTCACCTCTGTGGGCTGAATGATGCGCGATTCCTGTGCCACGTAGCGGTAGATCTGGCTCTGGGTGTGCACCTCGATCACGTCTCCCACCTTGACCTCCGGCAGATCACGGAAGATCTCCCCGTAGATATCGTTGTGAGCCGAGATGACACAGTTGCCGCGCTCCCCGGGGTTGGCACTGCCCAGGTGATGACCGGCCCCCTTCTTCAGTGACTCCCAGTCGTCCCCTTCGACCACGGGCGCATCGACCCCGATGGCGTCGATGACGATGCGCTGCGCCTGTTCGGGACCGGGCGTGGGCACGGGCAGGGGCGTGATCTCCTCCACTAGGCCCCGCAGATGGACAGGTACAGCCGCCGGCTCCGAGCGCCCCAGGGCATCGGGCGGGGTGTGACCGCTGGGCAGGAGAGCCACTCGAATCGCCGGGGTAGCCGTGGGTGTGGGCAGAATCTGCGCAGCAGCACTCTCGTCGTTGATCTGGCGCACGGTCAAAAGCAGCTGGAGGATGACGAGGAGCAATCCCAGGATAGCCAGAATCTCCACCATCAGCAGAACGCGATCCCAAACCCAGCGCCAATTGATCTGCAGGCCCTCCCGGCGCGGTCGTCGCTCCTCGACCTGGGCGCTGTAGCGCCGATCGGGTCTGCTGGTACGCGACGCCGGAGCCGGAGGAGCGACCTCGGGCGCCCCCCGAGCACTTCCCAGGACCTCCCGCCCCTCGGGTGTCCCGCCGCGCTCCCGCAGGCGCTCGAGGCGCTCCTGGCGCTTGCGCAACGCCAGGTAGGCGTCGAGCTCCTCAATCGAAAGCTCGTCCAGAAGACGCCGATGCTTCATCCGGGCCTCTCCCCCACGGCAAAGACCTCACGTTGGAAGAACCAGCGGAAAGGGGGGGCGCGGAAGAGCACCTTCCGGGCCATTCCGAAGAGGGCGTGCTCCTGCCGATTCTGAGGCGGGGTGCTTAACCAGCTCTGGATGCGGATAAAGCCGGCACCCCGCAGATTGCGCCGGAGGCTGAGAAGCGACTGCTCGTTGACGTGCACGTGGACGTTTTCGGGCACCAGAAAGGCCCGGGGATCGGCAGGGTAGCCCTGCCCCTGCCCCAGCAGCCGCCGCACCAGCCGCACCAGCGGATAGGCGTAGCGGTCGTACCAGACATTGGGCGCGGTGTGGAGAACGATGCGCCCTCCGGGGCGGAGGACGCGCGCCGCATCCTGCAGCGCCCGCTCCAGCTCCTCGGGGTAGAGGTGCTCCACGATGTCCAGCATGAGCACCCGATCGAAGCTCGCCTGTACGAAGGGGAGCTGCTGGGCGTTCGCCCGGTAGACACCGATCTCCGCCCCCCCTTCTGTCTCCCGATCGACGACCGCGCGCGCCATCCGGACCGCTACCGTGGCATAGTCGATGCCAAAAGGGCGCGCCCCCAGCCGGTGGACGTGCCGGAGGAGCTCCCCGCGCCCGCACCCCACGTCCAGAACCTGCATGCCGGGAGCGATCCCTGCTACGGCCAGGGCCTCCGACAGGCGCCGGGAGAGATACTCCCCCTCGCTCGAGACGAACTCACTGTAGCCCTCGCAGGCCTTCAGAAAGTAGTCCTCATCATAGAGGACGGAGGGGACGCTTTCGGCGACTCTTTCGGGCAACTCGACCTCCTATCGTTCAGGACTGAAAGCGAAATAACTGGGGCATTGTAGGCTTCTCTCAGGAGCGCTTTCAGTTTGCTCTTGCTCAAGTTATTAAATTCGCGTTCTTCAGTAAGCGTTGGGCGAGCGGAAGACCTGCAGGGCGGTACGGATGATAATCTTGACGTCCAACATCAACGACCAATTCTCAATATACCACAGATCGTACTTCGTACGCTCCGAGATGGAGGTATCGCCCCGGAAACCATTGATCTGCGCCCAGCCGGTCAAACCGGCCTTCTCCCGGTGGCGCTCCATGTAACGGGGAATGCTGCGCCGGAACTGCTCAACGTAGACGGGACGCTCGGGACGGGGCCCTACGACGCTCATGTCACCCAGGAGCACGTTGATAAACTGCGGCAGCTCATCGAGGTTCGTCGCGCGCAGAAAGCTGCCCACGCGGGTGCGCCGGGGATCGCCGGGGCGGGTCCATCCCGGCCCCGCTTTCTCGGCGTCGCTCCGCATCGAGCGAAATTTGAGAATGGGAAAGGGACGGGCATCCAGCCCCATCCGCTCCTGCACATAGAAGACGGGGCCGGGCGACTCCAGTTTGATGATCACCGCGATGCAGAGCATCAGGGGGGAGCCGATGATCAGAGCCGCACCGGCGACCGCGATGTCCATGACCCGTTTGGCCGTGTTCCGCCAACCCGTCTGGGCGATGTCGCGCACCGTGAGCAGGGGCATGCCGCCCATCTCGCCGATGCTGACCGGTCCCGCCATAATCTGGAAGAGGTCGGGGTATACACGGATGGTGACCCTACCCCGCTCGCACTCGGAGATCAACCAGAGAATCTCCTGGTGGGAGGTCTCCTCAGGCAGAGCAATGATGATCTCCTCCACCTCATGCTCCTCGATGATGGAGGTCAGATCCATGGCATTCCCAATCACGGGGACCCCCAACAGACTGTCCACCTGGCTGCCGTTGTTCTCCACCACACCCACCAGGTCATAGCCCAGCTCTGGCGTCCAGAGGATCTTCTGGACGATCATGCGGGCGATGTCCCCCAAACCGATGACGGTGACGCGCCGCCTCCCCCATCCCCGGCGCACGAGGCGCTGCCGGAGCCAACCGTTGAAGAGCCGGCCCGAGGTCACGAGCACGATACTGAGGAGCCAGGCGTAGAGGACCATACCCCGGGAGTAGTCACGCCCGATGCTGAAGTCCTGGAGGGTGAGAGCTGCGACGGCCACCCCCATGAGCGTGCCCACCGTCACCCCGGCGACGACACCGTAGATCTCGTCGATCCGGGAGGCCCGCTGCAGATTGTAGAGGCGTGCGAAGAAGAAGACCAGGACGATGGAGAAGGTGTGGATGACCAGCATCGGCAGATACTCGACGAAGGGGCCCACCTCTCCCGCGAGACGGGGCCAGGGAATCACCTGGCGCAAAAAGAAGGCCGACACGAAGGCCATGGCGGACGTCGCCACGTCCACGAGGAGAACGAGGAAGACGAAGATACGCATCGCCCGACTGTGCTTCACAGCTCACTCCGGTAACGCCACTCGGTGAAGCGCACGAGAGAACGCGCAGCGCCCACGATCAGGTAGTGGAGCCAACGGGCCGTGTGCGCTTCGTAGTGCTTCCGGTAGAAGATCTCCGTAGCACGCCAGAATTCGACCTGCGCACGGGCACTGTGCCGGCTCGCCGCCCGCTTGACGTGTAGCACCGTCACCTCCGGGTAGTAGAAGACCTTCCACCCCGCCTCCTTGATCCGGTAGGCCCAGTCCAAGTCCTCTCCGTACATGAAGAAGGCCTCGTCCAGAAGCCCGACCTGTTCAATGGCCTCCCGCCGCACGAGCATGTAGGCGCCCACGACCGCATCCACCTCCGCCACCTTGTCAGGGTCCAGATAGGTGAGGTTATAGCGCCCGAAGAGCCGGCTCCGGGGAAAGAGTCGGGAAAGCCCCAAGAGACGGTAGAGGGAGACCTCCGGGGAGGGAAAAGAGCGCCGGCAGGCGAGGTCGAGGGAGCCGTCGGGGCGCACGAGCTTCGGCCCGACAACGGCGATATCGGTCCTCTGCTCCATGACCTCAACGGTCTGCGCGAAGGCGTCGGGGGGGACCTCGGTGTCCGGATTGAGAAGCAGCGCATAACGCGGAGCGTCGGCGCTATCGACCTCGAAACCCAGGGCCTCTAATCCCCGGTTATTCGCCGCCGGATAGCCGACGTTAGTCTCATTTCTGATCAGCAACACCTCGGGGAACTCTCCAGCGACCATATCGGCGCTCCCATCGGGTGAAGCATTATCCACCACGCACACTCTGAAGGTAAGACCCTCACTCGCCAGAACGGTCTCCAGACAGCGCTTGAGGAGCGCGCGCGTGTTGTAATTAACGATGACGATGCCCAAATCCATTGGACGTATTCTAACACAGAGAAAGGGAGCAGCAAACAGAGAGCGGGCCTGGCGGCCAGGGGCTCAGGACGAGAGAGGCATAAGCGTCGTCTCGTTTGACTCTACGAGGACGAGCTCTCCCTTACCCCGGGTCAGGTCCTGCAAAGCCGCCTCGAAGGGCGGCAGACCGTTGACGGAGAAGCGCGCCGTGAGAGTGACCTCGGCGGCAAAGGTCTCGTCCAGAATCAGCCCCCCGTACTCGGCGACGAGGAGCCGCGCCGGCTCGAAGAGCCCGTAGGGCACGACAAACATGATCATGTGGGTGGCGACCTTCTGTGCCAGAGGCGTCCCCTGCAGTACGGCGCGGACGGCGTCACCGTAGGCGCGGACCAACCCACCGGTGCCCAACTTTGTCCCCCCAAAGTAGCGGGTGATGACCACGACCACGTCTCCCAACCCACTTCCCTGCAGGACAGCCAGCGCGGGCCGGCCCGCCGTTCCGGAGGGCTCACCATCATCGCTGCTGTGAGAGATAACCGAGGCGCCGTGCCCGATGATGAAAGCGGGGACGTTGTGGCTCGCGTCCGCGAACTCCTCGCGCACCTGTGCGATGAACGAACGAGCTTCCTCCACCGTGAAAGCCGGCGCGAGGGTGGCGATGAAGCGCGAGTTCGCAACGCGGATCTCCACCCGCGTCGGTTCGGCAGGAACGAGCAAAGCGGTCATGGAACCATTATACCCGAGGAGGGATGGGGTTACCAAGATCCAGGGCTATCGCACTTAGCACACTTTCTCCAGCGCGTTACCTGGCGCGCCGCTGAAGCGGCATTTCGAGGTGTGACGGGACTGAAGTCCCTCCCTGGGGCGCCCCCAGTAGCGTACTTCCCGTGGGCCGTGGCAGTCCGCGTGTATGAGCCGGGCGGTTAGGAAATCGGGTCATGGAGCCTGCCCGAATGTTACCCGATTATTGTCTTAAACTTCATTAGGCCGTATTTCTGCGACCAGAGGTCAAATGCGATAGCCCTACCAAGATCCAACGGCTCGCCCCCCACGAAGCGCAGACACACTATCCCGGCCGGCGTGAGAGAGACAGTACCATTGGGCCCTGCTCGAACTGGGCAGGGAGAGCAAATCTGAGAGCGTGTGCCGGGAGCCCCTAATCCCTGATCCCTTTGGTTTTGCAGAGTGATAAATGGAACAGAACTCTCGGATGAAAGGAAGTTGACTTTCGAGACGCCCGCATTAAAATGGAGATGAAAACATGGAAATCTGCGCCAAGACAAGAGCTACCCAGTGATAGTGATTCTTCTCCTCGAGATTCTGATACTAGGCAAGGGACGGATGTCCCTTCTCACCCCACGTACAGTAAAGCCCTGGTAGGGACAGCCTATCAGGGTAATTTTTTTTGCCGAACCAGACCCATCTAAAGGAGGTTCTATATGACGGTATACGCTACCTCACCTGAAGGACCGGTCAATTGGGAGCGCTTTCTAGCCGACCGCACCAAGAACATGCAGAGCTCTGCCATCCGCGAGCTGCTCAAGATCACCGAGCAACCGGACGTCATCTCCTTTGCCGGGGGGCTACCCGCACCGGAGATCTTCCCCGTCCGCGAGATCGAGGAGGCCTGTCACTACTTGCTCCGCGAGGAGCCCATGAAGGCCCTCCAGTACAGCACCACCGAGGGCTATCGTCCGCTGCGGGAGTTCATCGCCGACTCCATGGCCAAGTACGGGATCCACCACGGCGCGGACAATATCCTCATCACCACCGGCGCGCAGCAGGGGCTCGACCTCATCGGCAAGGTCTTCATCGATAAGGGGACGAGCGTCCTGACCGGGGAGCCCACCTATCTCGGTGCCATCCAGGCGTGGCGCACCTACCAGGCGGACTTTATCACCGTCCCTCTCGACGACGAGGGGATGCAGGTGGAGCTCATCGAGGATATCGTCGCGAAGGAGGGAATGCCTCGCTTCCTCTACGTGCTGCCCAACTTCCACAACCCGGCAGGCACGACGCTACCCGAGGAACGGCGGCGCCACCTCGTGGAGTTCGCCCGCAAGCACGATCTCATCATCGTCGAGGATGATCCCTATGGGGCCCTCCGTTACGAGGCGGAGGACGTGATTCCCATCACGGTCCTGGCCCCTGAGCGCACCATCTACCTGGGCACCTTCTCGAAGACCCTGGCGCCCGGACTGCGCATCGGCTGGATGGTCGCTCCTGCCGAGATCATCCACCGGTTGGTGCAGGCCAAGCAGGGGGCCGACCTGCACTCCAGCACCTTCAATCAGATGGTCGCCAACGACGTGGCCCAACGGGGCATCCTCAAGGTCCACATCCGCAAGATCCGCAGCGTCTACGGTGAGCGCCGGGATACGATGCTCGATGCTCTGGAGGAGTTCTGGCCCGGGGGCTGCTGTTGGACCCGTCCGCAGGGCGGTCTCTTCCTCTGGGCCCGGGTGCCCGACTCCATCAACACCACCGACTTCCTCCAGGAGGCCTTGGCCAAGAGGGTGGCCTACGTGCCGGGCAACAGCTTCTATCCGGACGGCGACGGCGGGTACAACGCCATGCGCTTGAACTTCAGCAACGCCAAGCCCGAGCTGATCGTGGAGGGCATACGCCGGCTGGGAGAGGCTCTCAAGGAGAAAGTGCTCTAGCACCGGGAGGATTGCAGACATTCCCCCAACGTCGAACTGCCTGTTTGACAGCGCAGCCGATCATGCTATACTGCGGTGAGGTGTTTCCCGTAAAGAATAACCGTCAGGGCCGTTCTGGGAAGATGTGGAACGGCCCTTTTCCATGGAGTAGAGATATGACAGATGAGAAGAAAGTTCGCAAAGGCACGGTCGTCACCCTGAACTACACAGTGGCCCTCGACAACGGCGAGGTCATCGACAGCTCAGCCGAAGGAGCGCCCCTGCAGTACGTTCACGGACAACACAACATCATCCCCGGCCTCGAAAAGGCGCTGGAGGGGATGGAGCCCGGCGAGAGCGCCGAGGTTACGATCGCCCCGGAAGAGGCCTACGGGGAGCGTGTCGACGACGCTGCTTCCTGGTATCCGCGGGAGGCCTTCCCCGTGGAGGATCTGGAGCCCGGGATGGCCTTCCAGGTCGAGGATGAGGAGGGCAACCGGGTCATGATCTTCATCGAAAAGGTGGAGGCGGATCGCGTCCTCGTCGATTACAACCACCCGCTGGCAGGAGAGACCCTGCACTTCGACATCACGGTTCTCGACGTACGACCGGCGACGCCCGAAGAGCTGGCGCACGGTCACGTTCACCACGAGGGACACCACCACTAGGCGTTGTCCCGTCTCCGCAACTCTACGACGAGAGAGAGCGGCTCGGTAGCGGGCTCAGGGTGGTGCGCGCAACAATACAACGTGCTGCTGCGTTGCCAGGAGCGCCTCTACTGCTTGTCTCAAGATTAGCATTCCGTATGGAGGTTCTGTCGCAGATGGAAAGTGAGCGTTTGGTAGGTCAGGTCAAGTGGTTTGACGAGAAGAAGGGCTTCGGCTTCATCACTCCGGAGAACGGGGGGCGCGACGTCTTCGTGCACTACGCCGACATCCGGGGGGAAGGGTTCAAGACCCTGCACGAAGGTGAGCGTGTCGAGTACAGCATGGGGACGAGTGACCGCGGCCCCAAGGCTGCCGAGGTCATCCGCATCTTCTAGCCGACCCGAATCACAAACAGAGCCCTCGCGCGCTTTAACGGCGGGAGGGCTCTTCTTTTGAGCGAGTCAGGAGCGCCGTCTCAGCCCTTGATAACAGCTACGGGATGCACCCGCGCTACCTTGCGGGCAATTCCCGCCCCCACGACCGAATCCACCACCAGGCTCACATCCTTGTAGGCCTGGGGCGCCTCCTCGGCGAGGCCCGCCAGGCTCCCCGCACGCACGACGATCCCCTCCTGCGAGAGCTGCTCTCGCAACCGCTCGCCGCGCACCTGGCGCTTCGCCTGGCGCCGGCTCATGGTCCTGCCGGCACCGTGGCAGGTGGAACCGAAGGTCTCCGCCATCGCGTGCTCCGTTCCGGCGAGAACGTAGGAGGCGGTCCCCATGGAGCCGGGGACCAGCACCGGCTGCCCCGTCTGCCGGTAGATCTGGGGAAGATCGGGATGCCCGGGCGCAAAGGCGCGGGTCGCGCCCTTCCGGTGCACCAACAGTTTCAGCCGCTCACCCCCCACATCGTGGGTCTCCACCTTGGCGATGTTGTGGGCCACGTCGTAGACCTGTCGCAGATGCCAGTCGGGCAGCTTGCCCGCGAGCACCTCCTCGAAGGAGAGCCGGACGAAGTGCGCCAGGACCTGGCGATTGGCGAAGGCGTAGTTGGCTGCCGCCGCCATCGCCGCCAGATAGTCGCGCCCCTCCACTGAGTCGATGGGGGCCGCGACGAGCTCGCGGTCGGGAATGGTGAAGCCGTAACGACGAGGGGCGTCCTGCAGGGACCGCAGGTACTGGCTGCAGACCTCGTGTCCCAGGCCTCGAGAGCCGCAGTGAATCTGCACCACGATCCCGCCCCGGCGCAAACCGAAGGCGTCGGCAAGCTCTGCGTCGTAGACCTCATCCACCACGTCGATCTCGAGAAAGTGGTTGCCCGATCCCAGAGAGCCCAGCTGGGGACGACCCCGCTCCTTGGCACGCGACGGCACCGTCGCCGCCCGCGCTTCGGGGATACGTCCCCCACTCTCCGTGCGCTCCAGATCCCCCTGCTCGCCGTACCCCTCCTTCACCGCCCACTCCGCGCCCACCTCCAGCACCCGCTCGAGCTCCTTCTGATTGAGGTGCACGGCGGCGCCCTTTCCCAGACCGCTGGGACAGCGATTGTAGAGGGTAGTGGTCAGGGTATCGAGATGGGGTTCGATCTCCTCGTAATCGAGGTGCGAGGCCAACATCCGCACCCCGCAGTTGATGTCGTAACCGACACCCCCCGGCGAGACAATCCCCCCATCGTGAGCGAAGGCGGCCACCCCGCCGATGGGAAAGCCGTAGCCCTGGTGCATATCGGGCATCGCCATGGCGTACTGCACGATCCCTGGCAATGTGGACACGTTCACCAACTGCTCGATGGAGCGATCGCCAAAGGCCATATCGAAGATCTTCTCGCTGCCGTAGATGCGTGCGGGCACGTTCATCCGCTGATCGTGAGCGCGCGGCAGCTCCCAGACGTAGTCGTCGATGCGTTCAAAGTCCTGTTTGTTGGTCATACAATCCTTTCTATCTCAACCCTCCTGCAAAGGGAGGGCCAACGGTATCACAACGGCTGCCCACATCCACTGGAGGGCAGCATGACAGCTCCTCAGGTATCGAAAACGATCTCGGTCTCGTAACCCTGCGACGTTTTGCGTACCTCCAGGTTGTGGAAGGTAGCCGCCTTGATGTAGGTATGGTACTCGGTCACCGGTCCGCCCACGACCGTGGCCACCAGCTGGGTAGAGGTCAGGGTGTCGAAGTCGAAGTCGGCATAGGCTGAGACGGGCTCCGTCTCCCCGAAGTAGAGCAGCTCGTTCAGCCAATCGATGAGCAGCGTCTCGACGTCGGGCGCCGTCAGAGAGACGCGACGGCACTCCGTCCGCTCGATGGATCGCAGGTCCGCCAGCAGGGAGAACATACCCCGGGCAGCTGCCGTGAAGAAGCTCGCGTAGTCGGGAGCCCACACCCGCAGGGCGAGGTCCGCCGTGTGGTCGAGCTCCTCCCAGCCCCCCATCCCCGAGATGGGGGGCCGCAATCCGGCGGCAGAGGCGAGATCTTCGTCCTCCCGCCCCGTCATGAGGCTCACGACAAAGGCCGCCAACCCCTCCACGTCCTCCGGAGCAAAGAGCGGACCCTCCCACGGCAGATCCGGGAGGTCGGTGACGCAAGCGACGCGACCTCGCAGGTCAGGCAGAAGGTGGGGTTCACAGGCGGCCCGCACCACCTCCACCTTGGGAACCTCCTCTCCCTTGAAGCCCTCCACCAGAACAACGTCCACCCCCCGGATAGCGGGCAAGATGTCTGGAAGCGAGGGAGGGACAGCGTAACGGTGAGCGTGAACAGCCCGGTCCGGCGTCACGAGCGCGGTGTGCACTGCCCCCGCCTCCCAGAGACGCCGGGTGTCGGTACCCGGCTCGTCGCTCTCCACGTGGTGCCGGGTGTGCTTCACGACCCCCACCCGCACACCCCGCCGCGCCAGCTCGGCGACGAGCTTCTCCAACAACGTGGTCTTGCCGCTCCCCGACCGTCCGACGAAGGCCAGAGAGAGGGGTACGGCATCTGAAGGCGCAGAGGACACGTTCACTCCGTCAGGGGCACAGGCAGGACGTCCTGGGACGCCTGCGCGCGTCCCGTGGACTCGGCCACCTTGAGGCTGGAGTACATACGGGGGTTGACATCGGTGAGGTGGCGTCCCGTCCACTCCTCGGCCTGCGTGATGCCCTGTCCCGTACGCTGAATTGTCTGCCTTTGCGGCGCCCGCGCCCGTTGGGGAGCCGGGGGCCGCTGCTGATAGGGACGTTGACTACTCATAAGGCCTCCTATGGGTCATAGATGACAACTTACCGGCACCACCATCCCTAAGGATTGCAAGCGAACTCACTTGGACATTGTAGACGTTTTTCAGGAGCGCTTGCGGATTGCTCTTGCTCAACTGTTTCTAATTCATGTTCCTGGCTCTCCTGAAAGAAGGTAGGAACTAACCGCAAAGGACGGAGAGGTCTCAAAGACAACTTAATATTTCTAAGGTTTACGCCTCGATGAGTTAATAATCTTTATCTCAACTTTGCGTTCTTTGCGCTCTCTGCGGTTAGCTAGCCTTTCTTCAGTAGAGTCAGTATTGGTGCTTAACCGCTCACAACGCCTCCTTGGGCACCGAGATGGTAGAATCCGGGGAGATAGGAGATGCACTCTTCGAGGTACAGGGAGAGTAGCGCCCACCTTGGGATCAGGCAGTTTCCCGAGCCTCGTCGCTCGGGAAACTGCCTAGTGGGTTTGATTTCTCATTCCAAGCATACTCGATCTGCGGTTCCAGTAAGATTGCCTTTAACTCCGCCCGTAGTATACTGAAAGCATGGCGTTTCACTACTCACCTTACGCGATGCCCCTCTTTGCCGCCTCCGCCCTTGCATTGGGGCTGGCGGTCTATGCGCTGCGCCGCCGCCAGCCCGAGGAAGCGCTCACCTTCGGCTTCCTCATGCTGGGCATCGCGCTGTGGACCTTCTTCCTGGGGTTTAACATCTCCGGAAGCAATCTCGAAACCCAGCTCTTTTTCAATCGCCTGAAGTACCTCGGGGTCTCGATCGTCCCTCCCCTCTGGCTTATCCTGGCGCTACAGTACACGAATCGCGATACCCTTCTCTCGCGCAGGCGCAACGTTCTCCTGATCTTCCTCCCGGGGCTCCTGGGGCTACTGGTCGTCCTCAGCGATGCCTGGACCCACTGGTGGTGGCCGGAGGTCTGGCTGGACGAGTTCAACGGCTATCCGGCGCTGGGACGCACCCATGGCCTGATCTACAATCTCAGCACGGTCGTGCACTATCTCTACGTGCTCTCCGGGCTGCTCCTCTACATCGATTTCTACCGCCGCGCCCAATCCGTCTACCGCCTGCAGGCGGGCCTGATGGTCGGGGCGGCCCTCTTCCCTCTCGTCGCCAGCATCGTCTACCACGTGGGCTACCAGCCCCTCCCCTGGGGCATGGACGCCTTTGCCTTCAGCCTCACGGGCCTGATCATGGCAGCCGCCATCTTCCGCTACAGCTTCCTGGACATCGTCCCGGTCGCGCGCCGGATGGTCGTGGAACAGATGCCCGATGGTGTTCTCGTGGTGAGTGCGCAGGGACGCGTGGTGGATACCAATCCGGCAGCGCTCGCTCTCCTGGAAGTGAGGGAAGGGGAGGATCTGGTGGGGCGTAAACTGTTGGAGGTCGTCGACTCTCCCCGTCTACAGGACGCCTTCACCCGGTGGCTGGCAACAGAGAAGAACGATAACTATGCGCAGGATGTCTACGTGCGGGGGTATCCGGAGGAGAAGGTGCTCTCGCTCAACGTGACCACCTTGTCCGGGCAACAGGACAAGACCCTGGGCAACGTCATCCTTATCAAGGACATCACCGAGCGGGTCGCCGTCCAGCGCGAGCTCGAAGAGCTCTACCAGGAAGCGGAGCAGGCGCGGGAGCGGCTGGCGCTCATCATCAGCACCGCGAGCGACGCCATCGTCCTTCTGGGGCAACCGGGGGAGATTCTGGCGATGAACCCCGCTGCCCGCAAGATTCTCCGCACGGAGGTCTACGCCGACTTCCCCGAGACCCTCAAGACGTGGCTCCGCGATGCGCAGCAGACGAGCGACGTCTCCACCCTGGAGGTCGGGATTCACCAACAGAGCTTTCACGTCAGCGCCGTTCCGGTCGCCGAGATGGGGCTCGTCTTCACCATGCACGACGTCACCCACTTCAAGGATCTGGCACAGATGAAGGACGAGTTCGTCTCCACCGTCTCCCACGATCTGCGCTCGCCCCTCACCTCCATCATCGGCTACGCCAGCATCGCCCAACGCCCATCGACCTCCGAGGAGTCCCGCGCTCAGGCCCTCAAGCGCATCGAGGTCTCTGCCCAACGGATGACCCAACTTATCGAGGATCTGTTGAGCCTGGCGACCATCGAGGCGGGCGTTCCCCCGGTCATGGAGCGAGTCTGTATCGACCGCCTGGCCCGGGAGGCCATCGAGGACCTCGAGGGCGCTGCGTTGCGCAAGGGGCTGACCATCATCCCCAAACTGGCGCCCGTCCCCCCCGTCATAGGCAATCCCAAGATGCTCGCTCAGGCCTGGCACAATCTCCTCAGCAACAGTATCAAGTATACCCCGGGGGGAACGATCATCGTCAGCACCGCGGCCCTGGACCACCACGTCCAGGGGGTCGTGGAGGATACGGGCATCGGCATCCCCCCCGCGGATCTCCCCTACATCTTCGACAAGTTCTACCGGGTCAAGAACGAGAAGACCGACGAGATTGCCGGAACGGGGCTCGGTCTGGCCCTCGTCAAGTCCATCGTCGAGATCCACAACGGTCAGGTCTGGGTGGACAGCATGCTCGACAGGGGCAGCACCTTCGGCTTCCGCCTGCCTAAGTCCCGCCAGGCAAGCCTGCACCGCCAGGTGATCGGCTAACTCTCCTCCCGAGCCTCCCAGAAGAGCGCCCGATACTCCTCGAAGTTCCCCTCCACGATCGCCGCCCGCACCTCTTTGATAATGGACAGCATCGTGTAGAGATTGTGGATGCTCAACAGCGTAGCCGCCAGAATCTCCTGGGCGACGACGAGATGGCGCACGTAGGCGCGGCTGAAGGTCGTGCAAGTGTAACAGCCACAGGTAGGATCGAGGGGCGCAGGGTCATCGGCGAAGCGCGCATTGCGCATGTTGAACTTACCCGTCCGCAGGAGAGCCTGCCCATTGCGTGCTACCCGGGTGGGCAGCACGCAGTCGAAGAGATCCACACCGCGGGCCACCCCCTCCACCAGATCCTCCGGGGTCCCCACACCCATCAGGTAGCGGGGCTTGTCCCGGGGTAAGAGGGGAGCGGTGAACTCCAGCGTGCTGAAGAGCTCCTCCTTCGTCTCCCCCACGGAGAGACCACCGATGGCGTACCCCGGGAAATCCAGGGCGGTTAGAAAACGGGCGCTCTTCTCCCGCAGCTCGGGGAAGATACCCCCCTGCACGATTCCGAAGAGGGCTTGATCCGGGCGACGGTGGGCTGCCTTGCAGCGCTCGGCCCACGCGTGGGTCCGGCGCAGGGCCTCGGTGGCATAGTCGTAGTCGTCAGGCGGCGCGCACTCGTCGAGGACCATGGCGATGTCGGCGCCCAGATTCTCCTCGATCTCCATCACGCGCTCCGGGGTGAAGCGGTGGGTGGAGCCGTCGATGTGGGAACGGAAGGTCACCCCTTCCTCGTCGATGGTGCGCAGGGACTTCTCACCCCGTCCCCCCGCCAGGCTGAAGACCTGGAAGCCGCCGGAATCGGTGAGCATGGGTCCCTCCCAGCCCATGAAGGCATGGAGCCCACCCAGGTCCGCGATGAGCTCGTCCCCGGGCCGCAGATAGAGGTGATAGGTGTTTGCCAGCACCAACTCCGCGCCGAGCGCCCGGAGCTGATCTGGAGTGAGAGCCTTCACCGTCGCCTGCGTCCCCACGGGCGCATAGATGGGCGTCGGCAGAGGGCCGTGCGCCGTTTGAAAGAGGCCCGCCCGTGCCTCACCCTCCGTTGCCAGCAGTTCGAACTCGAATAGCGCCTTCTCTTCCATCATCCACCCTCCTTACGCACCAGTTGAAAGTTGGAAAGTTCAAAGTTTGAAGTTGATATCACTTGATGTTCGTAGATCACCCAACACGAGTGTCCTTTGGACAGCCTATACTACATCATACCATAGGTCACCCGCTGGACCTTCAACCTGCAGCTCCACCATCCTTTCACCAGCGCCCTGAAGGAGCGTTGATAATCTCCCTGTCTTCAACAATTATCCGATCATTGACTTCTCTTCCCGCTCTCAGTACACTGGAAGCAGACGGCGTATTTCCTAAACAACGTCGCCAAGGAGGAGAGATGAGGGTTACTAGAGTCTGTCTGTTGTTACTGTTGGTGCTGTCGCTGGGACTTCTCGCCTGCAGCAGGACCCCCGCCACCGAGACCGATCCGGACGCGGCATCGACGAAGGTAAGCATCATCGAGAGCGAAGAGGAGGAAACCACCGAGAGTGCGCCGGAGGACGCGACTGAAGAAGGTGCAGAGACCGAGGTCGTTACCACCGAACCCCCTACGGAGACCGAAGCACCTCCCGTCGAAGGCGAGGGAGGGTGCCAGCTGCGCGCCGCTTACGCCGGAGACGTCACCATCCCCGACGATACCGTCATTTCCGCCGGAGAGAGCTTCGTCAAGACCTGGCGCATCCGCAACAGCGGGACCTGCAACTGGGAGACCGGCACGGAGCTCGTCGCCATCTCCGGCGAGGCTCTGGGAACGACGGAGAGGGTGGCGGTTCCCCCCACGGCGCCGGAAGGGACCGCCGAGGTAAGCGTCGAGATGGTCGCTCCCGAGGAGCCGGGCACCTACCGGAGTAACTGGCAGCTGGAGGCGCCCGACGGCACGCGGTTCGGGGGCACCTTCTACGTCCAGATCGTCGTCGAGGAGGAGCCGGCGCCCCCAACCGACTTCACCGGGGACGTCGCCGCCGACTGTTCTCAGGTTACCTTCAGTTGGACCGATGGGCAGGGCGAGGCGACCTACCGTCTGAACGGCCCGGGGCTCAGCGCCAACCTGGAAGCCGACACGAGCAGCTACACCTGGGCAGGCCCACCGGCGGGGAGTGCCACCGTCACCCTCATCGCTACCGACGACGGGGGCAGCGAGATCGGACGGGTCACCACGACGGTCGACGTCAGCTGCACTGCACCCGAGCCCGATCTGATTGTCGAATCCATCAGCTTCGATCGAGAGCCGGTGGCCCACCTGCCCGTACAGGTGACCGTGCGCGTGGCTAATCGGGGAGGGAGCGCCAGCGGAGACTTCCAGCTGCGCTGGTGGGGGGGCAAGAGCTTCAGCAGCCCCTCCTGCACCTGGAACGTCGCCGGGGGAGTTGATCCTGGGGCTTCCAAGGACCTGGAATGTGACTTCATCTACAACAGCCCCTACGGCTCCATCGCCAGCAAGGCCGAAGCCGACACGGGTGGTGCGGTGAGCGAGTCCGACGAGGGCAACAACGTTCTGGAGAAGGACACCGCCGTCGTCAATCCGGTGGTCGTCTACGACCTCGTCGAAGAGGCCGATGAAGCGGTGTGGCACGGCGGCCCGCCCCACGTCAATCTCAGTTGGGATGGCGACACGGCGGATAATCGGGGCTTCGCTACCTGGGTCACTTCAGAACGGTGGGAGACGGGAGCGGCTATCCAAGGTAAGTGCCTGGAGACCCACCCCCGCTGGGCGGAGGATGGCTATATCTACGGTGACTACGTCAAGATCTATCAAAGCGGCTACCGAGTCGAGGAGGGCGATCGCTTTCGCGCCAGTGTGGGATTGCTGCAAGGAGCGGGTGCCGGTGACGTCACCTTCAGGGTCATGATCCGCCTGGAGGGGGGCACCAACCTCTGGATTGCCTCCGTCAGGGACACCTACGACGGCAGCTTCAAGAACATCGACGTCGATCTCAGCGAGTATGTGGGCAAACGTGCCGACCTTGTCCTGCGCGTCGAGGCCGGGGAGACCGCCGCTCAGGACTGGGCCTGCTGGTCTCGAGCCGCCATCAATCGCTACCCCTAGTCCAAGGGCCTGAGAGATATCTCTACGAGGATCATGCGGTAGAGGGGGCAGATGCGCACTCCCCCTCTACGTCCTCCCCTGCCAGGGCTATCGCACTTGACTGAAAAGCGCTCTCGTAGCCCCCGTCTCGGGGGCGAATCTGGCGTAAAGCCTGGAGCGCAAAAACCGGTTTTTTGCCCAAGCGCCCCGGGGACGGGGCTGTGAGCGGTTAAATGCGATAGCCCTACTTCCCCTACCCTCCCCGGTTGCCCGCAGGCTTCGACGTGTTATACTGCACGAGAAATCGATACCTGGAGGTGACCATGGTAAGCACTGAACTTTTGGAGATCCTGCGCTGCCCCTACTGTGTCAGCGGTGAGACCCGTCGCACAGACAAGGAGGATCCCGGACAGTTGGACCTCGTCGGTGAGGAGAGCTGGCTGGTCTGCACCGACTGTGCACGCAAGTACCCCATCCGCGACGACATCCCCGTCATGCTGATTGAGACGGGGGAGAAATGGATGGAGACCTCCGTGGAGGACCTTCCCGTTCCTCCGCCCGCCGAGGAGTAAGCAGAGCGATCGATAAGGACTGGCGAGTACAAGCCCTCAGTATAGCGGGCATCTTCTTTATCATGCTGGGGCTCGCCGCCCTGGCCCTTCCTGCTTCCCAGGAAGGTGAGGTCCTCTGGGTGATTACCCCCGAGCACTCTCTGAGGATGATGGATGCCCTCGGTAGTTTCGCAGCGGGCCTGGGCGTGCTGCTGACGTGGCTGGGCGGGCTGCTGTGGCGACAACGGATGGAGGCCTCATTCTGAGGTTGGAGGGGTATGCCGAGCCCGGGCTCTATGCGCTGGGACTCCGCCTCGCAAAGACCACCCCGCTCTCCATAGGCGCTCTCGGTGAGTTCTCTCTCCCTAGTGGTCTCTATCTCTACGTGGGCAGCGCCTGGGGTCCGGGCGGGTTGGCAGCCCGGGTGCGCCGCCACTTGCAGGGCCGGGGGAGAGCCCACTGGCACCTGGACTACCTGCGCGCCGTCGCAGAACCGGTCGCCCTTTGGCTGAAGCCCCAGGAGAGAGAGGAGTGCCGGTGGGCCGCTCATCTCCTCGCGCACCCCACCGCCCGTATCGTTATAGCCGGCTTCGGAAGTTCCGACTGCCGCTGCCCGGCCCATCTCGCCTACTGTGGACCTACGCTCCCCACGGACTTGCTACCCACGGCCCACTTTTATCATTTGCAGAAAGGATAAACCTGCATGGTAGTCACAGCTGCCGACCTACAGCGCGTAGCGCTTCTCGCCGCAGCGCAGCGCCTCGTTGTCTTCACCGGCGCCGGCATCTCGAAGGAGAGCGGGCTGGCGACCTTTCGCGACAGCGATGGCGTCTGGCAGAAGATCGACCCCCAGAAGTACGCCACCCCGGAGGGCTTCGAGGAGCATCCCCGCAAGGTATGGCAATGGTACCAGGCCCGGCGCCAGAAGGTGAAGGGCGTAAAGCCTAACCCCGCCCATCGGGCTATCGCGGAGCTGGAGGAGATCCTGCCTCACGTCGTCGTCATCACCCAGAACATCGATGGGCTACACCAGGCGGCGGGGAGCGAACACATCCTGGAGCTCCATGGGAGTCTCCGTCGTTACAAGTGCTTTGCCAACTGCCGGGGAGCCCCGACCCTGGTACCGACACCGGGACTCGAATTGGAAGAGCCCGCTCGCTGCCCCCACTGCGGAGCGTACGTGCGTCCCGACGTCGTCTGGTTCAACGAGATGCTGCCCATGGACGTCTGGGAAGAGGCGGCCCTGGAGGTCGCTACCTGCGATGCCCTGCTCATCATCGGTACCTCAGGCGTTGTGGAACCCGCGGCCTCCCTACCCCAGCATGCGTCCGCCAATGGGGCCTTCATCGTTGAGGTCAACCCCGAACCGACGGCACTCACGCCCCTTGCCGACGTCAGTCTGCGAGGTCCCGCGGGAGAGGTAGTACCGATGGTCGTGGCCAAGGTTCGGGAGGCACGCCCTCGTCTCGCAGCCGAGGGGTAGAGAGACGCCCAGCGTCAGAGTTGGTCTGGGACGACCGAGAGCATCATTCGGGGAGAGGGCGGCGCCCTAAACTCACAGAGGTAACGGATCGCAATCAACCGGCGGGGCCATCAGAGCCCTGCCCAGGAAACGC
>DAOTVC010000105.1:0-42101 GCA_034437215.1 Anaerolineae bacterium | reverse complement strand
CAGCGTGCTGTTGTGGGCCATCAGCGCGGTGAGATGCCCACCGGGCGCGATGACGTCGGGCTTGACGAAGCCGTCCAGCGTGGGGCCCGCCGCCGAGAAGGGCGCGATGTAGTCGTCGCCGAAGTCGTAGGGGGTGTAGTTGTCGGTGAAGGTCCCCACGGTGATGATGTAGGGCGTGTTCCCCGGCACCCCGATGCTCATCGGATCGGGGCCGCCGTTGCCGGCGCTCGCCACCACGACGATGCCCTCCTTCCAGGCCGCCATGACCGCCTGGTTGTAGGGGTCGGCCCAGTAGGGGGCCACGGGCGGCGCGTAGAGGGAGATGTTGAGGACGCGGATGTTGTACTCTTCCTTGTGCTCCACGACCCAGTTGATCCCGCGGAGGACGTCGCTGTAGGCGCCCATCCCATCGGGGCCCACGGCCCGCACGGCGACGATCTCGACCCCCGGAGCGATACCCCGGTAGTCGCCGTCGTTCTCAGTGGCGCTGTCGGCGATGGTGCCCGCGATGTGGGTCCCGTGCCCGTGGGAATCCCGGGGCGATTTCGAGAGCGCCCTGTTCCCCTCGTAGAACTCGTCCTCGATGGCGTCGTAGTAGGCCGCCACGTCCCGCCGCCCATCCAACCCCATCTTCAACCCGTTCAGCGAGAGGTCGATGCCGCTGTCCAGAATGGCGACGGTCACGCCCTCTCCCACGTTGCCCTGAGTCCAGACCTCCTGCGCGCCCACGGCGCGGGCGAACTCGACGTCTATCTGCGCGCGCGGATCGGCCGCGCCCACGCTCGTCGTGGCGACGGCCCGATCGGGCATCACGTAGGCCACACCGCTCTCGGCGCGCAGGGCGTCCAGAGCGGTCTCCGGCACGTTGGCGACGACGGCGTCGATCAACCCAATCTCGGAGACGACAGCGCCCCCATGGGCCCGCACGGCCCGAGCCACCACCGCCAGATCGTACCCCTTGACGATGACCCGTTCCGTGGCCACAGCCTGGGGTGGCGGTGCACAGCTCGCCGTGCTCCAGAGCAAGACCCCCACGCTGAAAAGTAAGAACAACTTGTAGAACATCGATCTCGGTCTCATTAGCTCCCTCCTTAGAAGAGTATACCTACCACTTAAACTTAAGCGCGTGTGCCGACCCTCGTACCGCAAATTCCCCTATAACTATTGTACAAAATACTCGCTCCTGCCGTCAATGTACAGGAGATACAAATCAAGATACATTTCAGGGTACACCTCTATCGATATCGCTGGGGTGTGATTCAGTTGAGTTAAGCCGAGTCGTGAAACGTAAACCGTGAGATCCTCACGTTTCACGCCTTACGTTTCAGCTAATGGATAGCTTCCCACTGAGTTGAACCACACCCATATCGGTTATGTTCAGGATATCGTAGGTTAACTGCTTCAGGAGATCAAACGAAAGAGAAGAGCGAATGAGGAAAGTGCCTCGAGCAAGTATGTTGTCCCCCCTGCAAACTCCAAACGACAGACCCACCTGGTTACTTAATTATACTCGCTACGAGGAAAATTGTCAATATTATCAGAGTACCAATTCTAAAACCGCAAGTTTTGTTAAACCTATCTCTAACACGAAGCCCAGAAGGGGTCTCTGATTTGTCGGGGTACTACCCTTTACTAACCAGGCGCGCGAGAAGCTGTTGTAGGCTTTCGTACGGGCGGCGCCTGGGGCTACCAGAGAGGGCCTGCCTTACCCCTCGCTCGTCACCGCCTCCAGAATCTGATACTCCCGCCGCTGCATGAAGCGGGCGAGGGGCTTGAGCAGAAGCACGAAGAGCGCGCCGCTGTAGATCCCCGCCAGGGGGAGGGTGACGATCAGCCCCGGTTTCCAGAAGAAGTAGGGCAGTCCGACGAGCAGGATGAGGGGCAAGGCAGAGACGCCGAAGGCGAGAAAGCCCCACAGATTTCCCTGTCTGCGCACCCCGCGCGAGAACTTGAGCTGGGTGCGATAGGGCCCGATAAGGGAGGCGAAGAGATAGGCCGGGGCGCCGCCGAACTGCAGACAGAGCCCGAAGTAGAGCCCCAGAGGCAAGATACTCCAGTTCCCGGTCAGAAGCCCCACGATCAGCAGCACGACGGCGTACTCCAGGAGAATGAAGAGGCTCATGACCAGCGTTGCCGCGAGGAGCACGTAGCGCCGGTCCACACCGGAGTGGGCGAGCGTCCCGAAGCCCTCCCTGTCAATCGTACCGAAGTAGTTTCCCAACAGCACCATGTTCATCATAAAGGAGAGCAGCAACACGATCCCCCCGCTCACACCCCCGGCAAAGACTGACTGCAGTCCAAGAGGCATCTCATCCATTGGGATCTGAATGAGCGAGACACCCATCACCAAGAGCATGATGATACCCGAAAAGAACATGCGCCGCGGCATGGGGCTACGCTGCAGATAGATCAAGTCCTTCTGGATCAACCCCCACAGGACCGGGGGGCCGGGCAGCGACCGCCGCGCGGCACGCCGCCGCACCCGCTGGGGGCCGATGGTGAGAGCCGCTCCCTCCACCAGACGTCGTGTCACCTGCGCATGGATGAAGAAGAGCGCCCCTACAAAGGCGAAAGAGAGGGCAAAAAAGAGAGCCCAGCGCCCCCACTCTCCGGTTACCACAAAGCCCATCGCTCCCGTCGCCCACCCTGTGGGTAGCCAGAGTAGGTAGCGGGAAGGCTCCAGAATCTCCAGCACCTCACTGAAACTCGTTGCGGCTTCCAGTTGCTCGAGGAGCGGGACCATAAATGCGGGCAGTTCGTCCGTCAACTCAGGGGCGAGCTGCACGACGTACTGACCCAGCCAGAGGAGCAGGAAGGGGAGCGTCGCCAGAAAGAGCATCAAAGCGCGCAGTCGCCGGTCGGCGGCGACGAGGTCGAAGAGGTCCTCGATGATGCGCCCGGAGAGGACCAGTAGGGCGAAGAGGGGCAGGGCCCCGAGCAGCACGAGCGGGAAGGTCAGGGGCGCGTGGTAGGCGAGCCCTACGATCTCACCCATGAGCATAGGGACCGTCCACAACCCTGTCACGGTGAGCAGGGAGATGAGCGTGCTTCCCACAACCACACCCCGAAAGCTCATGGGGTAGGCGAAGAGGCGCGACATCTCAAAGCGCTCCACGATCTGCGAACTGTAGGACGCCGGAAGGAGGAGCCAGATAAAGAAGATAAAGGTGTTGACCACCATCGCCGCCTCGACGGCAGCAGCAGGCGTGAGCAAGAAAGCCAACAGCAGGGCCAGCCCTGCGCCCATGACGAAGAAAAGGGGCACGGTGAAGACAAACTGGACGGCTAACAGAAGGTAGCGCACGATCTGCACCCGGTCACTGAGACGCCGGCTGCGAAAGATCGCCCGCGTCAGGCGCCACTGCAGCCAGAGGAGGGTGCGCAGTTCGTCAAGCAGGGAGAGGCGTCTCTCCTCCATCGGCTACTGGGCTCCTGTCAACCAGCTCAACAACCCCACGTCCTCCTCCACCTCCGCGCCCACGGTCTCGATGAAGACGTCCTCGAGGGAAGCCGTCTCCCCCAGGCCTGCGCGCGCCCGCAGCTCCTCGATGGGCCCCTCGGTGAGCAGCTGCCCCCGATGAATGATCCCCACCCGGTCACAGAAGCGCTCCGCCAGCTCCATCACGTGGGTGGAGAAGAAGATAGTCGTCCCCCGCCGGGCTACCATGTCCCGCAGGACCTCTTTGATGGCCCGTGTGGAGATGGGGTCGATGCTCTGGAAGGGCTCGTCGAGGAAGAGGATCTCCGGGGAGTGGATGAGAGCCGAGGCGAGGGCGGTCTTCTTGCGCATCCCCTGGGAGTAGTCGAGGATCATCTGATCGGCGCTCTCCTCCAGCTCCAGCAGGTTCAAGAGGGGCGGAATTCGCGCCGCAATCTCCCCCCGGTCGAGCCCGTAGAGACGTCCCACCAGCTCCAGCTGCTCCGTCGCGGTGAGGCGTTCGTAGAGGCCCAGCTCCTCGGGCACCACCCCGATGCGCTGCTTCACCGCCAACGGCTCCTCACGAATGCTGTAGCCCCCCACCGTAGCCGTTCCCTCGGTGGGCGGCAGCAGCCCGGTGAGCATGTGAATGGTCGTAGACTTGCCCGCGCCGTTGGGTCCCAAGAAACCGAAGATGATACCCCGGGGCACCGTGAGGTTGAGGTGATCGACGGCGACGAGCTTACCGAAGCGACGGGTTAGACCTTGAGTGTGAATGGCGACGTCCTGCATAACTCCTCATCCTTGGAAGTGACGACTGTCTTGGTTGAAGCATCGAGAACTCGCACCCTTCAAAATCCTCGCTATTTTAGAGGAAAGCGGGGATTTGAAAAATTGGGGCTGCCGTCAAAACGCGCTCTCGCCAAAGAGAGCGCGTTTTGCAGAACTATGGGCGGTCCTTCAAGCGAACTCTAACCACCCAGAACCCTCCGAGCACCGTTGATGACCAGAGCATCCTCGGCGAAGGCTACGGCAAAGTCCGGCAGCGGCAGCGTCTTGGTGAGGAAGAGCCGCAAGTTGTAGCTGACGTGGGTCGAGACTAGAGCGGTTAGCCCGCCGACGACGGCGCCCACCACGCGATTCTTGTTGTGAGCGCTGCTCAAGGCGAAGCCTGCCAAAACCCCCGCCCCCACCCGTCCCAGGACCCCGGGCGCTTCCGTGCGCGCCGGAATGCCCGGGATCTTATCGACCATGAACTCACCCACTGCGAAGAACTTGAAGAGTGTAGAGGCCAGCGGTGAGGTCATGAGGGCCAGAGGTCCGGCAAGAGGAGGCTCCGGCTGGTGCCGGCTGAAGTGATCACTCAAGACCGCGGGAACCAACATACTACGTGCTCCGGCGATCAACCCAAGGGCCGCTATCTGGGCGTAGTGATTTCCATCTGTCTCTGCCATGGTTCTCTCCTTTCGAGACTTCCCCGTCGCTTCCCATCCCCCCGGGAATCGCGACAGGCTGTCATAAGATTGGTCTACATCTATTGTAAAGGAGGATGCAGATATTTACAAGATGCATCTATAAAAAACAGCCCACCGACACGGGTGGGCTGTTCGAAGATGCCTGGGGTTCAGTAGGCAGGCACGATCTCCGTCTGAGGGATCCGGCTACGGTCCCGGTAGCTGATCCGCCAGTGCGGGGTCCAGGCGATGGCGAAGAGGGTCAGCTGCACATCAGTACGGCGCGGACGGATGGGGATCTCCTCCAGCTCCTCCAACGACCGCTCCCACTGCTCCGTGACCTTCGCCGTCTCCTGCTGAAGCTCCTGCTCCAAGGCGTCGATGTCCTTCTGAAGAGCCCCCACATCCTCCTCAGCCGCCTCCAAATCTATCCGCGCCTTGGCGCTCATCCGCTGCTTGCTCAACGCCGTCGAGGCAGCGCGCGTCGTACGACGGCCGATGAAGAGCCCCAACACCGACTCCCCCACCGAGACCAGCGCCTCCCGCTTGCGGGCCTCTGCCTCCGTCTCCTTCTTCGCCAGAGCGGCGCGTGCGCGCCGCAACCGGTCCTCCAGACGATCGACCTTCTGCGCATACCGCTCCTCGAGCTGGTCCACCTCCTGATCCCGAAGCTCCCGGGCGACCTGGCGCAGCCGCATCCGGAACTCCCGTTCGTCCTCCCCGGGGCGTGAGTAGAGCTTCACGGCGGGGCTGTAGAGAAGGGTGAGGGCGCTGTTGTGGTAGAGATGGTCCTCGAGCTCCTTTTGCAGCGCCCGCAGCTCTTTAGCTTCGTTGATGGTCTCGGGCAGCTCGTCGAAAAAGGCCCCCGGCTCAGGATGATCGAGCAGCGTACGGGTGGTGAGATCGAGAGCCTGGGCCTGCTCCCACCGCAGGGGCTCCCTCCCGCGGGGAGGTGGGGCCAGGAGGCTGAACCCCTCCTGTTCGTCGACGCTCAACGCCTTCGTCTGCTTGACGAAGTGCAGGCGCCCGATGCCCAGAAGGGCGGGCACGTAGAGGAGATCCCGGGCGTCGACCTCGATGCGCGCTCGCACCCGCTCGGCGACCTCCACCTCGGCGGAAGAGGCGGTCTTCCGCACCGGAATGTAGACCTGAGGGATGTCGGCGGGCAGGGTGGGCGGACCGATGGGCAAGGCGGGCTCCGGCTCCGCTGCCGGCGTGGGCTTGGCGGAGGCGGACGTCGCCGTCACCACGACCGGTTCGAGAGGTGCCGGTTGCTCGGGCACGACAGGCGTGCTCGCCAGCGGCGACTTCACCCGTTGATCGGGCGCGCGATCCGCCATCAGATCCCGGACCTGGAGCCGGGTCAGGGGACCGCGGAGATAGCTCATCGCCCAGCGAGTGTGGAAGAGGGCCGGTTGTGCCTCGTGGACGTTGTGGAGGAGGAAGACGCGCTGCCCCAGCTGCCCGATGGCGGTGGCGAGATCCTGACGGTTCATCCCCTGCGGACTCAGTGCCGAGGCGCTCTGCAGCCCATCGAGCAGCCGCTCCTTGTCGCGCTCCGTCTGGAGCCGCCCGATAAACCAGGTCCCGGCGTTGGTCAGCCCCTTGTAGTCGAGATCCGCCGGGTTCTGGGTGGTCAGAACGACGCCGATGCCGAAGGCCCGCGCCTGCTTCATCAGCGTCAAGAGGGGTCCCTTGCTGGGCGGATTGGAGACGGGTGGGAAGAAGCCGAAGACCTCGTCGAGGTAGAGCAGTGCCCGGAGGCTGGTGGTGCCCGGCTGCGTGCGCATCCAGCTGATGAGCTGGTTGAGGAGCATCGTCACGAAGAAGATGCGCTCGGCGTCGTTGAGGTGGGCGATGTAGAAAATGGAGTGGCGGGGACGCCCCTCGGGCGTGTTGAGCAGCGCGGGAATGTCCAACGGTTGGCCCTGCAGCCAGCTCTGGAAGGTCGGCGCAGCGATGATGTTGTTCAGCCGCATCGCCAGATCGAAGCGCGCGTCGGGGGGGAAGAAGGTGTCGACGTCAAAGACACCCAGCTGGCGGACGGGCGGATTCTGGAGAGCCATGATCAGCGTCGGCAGGTCGAGGTCCTCACCCCGGCGCCAGTAGTGCTCGAAGAGATTGGAGAGCAGGATGTGCTCCCGAGAGCGGACGGGGTCCGCCTCGAGGCCCACGAGGCCCAGGAGGGCGCCCACCGTACCCTGGATCCGTTCGCGGATGAGCTCGGCGTCCGTCCCCCAGTCGAGGGCCGGCGCGGCGAAGGAGCGCAGAATGGAGATCGGCAACCCGGCGTCGCTGCCCGGCGTGTAGACGACGAAGTCGGCCGTCTCCTTCAACATCTCGATCCGCTCTCCGCTCTGCCCCCACCTCGCCAGACCCTCCCGCCAGAGGTCCGCCTGACGGCGCGCATACTCGTCGAGGCTCACCCCCTGCCGCCGGGCGTCGTCGGGATTCACCCACGGGCGGAAGTCCTCCGGATTGAGGTCGGGGAAGGTGAGGAGCAGGTTGGTGATGTCCCCCTTAGGGTCGATGATGAGGGCCGGCACGCGGTCGATGGCGGCCTCCTCCAGCAGATCGATGCAGAGGCCCGTCTTGCCGCTGCCCGTCATCCCCACGCAGACGGCGTGGGTGGTCAGATCCCGGGCGTCGTACATGAGGAGACGATCCTCGACCTCTCCCCTCTCCAGATCGTAGAGCTTGCCAAGGTAAAAGGCACCGAGCTTCTCGAAGTCCATGCACCCTCCTAAAGACAGTCAGGTAGTCGTCAGTCCGGTAGTCGTAGAGAGTCCTTCAATAGCCCTTCGTAATTTACCGAATCGAGGGCTACAAATCAGATCTATCGACTGCAAGTATAGTTCGGGCGACGACAGGGTCAAAAGGAAAACCCCGGAACTCGGTCGAGTTCCGGGGTAGCTTTACATGTGGACGATCAGCCGAAGGTCACGCTCCCCATCACCTGCTGCAGCAGCGGCTCCAGAGCGGCGAGCTCCTCGGCGTTCGCTCCGCTGGCGTAGAAGTCGAGGAAGTAGCGCTGGCCCTCCACCTCCACGGTGACCACGACGTGGCGTTCGACCGACTCCACGGGCGCCTGGGTCTCGCCCTCCTCTGCCGGTGGGGCCTCGCCGAAGACCTCCATCGTGTACTGCCGTCCCTCACCCCAGGCGAAGGTCACGGGCTCGCTCTCCAGAATCTGCGCCGGGCTCGGCAGCACTGATTCGGGCTCCATCGGGGGCTCGAACTGCGTGTAGGCGAAGCCCAAAACCCCACTCTGCAGGCCGTACGCCGACCAGACGAACTCCAGCTCCTGCTCGAGCTCCCCGGGTACTGCGAAGGTGAGGTTCAACTCGGGAACGTTCACCATCTGATGGACAGGCGGCTCCTCCGTCTCGGGTACAGAGACCACCGGCCCCTCGACGACGTGGGCCAGGTGCAACAGACGACCCTCCAACCGGGCCAAACCCTCGGCGGTCGGTGCGCCGGCATAGAAATCGAAGATGTACTCCTCGCCCGCCACCTCGGTCACGACCAGGATGTGGCGCTCGACCGACTCCACGGGCGCCTGGGTATCACCACCCTCCGCTGCCGGCGCATAGATCTCCAGCAGGTAGGCCCTACCCTCCGACCAACCCAGGTCCACCTCCTCGCCCTCTAGCACGAGGGCGTGATTGGGCAGAATGGCCTCGGGCTCCAGGGGAGGCTCGAAGGGCATGTAGTTGAAGCCCAGGCGTCCCTCGGGCACGTCCGCCACCGCCCACTCCCAGAGGGGCTCCAGGCGCGCAGCACTCCGGGGCACCTCCAAGGTGAGGTCCAGGTCCGGAATGACCACCGGTCCGTACTCCGTGAGTTGCGTCCCCTCATCGGCTGCCGGAGGCAGGGGCTCATCCACGACCTCCGACTCCTCATCCACGGGCGCGACGGGATCACCCACCGGCGCTTCGACGTCCGGCTCGTCCCCGCGGGACTGAGCGTAAATCAACACACCGCCGCCCACCAAGAGGGCAGCGAGCAGCACAACCAGGCCGACTTTCAGTAAACTACGCATAGCTGACTCCTTTCATCATGTTTAACAGAGTGACCATACCGGCACCCTTTACACGTTAAAGACGGTCGAGAGCAATCGGGAGTTCCGCCGTGGACCTGGTCACCTGGGTAGTCTTGCAATCGAACGTCGTCCAGAGGCCAGTTGACCGGGAAAGACCCAGCGTAAATGCTACAGCGGAGATGTTGCTCCCTCCACACTTGCGGGTAGAATCAGAAGAGAAAAGGGAGTTGTATTTATGAAGAGACGGCATACCCGTACACACAACTTGATACTCATTGGGCTCGCCCTCCTGGTCATGGGAGGGTGTGCTCAGCGGTCCCCGGATCTCATTCCGGCCTCCACGCTTCTAGCAGAAGCCATCCCTACCGAGAGCAGTTCAGGAGCCTCGGTCCTCTCGGCGCCCTCCGTGCCCACGGCAAAGGCGGCTCCGCCCACCACGCCCACCCCACGTCCGACCCGCCAGCCTCCGGAGCAGCTCTCCAGAACCTACACCGTGCGGTCGGGTGACACCCTCTCCGCCATCGCCATGCTCCTCGACGTGAGCATCGAGGAGCTGATGCACGCCAACGGGCTGACCGACGCTCACCAACTCTCCGTCGGACAGGTGTTACAAATCCCCATGAAAGTAACCACGGTCGGGCCGCCCGACGTCCTCATCCCCGACAGCGAGCTCGTCTACGGTCCTGCCTACACCAACTTCGACGTGGCAGCGGAGACGGGTCAGTTTCCCGGTTGGTTCAATGATTACAGCGAGCTGCTGGCCAACGGAGAGACGCTCACCGCCGCCGAAATCGTGACCCTCGTCGCTCAGGAGTACAGCGTCGGGCCGCGGGTGCTGCTGACCCTGCTCGAGATGCGGGGAGGCTGGCTCACGAATCCCGATCCCCCACCGCAGGCCCGTCTCTATCCCCTGGGCTTTGAGCGTGACGGTTGGGACGGGCTGGCGGCGCAGCTCATGTGGGCCGCCGACAATCTCAACGAGGGCTTCTACGGGTGGCTCCACGAGACCCTGTGGACGGTCCGTCTGAACGACGGGAGTTACATCCAATTTCACCCCGGTCTCAACAGCGGCACCGCCGGTCTGCAACAGATGCTGGCCCAGGGTGCCGACTACGAGACCCTCGCGGGACGCCTGCAAGCCTTCGACGCCACCTACCGGCAACTCTGGGGCGATCCCTTCGCCTACGCTATAGAGCCGCTACTGCCCCCCGAGGTGCAGGCCCCTACCCTATCTCTCCCCTGGGCGGAGGGAGAGACCTGGTACTACACAGGGGGACCTCACGGTGGTTGGGGAGATGGCAGCGCGTGGGCGGCGCTGGATTTCGCGACGAACGAGCGGAATCTAGGCTGCCACCCCAGCAGTCTCTGGGTGCGAGCCGCTGCACCCGGGGCGATCGTGCTGAGCAGGGACGGTCTGGTGCTTCAGGATCTGGACGGAGACAGGACGTCGACTACCGGCTGGGTCCTGCTTTACATGCACATGGCGGCCGAGGGACGGGTAGGAGCAGGCGCGCTGGTAGAGACCGGTGATCCGATCGGACACCCCTCCTGTGAAGGCGGCTTCTCGAATGCATCCCACCTCCACTTTGGCCGCCGCTACAACGGCGTCTGGATAGCGGCCGAGCACCCGCGTTGGCCCCTCATCCTTGGAGGGTGGGCAGCGGGAAATGGAGAACGCCCCTACGACGGCACTCTCAGCCGGGGTGATGTCGTGAAGACGGCACAGGAGGACTGGATTCCGGACAATGCCATAGAGCACTAGAACCCGCGGCGATAACCCTCCTCTGCTTGCAGATCACAATACGGAAGCTACACCTTTCGCAGCCAGTCCATCCCAGGTGCAGGTTAGTACGTTTGTACACGTGAACTGTTGACTTCTCACCTGGTTAGAATATACTAAGAGAGCTCTGGCGCTTTAGCGTCTGCCTGCTCACACTACGGATGGCACACCGTCCTCACTTCACAGATTGATATAGTAACACGGATTGAGGAACCATGCCCGTCTTCTTATACTTGCACTATGACAGGACCTCCTTAGCGACCATCGACGTCCTCCTTCCCGAGATCGTTCAGGAACACGGGGGAGAGATATGCTATCGCCAGGAGGGGGGGACCTGTGTCGTCTTCTTCACCGGCAAACCTCTGGAGTGCGCCCTCCTTCTGCTGTGTAGCTGGAACAACGATGTCCCCCCGCAAGTGGGGGTCCATCTGGCCCCCGTGAAGCAGGTGCGGGACAGACCTCATGATCCAGCGGTCAGGCACACCGAGTTTCTGGCGGAGGCAGCGGCACCCGGACAGATCCTGTTGAGTGAGAAAGCCGCCGACATCTTGCCACTCCCGCGCGGCGCTGCTCTACAAGATCTGGGCCACCACATGGTCAAGGATCTTGCGCCCCACCAAAAGATCTTCCAGCTCATGCACGTGGATCTCAAGCGCCGCGACTTCCCTCCACCCCGCACCCTGTCGTCCTTCAAACAGAATTTCCTACCCAGGACTCCTCCTTTTATTGGACGCCGCCGGGAACTTGCCGGCATTGCACAGCATCTGCGAGGCGGCACCCGGCTCTTGACCCTCACCGGAGTAGGCGGTGTAGGCAAGTCCCGGTTGGCCTATCAAGCAGCTGCTGTGAATATCGAAGCATTTACCCACGGTATCTTCTTCGTCCCCACAATTCCCGTCCCCTCCCCGCAACTGCTGCCTTCGACCGTTGCGGAGGCCCTGAGCTTCTCCTTTCACGGTCGCATGGATACCCAAAAGCAACTTCTTAACTACCTGCGCCGCAAGAATTTACTGCTCATCCTCGACAGCTACGAACATCTGCTGCCCTACGTCGAGCTGCCCCGAGCCATCCTCAGCAAAGCTCCCGGGGTCACTCTGCTTGTAACGTCGCAACAGGTCCTGGGACTTGAACAGGAGGAGACATATACCCTGTCCGGTCTCTCCTATCCCACAAGAGAAGGGGACGATGAGATCGGCAGATATGAGGCCGTAGAGCTCTTCGTTCAAATCGCTCACCACATCGATCCCCTCTTTACCCTGGATCCGGAGAACGCCACGGCGGTTGCGGAGATCTGCCGGACGGTTGAGGGTCTGCCCCTGGGTGTCAACATGGCAGCAACCTTGGTGCGCATCCTCTCCTGCCAAGAGATTCTCACGGGCATACGCCAAACCCTCGACTTCTTGAAGAACAGCCGCCGGCAGCTTCCTGAACGCCACCGGAGTCTGCGAGCTGTTTTTGAGTACTCTTGGTCTCTCATCTCTGCGGAGGAGCGCGAGATCGTCTCCCGGCTGGTCGTCTTTCGGGGAGGGTTTCAGGCAGAAGCCGCCGCCGCGGTAATGGGGATCACCCCCGTTATCCTGAAACGGCTGCAGGCGAAATCCCTGCTCCGCTGTCTGCCCTCCGGTCGCTTTTACGTTCCCACGCCCTTGCGGCAGTACACGTTGGAGCGCCTCCAAGCACAGAGCGCTCTCTACGACCACCACTGCCAAGGACATGCAACTTACTACGCCCGGCTGCTCCAACACTCCACCCCCTCCCTCTGGGAGGCGGGGCAGAAAGAGACCCTGCACCGGCTGATCGAAGAGCTGCATAACCTCCAGGCCATGTGGTATTACGCGGTGGAGGCTCAAAACCTGGAATTGCTACGCCTCACTGCCCGGGGGATGTACCGGCTCCACGAGATGCGCAGCCGCTTTCATGAGGGACGCGCTCTCTTCGAGGAGGCCACGGCGATGGTACGAACCCTGCGCCCCTCCTCCCCCGATGCGCATAAGAAGACAGAAGAGCTGCTGGCCCTGCTCACGCTCTATCAGGGCGCCCTATGCTACTTGCAGTCCGCACACGAGACCGCCAACGAGCTGCTCCGAGAGAGCCGTTCCCTTCTGCAACGCTATGCTATGCCCGGTGAGATGGGGTATGCTCACCTCTATCTGGGCGCCACCGCCTTCCGGCAAGGGTATCTCGAGAGAGCCCGCAAGTCCTACGAGGAGGCCCGGACAATCTTCGAAGAGCGCGGAGAGGCTGAGGGGATGGCGAGCGTCTACCTCGAGCTGGGAAAGGTCAACTGCGTCCAGGGCGACTATGAAACCGCCAATTACTACTACGCCCAAAGCGTTGCTATCCGCCGTTCTGTGGGCGATCTGTGGGGGACGGCACAGCTCTATCACAATCTGGGGGGTGTGGCCTTCGCCCGGGCGCGCTACAAAGACGCCCAGAACTTTTTCAAGCAGAGTCTGAAGGTAGAGCGGGAGTTTGATAACCGGTGGGGCATCTCCTTTGCGCTCAACGGCCTGGGCTTGACGGCCTTCGAAGTGGGGGACTACGAGGAAGCCCGGATGCATTTGGAACGCAGCCTCAATCTACGGCGGGAACTGGGCGCCGATTGGGCGATCGCGTCCTCCTTGGATCATGTCGCCCACGTCCTCGTCGCCCAGGGCAACTTGGATGAGGCTGAGAGCTTAGCCCGCGAAGCCCTGATCCTGCGACGTCAAGTCAACGACCAGATTGGCCACGCTCTCTCCATCTACTTGTTGGCCACCGTTGCCCTGGCCCGAGGAGAGTGCAGTGAAGCCGAGACCGGTTACCGCGAGGCCCTGAGAATGTTCCAATCTCTCAAGGATCACAGTGGAGTCAGGCGAGCACGCAACGGTCTCGGCGAGACGCTTCTTATGCAGGGCAAGATCTCCGAAGCCTGCGAACTCTTCACCGCGACACAGGCGAGATGTGCAAAGGCGAGCGATCCACAGTACCTCATCTACGCCCTAGCCGGGCTCGGGGAGGTCTTCGCGCAACGGGGGCAGACCCAGCAAGCCTGGTCTTACTATCGGGCGGCCCTCCAAAGGGTGCGTGAGATCCCCACCCCGCCTCTCTTTCTCAAGGTGTGTTACGGTATCGCCAAGTTATACCTGCAGTCAGGCAACCGGGAGGAAGCGCTTTCGCTGCTACAGCTAATCTATACCCACCCCGCAACAGCAGCCCCGCTCCAAGAGCAAGCAGGTACCCTCCTCGCCCGGATGGAGGTCGATCTCGCGCGCGTCACCCACCCCTCAGAGCAGTTCGAGGCCGACCATCCAGAAGGACTGGTGGAGGCACTCCTGGAGTCCCTGCCCGGAAAGCCCTAACAGCCCTCCTCTGCGCAACGTCAGGTGTCAGAGGCATCCCGCTGCAAACGCAATTGGTCGCTCAGCGCCACTAGAGTATAATGTAGCCACCTGCGCTGCAGGAGCGTGCGTGGATGGAGAGGCACCTGACAACGACAAACTCCCTTCAAATAACCGCACTGGCCATTGCGGTCGGGCTTGTGATCTATACGTGGCGACACCGCGGAATGACAGGCGCGATCTGGTTCTCCCTGCTCATGAGCGCGGTCGGGGAGTGGCTCCTCAGTAACCTGCTCGCGTCTGCTGCTTCAGACACAGACGTACAGAGATTCTTCCTCAACCTCCAATACTTCGGCATCGTCACCGTGCCCATTGCCTGGTTGGGTTTTACCGCTCACTACACGGGACGCCACAAGCGACTTACCCCCTTGGTCCTGGCCCTGCTCTGCATCGTACCGCTCTTGGTACTCGCCTGCGTGTGGCTCAATCCGGAGGGCCTCTTCCGGCGCTCCTTCGAGATGCTCTCGCGCGGCACCTTCGTCATCGAGAGGGGACCCTTCTTCTGGTTGCACGCCGCATACTCCTACAGCCTCATCTTTATCGCGACCCTCCAGCTGCTCATCGCCACCGTTCGGGGACCCGATCTCTATCGCGGGCAGGGGATCGTCCTCATACTCGCGGCTCTCGTCCCCGTCACAGGCAATGCCCTGACCATCTTCGGAGCCAGCCCCGATCTGGATCTTACCCCTCTCTCTTTCACCATTGGAGGCCTTCTGATGGTCCTCGATCTCTTCGTCTTCCGCCTCTTCGACGTCTCCCCGGTGGCGCTGAGCAAGGTCATGGACAAGATGAGCGATGCCCTCCTGGTGCTCGATCGTCACACCCACCTCGTACACCTCAATCCGGCAGCACAGCACCTGCTTGGGGTCAGCGACGTCTACAGCCGGGGGCGCCTCTTGAAAGAGATCTGGCCCCACCGCCCCCAGGCCATCGACTCTCACCTGGAAGAGCAGGAGAGTCGCGGAGAGATCACCTTGCGGGAGGGGGGTGAGGCACGCTACTACGAGTTGCACGCCTCACCCATTACCAATGAGCGCCGCAGGTTGGAGGGCTGGGTCATCGTGCTGCACGATGTGACGGAACGCAAGCTGGCCGAGAGGACCCTGCGCATCCAGAAAGAGATCTTCGAAAACCTGGTCGCCATCGCCCGCGCCACGAGTGAGAATCTGACGGTTGAGGAAACCCTCCAAAACACCCTGCAAGTCACGGTCTCCCTTACCGGGGCCGAGGTGGGGAATCTCCTCCTGCTCGAGGAGGGAGACCAGCTCTCCCACAATATTCTCTCCCTGGCGGGCCACGAGTTCCACTACGATCCTCAGGGCGCGACTCACGCTCTGCGGAAGGGTCTGGCAGGCTGGGTTTTGGAACACCAAGAGGTCACCCTCGTCACCGACACCCTCGAGGACGAACGCTGGATCCCCATGCCCGGCACGACCACCTTCTCGGCGCGTTCCGTGCTCTCCGCCCCCATCTTCGACCAATCCAAGATCGCCGGCGTTCTCACCCTTACCCACACCGAGCCCCAACGTTTCACGGAGGATCAGGTCACCCTCATCCGGCTGGCGGTGGATCAGATCGCCGCCGCCCTCCACAACGCCCAGCTCTACGACGAGCAGCGCCAGCTCACCAAACGGCTGACGACGCTCTACGAGGTCCTGCGAAAGGTAGGCAGCTACCTCGAACGCGATGCGGTAGTCGATGCCGCGGTCGGTGCCCTGGTCCACCTCGCCGGGTGGCCCGCCGTGGGTCTGCTCTTACCTGATGAGGAGGAGCGGTCCCTCGTCCTGCAGGCTGTCGCCGGCGAGGATCTCGCTCCCGTCGGAGCCCGCGTCCGGATCGATGCGGGCCTCTGCGGGCGTGCTTTCCGCACAGGCCGTACGCAGTACGCCCCCAATGTCTCCGTTGACAGCGACTATGTCTCCGTCTCCGACAAGACCCGCAGCGAGCTGGTCGTCCCCCTGCGGCGGGGGGCAGGCGTTCTGGGAGTTCTGAACATCGAGAGTAGCGAGGAGGGCGCCTTTAGCAAGGAGGACATCCAGCTAGCCGAATCGTTGGGTGAGGCTATCTCCCTGGCCCTGGATAACGCGCGCTTTCATGCAGAGATACGCCACTACGCGGAAGCCGTCTCCACAGAGCGCAGTCGATTGGAAGCCATCATTCACTCCAGCCGGGACGGCATCGTCCTTGTGGGCACTGATCGCCGTACCCTGGTACTCAACCAGGCAGCCCTCGCACTCCTGGGGTTGGATGGAGAACCCCACGAGTGGGAGAAGCTCTCGGTGATGGAGATGCTCGATGCCCTGGAGGGGGAAGCCCCCAACTCCATCCCGGAGGTGCGGGCGGAGATTGAGCGCGTCCAGGAGGGTAACGAACCCCCTGGAGAGGGAGAGTGGATAATTCCACCCCGTACCCTCCACTGGTTCAACCTGCCCGTACAAGCGGGGGAGATCCTCCTGGGCCGCCTCTTCATTCTCCGTGACGTGACCCAGGAGCGTATTCTCGCCCAGATGCGCGACGAGCTCACCCACACTCTCGTTCACGACCTTCGCAGCCCCCTGGCCAGCATCTCCACCGCCATTCAGTTCCTGGAGATGATGTTGGACTCAGAGATGCATCAGGGACACGAACAGGTGCTGGAGATCGCCAACATCGCCGCCCAGCGTATGCTCCACATGATCGACTCCATCCTCGATCTCAGCAGTCTGGAGAGCGGCAAACTGCCCCTACGATGCCTGGAGTTCGATCTCGCGCCCTTGATCGAGGAGACAGTCCACGCTCACGTGCCCCAGATCGACGAAAAGGAGCTTCTGGTCACCACCCACCTCCCCGACCAGCTGCCCCACCTCTACGCCGACGCCGAGCTCGTCGAGCGCATTCTCCAGAATCTGTTGCACAATGCCATCAAGTTCACCCCCACCGGGGGGCGCATACGAATCGACGTACGCCAGGAGGCGACCGATGCGGAGCGGCTGATCGTCTCCGTGCAGGACAGCGGACCGGGCATCCCCGACGAGCTGCGCCAGCGTCTCTTCAATAAGTTTGCAACAGGGCAGGTGGAGGGCCGAGGCAGTGGGTTGGGGCTGGCCTTCTGTAGAATGGCGGTGGAGGCACACGGCGGCGCCATCTGGGTCGAGGAGACCTCGCAGGCGGGGACGACCTTCTCCTTCACCCTCCCCCTGACCGCCTGCACAATCCCCGACGCCCAGCCCTTTGACCTTTAGATGGAGCAGGGGTACACTCCCCACGAAGTTGGAGGGGAGACAAGAATGGCAAAACTCGACTTTCTGCAGCTGCTTGAGGAAGGCCCCTTGCCCATCCTGCGCGATGGTGCCATGGGAACGATGTTGTACGCCCGTGGCGTAGGCTTTGAGGAATGCTTCGACACGCTGAATCTCACCAACCCGGCCCTCGTCGCGCAGATCCACCGGGCCTACATCGAAGCCGGCGCTCGGGTCATCCAGACCAACACCTTCGGGGCCAATCGCTTTAAGTTAGCCGAACACGGGCGCGCAGAGGATGTCGCGCGTATCAACCGCGCGGGCGCCGAACTGGCGCAGCGTGTGGTCCTGGGCTCCTTTCGAGAGGTGCTCGTCGCCGGAGACCTCGGCCCGCTCGGTGTGCGGCTGGCGCCCTTCGGTCGGGTGCAGCCGGAGCAAGCCCGGCACGCCTTCGCCGAGCAGATCGAGGCACTGGCAGCCGCGGGCGTCGATCTGCTGTCGCTGGAAACCTTTACCGATCTCTACGAAGTACGGGAGGCCGTCGCTGCGGCTCGGGAGGTTGCTGCAGCACTGCCCATCGTCGCCACGCTGACCTTCACCCGCGACGATCGCACCCTTCTGGGAGACAGCCCGGAGAAGGTCGCGGAGCGGCTGCAGGAGATGGGTGCCGACGTCATCGGCGTCAACTGCTCCGGCGGTCCTGCGCAGATCCTGCGCATCGTACGCCGCATGCAACAGCGGGTTCCCGACGCCCGTTATGCCGCCGTCCCCAACGCCGGCTGGCCCGAGCAGGTCGCCGGACGCATCATGTACCCGGCGACGCCCGATTACTTTGCCGAATATGCCCTGTCCTATCGCCTGACCGGCGTCAGCCTCATCGGAGGGTGCTGTGGCACCACCCCCCAGCACATCGCGGCTATGCGCGCGGCCCTGGATGAGACCCTTGATGCCGAGTTCGACATGTCGCTGCTCCTCTCGGGCGAGGGTGAGGAGAGGGTGCCCCCCGAGAGCAAACCGACGGCGTTGGCCCAGAAGTTGGCGGAGGGAAAGTTCGTCATCTCCGTGGAGATGGACCCTCCCCGGACCATCTCCAGCCACAAGTTGCTGGCGGGAGCCAGCTTGCTCGCCGAGGTAGGAGCCGACGTCATCAACGTCGCGGACAGCCCCATGGCCCGGATGCGGATGAGTCCCTGGGCCGTCTGCCAGATCATCCAGCGGGAGGTGGGTATCGAGACAGTACTGCACTTCCCCACCCGCGGGCGCAATCTACTGCGCGTGCAGGGGGATCTCCTTGCGGCGCACGCCCTGGGCATCCGCAACGTCTTCGTCGTCATGGGAGACCCCACCGCCATCGGAGACTACCCGGACGCGATGGACGACTACGATCTGGTCCCCTCGGGTCTCATCAACCTCATCAAAGGGCAGTTGAACGTCGGCGTCGATCACGCCGGCACCGACATCGGACAGCCTACCTCCTTCTTCGTCGGCGGAGCGCTCAACCTCACCCCACCCGACGTGGAGCGGGAGATTCGAGTACTGCGACGCAAGCTACGCGGAGGCGTCGACTTCTTGCTCACCCAACCCATCTACGAACCCGAGAGGGGCCGGCACTTCCTCGATCGCTACGCAACAGAGCACGGGCCACTCGAGGTCCCCGTCCTGGTCGGCGTGCTCCCTCTCTACGGTGTACGGCACGCCCGCTTCCTGCACAACGAGGTACCGGGCATCACCATTCCCGAGGAGGTGGGCGCACGGCTGGAAGCGGCGGGGCAGGATTCGCCCCACGAGGGGGTGCGTATCGCTTCAGAAATTATCGAACAACTGCGTGCCTGGGCCTCGGGCATCTATCTTATGCCCGCCTTCAACCGCTATGACCTCGCAGCGGAGATCGTCGAGGCCGTCGTGACACAGGGCTGAAGAGCCCTCACCCGGCTAAAGACGGCGACCCGGCACCGATCAGGGTGCCGGGTCGCGAGGGAGAGGAGGCGTCAGGCAAAGAGGCGATTACTGTCCTCGTTGAGCAAACCCCAGAAGGTGTAGATACCCAACGCCGTGCCGAGAGGAAACGCGGGCAGGTTCAAAGCCCCGATGATGAGCAGCAGAACGCGGGCCCAACCGTAGTATCTGAGGACACCCCACCCGCCCAGAATGGAGGGCAGGGAGAGCACCCCGGCAATACCGCCGACCACAAGCCCCACGATGCCCGTGACGGTGAACGCGGTCTCGTCCCCGCTGAGGGCTCCGGACCCCAGCAGGATCGCAAAGACCACACAACCCACGAGCACCCCCAGGGCGCCCAGGATGATGTACAACCAACCGATGATCTTGACGTGATTCGTCATCTCCATGCCTCCAGTTCTATAACAGTTTGACTGCTTCAACGGCAGTCCCTTACTACTACGGGAGAGGGCGCGAAAGGTTGCACCCTCCAAAAAGATCTCTCCATCTCGCAGAGGATCCTTTGACCTGCGGCTAAAGACCACTATACTAAAGTCTGGACAGCAGCGATGCGTTTTTATTCTTAGCTCTACAACGAGACTTTGATCAGAAACGTCACTCTGAGCGGAACGGAGTCGAAGGGTCTCCCCCTCGACGGACTCGGGGCAAGCGTTCGAAATGACGCCAACTACTCAATCTCGTTGTTGTATTAGAAACTGGCGACCTTATTGAGGAGGGCAGCATGACAGGCAATTATGAGCAATCGTCCGAGGAGAACGGCAAAGGGCTCTCGTGGTTAGTAGCAGGCTTCTTGCTAGGGAGTTGGATGTTGTGGCGCCTCCTGCGCCGGGAGCGGCGGGAGCAGCGTGAGGAAGAGGTAACTGCGCAGCCGGTCGAGATTCCAACCCCAAACACGACCCGCCCGCCCCAACCCCTTACTGAGGAGACTACAGGCACACCCGATGATCTCACCCGCATTGAAGGGGTGGGGCCGAAGGTCGCGGACCTCCTCCAGGAGGAGGGTATCCGCACGTATGCCCAGCTGGCAGCCAGCGACGTCCCGCGGCTCAAGAAGATCCTGCGCTCCCACGGCCTGGCCTTCATGAACCCCGGCACCTGGCCCCAGCAAGCGGGGCTTGCCGCCGCCGGTGATTGGCAAAATCTCGAGGCCTTGCAGGAGGAGCTCTCCGCCGGACGCCGGTAGCGCTCCTGCCACACCGACCCGGAGCTTTGTCGCTCCGGGTCCTTTGTTGGTCCTATCCAAGCACTCTATCCCGCACCCTGGCAGACAGAGTGGAGGGAAGATTGAGGAGGGAGACATAGATGGTTAAACTGCGCCCTTACGATGCCGAACGCGACCGCGAGGCCGTGCAGCGCATCTGGTTGGAGGTCGGTTGGCTGGAAGACGACGAGAAGAAGATGGAGGCGGTAGATCGCTTCGTCGCGGAGGGTCGGGCACTGGTGGCAGAGGTGGAGGGTGCCGCAGAGTCCATGGTCCTCTCGTCCCCCGGCACCCTGCGCTATCTGGAAGAGGAGCTCAACCTGGCGGGCGTGAGCGCCGTCACCACGAGCCGTGTCGCCCGCAGACAGGGGCTGGCAGGGAGGCTGACCGCCCGCCTCATCGCCGAGGATGCTGCGGCGGGAGCGGCGGTCTCGGTTCTCGGGATGTTCGAGCAGGGCTTCTACAACCAATTGGGCTTCGGCACGGGGCCCTACGAGCACTGGACGAGCTTCGATCCTGCACAGCTCCAGGTGGACGTCGAGCCCCGCATCCCGCGGCGCATCACGGTGGAGGATGCCCAGAGCGTTCACCGCAATCGCCTCTCCCGGCGCCGTCCCCACGGGGCCATCAACCTCACCTCGCCCATCATGACCGAGGCGGAGATGATCTGGACGAAGGATGGCTTCGGTCTGGGCTACTACGACGGCCCCAGGGGCGCGCTGACCCACCACCTCTGGTTCAATAACGGCAACAGTGAGAGCGGACCCTATGATGTCTGGTGGCAGGCCTTCGAGACCCTCGAGCAGTTCGTGGAGCTACTGGGCTTGGTTCGCAACCTGGGCGACCAGGTACGCAAGATCTCCATGCGCGAGCCGCCCGGCGTGCAGCTGCAGGACTTTCTCGCACAGCCCTTCCGCTTCCGCCAGCTCACGGAGAAGTCGAAGTACGAGAACCGTGTCAACGGCGCGGCCTACTGGCAGATACGGATCTGCGATCTGCAGGGCTGCCTGGAGAGGACTCACCTGCCCGGCGAGGAGTTGCGCTTCAACCTCGAGCTCGACGACCCCATCGAGCGCTACCTCGACGGCTCCACGGAGTGGCAGGGGCTCAGCGGTAACTACGTCGTGACACTGGGCGCCAACTCGGGGGCCGAGCCGGGCCAGGAGAGAACGCTCCCGACCCTCCAGGCCACGGTCGGCGCCTTCTCCCGCCTCTGGTTCGGCGTCCTTCCCGCTACCAGCCTTGCCGTAAGCGACGAGCTCTCCGGTCCACCCGAACTCCTGCAGGCCCTGGAGCAGGCACTGCGGCTCCCGCTCCCCAGGCTGGACTGGGACTTCTAGCCGGACTCGCCCTTCTGCGAAGCCCCTGCCCACCCGGCAGCAGATCCCGGATGGTGGTTACCTCTTGTCTAGGACTATCGCATTTGACCTCTGGTCGCAGAAATACGGCCGAAAGGCCGGGGATAAAAGTAGATCTTTGTGACGGGAATTTACCCTGTCACAAAAACCCCTGCTGAAAACACCGCTTCAGCGGCGCACCAGGTCACGCGATGGGGAAAGTTTTCTAAGTGCGATCGCCCTGCCCCTTGTCCGTGGAACCTCAGTAGCACTCTTGCTCTATGCTATAATGGAGCCAGAAGCCGTCCACGCTCGCCCCGGGGCTGTTGATCAGAGCTTCTGAAAGCCAACCGGGGGCTACTGGTATCGAAGTCGCCGTAACCATCCCCGCCCCCCTCTCCACGGGCCCCATCGAAGCGGTGAAAGTGACCCAGCTGACGCCCTGCCGGGCAAAGGAGCAGAGCTATGTCGAAGCACGAGTTCTTGATCGTGGGAGCGGGAGCGGGCGGAGCGACGCTGGCCCGGGAGCTGAGCCGTAGAGGACGCCGGGTGCTGGTCGTGGAGCAGGGGACGCCCGAGAGCTCTCTGGGCACCTACAGAGATGGCGTGCGCTGCTACGACTGCAACAAGATCACCCAGATCCCCAAACACTCCGTGGAGGGGGTCACCCTCTGGCGGGCCTTTGCGGCAGGCGGTTCGACCCTCGTCTCCTGCGGCAACGGCGTCCCGGCGCTGATCGACGAATTGGCGGACCTGGGCATCGCTCTTGACGAAGAGCTGGCAGAGGTGACCGCGGAATTGCAGATCGCGCCCATCGACGAGGCGCTCCTCTCCGAGGGCTCCCGCGCCCTCAGGCAGGCCGCGCACACCCTGGGCTACCGGATGGATCCCATGCCCAAGTTTATCGATGCCGCAAAGTGCATCCGCTGCGGAAACTGCGTGCTGGGCTGCCGCACGGGCGCCCGCTGGACCTCCGAGCGCTACCTGCAGGAGGCCCAGGCTCAAGGGGGCGAGGTGCGGTACGGCGCGCAGGTCCGCAGGGTCCTCGTCGAAGGGGAAAAAGCCCGCGGGGTGGAGGCCCTAGGGCCGGAGGGGGCGCTGGAGCTGCAGGCCGATGCCGTCATCCTGGCCGCCGGCGGGCTGAGCACCCCCGTGGTCTTGCAGAACTCGGGGGTGGAGGCGGGCGAGGGCCTCTTCATCGATCTGATGATCAACGTCTACGGGGTGACCCAGGGGCTCAACCAGATCAACGAGCCGCAGATGGCCCTCGTCAACCGGGAGTTCCATGCGGAGGAGGGCTTCCTCCTCTCCCCCTACGTCAGCCACCCCCGGCGGGTGCGCTTCCTGGAGATCGGGCCGCAGGGCTACGCGCTGCCCACCCGGCGTCTCCTGGGGCTGATGGTCAAGATTGTCGACGAGGCCTCGGGCCGCGTCCATCCCGACGGCAGCGTCTCGAAGGCGGTGACGGAGGCCGACGCCCGCAAGTTGGAGCGCGGGGCCGCCATCGCCCGCGAGATCCTCGTCGAGGCCGGGGTTGACGAGCGTAGCCTGACCCAGACCAAGCCCGCGGGCGCCCACCCGGGCGGTACCGCCGCCGTGGGGCGGGTGGTGGGCAGCGACCTGCAGACCCGGGTGCCGGGCCTCTTCGTCTGCGACGCCAGCGTTCTGCCGGCGGCTCCGGGCGCGCCCCCCATCGTCACTCTCGTCGCCCTGGCGAAGCGGCTGGCCAAGATATTGACGGGATAGATGCGACGAGGCCCCAGCTGCCGATGAGCGCCTGGGGCCTTCAGCAGACTTGTTAATACGTTATCGACCTGACCTCACACCTTGCTGAACCGGGTGAGTATGGCCAAGACCGCGCTGGCGGGGACGTTCCTACCCAGGGCGCAGCGCGCCTCGGTGAGGGACTTCAGTCCTCCGAGAACCCCAGGGAGGCGGGAATCACGGGGTCGAGCTCGGGGAACTTCTCCAGCCAGGCCCGGCGATCCTCCTTGAGCAGCCGCGTCAGCTCCGCGTACTCCTCCTCGGTGTAGTAGCGGTGGGGATCGAGGCGTTCGGCGAAGTCGGGGATGCCCGCCACCGCCGTAGCGACCTGGTAGCCCCAATCAGGGTCCTCCCGCCACTCGATGCCGCCGCGCGCGATCTGCTTGATGATCGCCGTCGAGTCGAGCACGCCGATCTTCGCGCCCTGCAGGGAGCCGTCGACCTCCTTCCGCTCCTGCCGGTCGACGCCCCGGGTCCCGATCCGCCCTGTGTTGAGTAGGAAGACCTGGACCCCCGGATTGGCCTGCAGCAGCTCCAGGAAGATGTTCCCCTCCTCGGCGGGAGGGCCGATGATGAAGGGGTTGGTGCCCACGCTGTGGACGGGCTGCCCGGCACGCGCCGGATCGCCCGCCGCCGTTTCGATGGACTCGCCCAGCATAAAGAAGGCTGCGCCCTGCTCGGGGAGCAGCTTCACCACGGGGGGCACGATGTCCTCCCGCCGGGTGATGAAGACGACGAGGTCCGCCTTGGGGAGATCGATGGACGCGTCAGTGTAGTCCATGTCAGAGCGGAAGACGATGGCGCGCCCGTTCTTGCCGATGGTGTAGTTGAGGAAGTCGGGGGTGCCGTCGGGGTCCACCCAGACGTTCTCCAGCATGGCCCGGGGCGAGTTCGCCGCGCCGTAGAGGAGCGGTTGCCCCTTCGGCTCCAGCCCCTCGGTCTTGATGAAGAAGTTGTCCTCGGTGCCGTAGCAGGAGGCGTCGGGCTGCATCATCACGACGTCGTCCTGCCGGATGGAGACCCCCTCCTCGCCGTCGAGGAAGTGGTGGTGGCAGGTGAGCGTCGTCTTGCCGGTGCCGCTGAGGCCAAAGAAGATGGCCCCCTTCTCCACCAGCGCCTCCTCCACGTCGCGAACGCGGATGATCTTGGAGCCCGCGTGCAGGCCCAGCCCGCCCCGCTGCTTCGTCCAGTACATCGCCAGGCGGAGGAAGGACTTCTTCACCTCCCCCATGTAGTCGCTGCCCAGCACGTAGGTGGTGAAGGTGGTGGGATCGACGAGGACGCGGCGCTCCATCACCTTGTCCCGCCACTTGGGGACCATCACCGTGGTCATGTCGGCGCGCTCCCGCTCCGCGTACTTGGGCGGCGCGTCGAAGAGGGTCTGGCCCCACATGTAGGCCAACCGCGCGAAGTCGATGGGGACGTAGAAGCGACAGTGGAGCCGGAAGTCGGGGTTGTCCCCCAGCATGCGATCCATCTGAATCAAGCGCTCGGTGGGGAAGAAGGCCTGGATCTGCTCCAGCCAGCGGCGCTGCTCCTCGTCGGGCTCCCCGAAGACGACGTCGGTGAACTTCGCCGAACGGCTGCGAATGCGGGTGATGTAGCGCGGGGAGCCGCGGAGGGTGGTGGTCTCCTCCACACGCGCCCAGGCGCGCAGGTCCTCCCAGGGCGGGTTCTTCACAATTTCGCGGGCGTTGAGCGGTCGGGTAAAGATTTCAGCCATAAACACCTCCTGATGCTTTCACTCTAACAGGGAGAGATGACGCGGACAAGTGACACGATAACCGAGAGAAGGGGAGGAAGCTCCGGTCACAGCGATCTGTCGTAGTAACCTGCCTCTACGTTACGGCGGATACGGAGCACCTCGCGAAACATACGCAGGGAGTCGCGGACCGGGTTCACGCTGCCCCCCGTGCCGTAGTACCAGGGAATGCCCACTTCGATCACGTCGTAGCCCCAGCGCCGGGCGATGGCGAGGATCTCGACGTCGAAGGCGAAGCCGTCGATGGTCTGCGCTTCGAAGAGCGGGAGCGCGCTCTCACGACGGAAGGCCTTGAAGCCGCACTGCGTATCCTGTACGGCGGGGACGGCGAGGGTGCGCACGATGAAGTTGAAGACCCGGCCCATCAAGTGGCGGTACCAGGGCTCGTTGTAGCGTCGGGCACCGGGCGCCTCCCGCGAACCGATGGCGATGTCGTAGTCGGTGCCGAGGGTCTCCGGGTAGAAGCGGGGCAGCTCCTCGATGGGCATCGCCAGGTCGGCGTCGCAGATGAAAACGTACTGCCCCTGCGCTTCGAAGATACCCTTCCGCACCGCCGCCCCCTTCCCCTGCACCGGCTGATCGACGACCCTCAGCCGGGGATGGGCGGCAGCGAAGCGCTCGGCGATGGCCCGGGTGTCGTCGCGGCTGTTGTTGTTGACGACGAGGACGTCCAACCACTCGGGACGTGACGCGACGAAGTCCATGACCCGCTGGAGGGTGTGGGGTAGACGATGGGCCTCGTTGTAAGCAGGGACGACGATGGTCAAGAAAGGGTGCGCGTTCATGCCGACCCTTTCAGCGCCTCGGCCGGCGACAGCCGTTCCTGAAGAGAAGGCGTACGGTAGCAGGCGCGCTCCACGTGCGCCAGGCGCGGATCGATATCCTCCAGCGCCAGGAGTAAGGGTTCTACCCGTTGCATGGTCAATACCACCTCACAAAGGAATCCAGTTCACCACCCGCCGCCGCTGGAAACGGGCCAGGCGCTCGAAGCCGGCCGCCAGGGCCACCGACCGGGCCTGATCGAAGCGGGAAGCCAGCTGCTCCGGACGGTGGGCATCGGAGCCGAAGACGAGGATCTCACCCCCCAGCTCCCGGTACCAGCGCAGGACCTCCAATCCGGGCAGCGGCTCCTCGAGCCCCTGGCCCAGCGCCGAGGTATTGATCTCTAACCCCTTACCTCGCTCGACGACAGCGCGCAGAGCCGTACGGATGAGATCTCTGTAGGGGGTCAGATCCAACCGCTGCCCGAGAACGCTCCACGCGTCCCGCCGGACGAGGTCGAAGTGGGCCAGGACATCGTACTCCCCCTGCTCCGCCAGCAGCGCCAGCTCCTGGAAGTAGCGCGCGACGGCGCGGTCGAGCCCCGCCTCGAAGGCGACGGGCTCCCACCCCGGCAGGTCGCCGGCCCAATGGACGGAGCCCAGGACGTAGTCCCAGGGCCAGGCGTCGAGGAAGCCCCGGGCCTCCTCCGAATAGTCGTGGGAGTTGCCCACCTCGGCGCCGGCGAGCAGCCAGAAGCGGTTGCCGTAGTGGACGCGCAGCGTCTCCAGCTCGGCGAAGTAGGCGGTGGGCCGCAGATAGCCCGTCGCCCCGTCCTCGGGTATCCACTCGACGTGCTCGGTGAAGGCGAGCCCCGCCAACCCCTGCCGGAAGGCGGCTTCCGCCATCGTTGACATGGGAACATCGCAGTCGGAGGAGTGGTCCGAGTGCACGTGGAGATCAAAGATCTTCAGGAAACCTTCCCTCCATCCAGTTCTCCAGCTCGTGCAGGGCATCCTCCAGAGCCGGTAGTTCGTAGTAGAGGTTCAGAGTGACCCCCATCTGCTTGAGGGGCACGGCCAGCAGATTGTAGAGACGTTCCGAGGCCACCTGTACCTCCTCCGGGCGAAAGTCGATCTTCTCCATGAGAGACAGGAGGCGTTGGGGCACGTCGGCCAGCATCGCGGAGAGACTGGGACGGGCGAGCAGCATGTCGCTTCCGTAGATAAAACCGACCTCGGCGTCCACGAGAAGCATATGGTAGGTCAGGTAAGGGGGAATCTCATCTTCGGAGACACTCATACCCGGAATAAGGGTGACGTGAAACTGGACCACGCGCTCCTGTTGGGTTAAGCGCTGCCGGGCGCGCTCAAAGGGCGTCAGGTCCCCCTCGAAGGTATACCAGGCATAGCGCGGCTCCAGCTCGCGCAGCTCTACCCCCCACGTGCCCTCCTCCTGTACGCGTACCGGCAGGGTCACAGTCTCGGGTGTCGCGGGCAGCACACTCGCTAACTCTCCCAGGGAGAGCGCCAGCAAGCCCGGGCCCTGCGCCTCCTCGGCAACGACCAGCGTCTGTTCCAACATCAGGGTAAGGAAGCGCACCTGTGGCGCGTTGAGATACCAGGGTACTCGACCGGGCTGATAGTAGCGGAACCGGGGCCAGGCGTTGTGCCCCCGGAACCTCAACCCGGCATCCCGGATGATCTGATAGTCGATCTTGTCGAGCAGGTCTCGGTCCTCGAAGGAGGCCTGCAGTTGAGGGACCTCCCACAAGCTGAAGGTCGTCTCCCGCTGCTGCAGATAGCCGCCCCCTCTCTCGTGGTTGACGACGAATTGGAGATAGCGACCTAGCCCTTCAAGCCCCTCGTAGACGATAAGAGCGACGTGCTCACCCAACGTACCGGTGACGGAGCAGAAGCCTATCCTGCCGGTCTCGGGTTCCTCGACTCCGAAGATCTGCTGTTCATACATCCACTCCCACGGCTTGGCGTCCTTGAAGGCCACCGTGGCATCGAAAAGCCGCTCCCACTCCTCAGGGCTGGGATGCGGCTGGGGAATCTCGGTCTCTTTCTTGATCATCGTTCTTCCTCCCTAATAGCTAACCAGTCACAAAACTTGCCGGGGCGGGTGCGTGAAGAGATCCCGCGGCGCCTGAGGTGGCACCAGCAGATCCAGAGCCTGGGGCTCCAGACGCATATACGCCGGGGATGCCCCATAGGGCTCCCCATCCAGATGGAGGGCGACGCTGGGTGAGGTCTCCATGTAGACCTCGCGGGCGAGCAGCTGCACCACCGCGGGATCGCGGAGGTAACGACCGCTGAAGATGTGGAAGAGGTGGCGCAGCGCGTAGGAGAAACCCAACCCCTTGAAGATGAAGATGTCGAGGAGCCCATCGTCCATGTAGGCGTGACGCGCGATGTTGAAGAAGGCCGCGTAAATCTGGATGTTGCTGGCGAGAGTGAGGAGCGCGCGCGTGTTGAAGGAGCGATCCTCGACGGTGATGCGCGTGCGTACCCCCCGGAACTCCGAGGCGACGGAGAAGGCGGCGATGATGTAGGGCAAGGTTCCCAGGTGCTTGGCGATGCGGGGACGGGGCTCCATCTGAGCCGCGATCTCCGCGTCGAGGCCCATGCCGGCCCAGCAGACGAAGTAGCGCCCGTTCATCTGCCCCACGTCCACCCGGTGGACGCGGCTCTTGAGCAGCGCGTTGCCGACCTCGGACACGTGGAAGGGGGCCGTCAGAGAGAGTGTGGGCATCTTCAGCTGGTGAGCGAGGATGTTGCCCGTGCCCACCGGGACGAGTCCGAGAAGGGTCTCCGAGCCCACGAGACCGTTGGCTACCTCGTTGATCGTCCCATCGCCCCCGGCGACGAGCACCATATCCAGACCCGCGCTGGCCGCCTCACGGGCAAAGTGGGTCGCGTCGCCTGCCTGCTGCGTCTCCACCAGCTCCGTCAGCCAGCCGTGGTTCTCCATGTAGGAGGCCAGGCGCTTGAGGGTCCGGGTCATATCCCACGGTCCCGCCGTCGGATTGTAGATCAAGAGTGTCTTGTAATTCATGTCTTCTCAGGAATGTCCTGCGACATTCCAATATCAATTACCCAAGGGTAGAGAAGAGTATAACACAAGCGAGCGAATGAGCGAATACAAAGCCCCGTTCCAAGAGCCCCCAGCCCTCCACGCGCGCCAGGAGCAGAAGTGCAAAGGCCAGGATCACCAGGAGCAGGGTGATCCAATCCGCCGGACGCATCCGGGGAGCCCTCCAGACGGTCCGGCGCCCGGCTGCGCCCAATCCGCGGGCCGCCAGAGCCAGCGTCAGTTGATCGCTGAGCGCCAGCGTGCGAATGATGACGGCCACGAGCACCGGGAGGTACTCGCGAACCCGGCGCAGGAGCCCGCCCTCCGGCACCCACCCCCGGGCCGCCTGGGCGTCGCGCACGTTCTCGAAGAGACTGCCGATGGCGGGCAGGAAGCGCAGCGTCAGGCTCAGGGTCAGCCCCCAGGTGTAGGGGACGCCCAGGCAGACCAGCGCCTGCACCAGGGCGCGCTGGTCGGTGGTGAAGAGGAATCCGGAGGCGACGAAGGCCATGCTGAGCGCGCGGAGGGCCAGCCAGAGCGCTCCTCGATAGCCCCCCAAGGTCAGCTTTACAGGGCCGAGAGACCAGAGCACCCGCCCCGCCGGGGTGAAGAGGGGCTGCAGGAGCAGGATGAGCAGCACCGGGAGGGCCAGCCGGCGCGCCACCCATCCCAGACGTCGCCAAGGAACACCGGTCAGGCCCAAGCCTGCCACCACAGCGGCAAGCAAGAGAGCCTGGGCAAGCAGAGAGGAGAGCAGAAAGGTCGTGATGAGCCCCAACAGGGCCGCCGCGAGCTTCACTCGCGGGTCGAGACGGTGCAGCCAGGAACACCCCGGCACGTAGAGATCCAGGGTCAGGCTCACGCCGGAGCGGCTCCGGAGAAGTCGGACACTATTTGAGCAGGGGAGCCGTCGGCGACGATATGCCCCTCTTGCAGGACGAGCACCCGGTCGGCGAGGGCCGCCAGCTCCATCTCGTGGGTGGCAACGATGAGGGTGACGCCTGCCGCGCGCCGCTCCGCCATCCACCCCAGGAGCTGGGCCCAGCCCCGCCCATCCAGCCCCACCGTCGGCTCATCAAGAACGAGGACCGGGGTCTCCAGCGCCGCCAGGGCGGCCAGCGCCACGGAGCGCTGCGTCCCATAGCCCAGGACGGCAGGGGGGCGCTCGGCGACCTCCACCAGGTCGAAGCGGTGCAGCGCCTGCTCCACCCGCGCCTCGATAGCGCTCAGCCCCAGCTGTCGGGGACCGTAGGCGATCTCGGCGCGCACTGTCTGGGCAAAGAGCTGCTGCTCGGGGCGCTGGAAGAGATAGCCGACCCGGCGGGCCAGCTCCCCCACGGCGCGGTGCGCGGCCCTCTCCCCCATCACACTCACGCTCCCTGACGTGGGACGGAGAAGGCCGTTGAAGTGGCGCAGGAGCGTCGACTTGCCTGCCCCGTTGCGCCCCACGAGGGCCACGAACTGGCCCTGAGGAATGGAGAGGTCGACGCTCTCGAGCACCCCAGGACCCTCCGGATAGGCGTAGGTCAGCGCGCGCATCTCGAGAGCCGGCTCGGTCCCTACAGCGCGATGGCTCTCTGCAAGCCGGGCCAAGGTCTCTGGGGGAAAGGCGAGACCGACGTCGCTGAGGTGGGCGCGATCGTCCTGGAGGGTGGCGAGGGGCAGAGCCGGGGAGAGCTGCCCTTCCTCGAAGAGCGCCACGACCGGTGAGAGATCGGCGTGTTGGAGCAGGGAGGCGGTGAAGAGGAGCGTCGTCCCCTCGACCCGCAGGAGATCCAGGGCACCGCGCACCTCGCGCCGCCCCTGAGGATCCAGACCGCCCAGAGCTTCGTCCAGAAGGAGCACCCGGGGCTGCATGGCCCAGAGGGCCGCCAGGGCCACCCGCTTCTGCTCGCCCCCGGAGAGGGCCCAGGGAGCCCGCTCGCGCAGCGCCTCGAGATCGAAGCGCCGCAGGGCCGCCCCCACCCGTTCGCCGATGAGTGCCGGGGGCAGTGCCAGCGTCTCTAATCCCCAGGCAACCTCCAATTCTACCGTAGGATTGAAGAGCTGCGTCGCCGCGTCCTGAAAGAGCAATCCCACCCCGTCGGGGCCCGGCAGGTTAGCAATGACGTCCCGTCCTGCAACGAGAACCCGCCCCTCGCTCTCCCCGCCCGTGTAACGGGGGGCGAGCCCTGCCAGCACGTAGCAGAGGGTGCTCTTTCCCCTCCCACTACCCCCGGCCACGGTCAGGCTCTCCCCGCGATCCAGACGCAGGGCCAGGCCGCTGAAGACGGCCGTGGTGGGGAATCCCGGCTCGGGAGGGGGGTAGGAGAAGGTCAGATCCTCGACGCGGACGGTGGGTTCAGAGGTCATCGCAGATGAGGGCGCGGCGCTTCACCGGCCCCGCTAGGGCTCCCGGTAGCGCTGCAGGGGCGGGTAGGCACGCGCCACGGCGAGGTAGAGGGAGACGCCGACGAGGCCCCCGACGAGACCCTGCACGATGTTGAGCGGTATCTCGGTCACGGCGACGGCAGCGCTGAAAAGCACCACTTCGGCGAGGAAGTACCCTCCCACAATGATCACCGTGCCTACGACGGTAGCGGCGATGATGGGCACCGCAGCCAGCCGCCTTCGCACCAGCAGGCCCATGAGCCAGCCCTGCAGACCGTGCACGAGGAGCGAAGCCAGGGCGAACTGAGCATAACCGGCACTGAGGTCGGCGAGGGCCGTGCCCAGCCCTCCCGCGAGGGCGGCGACCCAGGGGCCGAAAGCCAGAGCGGCGAAAGTGATGCCGACGTCACCAAGGTGGATGTAACCACCAATGGGCGTCGGAATCCGGGGCAGAACGGTCAAGACAAAGATCAACGCCGCCATCAAGGCCGTCAAGGTCATGCGGCGAATATCAAAAGGACGATTCATGATCGGCTCTCCTTTGCTGCTTAGGGACGCGAATTGAACAACTTGAGCGAGAGCACACTGAAAGCGCTCTCGAAAGACAGCCGCGAGGCCCAAGTTATTTGGCGTTCAGTCCTTGTAGGCGGATGATAACACGAAGGGTACAAGAGACAAGGGGGCTCCCTCCCCGAACGGCTGTCGAAAGCCACGAATCCGGTATAATAGTCACAGATCTAGACCAGGACAGGACAAGAGAGGATAGGAGGGCAGGTGGAGCTAGTCAAGGCCGGAATCCAGGACCTGCGTGTCGTTCTCAAGCCCCAGCACATCGCAGCCTTCGAGGAGTACTACAGACTCCTCGTGCAGTGGAACGAGAAGTTCAACCTCACCGCGATCACCGACTACGAGGGGGCCCAGGTGCGCCACTTCCTCGACTCCCTCTCCTGCCTGCTCGCCCTCGAGTCGGGTAACGCCTTCGCCGGAAAGCGCATGATCGACGTGGGGACGGGTGCCGGCTTTCCCGGTCTGCCCCTCAAGATCTTCGAGCCCACCCTCCGGCTGACTCTTCTCGAGGCGACCGCCAAGAAGGTACGCTTCCTGGAGCACGTCGTAGGGCAGCTGGGCCTGCAGAACGTGACCGTCCTTCATGGGCGCGCCGAGGAGCTGGGACAGGACCCCCAACACCGGGAGCGGTACGATTGGGTCGTGGCCCGGGCCGTCGCCGAGATGAGCATCCTCGCCGAGTATCTGCTCCCCCTGGCGCGCATCGGCGGGCACGCCCTGGCTCAGAAGGGAGAGGATGCCGCTGCCGAGGTGCAGCGAGCCGAGTTTGCCATCCGGCAGCTGGGCGGGCACGTCCGGCGGCTGGTGCCCGTGGAGCTGCGCGGTCTCGCCGAGACCCGCCACCTCGTCCTGCTGGACAAGGTCGCTGCCACGCCGGAGAAGTACCCGCGGCGCTCGGGTATGCCTGTGAAGCGCCCCCTGACCCCATGAAGAACTTGACGCTGCCCGGCAAGTCGCAGCCCTACCTGATGGCCCACCGGGGCAACTCCGTCGCCTGTCCTGAGAACACCCTCCCCGCCTTCCAGCGAGCGTTGGAGGACGGCGCCGACATCCTGGAGACCGACCTGCACCTCACCGCCGACGGGATCCTCGTCTGCATCCACGACGGCACCGTGGACCGCACGACGAACGGGAGCGGGGCCGTCGCGGAGATGACGCTGGAGGAGATCAAAACCCTAGATGCCGACTACGGGCGAGCGGGCTTCTCCGGTGTGGAGATTCCCACCCTCGCGGAGACGCTGGCCCTCATCCCCTCCGACTGCGCTCTGGCCCTGGAACTCAAGACCGACCGCTTCCTGGAGCCTGAGGTGGGACGAGCCCTGGCGGAGGACCTGAAGAAGGGGGGCGTGCGCGACCGTACGCTGCTGGTCTCTTTCAGTCTACCCCGGCTGAGGGCCGTTCAGGCCGTCGCGACGGACCTCCCCATCGGGCACATCACCCTCAAACGACTGCGTCCTACCCCCGATGTGCAGTTCGCCGGCCCCTTCTGGCCCGTCCTCTTCCTCAACCCTCTCTTCGTCCGGCGGGCCCACCGCCGCGGCGCTCTTGTCTGCCCCCTCGACGTCGCGCCCTTCTCCCGCCTGGGCTACTACCGCCTCTTGCGCTGCGATGCGCTGATGGCGAACGACACGGCACGGTTGGCGAAGCGGCTCGGGAAAAGGTAGAGAGCCGGCTCAGGGCTCGGGCGTCGGGTCGGGCTCCTCCACCGGAGTGATGATGCCCCCCTCCACGCGTAGAGTGAGGATCTGTTCGCGGAAGGAGGCGGGGAACATCTCGGCGTCGGTGGTGGAGAGGACGGTCTGCTTCACCTCGCCCAGCAGATCGAGGAGGTAGTTGCGCCGGGCGCGATCCAGCTCGGCGAGCACCTCGTCCAGCAGCAGCACGGGTGACTCTCCCGTCTCCTGCTGCAGCCAGTTGAGCTCCGCCAGCCGCAGCGCCAGCACCGTCGTCCGCTGCTGTCCCCGCGACCCGAAGATGCCCAGATCGACACCCTGGGAGACGAAGCGCACCTCGTCGCGATGGGGGCCGATGAGCGTCATCCCCTGGCGGATGGCCTTTTCCCGCCGGCGCCGCAGCGCCTTCAGGTAGGCTTCCTGCAGCCCCTCGACGTCCACGGGGGCCTCCGAACTCTCCTGTGGCAGCAGCCCCATCTGGTAGTCGATAGCGGGCGGCTTGAGGGGATCGAAGCTCGGCTGGTACTTGAGCTGCAGCCACGCCTGCCCACCGGTCAGGTCCTGGTGGAAGCGGTCGGCGTGGAGAGAGAGCACGGCCACCACCCGCCGCCGGTAGAGGGAGACGGTCACCCCCGTCCGCGCCAGCACCCGTTCCAGGGGCACGAGCTGCTCCCGATCCCCGCCCTCGTCGCGCAGATGGCGCAGCAGAGCGTTGCGGCGGGAGAGGGCCGAGCGGTAGGCGGCATAGGTCTCCACGTACTCCGAATAGACCTGCGAGAGCAGGTCGTCGAGGTGGCGCCGCCGCCCCGAGGGCGGTCCGCCCACGAGCTGTACGTCCTCCGGCAGGAAGAGGACGACGTTGAGGTGCCCCGCCAGGTCGGCCCGGCGCACCGTCCGCCCGTCCACCTTGATGCGCTTGACGAGGCGGCTGCTCCCGTTGGAGAGCTGCGAGGTCTGCAGGACGATCTCGATCCGCTCCACCCCGTTGCGCTTCACCACCTCCGCCTCCACCTGCGCGAAGGGCATCCCCGATTCGGCGGCGGCCCAGTGGATGAGGTGGCGGTCGATGCTGGTAAGAGGCGAGCTGCCCAGCGCGAGGTAGGCGAGGGCCTCCAGAAGGCTGGTCTTGCCCTGCGCGTTGGCGCCCAACAACAAAATAGGCGCGGCGGGAAGGTCGAGTTCCAACCGGGCGTAGGTACGAAAGTGGCGTAAGCTGAGACTTCGAACGTACATTTTGCGTATTGTAACATGGGCAGGGTGAGGTACAAGGTGCATGCACCGTTTGCCCACTTGACGAATCTGGGAGTACAATGGCGTTGACACGCCAGAGGAATCAGGGATGAGGGACTGGGGATTAGGGTCTTCACAAGCAGCAGGCATTCAACCTGTTCCCTACTCCCGGATCCCTATCTACCGAGGAGGGTACCATGAAACGAATTCGAATGTTGGCTGTCATCCTGACTTTGCTGGGCGTGCTACTTCTGGCGCCGGCAGCCGCTACGGCGGAGGTGCCACCGCCCGCCGTCGCCTCCTACACCATCGAGGTCACCTACCTGCCCGACTCCTACCGCATCGTGGGTGAGGAGGTCGTCCGCTACACCAACGTCACCGACACCCCCATCCCCGACCTCGTCTTCCACCTCTACCTCAACGCCTTCGAGAGCGCCGAGACGGTCTGGATGCAGGAGGCGGGATACAGCCACCGCGGTTACAGCTTCAATCCCCAGGAGGCAGGGCACGTCAATGTGCATTCCCTCGTACTGGAGGACGGCACCGAGCTCAAGCAGGAGTTCCCCTACGACGACGAGACCCTGATGCGGGTGGCGCTGCCCGAACCGGTCGCTCCGGGGGAGACGGTCGTGGTCGAGGTCGCTTTCGAGGCGCAGCTGCCTCGAGTCTTTGCGCGGACGGGCTGGGCCGACGAGGGGGAGTTCGTGATGGCAGGCCAGTGGTTCCCCAAGCTGGGCGTCTGGGAGGGTGAGGAGGGCTGGAACGCCTACGTCTTCCACGCCAACAGTGAATTCTACGCCGACTTCGGCACCTACCACGTGGAGATCACTCTGCCCGAGGGATGGGCTGTAGGAGCGACGGGTGCGGAGAAGACGCGCTCCACCGACGAAGCCGGCACGGTAACCTACGTCTACTCTGCCGAAAACGTCATCGACTTCGCCTGGTCCGCTTCCCCTAACTTCGAGGAGTACCGGGAGCAGCTGGGCAACGTCTCCCTGCGCATCCTCCACTATCCGGAGCAGGAGGGAACGCTGAGGAGGGTGCGCAACGCGACCGTCGGCGCCTTCCGGCTCTACGAGACGTGGTACGGGGAGTACGGCAAGGGACTCTACGACCAGCTCACCGTCATCATGGTGCCACCGGAGGCCGGTGGGGCCGGGGGGATGGAGTACCCGCAACTCTTCACCGTCGGAGTCATGGGCGGCTACCTGCCCGGATGCGTGCGCTTGACGGAGGTGGAGACGGTTCACGAGCTGGGGCACCAGTGGTTCCAATCCGTCGTCGCCACCAACGAGGCAGAGGATCCCTGGCTCGACGAGGGCTTCACCGACTACATCAGTACCCGCGCCATGGAGAGCCTCTATGGGAACGTTCTCGACTGCTTGGGGTGGGAGCTCAGCTACCTCGCCATGCGCCGCGCCGAGTACCTGCAGAGGCCCCACGTCCCCATGGCGGGCAGGGCCTGGGAGCTCGACGCCTACAGCGTCGCCACCTACTCCAAGCCCGCCGTCGCCCTCACCACCCTCCAGCAGCTGGTGGGCGAGGAGGCGATGTTGGACTTCATGCAGAGCTACTACGAGCGCTACGCCTTCGCCCACCCCGACACGGAGGATGTCCGGGAGGTGATGGCAGAGAGCCTGAGCGAGGGGACGGCGACGTGGTTCTTCGAGCAGCTGGTCTACGGCGAGGGCACCTTCGACGCCCACGTCACCGGGCTGGAGGGCAACGAGGGAGCCGTGGAGCGACGGGGCGAGGTCTGCGTCCCTTCCGAGGTGCTCTGGCAGTACGCGGACGCGCCTCCTATGGAAGCAAGCTGGGCCTGTGAGGAGCCGGAGCTTAACTTCGCGGGGAGCGATCCCCTGGTGGGTATTCAGATCAACCCCGAGGAGAAGCCCCCCCTCGACCTGAACCACCTGAACGACGAGTTGCAGGAGACGCCTGACCTGGGTGTCTGGCTGGGGCTGGTCGTGCGGGCCCTCGACATCTTTCAAGGGCTCTTCCTGACAGGAGGTGGGCTATGGTGAGCACACAGCAACAGGTGACAATCGATGGTCAATCAACCATGAACAGCGATCCGGGTGTCGTGGGCTCCGTCCTGCGAACAATCAAGCGCCCCCGCCCTCTCCTTCTCTTCTATCTCGTGACGGCCCTGCCGGCCCTTCTGGCGGCGGTACTGATCACCCTGCCCGGACTGGAACTGGCCCGGTACCCCGTCTTCCGCGAGGCGCTGGCGGAGCGCAACCTGGAGTTCCTCGTCGAGGGCGCCCTCCCCGCCACGGGAGAAAGTGTGAGCCTCTTCGCAGCGCTGGGTGCCATGCTCGTGGCTCTTGGACTCCTCTTCGTGCGGGCCTACCTGCAAGGGGGAACCCTTCTGACCTACGCAGCGGCATCGCCGCCGTCCGGTCGCGAGTTTCTGCGGGGCTGCAACCGCTGGTTCGGCCCCTTCCTCCTGCTGAACTTCCTGGGATCGCTGCTGGCGCTCATCGTTCTCGTCGCCTTCGGCGTCGTCGCCGCGCTCGTCAGCGCGACCCTGCCGCTGGCGATTCTCGCCGCCGTTACGGGCCTGCTCGTCGCGGGCCTCGTCGTCCTCTGGATCGAGGTCGCCCGGGCCACCGCCGTGCTGCGGGACGACCGCCACGCCGGTCACGCCCTACGCGAAGGTACGCGCACCCTCTTGCGCCGCCCCCTGCCGCTCCTGGCCCTCGCCCTCGCCGGGCTCCTGCTGCAGGCGCTTCTCTACGGCGTGGGTCTGCCGGGGCGCTCCATCCCCATTCCCGCCTGGTTTCTCTCCTTGCTCTTCCTGCAGCTGATAAACCTGGTCCGCCTCGCCGTGCGGCTGGGACGCTGGGCCGGGGAGGTGGGGCTGGTGGCCCCTACCGTACCGGCTTTGGCGACGGAGGAGACGACTTGAGCGAGGCCCGCACCTTCGAGCCCCGCCCTTCCCGGGGGTGGTTGTGGTTGCTTCTAGTGGGCGCCCTCGTCGTCCTGCCCATCCTCTTCCTGCAACTGCGCGCAGGGGAGGAGATTCCTCTCTGGGCGGCCCTCCTCAACTGGGGAATCGCCCTCCTCGTGGGCCTGCCCATGTTCATGCTGGCGGCCTGGTTCCCCACGATGCGCTACAGGCTAGACGACGAGGCCCTACACCTGCGGTACGGTCCGGTGCTCGACTACCGGATCACCCTCGAGGAGATCCAGAGCGTCCGCCGCCGCGACCTCCACATCTCCCTCTGGTCGAGCCTGCGGCTGCCGGGGCTGGCCCTCTTCAAGGTCCCCTACGCCGACGTGGGGGTCGTCAAGATGTGCGCCACGACGGCTGCGCGGCGAGTTCTGCTCATCGAGACGCAGGATGAGCTCTACGGCCTCTCGCCGGCGGACGAGGAGGCGCTGGTGACCGCGCTGAAGGCGCGCCTGGAGGCTTGAGATGCACGGCATCTGGCCGATGGCGGCCCTGACCCTGGTGCTCTCCACGCTATTGTGGGGCGGATTCCTCGCCCTCCTCTCGCGAGAGCGACGTTACCTCTGGCTCCTGCTACCCGGCCTGCCTCTCAGTGCCCTCGTCAACCGGCTCGTCAAGGCGCCCCTGGGGGCATCTGTAGGTCGTTGGTCGGCTATCGAGCCCGGGCTGGGACGGGAGACGCCCCTCTGGTTCATCCTCTTTCTCTTCATGCTGGCCCCCGTCTGCGAGGAAGTCATCAAGGTCGCCCCCCTGCTTCTCTCCCCCATCCGGCGCCTGGTCACCAGCCCTCGCACAGGTCTATGGGCCGGCATGGGGCTGGGACTGAGCTTTGGGTTAGGCGAAGCTCTCTATCTGGCCTACGGCATCGCACAGAGCTCTGAATACGCCGATCTGCCCTGGTACCTCTTTACCGGCTACGCCGGAGAGCGCCTGGCGGTAACCCTGGTCCACGGATTGATGACGGCCCTCTTCACCTACGGGCTCGCTCGGGGCTGGCTGGAGGGGCTGGCCGGCTACGCCGCAGCCGTGGGCTTCCACGCGCTCATCAACAGCGGCGCCCTCTTCTACCAGCTGGGGCTGGTCAAAGCCGGTATTGCTCAGATCCCCTACCTGGCGACCATCTTCCTGCTCGTCTTTGTCTTCGAGAGAGTGCGCAGGGGTATGCACGTGAGGGACGAGATGGAGGGAGCGGACGAGATCGTCTACTTCAGGCGCGGTGAGGGCAGCCCTAGGGAGCCGGATTCTCAAATCTGAAGGTCTTCAACATCCGCTCGAAGGTCGTCTCGTACCGCGGTTGCGCCACCCAAGGGTCCTGGGGATCGTAGGGGGTCAGGGCGACGGCCAAATAACGGTCGTCACCTTCAAAGAGGACGGTGAGGGCGCCTGAACGCGCCGGGAGTATCGTCGTCTCGTAGACACGCTCGCCCCCGATCATGCGTTCCGTGAAGGTGAACTCCTCTTGGAGCTCGGCACTGAGATCGGCGGTCACCACCTCTTCGAAAGAGCGCTGCTCGGAATTGGGATACTCCGCGAAGTAGACGAAGTAGTAGAGAGGCTCCGGCCCCTCCCCGAAGCGTTCATCGGCAACGAGCGCCTCTCCTTCCATGCCGACCTCCCAGGTTGGCGGATAGGCGATGCTGAAGTTCAGTGCTTGGGAACGGTAGGTCTTCCACCCCTCGGGTGTGGGTCCTAGAGTAGGGGTGGGCGTACTCGCCGGGCGAACGGTAGGAGTAGAGCCAATGGTGGAGGGCTCACAGCTGCCGGACAACAACAGAATCACCAAGAGGGTCAAACTGACGTACGCAAGCCTATCTTTCATCGTTGCTCCTTTTCTCAGATCGATAGAGGACGGAAGTGGTGTTTTTCTGCATTGTGATGCGAAGTGTGAGGTTGAGCTATGTCAGGGGTATCTCGAAGGGGGGCGTCATCAGCCGTTCCAGGTAGGCGCGCTCTACCGTGCGCCGGGCCTGAACGACCTGCCGCTTGCGGCGCATGCGGGGGATCCCCCGCACGCCGGCGAGGAGACCCTGGAGCGTCGCCCGCGCCGCCTCCCCCCGCCAGGCATGCAGCGCCTCCCGGGCGATAGCGAGCTGCGCAGCGAGCACCTCACGGCGGTGGTCGCGCCAGAGATCGGCGGGGTAGTTCTTGATCAGAGTCCAGATGCGGTTGCGGGCGTCGTGGAAGGAAGCGGTCCGCCCCCCACCTGAGGCCTTGAGCTTGTGGTAGACGACCGCGCCGGGGACGTAGAGACAGCGCCAGCCCGCCAGTTGGGCCCGCCACGCCAGGTCGACGTCCTCGAAGGAGAAGAAGAAGTCGTCGTCCAACAGACCGATCTCGTCCAGCACCGTGCGGCGGTAGGCGGCGCTCCCCCCACAGGCGCTGAAGACGTAGGCCGGATGGTCGTACTGCCCCTCGTCGCGCTGCCAGACGCCACGGTTGTGGGCCAGCCCATCGAGGGTCACGTAATCTCCCGCGGTGTGGAAGGTGTCCCGCCGGTCGAAGAGGAGCATCTTGGAGGCCACCAGGCCCACGTCGGGGTGAGCCGCGAAGGCGGCGGCGATCTCCTCCAGCCAGCGGGGATGGCTCTCGGTGTCGTTGTTGAGCAGGATCTGTATCTCGCCGCGTGCCTCACGAAAACCGGCGTTGCAGGCGCCGGTGAAGCCCCGGTTCTCGCTCAGGGCCAGCGCCCGCGCCTCCGGATAGCGCCCCAGCACCTCACGGCTCTCGTCGGTGGAGGCGTTGTCGACGACGAGGATCTCGAAGGTATCGTAGGTCTGGGCGCGCAGGCTGTCGAGGCAGGTGGGTAGATGGTGGGCGCCGTTCCAGTTAGGGATAATGACGCTGAGGAGCATGACTTCAGGTACGACCCGGGACGTTCAAAGCCCCACGTCGAAGACCTCTGCGGGAGGTCCCAACCGAATAAGGGCTTCCAGGAGTTCAGGCAAGCGCCGCGGCACGAAGAGCTCGGATGCCTTCCGCATCTCTGCGACCGACCACCAGCGAAACGCTTGAAATGCCGAGCGCTCTCCAACCTCCGGGTTGTGCTCCATGGTGGGCTCGAAGAGCGCCGTCTCCACCAGGTAGAACTCTTCCCGTTGAAAGATCGCTTCCCCGTCCCAGACGAATTCGTGTGTTCGTGTCCACAGCAGCGGTCCAACCTCAACGCCAGAGAGCCCCGTCTCTTCCACCAGCTCCCGACACAAACCTGCTTCGACACTCTCGCCCCGATCGATGCCTCCTCCGGGAGCAATCCAAAAGTGGCGGCGGCTCACGGGTTCCTGCACTTTCATCAGAAGCACCTGCCCTTGAGGCGTCAACAGCACGGCACGCATGGCCCTACGCCTGATCATCCCACTCATAATCGGTTCTCACTATCCGGCGTAGCCCGTCCCGGAGAGAAAGTCCGCCAGCGCCTCCTGCCAGGGTCGCAGCCGAATGCCCAGAGCCGCAGCCGCCGTGTTGGTGAGGGGCGCGTAGGGGGGTGGGCTGCTGAGCCGCTCGAAGTCCGCCAAGGTGATGGCCTTGAGGGGCACGTTCTCCCGCCCGCTCAATCTCAGGATCTCCTGGGCGAAGGCGTGGCGTGAAGCCGCCCCCTCGTTGACCAGATGGTAGACGCCGTAGGCGTGGGTATCGATGAGTTGGACGATGGCCTCCGCCAGGTCCTCCACGTAGGTGGGGTTTCCCACCTCGTCGGTGACGACGCGCAGCCCCCCCAGCTCGTCGGCGAGCTCGATGATGCGGTGGGGGAAATTGCGTCCTCCCGCCGCGTAAAGCCACGCCGTGCGCACGATGTAGAAGCGATCGAGAAGCCGTTCGGTGTACCACTCCGCCGCCAACTTCGAACGACCGTAGGGGTTGAGGGGGTTGCGCAGGGCCCACTCGTGGTAGGGGGTGGAGGCGTGGCCGTCGAAGACCTCGTTGGTGCTCACCGTGAGGAGCTCGGCGCCCACCTCGGCGGCAGCGAGGGCGACGTTCTGTGTCCCCAGGCCGTTGACGCGGTAGGCCAGCGCCGGATCGCGCGCGCAGCCCTCCACGTCGGTCATCGCCGCGGGGTGGAGGATGAGATCGGGCCCGAAGTCCCGCGCCAGGGCCGAGAAGCCCTCCCGGTCGGTGATGTCGTGCTCGGGCAGATCGGCGCCCTGCACCTCGTGAT
>DAOTVC010000104.1:0-9391 GCA_034437215.1 Anaerolineae bacterium | reverse complement strand
GTGAGGGGGGAGAGCTTCCCTGGGGCGAGGCCGGCTCCCGGGTGCGGGGTGTCTGTTACTACCACAACGGCGAGCACGACTATGGTTTCATGCGCTTCATGGGGGCGCTGGGCCCGGACCTCTGGCTCACCGATACCAAGCGCCCCGACTCTCCTTACACGGCTGCCTACTTCCGGGATGCCTGGCTGCCCTCCAATGTCAACAGGGGGCTTCTGCCCAGCTACAACTACATCTTCGAATTCGAGCTGGCGGAGTCCAACCATCCCAACGGGAAGTTCGAGGCCCGCGAGATCAAGCTCGTCAGCCGCCTGCCCGGATAGAGACCCTCGCGTAGAAGAAAAGGCCTCCGATCACGCTGATCGGAGGCCTTTTGGTGGTTACACGAGGACTACTCGAGAATGGGAGCGCCCTTCACCCGCTCGGCCCACCACTCCCCCAGCCCCCAGGTTCGTCCGGCACGGGCGGCGGCCAATCCCATGATGGTGAAGGCGTAGACGATGTGCTCGTCGATGATGGGGTTGTTCTCGGGCGGTAAGCGCGCCGACCACATCAGCAGCATGAGGAGCGGACCGGCGACGCCGGCAATTTTCATGCCAATGCCCAGAAGGAGGGCGATGCCCAGTCCCAAGAGCCCGAACATGAAGAGCACGTCGACCACGGGATTTCCCGCCATGCTGTTGTAGAGCCCGGCGAAGGGTCCCCGGGGTGCGAACTGCAAAAAGCCTGCCGTGGGCGAGCCTCCCGCCAGCCACGCGTTTTCGGGCGGCGTGGAGAAGCCCAGGCCGAAGAGCTTGTCGAGAAAGGCCCAGAGGAAGATGAATCCCAGGGCGATCCGGGTCAAGGCCCAGAAGTACTTCGCGTTCTCTTGTCTCATTTCTCTCCTCAACGTAGTGTATGGTGGTCAGCTTTCTGCTTCTTAAAGAAGGGATCAGGGACAGGAGAACAGGGATTAGGAATGAGAACCTCCCCAATCCCTGCTTCCCCATCCCTAATCCCCCTGGATTACGAACGTGCGTACTCGGGCCGGATCTCCACCCGTCGCAGCAGGTTGGCGTTGGTGACCACGGTGATGGAGCTCGTGGCCATGGCGGCCTCCGCGAGCAGCGGGTGCATCCAGCCCACCACCGCCAGCGGGACCATGATGACGTTGTAGAAGAAGGCCCAGAAGAGATTCTGGCGGATCTTGCGGAAGGTGGCCCGGCTGAGGTTCACCGCCTCTACCACGCCCGTCAGCTCGCCGCGCACCAGCGTCACGTCGCTGGCCTCGATGGCGATGTCCGTCCCCGTGCCGATGGCGATGCCGACGTTAGCCTGGGTCAGCGCGGGCGCGTCGTTGATGCCGTCGCCCACGAAGGCGACCAGGCCGAAGCGCTCCTGCAGGTTGCGCACCTCGTCCACCTTGCCGTCGGGCAGCACCTCCGCCACGACGTGATCGATGTCCACCTGCCGGGCGATGGCCGCGGCGGTGCGGCGGTTATCCCCCGTGATCATCACGGTCTCGATCCCCAGCTCGTGCAGGGCGGCGATGGCCTGGGCCGAATCCTCCTTGAGGGTGTCGGCGACGGCGACGACGCCCGCCGGCTCACCGTTCACGGCGACCAACATCGCCGTCTTGCCCTCGGCCTCCAGCGCCTGCAGGGTCTCCTCGAGGGCCGTGACCTCCACCCCCTGCTCCTCCATCAGGCGGCGGGAGCCGACGAGGACCCGCTGCTCGTCGACGGTGGCGACGATGCCCCGCCCGCTCAGCGCTTCGAAGCGCTGCGGCTCCCCCAGCGCCAGCGAGAGGTCCGCGGCCCGCTCGACGATGGCCCGCCCCAGGGGGTGTTCGCTCCCCCGTTCGGCGGAGGCCGCCATCCGCAACATGACCCGCTCCTCGAAGCCGTTGAGGGCGAGCACGTCGGTCACCTCGGGCTTGCCCTTGGTGATGGTGCCCGTCTTGTCGAAGATGACCACCCCCACGTCCTTGAGGGTCTGGATGGCCTCCCCGCTCCGAATCAGAATGCCGTGCTCGGCGCCCATCCCGCTGCCCACCATGAGGGCGGTGGGGGTCGCCAATCCCAGGGCGCAGGGGCAGGCGATGACCAGCACCGAGACCACCGAGATGACCGCCAGGGTGAGGATGTTGAGGTTGGCGTTCACCCAGGGTAGAAAGTTCCCCGCCGCCGTCAGATCCTGCATGATGCCGGGCAGGAGCAGGCGCGCCAGCAGCGTCAGCGTCGCGATGGCGATGATGATGGGGACGAAGACCGCCGTGACCCGGTCGGCGAAGGCCTGGATGGGGACCTTGGTCCCTTGTGCCTGCTCCACCAGCTTGACCACCTGGGCGAGGAAGGTGTCCTTGCCCACGCGTGTGGCCTCCACCTTGAGGAGCCCCGCCTGGTTCACCGTGGCCCCGATGACCTCGTCACCGGGACGCTTGGTCACGGGCATCGACTCGCCCGTCGCCATTGACTCGTCGACGGCGCTCTCCCCCTCCACGACGACGCCGTCGGTGGGGATCTTCTCGCCCGGTCGGACGACCATCACGTCGCCCGCCTGCACCTGGTCGATGGGGACCTCGATCTCCTGCCCGTCACGGATGATGTGGGCGGTCTTGGCCCCCAGCTCCAGCAGCTTGCGAATGGCCTGCGAGGCCCGTCCCTTCGCCGTCTCCTCGATGTAGCGGCCCGTCAGGTGGAAGGCCATGATCATCGCCGAGACACCCGCGTAGTTTGCCACCGGGATGAAGAAGGAGGCGGGGCCTGTGATCAGGGAGGCGCCCGTCCCCAGGGTGATGAGGGTATCCATGTTGGCGTAGCCGTGCAGGGCGGCCTTCGTGCCGCTCACCAGCGTCTTCCGACCCACCCCGAAGAGCACCGGCAGCGCCAGGATAATCATCCCCAGGTTAAAGACGAGGTGACTAGGCCACATGATTCCGAGGAACATCTCCGGGATCATCCATACCATGATAACGGCGGTGAAGATCCAGGCGACGCGCATGCGGAAGCGAGCCTCGCGGACCTTCTGTTCGGCCCGATCGACCTCCTCCACCTGCTCCCCGGCTGTGGCTGCCGTCTCGCGGGTCAGGACCTCGTAACCGGCCGCGTCCACCGCCTCGCGGAACTCTCGCAGTCCGGTCGTGCCCCCCACGTAGGTCACCGTCGCCTGCTCCGTCGCCAGGTTGACGTTGGCCTCCACCACGCCCGGCACCTTGTTCAGCGCCTTCTGTACGTGGGCCACGCAGGCGGCGCAGGTCATCCCTCCGATGTCCAGCGTCACCGTCTCCGTCTCGACGTCGTAGCCGGTCTCCCGGACGGCGTCGACGAGGCTCCTTGTTGGCACCTCCGTGGCGAAGGAGAGGCTCGCCATCTCGGTGGCGAGGTTGACGTTTGCGCCTTCCACGCCCTCTACCTTGCTCAGCGCCTTCTGTACGTGGTTGACGCACGAGGCGCAGGTCATGCCCTTCACGGGCAAACTTAACTCCTGTTTTGCCATGTACCCCCTCCATTTATGGGATGTGATTAAATCCTATATCTATAGTAATTATACCATATAATCACCAGGCTTTGAAAAGAGCGCGGGCCATACCCGGAGAGGGTATGGCCCGCAACGCTGACGTGAAAACGGAGCTCTGACGCTATTTCTTCTTCGTCTTGATCTCGATGCTCTTGGCGCGCGACTCCTCGGCCTTGGGTAGAATTAACGTCAGCACACCGTTGTCGAACTTCGCCTCGGCCTTGTTGATGTCCACGGGGGTATTGATGGTCAGGTTGCGCCGAAACTGCCCGTAGGGGCGCTCTCGAAGGGCGTAGTCGACGTTCTCCAGGGGCGCTTGAATCTCGCCCTCGATGGTGAGCGTGTCCCCTTCGAAGGTGATGTTGACCTCATCGGGATCGGCGCCCGGAATGGAGGCGAGGATAACGATCTCCTCGGTAGTCACGTACACGTCAAGGGGCAGGCGCAGGACACGCCCTCCCGCGCGCCTCTCGGCGAGCCAGGTGGGCACGAAGCTGTCCTGCACCAGACGGCTCATCGCCCGGTTCCAGGAATTGAAATCTTCGGTGGGATCTCGGTAAGTCATCGGGTTTCCTCCTTAAAAATAGGCTTGGGTTTGTAGTAGGCGATTCATCGCCGTTGCTTTACGGCACTGAAGTGCCTACTACGAACCATTTTCGTGCTTGGATGGTGTGCGCAAGCACCGGTGTCTCCTTAAAAATAGGCTTGGCTACTTGCTCTTGATCTCGATGGATTTGCGCTTTGCGGTCTCTGCCTTGGGCAGCGTCAGCGTGAGGATGCCGTCCTCGTAGTCGGCTTCGGCCTCCTCGGCCTTGACGGCAGTGGGGAGGGTGAAAGAGCGGCTGAAAGCTCCGTAGCGGCGCTCCTGGTAGATGCGCTTGCCCTCTTCCTTCTCCTCGCGCTCCTCCTGCATCTCACCGCGAAGGGTAAGGATGTTGGCCTCCACGGTGATGTCCAGGTCCTCGGGCTTCACGCCGGCCATCTCCGCCTTCACGACCACGTTATCGTCGGTCTCGGTCATATCGATGACGGGGAAGCGCTCGCCCATCTCACCCAGGGGGCGGACGAAACTCTCCTCCATCAAGCGGTTCATGGCGTCACGCAAAGAGACAAACTCTCCCAAGGGATCTCTATGTAGAATTGACATGCTATACCTCCTTGATCTGTTTGAGTATCCTCCATAACTTATGATACGTTCTTGGCATTAGAAGAGAATAAGAGGAGGATAGGAAGAGGATTAGAAAAGCAGCTCATCCGCCCGCTGAGTACGGCGCGTCTCCTCCAGATCGAGGCAGCTCCGCAGCCGTCCGCCGGCGATCTGCCAGACGCGCGACGCGAAGCGCCGGATGAAGTAGCGATCGTGGACGACGGCGAGCACGGTGCCCTCGTAGGCCGCCATCGCCTGCTCGAAACGCTCCCGGCTGGGGATGTCGAGGTGGTTGATGGGCTCGTCGAGGATGAGGAAGTTACAGCCCGTCGCCACCAGCCGCGCCAGTACCAGCCGCGCCCGCTCGCCGTAGCTCAGCGAGTGCACCGACCGGAAGACATCGTCGCCCGAGAAGAGGAAGTAGTGGAGGAAGGAGCGCGCGTCCGTCTCCGACATGGGCGCCGAACTCCTGATGACCGAGAAGGGGGTGCCATCGGGGGGCAGGGTCTCCTGCTCCTGGGCGTAGTAGCCCACCTTCACCTTCGCCCCCAGCCGGGCCCGCCCCTCGAGAGGGGGGAGCTGGCCCAGGATGACCTTCAGCAGGGTCGTCTTCCCCGCGCCGTTGGGACCGACGAGGGCTACCCGTTCACCCGCCCCGAGGATCTCCGAGGCGCCTTCGAAGAGAGGGACGCCTGCATACCCGGCGGCCAGCTCCTCCAGGACGAGGACGTCCTGCCCGCTCTCCGGCGTCTCCAGGAACTCCAGCTTCATCTGCCAGGTGAGCTTGGGCTTCTCGACGCGCTCATCACTCTCCAGATAGCGTTCGAGCTTCTTCTCTCGAGATTTGGCCTTCTTCGCCACCTTCTTGGCGTACCGCCGAACGGTGGGCTGCCCCGGGGTCGTCGTCAGCTCGACGCTCAGCGCCTGCTGCTTGGTCCGGTGAATATCGGCCCCCAGGCGCCGCACCTCCTCCCGTTGATCCTGCCACTCGGCCCACTGCTTCTCTCGCCTCTGCTCCCAGGTCACGATGTAATCCGAGTAGTTGCCGACGTACTCGGTGACGGTGTGGCTCTCGGGCTCCAGGTCGAGGATGCGGGTGACAGTGTTGTCGAGGAAGGTGCGGTCGTGGGAGACGATGAGCACCGCGCCCGGATAGTCCCGCAACCAGCCCTCCAGCCACTCCAGCGCCTCGATGTCCAGGTGATTGGTCGGCTCGTCCAGCAGGAGGAGATCGGGCCCGTTCAGGAGGAGCCGGGCCAGCCCCACCCGCGTCTTCTGCCCCCCGCTGAGGATCGCCACGGGCGTCTCCAGGGGCACCTCCGCCAGCCCCAGTCCGGCGAGGACGGCCTCCGCTTCGTGCTCCTGGGGGCGCGCAACGGCAAGCCGCTCCAGATCCGCCAGCGCCTCGCTGTAGGCCTCCATCAGGCGCGCCTGCTCGGCCCCCGACGTCCGGGCCAGCCGCCCGGCCAGCGTCGCCACCCGCTCCTCGGCGGCTTCGACGGCGCGCTCGTAGACGTACAGCAGGTCCCCGATGCTCTCGCCCGCCTCGTAGAGCAGGCCCTGCTCCAGATAGCCCGGGCGCGTTCCGGCGGGGCTCAGCTGGACGCTGCCGCCGTCGGGATGCTCGCGCCCCGTGATGATGCGCAGAAGGGTGCTCTTACCGCAGCCGTTGGGGCCGATGAGCCCTACCCGCTCACCGGCGTTGACGACGAAGGAGACCTTGTCCAGTATGAGATGGTCACCGTAAGCTTTGCTGATATTCGATACGTGTAGCATGATAATCTTTCCTCTCAGACACAAAAAAAGAGCCGTGGGCATCTTCCCACGGCTCGCTGGTTCAGCCAGTTGATCGGCTAGACAGGCAGGGGTGTACGACGCCCGAAGGTGTAGGTGAGGTGTGCGCTGCGTATCATCCCTGGGTCTCCTTACCGGTAGAGTTAGACTATCCCTGATATTGTAGCCGGCTTCGTCTCTTTGTCAAACGCCCTAAACGCTCTGCGCTGTTCGACGGTGCAGCCGCGACTTTGTCGGCTGTCGCTTCGCCTGACCTTGAGCTTCGCGCTCCGGCAGGAGCTGCGAGAGCAGCCAGGCGACGACGGAGGTGCCCAGCACGGCGTCCATGTCCACCGCAGCGGTGCTCGCTCCCAACGCCGGAACCCACGTCTCCATCACTGTCTCTTTCGCTTCTGTCTTCATCGTCTGCCTCCTTCGATCTGCTGCCCTTGGGAACGCGAATGAAACAACTTGAGCAAAAGCAAACTGAAAGCGCTCCCGAAAGTCACCTACAATGCCCAAGTTATTTCGCTTTCAGTCCTGACTGTACCTGTCACCGGTCGCATCGAGATCACGGAAGTGTCGCATATCTGTCGCAGCTCAATGAACAACTCCCGGTGGGATACGCCGGGAGTTGTAGGGTTTCAGCTCTACAACGAGACTTTGGTCAGAGACGTCACCCTGAGCGGAGCGCAGCGGCGTCGAAGGTCTCCCCTCGACGGGCTCGGGGCAGGCCCACCTGACAAAACAGAGATTTCTCGACTCGCTGACGCTCGCTCGAAATGACGCCAACTGTTAAATCTCGTTGTAGTACTAGGCCTCTCCCGGTTGCCAATGTCGCAGCCCCCAGAGCAGGGAGAGCAGCGCAGCGAGGCTGAGAGCGGCGGCGGTCACGCCGGTGAGCAGCAGCCCGCCTACCAGCCAGAGGCGCCCGCCGGCCAAGCTTCCGATCACCCCGCCCAGACTGATGGCTGCCAGGATGGAGCTGAGCACCGTGGCCCGTACATCGGTGCGGATGGCGGTGAAGAGAGAGAAGGAGGAGACCATCGTGAACTCGAAGGTGATGAAGACGGTGAAGAGCCCGATGACCGCCAGGGGCAGGGTGCGCCCCACGAGCGGCAACAGGACGTAGCTCGCCCCGGAGAGTATCACGCCTCCGGTGACGGCCCGCTTGAGGCCGATGCGGTCGGCGAGGGAGGCGGTGAGGCTCTCTCCGAGCAGCTCGGCGATGCCGATGGCGGTGGTGGCGAAGCCCACACCCGCCGTTGTCAGACCGAAGGTGATCTCCAACCAGGGGCCGTAGGTCACGAAGAGGCTGTTGGCGGCTGTACTGACAAAGAGGGCAAATCCCAGAACGCCCAGCACTGCCCGATCCCCCCGCAACCGGCGCCAGGCTTCCGCGAAGGTGACGTGCTCTCTCAAGACACCCTGTGCCGGGCGCTTGGGGATCGCCCAAGCGATGAGAAGCCCTCCGCCGACGGCGAGGAGTCCGATGACGAAGAAGGGAGCGCGCCACCCCCGCTGCTCGATGAGCAGGCCGATGAGCGGCAGACCCACGAGCGTCGTAGCGGACCAGGAGTACTCCATGAGGCCGATGGCGAGGCCCCGGCGCCGGTAGGGCACCTGCTCGCCCACGTAGGCCTGCAGGGAGGGGTCGAAGAGCACCTTGCCGAGCCCCGCCAGGAAGAGGGCGGCCATCACCACGCCGTAGGTGGGGAGAAGGCCCGCCGCCAGCATGCCCACCGTCACGGCTCCCAGCCCGGCGACCATCATGGTGCGGTAGCCGTAGCGGTCGCTCAGGGGGCCGAAGAGGGGACCGAGGAGACCGGTGGCGTGGTTGGCGGCGACGAGGGCGGTGATTGCCGTCAGCGGGACGCCGAGCCCGCGGCTCAAGGCCAGGGCGAAGGGGGCCGGGAAGCGCCGCGAGGTGTTGACGAGAAAGCGAATCAGGGCGCTCGTTGCCAGCTGCAGCACCAAACCCGGTTTGTGTGAGGTTCTCTCCCTGATGTCAGACATGTAGGAAAGATACCCCCTTCTGGTGTGAAAGTCAACCGGTCAGCGACTTGGCTCTTTCCTGGAAAAGTAAAAGGTGAGGACCCCGGCACGGGTCCTCACCTCGATTCTGCGACGTTGACGCTTACTTCTTCTCCCACCAGACCTTGACGAGGGCCTGGGCCCCCGCCTCGAAGTACTCCACGCGCAGGGAGTGGAGATCGCCGCTCAGGAAGCGGTCCCGGCAGTGGGTGACGCTCCCGTCGGAGATCTCCCACTCGTCGATGAAGAGCTCCTCATCCACCCAGAGCCGCACCCCATCGTCGGCGCGGGCGCAGAGGGTGTAGGTGCCCTCCTCGAAGCCCACCAGACGGGTCCAGCGGACGGAGAACTCGTCGGCGGGCACCTCGGGGAAGGGGGCTGCCGTCCCCCAGTCGAAGGCGATGTCGGGCTGGGCGACGCTCTTGACGGCGGGCTCAGTGAGGTTGGGGTTGGGGTAGTAGCTGCCCTGCCAGTGAAGGTCACCGCTCGGAGCGGGCTCCGGGGGCGGAACGTTGCCGATGCGCTCGAAGGAGAACTGAGCGGTCGCCGTCTCCTCCTTCTCGAAATATTCGATGGTGATGACGTGGTGGCCCGGTGTCAGCGTGACGTCGAAGATGTGGGTGGTCTCCGGCTGGACCTCCCAGGCGTCGAGCACGAGCTTTTCGTCCACCCAGAGCCGGGCGCCGTCGTCCACCGTCATCTTGAAGCGGTAGACGCCGCCCCGGAAGTTGATCTTCCGTGTCCAGCGGGCGGAGAACTCGTCACAACAGAGGCGGGGATCGGGGGAGCCCAAGCCCCAGCGGTAGTTGATGGCGCTCGTGTTCTTCACGAAGACGGGACCGCCCTCCGGCTCCATCCCCCTGAAGAACTCCCCCTGCCAGAGTCCCGTACTCACGGGCCGGGAGGGGGCGGGGGCCGGCGTGGGCTTGGGGGCGGGGGCCG
>DAOTVC010000103.1:0-10796 GCA_034437215.1 Anaerolineae bacterium | reverse complement strand
CGGGGACCCCTCGTTAGAGAAACTCCTTCGCGTGCTCGAAGCAACATTGTACGGTGCCTCAGGCTCCCCATGGCAGTCTCCTTTCCGGGCTCGCGGCACCAGCGTAGTATCGCCCTGAGACCAACCGTACCTCAATTGTACGCAATGTGGCACATCTGCGAGCAACCATTTTCGTTCTTGGATGGTGTGCGCAAGCACCGGTGTCTCCTTCGAAAATAACCCCGGTTAGGCCGCTGCCCCACCGAGGGCAATCTGAACCGTAGCACCGGTGAGCTGCTCCAACTGTCGCGTGTGATAGGCCACTTTGGCATCCTTGTTGCGTTGATTGTAGTAGTCACCACCCAGGTCGTGATACACTTCGCCGGTGCTCAGCATGTGCCAAATAGCTTTCAACATCGAGTGTGCGATCGCCATGACTGCCCGCTTCTTGCCGCGCCGCGCAGCCAACCGGTGGTAACGGGCATTGAAGAAACTATCCTGGGTGCGAATGGCTGCATACGCACACTGGACCAAGATGCTCTTCAGCGTGCGGTTCCCCTTCGTGGTTCGTCCCGAGTACCGCTTTCCTCCACTCTCATGGTTGCCGGGAGCCACTCCCGCCCACCGGCACAGGTGGCCATCGGTCGGGAACCGTGACATGTCAACCCCGATCTCCGCCAAGATGACCTGGGCAGCCTTCCGGTTGATCCCCGGAATCGTGTCCAACAAGCTTACGGCAGCCCGCCAGTCCGTCGGGGGCTCTTCCTCTGTAGGCGGAGATGCTTCGTTCCCTTCCGTTCTAGGTGCGTCCGGGGGTTCATTCATCATCCCCAACTGACGCTCGATTTCCGCTTCGATCTCCGCTACTTGCTCATCCAAGAAGTCGATATGCTCCAACTGTTGGCTTAAGAGGAAGCGGTGATGCGGTTCGACTCTGCCCGTGAGGGCCTTCTCCAATTCCGGGATCTTGTTGCGCAATCGTCCCCGCGCCAATTCGGCCAGGGCTGCTGAATCCTCGTTCCCCGCGGCTAGTTCGGCCAACATGGCGCGGGCCGATACCCCTTGGATGTCTGTCACCACCGAGGCCAACTTGATGTTCGCCCCTTCCAACAACTTCTGTACCCGGTTCACGGTACGACTACGCTCCTGAATCAATCGTGTGCGATAGCGGGTCAACTCGCGCAGCGCTCGTTGGGGCTTGGGGGGAATGAAACTCGCTTTGAGCAAACCGTACAACATCAACTCCGCCAACCACTCCGCGTCCGTGGCGTCCGTCTTCCGTCCCGGCACCCGCTTCACGTGCTGGGCGTTGACCACCCACACCTCGAAGTCTTCCTCCAACAAATTGTACACGGGCTTCCAATAATCTCCGGTACTTTCCATCGCTACATGGCTGCACGACCACTCCTGTATCCAGTCATACAGCTGCAGTAACTCAGGAGTGGTCGTCCCAAAGGTCCGCGTCTCCCAATCTACACGCGCTCCCTCGGTAACCCGCATGCGGGTGGCGACCACCGTCTTCTTATGCACATCCATGCCGGCGACTCGTTCGTAGGTAATCCGCATCGCTCCCTCCCCACCATGAGATGCGGTTGGTCGGGGACCCCTCGTTAGAGAAACTCCTTCGCGTGCTCGAAGCAACATTGTACGGTGCCTCAGGCTCCCCATGGCAGTCTCCTTTCCGGGCTCGCGGCACCAGCGTAGTATCGCCCTGAGACCAACCGTACCTCAATTGTACGCAATGTGGCACATCTGCGAGCAACCATTTTCGTTCTTGGATGGTGTGCGCAAGCACCGGTGTCTCCTTACAAAATCTGTCCGAAGTCAAAGGTCGTTACGTGCGAACGTGCGCACCCCTCGACAGACTCGGGGCAGGCTGTTCACACGTTCGCACGTACCTTTGCTCTCGTCGATAGACCTTCTTAGGGTTCGTAAAAGTATAACTTCCCGACGTCTCTGGAGTTGGGATGAAACCACGCCTCCTAACTCGTTTGAGGGCTGTGCGCCTCAAGCCCCTCCAGAAGTTCGTTACGCTTCCCAAGCACCTGCCGTCGGGAAGTTGTTTTCTTACAGACGCTTATCCCGTGGTAGCTCTTAAAAGAGAGCCTCCGGAAGCTGCTCCCGGAGGCTGTCAAATCCTGTCCTACTTCCGCTTGGGGAACTTGCTCAGCACCTCGATGGGCACGGGCAGCTGGGTGCGGTCGCCCAGCTCCAGCTCCTCCTGGGGCTTGGGCTTCCGGCGCGGCGTGATGAGGACGCCCAGCTCCGTCCCCTCCTTGGTGTAGCGCTCGTCGACGAAGGCCTGTCCCATGAGGTAGCCCTCGGAGTCGATGGCGATGCTGGTGACGAAGCCCACCACCCGCCCCCGGTCGTCCACGACGCGGTCCAGCTGGTCGGGACGGCGGTGGCCCTTCTCCGGTACGCGGAAGCGGATGACCTCCGCCTCGCGCTGCAGCTCCCGCTCGATGTAGGGCCCGCGGCCCACGAAGAAGGGCTTGTAGGTCTTGGCGTAGGTGCCGAAGCCGGCGTCGCCCATGGTGAGGCCCAGCGGCCCCGCCATCTCGTGCCCGTAGAGGGGCAGCCCCGCCTCGAGGCGGAGGCTGTCCCGCGCCGCCAGCCCGGCGGGCTGCAGCCCGTGGGGCTCGCCCAACTCCGACAGGCGGTTCCAGAGCTCCACGATGCGGTCGGGGTGGACGAAGATCTCGTAGGCGATGCGCTCGCCCGTGTAGCCGGTGCGGCTGACGATGAGGTCGAAGTCGCCCAGCGTCACCCGGGTCACCCCGGACCAGGGCAGCCCCTTCACCTTCGCCAGCTCCTCGGCGCTGCCGCCCAGAGCCAGGAGGATCTCCTTCGCCTTCGGCCCCTGGAGGGCCAGCTCGTGGCGTTGATCCTCACCGGCGGCGGGATCGCGGAGGTCCCGCAGGTGGACGTGCGCCCCGCCTCCGGGCCATTGGACCCACGGGCGCTTCCGGTCGATCTGGACCTCGGCGTTGAGCACGGCGTTGACCCAGGCCCAGTCCTTGTCGTTGTTCGCCGCGTTGACCACGATCAGGTAGCGGTGGGGCTCCAGGCGGTAGATGAGGAGGTCGTCGATGGGGACGCCGTCCACGTCGAAGAAAGCCGTGTACTGCGACTCGCCCACCTCCAGCATGTTGACGTCGTTGACGAGCACCACGTTGAGGAAGTCCGCCGCCTCCGGCCCGGTGACGTCCCAGCAGCCCATGTGGCTCACGTCGAAGAGGCCCGCCGCCTTCCGGACGGCGTTGTGCTCCTCCAGGTTGCCGCTGTACCAGACGGGCATCTCCCAACCGCCGAAGGGGACCATCCGCGCCCCCAGCTCGACGTGGGTGTCGTGCAGCCGGGTCTCGCGCAGGGGCGCGTCCTCGGGCTCCTGCCACTCGAAGCGGGGCAGGGGGGCGCCGGCGGGCTCGGTGCGCGACCCGGCGCCGACGAAGTAGAACTTGTCGTAGGGCCCCTCGTCGACGGCCGGGGCCTGCGCCGGCTCGGGGGCCTCGCCCACGTCCCGCAGCGCCTTGAGGAAGTAGAGGCGCCCGTAGACGTCGTCGGTCTCGGCGAAGCCGTCGGAGAGCTCCCGCAGCCAGGTCATCACCCGGGCCGCGCTCTCCCGGGGCACGTCGAGGGTGTAGTGCTCGTCGTCCTCGCGGGTGAGAAGCCCCGCCGCCATCACCTCGCCGTCGGACTCCAGGAGGGTGATGGCGCGGCTCTCGCCGTCGGCCATGCCCACGGTGTCGGAGGGGGTGAGCCAGTGGACGAAGGGCTTGGCGAACTCGCCCACCAGCGCCAGCCGCTCGTAGGCGCCGTCGCCCCGCGGCTCGTCGTCGATGTAGAAGAGGTGGGGATAGCCCGGCGCCTCCTCCACGTGGGGCGGGAAAGCCTTCGCCAGCTCGCGGACGTCCACCTTCACCCCTTCGAGGACGTCGAAGTCGACCCGGGCCATGTAGCCCTTGCGCCGCCGCCACATCGTCTCGTAGGGCTCGGTGGCCTGCAGCAGCCGGGCGATGTTCTCGGCGATGCGCTGCATCTCCGGCTCCTTCATCCCCCGCTGGGTGATCCAGGGGGTGCCGAAGCGCACGCCCGAGGGGTAGGCGGCCGTCGTGTCGCCGGGGATGGTGTTCCGGTTGGCGACGATCCCGGCGAGGTCGAGCAGGTTCGCGGCGGGATCGCCCATGAGGGGCGTGCCGTGCGGCCCCTCGATGGTCTTGCAGTCGATGAGGACCATGTGGGTGTCGGTGCCCCCGTAGGCCACCCGGATACCGTTCTCCTCGAGCGCCTTCGCCAGGGCTTGAGCGTTGCGCACCGTCTGCCGCTGGAGCTCCCGGAAGGTCTCCGTCTGCGCCAACTTGGCGGCGACGGCGATCCCGGCGATGACCTCCATGTGAGGGCCGCCCTGCAGCCCGGGGAAGACGGCGCGGTCAAAGGAGCGGCGCAGGCGCGAGTTGTGGGTGAGGATGACGGCGCCCCGGGGTCCGTCCAGGGACTTGTGGGTGGTGAAGGTGACGACGTCGGCGATCCCCACGGGGCTCTCCAGCGCGCCCGCCGCGACCATGCCGGCGGTGTGGGCGATGTCGGCGAGGAGGTAGGCCCCCACCTCGTCGGCGATCTTCCTGAAGGCCTGCCAGTCGACGGCGAGGGGGTAGGAGGTGTAGCCGGCGATGATGAGCCGGGGCCTGTGTTCCAGCGCCAGGGCGCGGATGGCGTCGAAGTCCAGCCGCTCCGTCTCGTCGTCGACGCCGTAGTGGACGACGTCGTAGGTCTTGCCCGAATAGGCCACCTTGCTGCCGTGGGTCAGGTGCCCGCCCACATGCAGCGCCAGGCTCATGAGCGTATCACCGGGGTCCATGAGCGCGTGCTGCACGGCGGTGTTGGCGGGCGCGCCGGAGAGGGGCTGCACGTTGACGTAGAGCCCGTCGGGGGCGACGCCGTTGGCGGCGAAGGCCTCGGCGATGCGGCGGCGGGCCAGCGCCTCCAGCACGTCGGCGTACTCGACCCCCTTGTAGTAGCGGGGGTCGCTGTAGCGGCGGAAGTGGCCCAGCATGTACTCGTAGTCGAGGATCTCCTCCTCGGACATCGTGCGCGTGGCCTCGTCGGGGTAGCCCTCGGCGTAGATGTGGGAGAACTCGGAGGACATCGCTTCGTGGACGGCGGGGGGCGAGAGGGACTCCGAGGGGACCATCACCAGTTTGCGGGCCTGGCGCGCCGCCTCGTACTCGATAAGCTGCGCCATCGCGGGGTCGAGCTCCTCGAGGGATCTGCGGAACAGGAAATCTTCCATGGGTACGCTCCTTGTCTCTGCTGCGTTCTGAGTAGGTGTGGCTTACTACCCCTGACTATAGGTCCGGATGGCCCTTTTTTCAAGCGCGATTCGGATGAAAGATGGGGGCATTCGTCACACCGGGGGTTGTCTTTTCCGGAGCGCTGCACTACACTTGGATTGTAGGAGGGGAACCATCACAGGCACGTGAAACGTGAGGCGTAAAACGTGAACCTTTGTACGCGCGCCTTCCGCAAGATGGTTCCAAGGTAGATTGATCGAGGATAATCAGCGCACGAAAGGAGCAACCATGGCCACTGTTGATGTAACTTGTACCGAGAAGGGTAAGGCGTACAGCTGCGAGGTCGAGGTCCGTGAGGGCGGGGGCAGCACCCACCACACCGTCACCGTCGAGCAGGAGGACTACGAGCGGCTGGCGGGCGGCGAGGCGAGCGTCGAGGCGCTGGTCGCCGAGTCCTTCCGCTTTCTGCTGGAGCGGGAGCCCAAGGAGTCCATCCTCCGCCGCTTCGAGCTCACCGTCATCAACCGCTACTTCCCGGAGTACGAGCGCAAGATCCGGGGACGGCTCTAGTACTCCGGGGAATCTCATTTTTTGACTCTCCTGAAAGAACCAGAAACCTCACGCAGAGACGCCAAGAAGTTCTAAACATTGTCAAGAGGCAGAACCTTAACAAGAACGCAAAGGAAATGCAAGTCAATGGTGACTTAAAAAAACGTGGCGACCTTTGCGCCTCTCTGCGGTAAATCTGCCCTTTTTCAGTAGAGTCATTTTTAGGAAACGAGAGGTTGACGCGACACCCCCTTGGGACGATAATCTGCAGGCGAAAGGGGGGGATCTACAATGAACGAAGAACTAGACGAGCTGGAGGTCATGCTCCGGCCCGAGCCGGAGGAGTCGGCCGAGCGGGCCGGGCTGCGTTACGTGGGCGACGAGGAACCCGGCTACCGGCGGAAGCGCTGGGGCCGGGGCTTCACCTACCTCACCCCTAACGGTGAGCACGTCAAGGACGAGGCGCTCCGCCTCCGCTTCGAGGCGCTCGCCATCCCGCCGGCTTGGACCGACGTCTGGATCTGCCTCACGCCCCGCGGGCACATTCAGGCCACCGGACGGGATGCCGAGGGGCGCAAGCAGTACGTCTACCATCCGCGCTGGGCGAAGGTGCGCAACCGCACCAAGTTCGACCGCCTGCTCCTCTTCGGGCGGGCGCTGCCCGCCATCCGCGCCCGCGTGGACCGGGACCTTCGCCGCCACAAGCTCTCCCGCGAGAAGGTCCTCGCAATGGTCGTGGCCCTCCTGGAGGAGAGCCTCATCCGCATCGGCAACCCCGAGTACGCCAGGCGCAACCGCTCCTACGGCTTAACCACCCTGCAGGTTCAGCATCTCGACATCTCGGGCTCCACCCTCCACTTCGAGTTCCGGGGGAAGAGCGGCAAGGAGCAGGAGTTCGAGGTGCGCGACCGGCGGCTGGCCCGCATGGTGAAGCGCTGCCAGGAGCTGCCCGGACAGCAGCTCTTCCGCTACGTGACCGACACCCATGGGTGCTGCGGCACGGTGGAGTCGGGCGACGTCAACGACTACCTGCGGGAGATCACGGGACAGCCCTTCACGGCCAAGGACTTCCGCACCTGGGGCGGGACGGTCGTCGCCGCCGCCGCCCTCCACGAGATGGGGCCCGCCGAATCGGAGGCGGAGGCCCAGGCCAACATCCAGAAAGCCGTCGAGAGGGCGGCAGAGGCGCTGGGCAACACGCCCGCCGTCGCCCGCAGATACTACGTCCACCCCACCCTCCTCGAGGCCTACGAGGAGGGCCGGCTCTGTGAGGTCCACGCCGAAGTCACAGCCTCAGAGAATTCCCAGGGGCTGACGGTCGAGGAAGAGGTCGTGGTGGCCCTCCTCGAACACCGGCTGGCATAACTGCCTTGTTCGACAAAGCCCCGACGTTCTGTATAATTTCTGCACAAAGACCCCATATTCCAGAAGGAGATTCCCATGGTGAAATCCTACATCGCGGCCATCGATCAGGGCACGACGGGCACGCGCTGCATGCTCTTCGACCACGCAGGCAATCCCGTCATCTGGGCCTACGAGGAGCATCGGCAGATCTACCCCAAACCCGGCTGGGTGGAGCACGATCCCCTGGAGATCTGGGAGACGACCCAGAAGGTCATCCGCCAGGCGCTGACCCTGGGCAACATCCCCAGCGGCGCCATCGCCGCCGTGGGCATCACCAACCAGCGGGAGACGACGTTGGTCTGGGACCGCAAGACGGGCGAGCCCTTCTACAACGCCATCGTCTGGCAGGACACGCGCACCAAATCCATCTGCGATCGGCTGGCGCGCGAGGGCGATGGACAGGACCGCTTCCGCCCCCAGGTGGGTCTGCCCCTGGCGATCTACTTCTCCGGCCCCAAGCTCATGTGGCTGCTGGAGAACGTCTCAGGGCTGCGGGAGGCCGCCGAGGAGGGGGACGCCCTCTTCGGCACCATCGACAGCTGGCTGATCTGGTGGCTGACGGGCGGTCCCCAGGGGGGCACCCACGTCACCGACGTCACCAACGCCAGCCGCACCATGCTCATGAACCTGGAGACCCTCGATTGGGACGCGGAGATCCTGGAGGTGATGGGGATTCCGGCGGCGATGCTGCCGGAGATCCGCTCCTCGAGCGCGGCGCGCGCCTACGGCTTCACCGAGAAGGACGGCGCCTTCGGCGAGGCCCTGCCCGTCTGCGGTGACCTCGGCGACCAGCAGGCGGCCCTCGTCGGGCAGACCTGCTTCACGCCGGGCGAGGCGAAGAACACCTACGGGACGGGCTGCTTCATGCTGCTCAACACGGGGAACGAGGCCGTCGTCTCGGAGCACGGACTGCTCACGACGCTGAGCTACCGCTTCAACGAGGACCCGCCGGTCTACGCCCTGGAGGGCTCCATCGCCATCGCCGGCGCCCTCGTCCAGTGGCTGCGGGACAACCTGGACTTCTTCGAGCGCGCGCCGCAGATCGAGGCCCTGGCCCGCGAGGTGGAGGACGCCGGCGGGATGTACGTCGTGCCCGCCTTCTCGGGTCTCTTCGCCCCCCACTGGCGAAGTGACGCGCGGGGGGTGATGGTGGGGCTGACCCGCTACATCGACAAGCACCACATCTGCCGTGCGGCCCTGGAGGCCACCGCCTTCCAGACGCGGGACGTCCTGGAGGCGATGGAGCAGGACTCGGGCGTCGAGTTGAAGACCCTCAAAGTGGACGGGGGCATGGTCGCCAACGAGCTGCTGATGCAGTTCCAGGCCGATATCCTGGGCGTGCCCGTCATCCGTCCCCGGATCACGGAGACGACGGCCCTGGGCGCCGCCTACGCTGCCGGATTGGCCGTCGGCTTCTGGCAGAACGAGGAAGCGTTGCGTGAGAACTGGGGCGTCGGGCGCACCTTCCGGCCCGAGATGGACGAGGAGCGCCGGGCGCAGCTCTACCGGGGCTGGCAGAAAGCCGTCGAGCGCACCCTCGACTGGGTGGACGAGGAGGAGGGCTAGGAGAGCGCCGGGGCGGCGGCGCCGCGAGGCTGTCAGCCTCCGGGGCTCTGCCCCCACGACCGGGCTCGACAGGGCCCGGTCGTATCGCGCATGATCAGTTTGGTCGGCAGGGTGAGGTGAGGTATCTCCCCCAGATTGTGGGTCAACATCCTCAGCAGCAGCTTCCCCGCCCGCTCCCCATACTGGCTGACAGGTTGGCGGATGGTGGTGAGATCGAGATAGGCGGAGATGTCGTGATCATCGAAGCCCATCACCGAGATATCCTCTGGGATCTGTAGACCGGCGTCCCGGATGATCTTGATGGCCGCGATGGCCATCTCATCCGAGAAGGCAAAGACGGCGGTGGGCGGCTGCTGGATCGCCAGGAGCTGCGTCATCGCCTCGGCGCCCCCCTCCAGAGAGAAGTTACCCGGGACGTTCAACTCGGGCCGGATCTCGATGCCCTGCTCCCGCAGGACACTTCGATACCCCCGCTCCCGTTCTAAGGGAATCGAGAACTCCATCGGGTCGTCGTGCAGGCCCGAGATCACGGCAATCTGGCGGTGGCCCAGGTTCACCAGATGCTGGGTCGCCACCCGCGCCGCTGCCACGTTGTCGGTGGAGACCGAGGGGAAGGGCTCCGTCTGCGTCTCCACCGTCACCACCGGACAGCCGCTCTTCAAGAGATAGTCGAGATTTTCCTGGGTCAGCATGATGTTGAGCACAATGAGGCCGTCTACGCGCCGGCTGGAGATCAGCCGCCGGAAGATCTCCGTACGATCTCCCAGACTTGCGAGGCTGTAGCGGATGACGTCGTAGCCCTCGGCAGTCAGAACTACCTCGGCGCTTGTCGCGACCTTGCTGTAGAACCACTGATCGGCCAGCGGCATGACAATGCCGACGGTCATACTGCGACCGCTGGCGAGGCTCGAGGCCTGCGAATCGATGGCATACTCCAGATCCCGAGCCACCTGCAGAATTCGCTCTCGGGTGGAGGGTGCGACGTTGGGAAGCCCCCGGAGGGCACGGCTTACGGTAGCGGTAGAGACCCCGGCTTGGCGGGCAACATCTTCGATGGTTGTGGCCATATCCCTCTCGTTGGTTAAAAAATGGGTAGAGATGTTGACGTAGCGATAATTTTATTGTATAATGTAAGCGCTTGCAGTTATATTGTCATGACTTAACAACGTTGTGTATTTACAGCGATTGCACACGTAGCGTCTTCATTATTTTACATAATTCGAACGATATTTTCAACCCTCTTCTACCACATCTCGACGCTCAGATCCACTTCTCCAATCTCGCAGCATTTGCAACGTCAACTCCTACCGCAGAACCGATTCAACAGCCACGATTGCTACAGAAGAGGAACTCAACCACACGCCATCACTTCGCAGATCCTCAATCTCCGGGCTCTCGCTTTTGGGGCGTTTTACAGAGATGTGCCCCAATCCCGGCATTGAACAATGTTTCAGAAGAAAGGGGGGATTCACCACGTAAGAGCATGTCTTCCCATCGTAGATTCTTATCACGCTATGAACATGAAAGAGAGGAGAACCATGAAACGCTGGAATCTGCTAGTAACCCTGCTCGTCGTCTTTTCGCTACTGCTGACAGCCTGCGGCAACGGCGGAGATGCCACGGAGGTCCCTGGAGAGACTGAGATGGCGGACGGCGAGGATGGAGAGGCCAAGGTCGTGACCATCTTCGGCGCCTTCGTCGACGAGGGCGCCCGCCGCTTCGAGGCCTCCATGGAGCCCTTCGAGGAGCGCACGGGCATCGATGTGCAGTATGAAGGCTCGGGCGACTTCGAATCCCTGATCCTGGTGCGCGTCGAGGGCGACGACCCCCCCGATATTGCGGCCTTCCCCCAGCCCGGCCTGATGCAGAACTTCGCCGAGCGCGATCAGCTCATCGACATGAGCGACTGGTTCGACGAGGGCTACATGGAGGAGCAGTACGATCAATCCTGGCTGGACATGGCGACCATCGACGGGCAGTTGGTCGGCGCCTGGTACCGGGCCA
>DAOTVC010000102.1:0-24789 GCA_034437215.1 Anaerolineae bacterium | reverse complement strand
CGGGCAACGCCATGGCGGTGACGGTGCTCCTGGAACTGGCGCGCTTCGGCGCCGACCCCCGCTACGCCGACCTGGCCCGGGCGAGCCTGCGCTCGGTGCAGACGATGCTGGCGCGCTACCCGTTGGGCTTCGGGCAGTGGCTCGTCGCCCTCGACGCCGCCCTCGCCCGCCACCGGGACGTGGCCGTCGCGGGGGATCTCGGGGACGAGGCGCTCTGGGCGCTGGTGGAGGTCGCTCGGACGGGCTACCGGCCCCACCGGGTGGTGGCGGCAGGACCGGGCAACGTCCCGCCGCTCCTCGCCGGTCGGGAGACCATCGGGGGTGAGCCCGCCGCCTACGTCTGCATCGGGGAGAGCTGCCGCGAGCCCGTCACCGAGCCGGGAGCGCTCCAGGCGCTGCTTTCGTAACCCGCCCCTAACACAAGAGCGCCCTTCGATTGCCGGAGGGCGCTCTTCGTTGTGAAGATGAAACCCGGCTCATGCTTCATCAAACCGTGAGACCCTGACGTTTCAGGCCTCACGCTTTAGCCATGGATCGCTCATAACCGGATTGAAAGAGACCCAAATCAACCCGCGTTCGACGTCCCCGTCTGCCGGCGGTAGAGGACGTCCCCGTCCCGCAGCCACTCGATCTCCCCCTCGTCGTCGCGGAAGACGTCGAGGGTGCAGCCCTCGAGGTAGCCCTCCAGGACGACGAGGCGGTCGGGACCGGCGACGGCGCAGGTCATGGGCTGCATCTGCGGCGGGAGGACGTCGACCTGCGAGCCGAAGAGGACGACGGGCCGCCCCTCCTGCCACGCCACCTCCAGGTGGAAGTAGGGGTGATCGTAGCGTCCCACGTAGGGCGCCAGCGCCGCCTCCGTCGTGGGGAGGGGATCGGGCCGGCCGGGCAGGTCGAGGCCCAGGAAGCTCTGCACCAGCTCCGGGCGCAGGGCGTCGATGATCGCCAGGCCCCGGTCGGCGTTGGTGAGCAGGGCGCAGGCGAAGTCCTGCTCGGGCACCAGCAGCAGGAGCGCCCAGGTGCCCGGCGTTCGCCCGCTGTGGAAGAGGACGCGCGTCTCGGGCAGCTCGCTGACGTGCCAGGTGAGCCCCATCCACGCCTCCGGCTCCCAGACAAGTGCCTGCGGCTTCTGCATCGCCATCAGCGTCTCGATCCGCAGCAGCCGGGTCCCATCGGGGGTCGCGCCGCTCCCCAGGTGGAAGCGCGCGAAGGCGAGCAGGTCGGCGATGGAGGCTGCGACGCCCCCCTCGGCGTCGGCGCAGCCGGGCAGGGGCCAGGGGCGGACGATGCGGGCCCCCTCCTCCCCGAGCAGGTGGCCCGCGGCGAAGCGGTAGGTCATGATCCGCCCGGGATCGACGGCCGTCTGCTCCAGATCCAGGGGATCGAGCAGCAGGGCGCGCAGGGCGGCGTGGAAGGGGCGCCCCGTCACCACCTCGACGATGCGCCCCGCCACGGCGATGCCCGAGTTGGCGTAGCTCCAGATCCTTCCCGGCTCGATGATCTGGGGGGCCTCGGGCATCCGCTCGACGAAGGCGGCGAGGCTGCTGTAGGCCTCCTCGGGCCAGCCGAAGATGTCGCCGGGCCAGCCCACTTGGTGGGTCAGAAGGTGGCGCACGGTAACCCGCGCCGAAGCCTCCACATCGGAGGTGCGGAAGTCGGGCAGGTAGGTCCGGACGGGGGCGTCTAGGACGATGCGCCCCTGATCCACCAGCCGCATGACCGCGGTGCCGGTGTAGACCTTGGAGATGGAGCCCAGCTGGAAGAGGGTCTGCTCCGTGACGGGCAGGGGGTTCTCGACGCTGGTGCTGCCGAAGGTGGCGGTGCGCGCCCGTTCCCCCTGCAGGACGCTCAGGGCGGCGCCGGGCACGCCCGTCTCCTCCAGCAGCGCCTGCAGACGGGCGGTCGCGTGGTCAAAGGTGTGGTCGAAGTCGGTCATCTCTACTCCTTCTCTGAATGGGGAGGCCAGTTGAGGCGCTGCCAGTGGCCCGCGCTCGCGGCGGGATAGCCCCCCAGCGTCGTCCACTGCTCGCCGGTGGCGGGACAGGCGACGTTGGCGTAGACGGTGCCCCGGGTCTCCCCGCGCCCCTCCACACGGGGATCGGCGAGGATGCTGATGAAGTCCCGGGGCGTCTCCACGATCTCTCCCAGCATTCCGAGGCGCTCGGTGAGCCGCGCGTAGCGCGCCCGGGAGTCCCCGTCGTCGCCGGCGGGGCCGAGGGGCGTGAGGTAGTGGTTGGTGCCCGCCAGCCACCGCCCGGTTAGATCCAGCCGGGCGTGAGCGGTACAGGTGCACTCGAAGAGGGCGCCCGCGTCGCGCGCCCCCTCGACGGCGAAGAGGAGCATGGCGCCGGTGCGCTGCGTCCGCTCCAGGCGCGCCTCCACCTCCGCCAGCGTCCGGCAGGTCTCCAGCATGTCGACGAGCAGGACGAAGGGGGGCAGCGCCGCCGGGTCGTTGGGGCCGTCGTAGGCGGGGAGGTAGTTGTAGTGGAGCCAGAGCCGGGCCCCGTTGACGCCCGTGCCGGTGAAGGGCTCCCCCGCCATGCCGAAGGTGAGCGTGGGGAGGCGCCCCGTCACCTCCTTGATGGCGGCGGAGTTCCAGAGGTCGGGCGCCCAGAGGTCGTTGTTCCGCCCCACCCAGACGTGCTCGCCCCTGCGGAAGAGGAAGGCGCTGCACCCGCCGCCGCACTCCTCGACGTAGCACCACTCCGCCAGCCGTTGCAGGGAGACGCCCGAACCCGCGGCGAGCCCCTCGATCTCCTTCCGGTAGCGCCGGGGCAGGTGCTCCAGCCAGGGAAGCGCCCCCTCCCGCAGCCGCACCTCGTCGTATCCCCCGTGGAGCCCCGGTCCCTCGGCGAGGTAGCGGTCGATGATGTGGGCCAGGCGCGGGCCCACCTGGCGTCCCAACGAGTAGCCGACCTCGTAGGGGGTGCCGGCGGCGCGGTAGATCCGTCGCTGCAGGGCGTCGTTCATCGATACTGAGCCATCCCCGCCTCGAAGGCGTCGCCCGGCTGCGCCGCCTCCAGGTGGACGAAGGTGGGCGAGGGCACGGGCAGGGGTACCCCTTGGCCCACGGCCTGCAGGATGGCGCTCTCCGTCTGCAGGTGCTCGATGGCCTCGGGGTAGCGGGGGAAGCGGAAAATGAGCTCGCCGTTGACGACGCGGACGTCGTTGTTCTGGCCCCGCAGGTTCAGCTCGGCGGTGGTGATGGCGAGGTCGGGGTAGGCCGCACGAAGGGCGTCGAGGTAGCGCTTCACGGGGACATCTCGGAGAGACGCCGCCGAATGGCCTCCGCGAGGGCCTCCATCAGCGGCCGATCGCGCTCGAGATCGAACTTGGGCAGCCCGCGGCGGTCGTAGAACCAGACGGGGCGGCGCCGCCGCTCCTCCGGTTCGGAGGCGTAGCGGGGGAAGATGTGGGCGTGGAGGGCGGGGTCGCTGTTACCGAGGATCTCGTAGTTGATGCGGTAGGCGTCGGTGACCTCGAGGAGGGCGTCGCCGACGAGGGCCATGTCCCGCAGGAAGGCGGCGCGCTCCGCCGCCGGCAGGGCGTTGAGGTCGGGGACGACGGGATCGGGCAGGAGCAGGGCGTAGCCGCGCAGGAACTGGTCGTCGCCGAGGACGACCCAGCCCGAGGGGACGCGGGTGATGACCGTCGGATTCCGGCCCTCGCGGGCCAGCGCGACGCGTTCGTGAATGAGCGTGGACACGTGACCTCCTTGACGGGTACTACAGATGGCCCAGGGATGAAACGTGAGGCGTGAAACGTAAACCTCTCACTTTACCTTTCACACTTCACGTCTGGGCTAGTTAAACACCCCAAATCAGATGTGAGAAGACACTACGGCTCCCTCTCCGGGACAAAGTGGAGGAGCCCGGCGTCCGCCGTCCCGATCCACGCGCTGCGATGGCGCAGAGGTTGGATGGCGGTGATGTCCCGGCTGGGCAGGCCCAAGACGGGCTCCCAACTGCCCCCCGGCTCCCGCACGAAGGCGCCCTGGTTCGTGGCGATCCAGACGCTGCCTCTCCTCTCCTCCACGCTGATCTGCCGCACCTCCAGGGGCCAGCCGCCCGAGAGGGAGAGGTCGGACACCGCCATCGCTCCTGCGAGATCGGCACCCACCTCGTAGATGCCCTCGGGTGTAGCGAGGAGCCAGGTGGCGACTTTCGGGTCACGTTGGACCGTTGCGAAGGCCACGTCATTGGTCTGCCCGCCCGCGTACACCGCCAGGTCGTCCAGGGAGTAGGTCACGACGTTGCTCGATTCGATGGTCCAGACGGTCTCCTCGTCGACCGCCATAACGGGCGCATCCTCGTCCCCGGCGTAGAGGGCCTGAATGCCTGTCAGGGAGGCGCCCTCGAAGGTGGTGACGCAGCTGCGGGCAGCGTCGCCCCAGCGGCAGAGCTCCCGGGGGGTGGCGTACCAGCCCTCTTCGGCGACGAGGGAGACCGCTTCCCGGCTCACCCGGCGCCATCCGTCCTCCTCCCGCCGCCAGAGCCCGGCATCGGTCGCCAGCGCCGTCGACGCGGCGTCGTTCACCGCCGCATCGGTCACCGCTCTCCACGCCCCGGCTTCGCCCTCCACGGCGCCCGCGGGCGTACCCACCAGCAGACCGCCGGGCGTGAGGGCCAGGGCCGTGATGCGGTCGTCGGGCAGGCCGTCCGCGACGGTGAAGCGTTCGACGCTCCCCTGCAACGCGGGCCTCTCGATGAACTTGACGAGCCCCTGCCCGCGGGTGCTGAAGTTGTTTCCCCACACGCCGTTGATCTCGATGCCGGGGGGCGGGGCGGGAAGGGCTTGCCAACGCTCGGACGCCTCCGGGAGCATTGCGGCGCCCCCCCTCGTGGCGGCCCACATCGCCGTGTCCGTGACGGCGCCCTGACCTGCGCCGCGCCGCCGGTAGTAGCCGTCGAAGGAGACGCCCAGCACGTCGTCGCTGGGTAGGCCGTCGGCGGTGGTGTAGATGCGCCAGCGATCGCCGTTCCAGAAGCCCACGCCCCCCGGCGTCGCTACCCAGACGCAGTCGGGGTCGCAGATCTGCACGTCGCGGATCTCATCGTGGGGGAGACCGCCGGCGGTCGTGTGCCGGACGCCCACGCTCGTCGCCGGGGAGAAGTGGAAGAGCCCGTAGCCGTTCGTCCCCAGCCAGATCCCCTCGTCTTCAGAGCGTCCCACGCTCATCCAGGTGAAGCGCGCGTCTGCGTCTGCCACCCACGCCCCCAGCTCGTAGGTCCAGTCCCCCCCGGGCCGGCCCAGGCTGGCTACCTGCCGGGGGGCCATGAACCACGCCGCGTTCGTCTCCTCGACGACGCCGAACCCCCGAACGTCGGTAAAGGGCAGTCCCTCGGCCTGGGTCAGGCAGCGCCAGGTGGGGGATTCGCCGCCCTCCTCTAGCCAGAGCCCGCACATGCCCCCCATCCCGGCGAAGGCGTAGATGCCCTGTCCTTGAAAGGTAAAGGGCGGAATCACGCCGGCGCCGTTCACCCGTTCGAGGCCCGGAACCTCTGTGGTAACCCAATGGGGAAAGCCGAAGAGGGGGCTGGGCAGATCGTAGGGCCAGCGTTCGAAGCCCGTCCAGCCGAAGTAGCAGGCGCTGGCGCCTTCGCCGCTCACGACAGTGTACTGGTTGTAGGTGTTGAAGCCGACGAAGCGGGGGGCGTTGCCGCATAACCCGTCCTCCACAGTGTTCTGAATCCAGTAGCCGGTGACGGGTTTAGGTGCGGGTGTAGCTGTGGGGAGGGGCGTCGGGGAGGGTTCGAGGGAGGGCGTCTCCGAAGGGGCGGTGGTCGAAACCGGGGTGGCGGAGGATTCTGGGGTCGGGGGAGGGGACGGTTCGGACGTGGGGTTCACGCACCCCGCGAGGAGCAGGCTCAGCGACAGCAGGACGGCACCTAGGGACCGCAAGCTTCTCATTGACAACTCCTCCGAAATTAGGCTTGGGTTTGTAGTAGGCGATTCATCGCCGTTGCTTTACGGCACTGAAGTGCCTACTACGAACCGTTTTCGTGCTTGGATGGTGTGCACAAGCACCGGTGTCTCCTTTACGTTTCTACGGAAGTGGGAGGATGGAGGGACGGGATCTGGGACCAGGGATCGGAAGTGGATTTACTTCTCACTACTCTCCACTCACTTCTCTCTAAGATTGTAGATCCTTTGAGGAGAAATACCAGACGCCGTCTACTTTTCATCTGCCGGTACAGCTCCAGATTGTACTCAAGAACGATGACTCTCCCCGGTCGTTGTGGTAAGGTGACCCACGATCCGCGGGTGGCGGGGAAGACGGAGCGCACCGTCTACCTGCAGGATGGTCGGGTGGTGGATGAGGTACGGCGGGAGGTATCTGGTTAAGCGCTGCCCACCCCATCATCTTTTTGGGGTGTGTTTCAGTTGAGTTAAGCCGAGGCGCGAAACGTAAAAGGTGAGACCCTCACATTTCACGCTTTGCGTTCCGGCCAGGGAGAGCTTCCAACGGCGTTGAAACACACCCATCTTTTTTACCTCTTGGCTTTTCATTGACAAAGAATTTAAAGCGTCTATAGTAGACTACCGTAGGGTCCCTATTACCATAAGGAGGATATGATGAAACTGAGGACATTAGGGCTCACGCTGGTCGTGCTCATGGTACTGCTGCTTGCAGGTTGTGGAGGGGGCGAGCCCACGAGCATGGACGACATCGGAGTCTACCCGCAGGCTGAGGTGTTGGCCGAGGGTCAGGACACGATGGCCGACGAGATGCGCAACCTGATGCAGGAGGCGCTGGAGGAATCGACCGAGGAGGGCGTTGGCGTCGAATCCGATCTCTACCTGCTGCCCGGCGGCGGTGATTGGGAGGACGTGAAGGACTTCTACAGCGGTGAGCTCGATGGCTCCGACTGGCAGGTCGAGGAGGAGTTCACCGAGGAGAGCGAGCAGTTCCGCAGCATCGGCTGGTCGCGCGGCTCCGGCGCCGGCGAGCAGGCCTTCGTCGTCGCCTACATCCCCTCCTTCACCGGGGATGACGCCTATCTGATGACCTTCCTGGTCTCCGAGTAGGTAGCCGTCGCACAACGTAAGAAGAGGTCACCAGCCCCCACCGTACGGTGGGGGCTGGTTGCTGCAAGCACCGATGATCAGCTCTACCCGGCGTGGTGCCTCTGTCGCCGGTCCAGCAGTGCCTCCAGCCAGGCCCAGACGGCCTGGGGGGCTTCCAGCCGGCAGTCCGCCGTCGAAGGACGGGGCTCGGGAGAGACGAGGAGCGTCTTGCCCCCGTGGGCGTGGATGACGTCGAAGGCCTGTTCGTCCTTGTCGTCGTCCCCCAGGTAGAGGAGGAGGGCCTCAGGCCAGGGATAGGTCTCCACGAGGTGCTGGACGGTACGCCCCTTGTGTGCCAGGCGGGGGCTGATCTCCAGGAACTTGTGCCCTCCCACGATCTTGAGGAGAGCGGACTCGTCGTAGGCGCTGACTATCTTGCGCGCCTCCTCCAGTACCTCCACAGCGTCCTCGTCGGCGGCGAAGCGCGCGTGGATGGCGAGGGTCCAGCCCTTGTCCTCCAGGTAGAAGCCCTCGTAGCCGGCGAGGAGCTCCGACCAGTGGGGCTTGATCTGGGCCAGCGTGGGACGCACCTCCTCTTCGCGCACCCGTAGGCGCAGCTCCCCCTCGGGTGTCCGCATCTCGAGGCCGTAGGTGCCCGCCAGGAGGACGCCGGGGATGGGCAGGAGCTTCTCGATGTGAGCCAGACGCCGCCCGCTGACCACCGCCAGACGCACCGTGGGGGCCTCCTTGAGCCGCGCCAGGAGATCGATGACCCGGTCGTTGGGCAGGATCTCGTCGGGGGTGGGCGCGAAGTCGTCCAGGGTGCCGTCGTAATCGAGGAAGAGCCAGAGGCGGGGCGCCTCCACGGCTCGCTCCAGGAGATCAGTCTCTGTGCAAAGCATCACCGCCCCCCTCCTTGCTGCAGAAGAGGCTTAATGTCGCGGTGGAAGATGGCCTCCCAGGTGTAGCGCCGGCGTACCCGGCAGCGCATCCGGTGGACGGCGCTCGCCTGGGCCCACTCGTGGATGGCCTCCGCGATCTCCTCCGCCGGCAGGGCGGCGTCGAAGACGGCGACCGCGTCCCTGCCGATCTCCTCCGCGGCGGGCACGTCGGTGGAGACGACGGGGATGCCCGCCAGGCCTGCCTCGAGCACGGGCATGCCGAAGCCCTCGCGGTGGCTGGGCATGAACATGACGTCGCTCACGCTGTAGAGGTCGCCGACGACCTCATCGCCGATGGTGTAGGGCTCGTCGGGCTGGGGCCCCGATTCGAAGACGAAGCGCATCTCCCGCTCGACCCCCAGTTTCTTCCGCAGCGCTTGCAGCTCCTCGAAGTAGCCCATGCTCTCCTCATCGTGGGGATCGGGCGGGCCGGTGAGGATCAGACGCGGGCGGGCGTCCCGCGCCTTGAGCGCTGCGACGACCTCCAGGGCCAGCTCGATGTTCTTGGCCTTCGTCACCCGCACGGGCATGAGGATGATGACGTCATCCTGAAGGAGCTCCAGGCGCTTGATGAGCGCGTATCCCTCGTCGGTCAGCCCGAGGATCAGCTGGGGGTCGACGCCGTTATAGACGACGCGGATCTCCTCCGGCGGGCAGTCGAAGAGCTCGGCCAGCTCCGCCTGCCGGTCCTCCGAGACGACGACGTAGGTGACCTCCTCGCGATAGGTGCGCAGGAGGTCCCAGGGCCGGCCCGGATGGACCTTCTCCTCCCAGGTGGGGCTGGTCCAGGCGAAGTCGTGGCTCCAGGCGATACAGTTGTGGAGCGTCCCCTGATCCAGGAGCCGGAAGAGGGCCGCGGTGAGGGGGATGTTGAACTCCTTGGTCAGCACGTTGTGCACGATGACGTTGTCGAAGCGTTGCAGGATGGGGCCCAGCCGCTCCTCGATCTGCGCGCTCAGCGCAGCGAAGTGCTCGGGTACCCGTCCGGCGCGCAGGGCGTTGGTGACCTCGAGCACCTCGGGATGGCGGGAGGCGATCTCGGGCACGTGGATGAACTCCGTCCCCTCGGGCAGGGCTTCGGGCTCCCCCCGGCCTGCCACGATGGTCAGGGGATAGCCGGCGTTGGCGAAGGCCTGCGCGTGGTGTTTGATGACCGCCTCCACCCCCCCTACCGTGGGGGGGGCGGTGTAGTGGAGCACGGCCGTTGTCGGTTTATGCATGGGTAACCTCCTTGTCGTCCTACAGTTTCAAGCGTGCCACGGCCTGCAGCTGCTGGCAGAGCCAAGCGGTGATGTCTTCTTCCTCGACGACCTGCCGCAAGCGTCCGGCGCGCTCGGCGCGCTCCTCTGCAGGCATGGTCAGCGCCTCGTGGAGGGCCTCCGAGGTGGCGTAGACGTCACAGGGAGAGATGATGAGTGTGCCCTCCTTGAGCTGCTGGTGGGCCCCCGTCCTCTCGGAGAGAATGAGTACACCAGCGCGCTCGTTGACCACCGGTCCCTCCTTGGCGACGAGATTCATCCCATCGGCGATGGAGTTGACGAGCAGGACCTCGTAGAGCTGCATCGCCGCGACCGCCCGGGGGTAGTTCTGTCCCACGAGGATGCGCACCGGCTCCCACTCGCTCATGCCGTAGGTGGCATTGATCTGACCGGCGGCTGCCATGAGCTCATTAAGGTAGTCATGGTACTCTCCTACGCCCAGGCGCGAGGGCACGAGGAGCGCGAGAAAGATCACCTTCTCGCGATGTTCGGGGTAGCGCTCGAGCAGCTCCTCGAAGGCCAGAAAGCCCCGCAGAATGTTCTTGCTGGGCTCCAGCCGGTCGATGCGCAGGATGAGCTGCTGATCCTCGATCATCTGCCGAAACTCCTCCCGGTACTCGGCGACCTCCTCCGAGCGGGCGGTCTCCCGGAGTGCCTGCACGTCGATGGAGATAGGGAAGTCGCGCACGTGGGTGCGGTGGTTGCGGTACCAGACGCTCCCCCGGCGGTACTTGGGGTAGGCGCGGGGGATCAGGGTCTCGCAGGTGCGGAGGAAGTTGAGGGCGTCCTCTTCCGTCTGAAAGCCCAGGAGATCCGTGGCACAGAGGCTGTCGAGGATGGTATGGCGCATCTCCGGAGGAAGAATGCGCCAGTACTCGGGGCCGGGCCAGGGGATGTGGATGAAGTACAGCATCGTGGGCCGCTTCCCGGGTTTGAGGGCCCTCCAGAGCGAGCGGGCCGTCAGGTAGAGGTGGTAGTCCTGGAGCATGACCAGGGGAGGCGTGGCGCGGACGCGCACCTCCTCTTCGATGGCGGCGGCGAACATCTCGTTGACGGCGACGTACCCTTCATGCCAGGCCTGCCACGTACCGGCGTTGATGACCGGCGCGCGCGGGACGTCCCACATCGAGTGCTGCAGGAACCAGAGGAGCGGGTTGGCGATGACGTTGTAGTAGCCGTCGTAGGCCTCCTCACTGGGCGCGATGAATTTGAGATGGACATCCGTCCCATCCTTGAGGGCGAGGGTGCCCTCGCCCCACGCGGCGTCGGCTTCGGTGCGCGCGCTGGCGATCCAGGTGACGTCGGTGTAGCGACAGAGGCCCAGCAGCGCGGTGACCAGCCCCCCCTTCCCCCGCTCGTAGCTGAGCTCTCCCTCCTCGGTGCGCTCGAAGGTCACCGGGCCGCGGTTGGCGACGATGATCAGGGAGCGCTCGCCCAGAAAGTCATCCAGAACGGGTTGTAGTTGACACTCCTGGGCTCTCTGCTTGTTCATCTATGCCCTCCTCCCGGCTTGCTTGAATGGCGAGATCGATAAAGACAGCCGCCGTCCAGCCGAAGATATCGGCGGCTGTCGCCGGCGGTTCCCCCGTCTGCGCATGATAATACTCGTAAATGCTCGATTGCGCCATGACGAGCTCGAGCGTCTTCCTCCGCAGCTCCCGCGCCAGATCGTGCCGTTCCACCTGGTGCAGCGCCTCGATGAAGAAGTAGTTGATGTTCACCCAGACCGGTCCGCGCCACATGGTGGCAGGCGCAAAGTGCGGATCATTGCGGGCCACGGTGGGCAAGACGTACTCATTCCAGAACTCATCGGGATTGGTGAGGTGGGCGATGAGCCGCTCCCGAAGGTCGTCGGGCAGCTGGCCCGTCCACAGGGGGTAGAGGTTGAAGGGGGTCAGGACGGGGACGGGCTCCTCGTTGTGCAGCGCCTTGAAAACGCCCGCGTGGGGGTCCCAGAAGTCCTGAATCATCCGCCCGACGAGGGCCGCCGCCCTCCGGCGCCACATTCCGCCCTCCGCCTCCATACCCAACATCTCCGCCATCAGGGCCAGGGAGCCCATCTGGACGCAGAGGTAGGTGTTGAGGTCGGGGGACTCCACGGGCATGCCGTAGTCCCAGAGGGGGCTGTCGTCGAGCCCTGAGGAGTAGGGGTGGTTGTACTGGACCAGCCCGTCGACGTCGTCGTCGTTCATGGCAAACCACCAGGCGTTCCAACGTACGAGGGGGACGTAGATCTCCTGCAAGAAGGAGATGTCGGGGTCCGTCTCGTGGAGCTTCAGCGCTGCCCACGCCAGAATCGGGGGTTTGGTGACCTCCGCCCGGATGGGGTGGGAGATCTCGGAGATCACCGCCTCGTCGTAGATGGCATCGGGGAGCATACCATCGGGGAGCTGGTGGGCGATCATGGCGCGCAGCTGGTTGCGCGCGAGATCTGCGTCGAGGTGGCGATAAGCCAGGGCATGCATGGCGCTGTCCCAGAGCCAGAGGCCGACGTAGGCCATCTTGGAGGGCATCATGGCCTCGTACCCCACCTGTCCCTGCGGGCTGACGAGGTTGTTCGCCATGATCCACCAGGCGTAGGCGTAGGTGGAGCGGTAGTGCTCGCTGACCGGAGGGACCCGCTCGTACCAGCGCTGCCACCGCTGTTCGGCGTCGACGTAGGAGCGGGAGTAGGGGCGCAGCGTAGTCACCGCCACGGGCATATCGCTCACCGTGATGTGAACGGCGACGTCCTCGCCGCCGGCGACGATGAACGCCACCGCATACCCACCCTCCTTGGGGCGAATCTCGTTGCACAATACCTCATCCTGGTTGGTGGTGTAGGTAAGATTGCGAATGGCCTTGAAGACGCCCCCGTGGGGGGACTCCTCCCAGAACTGGGGGGAGACGTGGAAGCGCAGGCCCGCCGGCTGGTTGGCCGGCAGTCCGATGGCGAGGGTGTTGTCGTCCTCGAAGACCATCCCAAAATCTCCGATGCGGGTGTGGAAAGTGAGGGCGTGGGGATAGGACTCCACCTCAAAGTCCAGGGGATCTCCTTCGCTGTCGACAAAGCGTAGATCGCTGATGAAGGGACCGCGCTGGCGGTAAGCGTCGATCTCCGGCTGTAGCCGGGTCAGCCTCTCCGCCAGCTTCACGATGAGGCGACTCTCCTGGGGCGACCGGTAGACCAGGAGCCGGGAGCCGCGATCGCTGAAAGGGACGCGGCTGATGTCAATTCTGTTCTTCATGAGGTCGATGTACGATGGTGTGCTCATGTTGTCTCGATATTCCTCCGGATGCTAGGGTATAAGGGATAGATTACACGTCGTTCAGAGATCGGGCGCCGTCGACTCTTGTGCGGCGGGCAGAGTGTGGGGCTCTGCCTGCAGGTGGACGACCTGGGTAGGGTAGGGCATGTCGATGCCCGCCCGCTCGGCCGCAGTATTGATGGCCTGAATGGCATCGGACTGTACCTTGAAGAGTCCGTGAGTTTTCTGATTGAGCCAGAAGTAGGCGGCGAAGTTGAGCACCGAGTCGCCCAGTTCCTGGGCGTAGATCTCCGGTGCCGGGCTCTCCAGAACCCCGTCCACGTTGCGCAGGGCTTCGATGAGGATTTCGACGGCTTGGCGCAAGTCCTGCCCGTAGCCCAGCCCAATCTTGACCGTACGGCGACGCAGGGGCAGGGCGGTGTAGTTGGTGATGGCTTGGGTGAAGACGTCAATATTAGGGATGATCACCATCTCCCCGTCCCAGGTGCGGATGACGGTGTCGCGCATGTTGATCTTCAGCACCGCTCCCGAGAAATCTCCGATCTTGATGGCATCCCCGATATTGAAGGGGCGGCGCAGGATGAGCAGGATCCCCGCCACGAAGTTGCGGGAGATGTCCTGTAGGGCAAAGCCGACGGTGAAGCCCAGGATCCCCAACCCTGTCAGGAAGCCGGTGATGTTGAAGTTCACCTGTTCGAGGGCCACGAGGGTGCCTAGGATCAGCACTCCCCAGCGGGTGATGCGCACCAGGATCTCTACTATCTCGGGTTCCTCGATGCGCTTCTTGGCGGACTCCTCCGCTTGGCGGGCGGCGACGCCGGCGAGCCAGAGGGTGATGACGAAGACAACCAGGGCAACCAGAAGATTGGGGATGAAGTATACGACATCTGACAGAAGTGTTTCCAGGGTTTCGGTAATGTTCATTGTTCTCGTCCTCGATGAGCTGCATACTGGGTTCTTGAGACACGCCGACAAGCGGCGGTGGGGAGGGGGCGCCCCACGACCGGTAGGGGGGAACCAGTGCGGTTATCTGCCGGGCACCTGTGCTGCCCGGCAGCTGATTATCAAACGCGTAAGGGCCAAATGCTAAAGACGCTGCCCTGGGATCGAGTGATTCGTACCCACAATTAGAGCAAAGGATAGAGTTATCTACGGCTCTTCGATAAGTGCTAGGCTGATGCGGGTTGGCGGCGCCGCTTGTAACGGTAGACGATGCGACCGCGATCGAGATCGTAAGGGGAGAGCTCCACCTTGACCCGGTCTCCGAGCAGGATGCGGATGTAGTAACGGCGCATCTTGCCGCTCAGGTAGGCGATGATTTCGTGATCGTTGTCAAGCTCCACGCGGAACTTGGTGCCCTTGAGCGCCTCCACAACGGTGCCCATAACTTCAATCTTTTCTGCTTTTGCCACATGACCTCCTTAAGGTATCTCTTGCTGACTTCTACTGCCCCACTCTCAAACGGCTACTCTTCGTCCACGTCCTCAAAACTGTCGCGCAGGCGGGTGCGGATCTTGTCCTGTGCGGTCTCCAGATCGATGCCCTGAGAGGCGGCGATCTCGCCGGCGAGCAGGCGCATGGCGCGCTTATAGAGGCGGCGGCCTTTGACCGTGAGGCTGTCCTCGTTGCGCCGCCGCCAGGAGATATCCCGTACGGCCTCCGCTACCTGCAGGATATCGCCCGTCTGCAATTTATCCTCGATCTTCTTGTAGCGGGTACGGTGATTCTTCGCCAGCGTGTTGGGATCCTCCTCCAGGACGTCCCACACCTCCTCCAGGTCTGAGCGAGGGGTAGCCAAGCGCAGACCCCGCTCCTCTGCCTGTTCGATGGGGATCATAAGTCGTGTCTGGGCGGCGTCGAAGAGCTTGATCTTGTAGTAGCGTGTCTCGCGCCCGTTGCTGGTGAACTCCTTGAAACCCGTGATTACCCCGGCTCCGCGGACGGGATGTACGACGGCGTCTCCGGTCTTGAATAGCACCACATTCTCTTTCTCTGCCATCACTTCTCCTGTGCACACTTGATACAGATCTTCGTGTCGGGCAGCACAGCCAGGCGATCGGGGTGGATGAGCTCACCACATCGTTCGCAGCGGCCGTAGCTACCGTCATTGAGCCGACCCAGCGCCTGCTGGATGGCTGCGGCCCGCGCTTCCAGTCGCTGGTGCATGGCCTGGTCCAATTCCCACTGGGTGATACTCGGATCACCCTTGCCCATGCCGTACTCAGGCTTCTCCGCCAGAGCATCATCCAGGGCCGTGAGCTGCCTTCGGACCTCTTCTAACTCCTGCTGTAACTTATCCCGCTCTTTCACGTTTTTGCGACCTCGTGTTCTCTCAAGAGAACCGACTCAACACCCTATCCAACCACTGTAGCTCGGCATCTGCGATGGCCTGGCTATATCCCTGCACCAGTTGAGAACCCAGGTCTCCGGCTTCCTCCGCCATCTCCTCGAAGGCCGTATGATCGCTCTTGACCTGAGCGCGACGCTGGCGCAGGTGGGCTAACAGACTCGGCCTGGAGAGCTGGTCCGCCAGGATCAAGCGCATCAGAAAAGTTTTGAGTGAGGCATTCGAACTCAGTGTCTTGTTCAGACGGCTCTCCAACACCTTTTTGCCCTTCGGGGTAGCGCTGTAGACCTTCTTGGGCGGCTTGTCCTCACTGGGGACGACCTCTACCGAGACGAAACCGTCCTCCAACAGGGAGTGCAGTGCCGGGTAGAGGCTGCCGTAACTGGGTATATCAATCAGCCAGCTGAGACTCTCGAGCAAAGACTTAATATCATAGCCCGACATCGACTGTCGGGCTAGGAGTCCAAGTATGAAATCTCGCACGCTCAACGTCGCATTTGCCATCGTCCTTACCGTGTATCGCACCTTTATATATCGTTTAGATACATTATAGCACGGACTAAGCCTGTGTCAATGCTGCCGGCTCACCGCCTCTCCCGTAATCTCTGTTTTGTTCTCGTCTTGACCCTGCGTGGGGGCGCGCACGCGGTGTTTCCTCTCCACCTCATTCCTGGGGTGCTTCTCGAGCAGCATGGATTGGATGTGGGCCGTAATCTCCCCCCCGAAGAGCAGGATGACCCCGATGATCCAGGCCCAGAAAACCAGAATGATCACGATGGCGATGGAGCCGTAGATCAAGTTGTAGTTGGCGAAACGCTGGAGGTAGTAGGTGAAGAGCGGGCGGGCAATGACGAAGAGCAGCGTTGCGACCCCGGCTCCCAGAGCCGCGGCTTCCCAGGCCACTTCCTCGCGTGGCACGAAGCGGTAGATGAGGAAGAAGCCTCCCAGCAGTAGAAGCACGGGCAGGAGCTCGGCGAGGATGCCCAGGATGGCGTTGTCGGCAGGGATGACGGCGAGGACGTCGCGCAGCAGATGGAAGACGTAGGGCGCGGCGAGGGCCACCACGAAGAGGAGGCCCACGGTGAGGAGCATGCTGAATTCCACCAACAGGCGCTTGAAGAAGCCGTAGGTCTCGCGGGTGATAAAGGCGATGTTGAGAGCCTTGGCGATGGCGCCGAAGACCCGGGTGCCTGACCAGAGCAGCGAACCGATGGAGAGCAGGCCTACCGTGCCGCGGGTGTCGATGGCGTCTTTGATCACGTCCTCAATCTGGGTACTGCCCTGCGGCAGGAACTCACCGAGCAGGGTGGTGGCCTGCTCGGTGGCCCACTCGGGGTCGACGAAGTAGGCGGCGATGGAGACGATGGCGAGGAGGAGGGGCGGGATGGAGAGCAGGCTGTAGTAGGCGATGGCGGCGGCCCACTGAGGGCCGCTGTCGTGGAGGAAGTCCTTGCCGGCCGCCAGCACGACCTCGCCCAGCTCCCTGGGCCCCTGTACGTCCAGGTCTCCGGACTTTACACTCACATCTCTCTTCATCCTCTACTCCTTCTCTTCATCGTTCTCGCGGGGAGGGGCGCCGGTCTGGCGGCGGATAGCGGGGGCGATGACCTCGACCACGAAGATGTGCGACGCCGCTGCTATCGGTACGGCGACCAAAGCACCGAGGATCCCGCCTATCGAGGCTCCGGCGAACAAGGCCAAAATGGTCATGATGGGCGAGATCTCCGCCTGGCTGCTCATGACGTTGGGTACAACCAAGTTGTTCTCGATCTGCTGCTCTACGATGACCACGCCCAACGTGATCAGGGCCTGGGTCTGCGAATCGAGGAGCGCTACGAGGACGATGACGATCCCCGAGACGTAGGGACCGACGACGGGTACTAACTCCATCACGCCGGCAATGAGGGCCAACACGAGGGGAAAGTCGACACCGATGATCAGGAGTGCTATGTAGACCAGGGTGCCTATGATGAGGCCGCTGATGACCGATCCCCGGATATAGCCGCCCATGGCCTCCGTTATTCTGGAGGCGACCTCTCCCACTCGCTCACGGCGGTAAGCGGGATAGAGAGATAGGAAGAAGCGCCGGATGCGAGGTGCGTAGATGACGAGATAGAGGGAGATGACGAGGGCGAGGGCCAAGTCGACGATGTAGGAGGAGATGGTGAGGGGGATATTGAGCAGCGTGCTGCCCACGGCACTGAGCTGATTGCTCAAGCGCTCGATGAGGGTATCGGTTGTGACGACGTCCCACTGGTTGATCCACTGGCTGACCTGATCGGCCAGCTCCGGCAAGCGTTCAGCGAGCTGGACAGCCTGATTGATGAGCGGGGGGAGGATGATCCACCCGATGACACCGACCACGATGAGCAGCAGGAGATAGATCAGTACCGTGGCGAGGCCACGGGATATCCACTGCGTTAACCAGGTAACCAGCGGAGCCAGTGCGGCACCGATGGAGATCCCCAGGATGAGGAGTGCCAACGTGTGGGCTAACAGCCCTATCAGGCGCAGGGTCCCCAGACCAAGGATGATGGCCAGGGCGGCGGCGGTGGCGAGCCACCACCAGTTGTGGGGCCGTATCGGTCCTTCTCGTTCGGTCGGTGTTGAACTCTCAGTGTTCACGTTCCCTCCTTCGTTACTAGGGCAGGGGTTATGCGTGCTTTGCAGCGCATTCCCTTTATAGTAACAGAAGGAGGAGCGGATTACATGTATCCGGATATAAAGTTGGGGTATAAATTGCGATACAATTCGCTCACAAAGCCAACGTGCCTAGGGCTATCGCATTTGACATCTGGTTGCAGAAATACGGCCTAAAGGCCGGGGTTAAAACCCCTTCTAAAAACGCCGCTTCACCGGCGCACCAAGTAACGCGATGGGGAAAGTTTTCTAAGTGCGATAGCCCTGGGGCGGCGACATCTTGGTGTACGCTTCACGGTACGCTTTGGTATAATAGCCCTATGGATGGCACGCCGAAGTCTATGCTGCTGACATCGAAGTTCTTCCGGCCCACGCTGCCGCCCCAACAGGTCGCGCGGAAGCACCTCGTCGCGCGTCTCGAGACGGGGCTGAGCGCCGACCACGCCCTTCTCCTTATCTCCGCTCCGGCGGGTTACGGCAAGAGCACGCTGGCGGCGGAGTGGCTCTCTTTCAAGGACGAGAAGGGGTCGCCGCCTGTTTTACAGAGCGCATGGCTGTCGCTGGAGGAGGCGGACGACGACCCCCTGCGCTTCTTCACCTACTTCGTCACCGCCCTGCAGAGGGCGGATGCGGAGATAGGCGTAGATCTGGCTCCGGTGTTGGCTGCGGGGCAGCTTCCGCCTCAGCAGGTCATCGTCGCTACCCTGGTGAATGACCTGGTAGACACTCGCCAACCTACTTTGATCGTGCTGGACGACTTCCAGTGGATTCAGAATCCGACCATTCTCGCCGTGCTGCAGGAGCTGCTCACCCACCGACCGCCCCGCTTCCACCTCGTCATCCTCACGCGCGAGGACCCGGCCCTCCCCCTGACCCGCTGGCGTGCCAAGAATCGCCTGACCGAGATTCGAGCCGCCGACCTGCGTTTCGGTCCAGAGGAGACAGAGCAGTTTCTGCGCGAGGGCATGGAGCTGAAGCTCTCCGATGAGGATCTGGTGCGGCTGCTGGAGCGCACCGAGGGTTGGGCTGCCGGTCTGCAGCTGGCTGCGGTTGCCATGAAGTCGCCCCTCACCTCGGGGCTGCGAGAGGATGCCGCATCCTTCGTCCGGTCCCTCAGCGGCAGCCACCGCTTTATCCTCAGCTACCTCACCGAGGAGGTGCTCAAACGCCAACCACCGGAGGTACAGGACTTTCTGCTGGCGACCTCCATTCTGACGACGTTGAACGGCGAGCTCTGCGATGCCCTCACCGGACGCAGTGACAGCACAGCGCTCCTCGAGTCTCTGCTCTCTGCTAACCTCTTTCTGATCCCGCTCGATCCGGTGGGACGCTGGTATCGCTACCACCACCTCTTCGCCGACCTGTTGCAGACCCAACTGCACCGCCTCCATCCCGAACGGGTGGCTGACCTGCACCGGCGGGCCAGCGATTGGTTCGAGGCTGCCAACCTGCCTGTAGAGGCCCTGCGGCACGCCTTTGCTGCGGAGGATTTCAAACGTGCCATGGCGCTGCTTGAGGTACATCTCTGGCAGCTGCTCTCCGAGGGCTACGTGCGCCCTGTCGAGTCCTGGATGGAGGCCCTGCCCGCCGGTCAGTCCATCAGCCCGCGTGTGGACCTGGGGTTGGCCTGGCTCTACCTCCTGCGAGGTAATTTCGAGCAGGTGCTGAACCATTGGCGGAGGGCCGCGACAGCGCTGGCGGAGGAACCCGCCCCCTCCCCTCTGCGCGCCGAATCCCTGGCGCTGCAGGCGAACCTGCTCCAATCACAGGGGCGTGTGAACGAGGCTCTGGACGCTGCTCAGGACGCTCTTGATGGGGTGGGTCCGAACCATAGCCGCGTGGCAGGGCTCGCATATCTGGCAAGGGGGGGCGCCCATCGCCAGGCGGGGAACTTCTCCCCTGCTCTGAAGGCACTCCAACATGCCGTCCGGCTGAGCCAGGAGGCAGCCGATCCGGTGACGGCGATGCTGGCTGTGTCGCACCTGACGCTGATGTCTTTGCCGTATGGCAGATTGCGCTCCGCCGCCGAGACCGCCGCGCAGGCCATCAGCTGGCTGCAGCGATCCAATAGCGCGCCGCCTCCCATCGTGGGCAGTGTCTACGCTGCCCTGGGGGTCGTTCACTACGAGTGGAACGAGATAGAGAAGGCGCGCGCTCACTTCGAGCGGGGCATCAAACGCGGTTCCTTCTCCGGGCACAACGCCTCGGTAATCTATGCCAAGATCCATCTGGCGCGGCTCCTGCAAGCGGAGGGGGAGTACGTCGCTGCCGAACAGGAGATAAGTGATGCGACGGCGCTCGTCCGGCAGGGGGCGCCCGACTGGGTGCGCCCGGATCTGCTCGCCCGACAAGCGAACCTGCTGGTGGCGCAAAGTCGCTTGGACGAGGCCGAAAGGGTCCTACATACGAGCGGGGTGGCGCTGGAGACCGCCGTAACGCACCGCACGGATGCACTGCACCTGGCCTGGCTGCGGCTCCTCTCTGCCCGGCGCTCTCCGAAAGCGGGCGACCTCGCACGACGGATCGTCCGGGCAGCGGAAGCGGGAGAGCGCAACGGCACACTTCTGGAGGCTCTGGTTCTGGGGGCACTCTTGGAGACGGAGGATGCGCGGACCCGGCGGGAGTGGTTGACGCGTGCACTCGTCCTGGCGGAACCCGAGGGCTACCTGCGCCTCTTCGTCGACGAAGGAGCGCCGCTGGCGGCCCTGTTGCGCCAGGTGGAGGTCACACCCTACGTGGAGCGCCTGCTGCGCCACTTTCCCGCAGATTCGGGAGACAAGCAGCGTACCCCGGAAGCGCTTATCGAGCCGTTGAGCGAGCGGGAGTTGGAGGTGCTGGATCTGCTGGGGGAAGGGCTGACCTACGGAGAGATCGCGGAGCGGTTGATCGTCAGCATCAACACTGTACGCTACCACATCAAGGGGATCTACGGCAAGCTGGGCGTGAACCGGCAGGCTCACGCCGTCGAGCGGGCGCGGGAGCTGGGGCTGTTGTCGAATCGACCTACATGAAGCGCACCTGACGGACTACATGAACGGACTACATGGCCATGTAGTCCGTTTTTCTTTGGCGGGCGTTATACTGAAAACGTTAGAGTTTGCAGACGTATCAGCGACGGTGAACACTCAGAGTTATACAGAATAGGGTGAATGAGAATGGTTCGACAAGATGACGGCATGCGCAGCTACCAGATTCGTCTTCAGGGACAGTTGGACGAGGGCTTCGTGGCCTCCTTCTGCCCGGAGGGCACCTGCCTGACGCGCGAGGGCGACACCACCTTGCTGACGAACATCGTGACCGACCAGTCGGGGATCATGGGCTTGATTCGCCACCTTCATAACCTGGGCTGTACCCTCCTGATGCTGGAGGGATGAGAGATAAATAGCTGCGTATGGCTTGCATAAGGTTGCGTACTGCGTATTGCGTATACCATCACGAAGTACGTAATACCAAGACGTTTTATTCACTGTCATTTGAGAGCCGTCGTTCTCAGGGGAGGTTTCATGAGCGCTACGAAAATCTCACGTCGTAAGTTTCTCAAAGTTGCCGGCATTACCGTAGCGGCGACCACGCTTACCTGTTCGGGGATGGGCTACGTCGCCACGCGCAAACCCGACATCGAAAGACCGGAATTAACCTTTGGAGGAGAAGACAAGATGAGTAACAAAGTTCTCGTAACCTACGCTACACGTGCCGGATCGACCGCCGAGATCGCCGCCACTATCGGTGAAAGCCTCGGAGAGCGCGGCTTCACAGTGGACGTCAAGCCCATCAAGGAGGCGCCCGACCCCTCCGGCTACGACTCCGTTCTTATCGGCAGCCCCATCCGCATGGGCAAGTGGCTGCCCGAGGCCGTGAAGTTCGTCGAGGCCCACCAGGCGACCCTGGGCACGATGCCCGTGTCCCTCTTCACCGTCCACATGCTCCACGCCGAGGAGGACGAGGCGAGCCGTGCGGCCCGTGCGGCCTACCTGGACCCCATCCGCCCGCTGTTGAAGGACGTGGAGGCGATTTACTTCGAGGGAGCGATCGACTACTCGCGCCTCTCTTTCCTCGACCGCTTCATCGCCAAGGTGGTCGGCTCCACCGAGACCGACAACCGTGACTGGGACGAGATCCGCAGCTGGGTACCGGAAGCGCTGGCGTAAGGTATCTATGAAGATGCATCCCGCTCTCAAGGCTCTCGTCCCCCTGATCTTCGTCCTGGCGCTCGTCGCCGCCCTCGCCGGGCTCTGGCCCGCTGAGGGCGTCCCCTACCCGTTGACCAACTTCCGCGGGGAGGAGGTGACCATCAACGCGCGCGGCCTCTACTACTGGGACACGGTCAGCTCGGCAGCCCAGATGCAGGCCAACGACCTGGTCACGCTGCTTCTCGGTCTGCCCCTGCTGGCGGTCTCCTTCTGGCTGGCCCGGCGCGGCTCCCTGCGCGGGCGGCTGCTGCTCACCGGCACGCTGGGCTTCATCCTCTACACCTACATCACCATGAGCTTCGGCGCTGCCTACAACCCGCTCTTCCTGGTCTACGTCGCGCTCTTCAGCCTCAGCCTCTTCGCCTTCATCCTGAGCATGATCTCCTTTGACCTGGAGACCCTGCCCTCCCACTTCTCCGAGAGGCTGCCCCGCCGCGCCATCGCCGGTCTGCTCTTCTTCGCTGCCGCCTTCCTCTCTCTCGCCTGGCTGGGGCGTATTGTACCGACCCTGACCGGCGATCAAGCGCCCGTGCTGGAGAACGTCACCACCATGTTCATCCAGGTGATGGATCTCGGACTGATCGTTCCCCTCTGTGTGCTCGCCGGCGTCCTCCTCCTGCGCCGCAGCGCCTGGGGCTACCTGCTGGCTTCCGTGGGACTGCTGAAGTTCCTGACGATGGGGATCGCCGTCAGCCTGATGGGTCTGAACATGGCGCGGGTGGGTGTACCGATCAGTCCGGTGGAGATCGGGGTCTTCCTGACCATTGCCCTGGTCAACGTCGCCATGGTGATCGTGCTGCTCAAGAATATCGAGGATTGTTAGTTCATCTACGTGCAAGCCCCCGGCTCGACCGCGGTCGCCGGCGGCCACAGTGACACTCCATATCAAAGCAATCCAGAGGTCAAAAGAAACACGGCCAGACCATGGGTTAGTACGGCCGGAATGAGACCAAATCGAGATCGGACCAGACCGGCCAGACATCCTTCCCAGAGTGCGAAAACCAGTATGCTGATACCCACATCTGTGACATTGAAGGCCAGAAAAACATGACCAAACGAAAAGAACAGACCGGATATAAGCCCTGCGGGAACAGGCTTTATCCTTTCCCTCTCCGTAAGCCAGCCGTAGAGGTATCCCCGGAAGAGGATCTCTTCGTACAGATTTCCGGAAAGGGCGATGAATAGGATAAAAGGCAGAAGACGAAGGGGTACAGTGCCGCCTCGGTTCTCCAGAGGAACCCCCCGGTAGATGAGAGCTAGAGGGAGGACGGCGATGACGGCCCCAGCAATCCCCGTCAGAATTCCGGCAACTCTGTTCCCCTCAAACCATTCGACGAGTACTGCCAGTTCGGGAGAGATGGATTGCATCAGAAAGACAAAGCCGAGGCTGCTGAGTCCCAAAATCAGGAGTGTAACAGGATCGTGGATGAAACGGATCCAGAGGAAGCTTCCATTTCCGATACTCCACAGACCGAGGGGGGTCATAGCATCTCTGGTGAAAATGAAGACCGTAATAAAGAGGAAGAGGTGCAGAAGGGGATGAGTTCTGCGCAGCAGCAGGAAAAGAATGGTTGCGAGAACAAGGCCCGGGATTAGCAGCAGTAGATATTCCGTAATAAGCATAACATTTCTCCTTTGAACTCGAGAGATTGCTCAGAGATGGCACCTTTCTGGTCATAAAAGCCTAAGGTTGACGGTCCATGCCCGGCATCGCCTGTGGCTCAAGCCACAGGCTACCCCGAAGAAAGTGTGCTCCAGCAAGCACACTCAGTGCCCCGCTTCCCGTGCCGGTTTTCAGGAACTTGAATCTACCGTTCGGCTACTTACTCCAGAATGGCAGATAGATAGCGACTCCATCTAAGCCCTTCATATCCCTACCTGTTTTACATCACGCCCCCCGGCTCGACTGCGACCCCGGTGGCGTGGAGATCTTGCGTCACTGATCGCGTCATCTCGCAGCGCCTCTCGGGCTTTCGCAGAGCCTCGGGACGTCTTGCATGTAGAATTGAGTATAGCGCAACTCTTACGACCGGCCAACCTGTGCCGGTACCGTTTCTCCTTCCGACTATGGATGCTGATATTACCTTTACCGACTTGCCCGCTTGCCAAACAGGCCGGATTAGGGCAAAATACGGCTTGGGGATCCATGGGTTCACACTCCTTGGGTTGGTTGCCAAACAGGATTGTGCTCATGGATCCTCTTTTGTCAAATTACGTGTTGACCACGGTTAAGAGTCGCCGCAGTCGCCCCCGCATGAATTCGGGGTCTAGGGGTACTCAAGCCCGCTGAAGCGGGCTGGCGGTCGGGCGTACTAGTCGGCTTGAGCCGCCTTCCCATACGGTAGCCGGCGGTTTTAACCGCTGGCACGAAGCGCGGTCATGGGGGGAGCGCCGCAGTCGCCCCCGCATGAATTCGGGGTCTAGGGGTACTCAAGCCCGCTGAAGCGGGCTGGCGGTCGGGCGTACTAGTCGGCTTGAGCCGCCTTCCCATACGGTAGCCGGCGGTTTTAACCGCTGGCACGAAGCGCGGTCATGGGGGAGCCGGAGTCGCCCCCGCATGAATTCGGGGTCTAGGGGTACTCAAGCCCGCTGCAGCGGGCTGGCGGTCGGGCGTACGAGTCGGCTTGAGCCGACTTCCCATACGGTAGCCGGCGGTTTTAACCGCTGGCACGAAGCGCGGTCATGGGGGAGCCGCAGTCGCCCCCGCATGAATTCGGGGTCTAGGGGTACTCAAGCCCGCTGCAGCGGGCTGGCGGTCGGGCGTACTAGTCGGCTGCAGCCGACTTCAATACGGTAGCCGGCGGTTTTAACCGCTGGCACGAAGCGCGGTCATGGGGGGAGCGCCGCAGTCGCCCCCGCATGAATTCGGGGCCTAGGGGTACTCCAGCCCGCTGCAGCGGGCTGGCGGTCGGGCGTACCAGTCGGCTTGAGCCGACTTCAATACGGTAGCCGGCGGTTTTAACCGCTGGCACGAAGCGCGGTCATGGGGGAGCCGCAGTCGCCCCCGCATGAATTCGGGGTCTAGGGGTACTCAAGCCCGCTGCAGCGGGCTGGCGGTCGGGCGTACGAGTCGGCTTGAGCCGACTTCCCATACGGTAGCCGGCGGTTTTAACCGCTGGCACGAAGCGTGGTCATGGGGGAGCCGCAGTCGCCCCC
>DAOTVC010000101.1:0-80264 GCA_034437215.1 Anaerolineae bacterium | reverse complement strand
CTCAGCCACGAATTACACTAATCATCCCTCGAGGTAGTTCTCTACGGCAGCGATAACTACGTCGATCTCACTCTCTACGCTGCCTTGCATAGAAGAGACCTCAAAGATCCAACTTCCGTCATCCGCTCGTTTGTGAAAGTGATGGGGATAGGCGAAAGTGTTGCAGGGCAGACCCAATCGTCCACACTGCAATTTGGCACAGTGTGCCGGTAGGGTATACTGACTATTAACATGAACCCATCTGGCATCGTGAACCCATGACGACGACGCGCGTACTCCAGGTCGATCCCCGCTCCCCCGAAGCGGCGCCCATCCGGGCCGCCGCCGAGGTGCTCCGCGCCGGGGGCCTGGTCGCCTTCCCCACCGAGACGGTCTACGGTCTGGGCGCCAACGCCCTCGATGCCGGCGCCGTGCGCGGGATCTTCCGCGCCAAGGAGCGCCCCGCCTACGACCCCCTCATCGTGCACCTGGCGGAGGCCGCGGCGCTGGAGCGGGTGGCCCGCGACGTGCCTCCGGTGGCCTTCGAGCTCGCCGAGCGCTTCTGGCCCGGCCCGCTGACGCTGGTGCTGCCCCGCGGTCCCGAGGTCCCCTCCGTGGTGACGGCCGGCGGCGAGACGGTGGCCGTGCGCGTCCCCTCCCACCCGGTGGCGCGGGCGCTCATCTGCGCGGCGGGGGTACCCGTGGCGGCTCCCAGCGCCAACCGCTTCGGGCACCTGAGTCCCACCCGTGCCCGGGACGTCCTCGATGACCTGGAGGGGCGCATCGACCTCCTGCTGGACGCCGGCCCCACGCCCGTGGGCGTGGAGTCCACCGTCCTCTCCCTGCTCACGTCGGTGCCCACCATCCTCCGCCCGGGAGGCGTGGAGCGCGAGGCCCTCGAGGCGCTCCTGGGCGAGGTGGAGCTGCGCGCCGAGAGCGTAGAGCCTGCCGAGGAGACGGTCCCCTCCCCGGGCACGTTGGCCCAGCACTACGCGCCGCGGGCCGACCTCGTCCTCTACCGGGGGGCGCGTCTGCCCATGCTGGCCGCGCTGCGGAGGGACGCCCTGCAGCTGCAGGGGGCGGGCCGGCGGGTGGGGCTGCTGCTCGCTTCCGAAGACCTCATCTTCTTCGGGGGACTGCCCCTCGTCCGGCGCGCTGCGGGCTCCCAGAAGGACCTTGAGACGGTGGCGCGGCGCCTCTACAAGACGCTGCGCGCCCTCGATGAGGAGGGGGTCGAGACCATCCTGGCGCGCGACTTCGGCAGCGCCGGGTTGGGGCTGGCGATCCGGGACCGTCTCACCCGCGCCGCCGGGGGCCACGTCGTCGAGGTAACATAAAAAGACGGAGTGAGCAGCGCTCACCCCGTCGCTTAGGCTTCGTAAAAGTACAACTTCCCGCTCTCTCTGGAGTTAGGATGGAACGATTCCTCCTGACTCGTTTGAGGGCTGTGCATCTCCAGCCCTTTCGGCACTTTGCCACATTCCCCGAGCACCTGCCGTCGGAAAGCTATCTCCTCACAGGCGCTTTGGCTCTTCCGGCTCGTCAGCTCATCAGGAAGTCGCGCAGGCGGCGGGCGTGGCTGGGGTGGCGCAGGCGGCTCAGCGCCTGGGCCTCGATCTGGCGCACCCGCTCCCGGGTGACCCCCATCTTCTTCCCCACCTGCTCCAGCGTGTAGGTCTGCCCGTCGAGCAGGCCGTAGCGCATCTGCAGGATCTTCACCTCACGGGGCGGCAGCTCGTTGAGGATGTCCATGAGCGTGTCCCTCAACATCGCCGAGCTCACCTCGTCCGGCGGGGCCGGGCTCTCGGTGTCCTCGACGAAGTCGCCCAGGGTGCTCTCCTCCTCGTCGTCCGTCGGCATCTCCAGGGAGAGGGGCCGGCGCGCGACGTCCAACATCTGCTCCACCTTGCGCACCGGGATGTCCAGCTCCGACGCCAGCTCCTCGGGCCGGGGATCGCGCCCCAACCGCTGGGTCAGCTGGTGGGAGATGCGCAGCAGCTTGTTGATCTGGTCGCCCATGTGGACCGGCACGCGGATGGTGCGGCTCTGGTCGGCGATGGCCCGCGTAACCGCCTGGCGGATCCACCAGGTGGCGTAGGTGGAGAACTTGTGACCGCGCTTGTAGTCGAACTTGTTGGCAGCCCGGATCAGCCCGATGTTGCCTTCCTGGATGAGGTCCAGGAAGGGCACGCCGCGCCCGATGTACTTCTTGGCCACGCTGATGACGAGGCGGGAGTTGGCGCGCACCAGGTGCTCGCGGGCGGCGATGCCGTCCTCGATGACCGCCTGGAGCTCGCGGCGCTTCTCCTCTTTCCGGACTCGATTGAGGCGTTTCTGGGCCTTCTGCCCGGCCTCCATGCGCTTGGCCAGCTCCACCTCCTGCTCGGCGGTGAGCAGGGAGACCTTGCCGATCTCGCGCAGGTAGAGGCCGACGGGATCGTCGGCGGCGATGGTCCGGTAGATGTCCTCCTCCAGCTCGTCTTCCGCGGTCTCCTCGTCCTCATCCTCGTCCTCTTCGCGCCCCAGGCCCTCGGTCCGGGCCTCGCCCGGTTTGCCCACGCTAATGCCGTTCTCGATCAGGGTTGCTACGATCTCGTCGAGGCGCTCGATGTCCTCCTCCACCTCAGGAAAGACGCGGAGGATATCGTCATAGCTGACGTAACCGCGCTGGTAGCCCAGAGCCAGGAGGTACTCCTCCCCCGACTCTTCCTCTTCCAGGCGATTGACGCCGATCTCAATATCTGGTTTGGTTTTGAGTGCTTCGCTCATTAACTCCAATACCTGTACTCTATAGACTTACTTGTAGTGTACGCGATTTTTAAAAAACATTCAAATCTTACTATTTAATTGTCTGATCCGGCCGATTCAGCCGAAAAAAGAGCACTGGCAGGTGTAGGCCTACCTGTGCTCTCTTGCGCTATTCTTTCTACGGCCTCTGGGTTTGCGAGTTCGATAATTTGAGCAAGAGCAAACTGAAAGCGCTCGTAAAAGACACCCACAATGCCCCAGCTATTTTAGCTTTCAGTCTTGAACGTAATCACTATAGCATAAGTTGGCGTACCTTGTCAAGTAAGAAATTCTTGGAGGGGTTGACTCGAGATTTACTCTGCGGTAGAATACACAGGTTATGGAATATCGTGCCACACTACCCATTATTGTCCAGGGAGACCGCACCGTGCTCCTCGAGGTGAACAACGCCTTCTACGAGGAGGCGCGCGATCACCTGGCCCGCTTTGCGGAGCTCGAGAAGAGCCCGGAGTACATCCACACCTACCGCCTCTCCCCCCTCTCCCTCTGGAACGCCGCTGCAGCGGGTATGACCGCCGACTCGATCATCGCCGGTCTCGCCGAGTATTCGAAGTACCCCGTGCCTGAGAACGTCGAGATCGAGATCCGCGAGGCCATCGGGCGCTACGGGCGGGTGCGCCTGCTCCCCGACCCTGCCGATCCCGAGCGTCTGCGCCTCACCTCCGACGATACGCTGCTCCTCCTGGAGCTGGAGCGCAACCGCCATCTTCGCCCCTACGTCCTCGATCGGCTGGGACCTCACACGCTGCAGGTGCCCGCCTCCCGCCGGGGTCACGTCAAGCAGGCGCTCCTCAAGGCGGGCTATCCCGCCGCCGACCTGGTGGGCTACGTGTCCGGAGCGCCCCTGGAGTTCGAACTGCGGGAGTGGATGCTTTCGGGCGAGCCCTTCATCATCCGCGACTACCAGTGGCAGGCCGCCGATGCCTTCTGGGCCGGCGGCTCCGAGGCCGGCGGCTCGGGCGTCGTCGTCCTGCCCTGCGGGGCGGGCAAGACCATGGTGGGGATGGCGGCGATGGCCCGGGTGCAGGCCCGGACCCTCATCCTCACCCCCAGCACCATCGCGGCCCGCCAGTGGCAGGAGGAGCTCGTCGACAAGACGTCGCTCACCCCCGATCTGATCGGTGAGTACACCGGTGAGCAGAAGGAGATCCGGCCCGTCACCGTCTCCACTTACCAGATCCTGACCCATCGCAAGCGGGGCACGCGGAACAAGAATCTGGCGCTGGAGAAGGAGTTCCCCCACTTCGCCCTCTTCAATCAGGAGGATTGGGGTCTCATCATCTACGACGAGGTACACCTGCTCCCGGCCCCCGTCTTCCGCATCACGGCCGAGATTCAGGCCCGGCGCCGGCTGGGATTGACCGCCACCCTCATCCGTGAGGACGGGCGGGAGGAGGACGTCTTCTCCCTCATCGGCCCCAAGAAGTACGACGTGCCGTGGCGGGATCTGGAGCACCAGGGCTGGATCGCCCCTGCCGTCTGCTGTGAGGTGCGCACCCCCCTGCCCGAGGCGCTGCGGCTCGAGTACGTGATGACCGAGCGGCGGCAGAAGTACGCCGTCGCCTCCCAGAGCCCCGGCAAGCTGAAGATCCTGGACCGGCTCCTCGACTACCACCGGGGGGACAACATCCTCGTGATCGGGATGTACCTGGATCAGTTGGAGGCGGTGGCGAAGCGCTACGACCTCCCCCTCATCACCGGCAAGACGACGAACCGCGAGCGCCAGCGGCTCTACGAGGCCTTCCGCGAGGGCGAGATCAAGACGCTGGTCGTCTCCAAGGTCGCCAACTTCTCCATCGACCTGCCGGACGCCAACGTCGCCATCCAGATCTCGGGTACCTTCGGCTCGCGCCAGGAGGAGGCCCAGCGGATGGGCCGTATCCTCCGTCCCAAGGAGGACGGCGGGCAGGCCTTCTTCTACTCCATCGTCAGCAAGGAGACGGTGGATCAGGAGTTCAGCGCCAACCGGCAGCGCTTCCTGACCGAGCAGGGTTACCGCTACGTCATCCTCTACGAGGACGAGGTGCCCCAGGCGCTGCCCACGCTCACTGCCGAGAGCAACGCGCGTGCCGGGTGAGGTTCCCCCTCCGCAGATAGCCCTCCGCGGGTTGGTGCCCGCCACCTTTGAAGGTCGCGAGAATCGCTTCCGTGCCCGGGTCACCGTCGCCGGTGAGTCGGTCCCCGCTTATCTCCCCAATCCCGGACGCCTTCAGGAGCTCCTCCTGGCGGGGCGACGGGTGATGGTGCGCCCGGCCCCTCCCGCCGTCGCTGCCCGGCGTCGCACGGCTCACGACCTCCTGCTCGTCGAGGTGGAGGGGCGCTGGATCTCCCTCGACTCGCGACTGCCCAACCCGCTGCTGGCCCGGGTCCTCGAGTCGCGCTGGCTGGCGGGCTTCAAGGACTATCCGGTGGTGCGGCGGGAGGTGCGGTTGGGCGAGAGTCGGATCGACTTCCGGCTGGAGGGGCACCCGCGCCCCTGTTGGCTGGAGGTGAAGTCGGTGACCTTGGTGGAGGAGAGGACGGCGGCCTTCCCCGACGCCCCCACGCAGCGCGGGCGCCGGCACCTTCGGGAGCTCCTGAGAGCCGTGAAGCAGGGGGCGCGGGCGGCGGTCGTCTTCGTGGTGCAGCGGGAGGACGCGCGGAGCTTTGCGCCCCACGATACCACCGATCCGGCCTTTGGGGAGATGTTGCGGGCGGCGGCGCGCGCCGGTGTCGAGGTGCGTGCCCTCCGCTGTAGTGTGACCCCGCAGGTTGTGGCAGCCCTGGATGAGATCCCCGTGAGGTTGTAGAGATAGAGGACGTGAACATGAGCATCTTCGAGTACGACGCAGAGAGCTACGCACAGCAGCTGGAGGAGACGGCGCCTGATCTGGGCTACCGGCAAGTCAAGCCCCTGGCCTCCCAGCCTGTCCGTCTGACCGGGAGTAGGGACTCCCGCGACCCGGTGCAGCAGGCGGTGGAGCGGATCGTGAGGGAGGAGTGGCCCGTCGCCTTCCTGAGGCAGCAGATCACGGAGCTGGGGGGCGATCCCTACGGGCGGGCGCGGATCGATCTGGCCCAGCAGCTGGTCGAAATCTTCCTCGACCCCAGCCGCATCCTGGTGGCGCTGGCTTCGCTGCGCCCCGAGACTCAGGACTTTTTCGTCCAACTGCTGCTCAACCTCCGGATCCTCGGCTACCTGCCCGGACGCCAGCAGATCTTCATGCTGCGTCCCTTCTCCACCCGACCGGAGATGCTCTACGAGGAGATTCTCGAGGCCGGTTTGGGGCTGGACGCCGAAGGTGGGCTGGTCTTCCCGGAGATCCTCATGCCCCGGCTGCCCGAACTCTACCTCTCCCTGCCCACGCTGCAGGTGCCCGGCGGGACCCAGGTGCTGGAGGGCGACCCCCAGCGCCTGCTCGTGAGCATCCAGCAGTTCGTGGGGCTCGTGCAATCGGAGGCTTACGAGCTGCGGCCCACCCGGACGTGGTCCCCCTTTCCGCAGAGCAATCGCTCGCCCTTCCGGCAGGTGGTGCCCACGCCCGAGAGCGCGCGCAGCTTCAAGAAGGCCAATCGACCTCCTTCGTGGGATCTGAAGCTTATGGCGCCGGAGCCCCAGCCGGAGGCGGCGGCCCTCTCCACCCTCTCCGCAGCCTTGGGGATCTCCTCCCAGGGGGTCGAGTTTCTCTACTACCTGCTGAGCGCCGGTATCATCTTCCGTCCCGGTTCACCCATCCACCTGGAGGCGCAGCGCACCGAGGAGTTCCTGGCCCTGCCGCCCGGGCGGCAGCTGGCGCAGCTGCTCACCTGGTACGAATGGGTCAACGATTGGAGCGCCTTCTGGCCGCTCTGGCGGGCCGGGGAGGTGGAGGCGCGGCTCCACTATCGCCCCTACGTGGAGGTCCAGTTCCTGACCAATTTACAGCTTATCATGCAGCGCCTGCGCTCCCTCGTCCTCGACTATCTCTCCTTCCTGCCTCACGATACCTGGTTGGGGGTGGAGGAGGTGCTCGATCCACTGCTACGGCTGCTGCCCGAGGGCGAGGCCCTGCTGTCCGTATCCAACCTTGAGTTGGTGAGCACCTTCGAGGGGTGGGAGGGCTTTCTGGAGCTCTACCTGCGCGCCATGGCCCGCGGCCCCCTGCGCTGGCTGGGACTGGCCGACGTGCTCGTCGACGAGCACGATGTCGTGATCGGCCTGCGCCTGCACCACCTGCAGGATCTCCTCTGGAAACGCCGCGAGAGCTACCCCCTGGATGAGGTCGCCCCCCGGGAGGAGCGTCCGCTGACCTGGCTTCCCGACGAGGAGGCGCTCCTGGTGCCCCCCCCGGTGCCCGGGCCCCTGATCCGTCACCTGCAGCAGTGGGCGCGTCCGGCGGGGATGCGGGAGGACGCGCTTCTCTACGAGGCGGACGTGGAGCGCCTGCACCGGGCCTTCGAAGCGGGGGAGACCCCCGAGTCCCTCTCCGCTTCGTGGGTGGAGAGCGCCGGACCTGCGCTCCCCGAGCCCGTGCCGGCCTGGTGGCAGGGGTGGTGGGCGCGCTACGGGCGCGTCCGCCTCTACCCCCACCAGGCGGCGTTGATCACGTCGGATGATTTCACGCTGCAGGAGCTCCAGGTGGCGGTGCCCGAACTGCCCGACGCCCTCCTCGGTCTCGTCAACGCGCGGACGGCCCTCCTGGACGGAGAGCGCGCCGCTGCCGTCGTCAGGGGGATGGAGGCGAAGGGTTACCTGCCGAAGGTGGAGGAGTAAGATGGAATCGCTGCGTGTCTCTCTCGAGGCCTACTCTGCCGGGGTGGTCAAGGATATCGCCATCAACCTCGGGCTCTTTGAAACAACCACCGGGTTGACCAAGGCCGAGGCCGTCGATGCCCTCGTCGAGGCCATCCCGCGCCGCGCCGCCTCCCCCGACTTCATCGCGGCGCTCTCCGCCGCTGAGCGGGCTATCCTGGCCATCATCCTCGATGCCGGGGGTCGGGTCTCCCGTATGGACCTGGTGACCCCCCTGGTGATGGCGGGGTTGGTACGGGTGGAGAAGCGCAAAGGGATCGGGCCGGATTCGTTGCTGCCCTTCTTTGACGACGTGATGCGCGCCATCCTCCTCACAGGCCTGGTGGTCAACCTCACGGAGCCGCCCGGGATGAGGTCACGCCGGGACTTCTTCCCCATCGATACGGTGGGCATCCCGCCTGAGGTCCTGCAGGTCCTGCCCCGGGAGCTGCTCTCTCTCCCGGAGACGAACCCCCACCAGCTGGAGGCCCGCCCTCCGGCGCGCGTCGTGGAGCAGGACGGCGAGGTCTTCATCCGGCAGCTCTTCTTCGTCTGGGCCGAGCTGCGCCGGGAGCCGGGACGCGCTCTCAAAGCCGGCGGGCTCTACAAGCGCGACCGGCGCCGGGTCGCCGAGGCGATGGGTTCCGATCTCGAAGAGGTCGAGGAGGATCTGGAGATGATGATCGAGCTCCTCATGGATCTGGAGCTGCTCGTCGAGCAGGAGGGGGAGATCTTCGCTTTCGTGGACGAGAAGGCCTTCGACTTCTGGCAGCAGCCCCTGGATGCCCAGGTCAAACAGGTGCTCCGCAGCCTGGGGCAGGTGGCCTTTTTCGAAGGGATCAACCTCGGATCTATCGTTCAGGACGTCTACGTCTACGGTGTCCCCAGCGCCCACCCCCTCTCCCTGCTCTTCGTCCAGCTTCTCGATCTCCTCGGCTCTCTCTCCGAGGCCTTCTGGCTCCCGGTCGCGGACATGTTGACCCTGCTCAACGGTGGTCGACCGGGAGCCTTCATCTACAGCGGGGAGACGTTGGACGATCTCTACCGGCGCCTCGACTGGTACAGCTGGGGCGAGAACAAGGAGGTCCGCAAGACGAAGCTGACCCGCAACCTGCGGCAGGCAGAACAGACGGCCCTTCTGCACCTCCTCGATCCCCTGGTGAGGACCGGGGTGCTCTATCTGGGATACGATGAGGGGGACCAGCTTCCTTCGACGGTGCGCCTTTCGCCTCTGGGCAGGGCGGCGCTCTTGGGGGAGAGTTGGGAAGCCAAGGAGAGTGGGCAGGGACAGGTGGTCTTGCAGCCCGACTTTCAGCTCCTGGCTCTCGGGCCGGTGTCCCTGGCGAGCCTCGTCGAGATCGAGCGGTTGACGGAGCGGGAGCAGGTCGAGACTGCGACCATCGGCTATCGGGTGACCCGGCAGAGCATCTATGGGGCGCTGCAGACGGGGCGCTCCATCCCCGAGATCCTGGCCTTCCTGGAGCGGGTCACGGAGCAGCCCGTACCTCAGAACGTCGCCCGTACCATCCGGGAGTGGGGGGCGCAGCACGAGCGGATCACCGTCCGGCAGGACGTCCTCGTGCTGCACGTGGAGAGTGCGGCTCTGCTGCAGCGCCTGCTCGACGACGCGCCTCTCCGCGGGCTCCTGCAGCCTCTCGGGGAGCAGACGGCCTACGTCGACGCGGAGGCGGCCCCCAAGGTCGAGCGCCGCCTCTGGGAGATGGAGCTCCTGCCGGCCCTCTCCCAGGGGCCTAAGGCCGATCTCCCTCACAGCCTCCGCTGGCAGGACGGGCGCCTGGTCTCGCGGGTTCCCCTGCCCAGTCTCTACGTGACGGGGACCGTGCGGCGCTTCGCCGAGGAGCGCGACGGGGGCTGGGAGCTCACGGCGGAGAGCATCCGGGAGGCGGGCCACTCGGGGATGACGGCGCCCGAGGTGGTGGGCCTTGTGGAGGAGATGACGGGCCGTCCTCTGGACGATGCCTGGGTGAAGCGCGTCAAGGCCTGGATGGCCCACTACGGGAAGGCGCAGACGGCGGAGGTGCGCCTGCTGCGCCTGGAGAGCGCCCAGGTACTCGAGGAGCTGCGGGGATCCGATCGGCTTCTCAGCCGTTGGCTGCGCCCCCTCACCAAGGGGGGGCCCCTCGCCGTCGTCAACGAGAAGCACTGGGACGAGGTCCTCGAGCTCCTCGCGGAGTGGGGGGTGCGCGTCGAGGAGGGCCGCTGGTGGTAGCTCTCCCGGAGGCGGGCGCACCTGTCCAAGGACGAGGGCGCAGGGCCGAGGCCCCCGGCCCCTGGTCGGTGTTTTCGAGGGCCAAGTGTGTCTCCTCTGGCACGCGCGGTTGACGCACCCCTCTCCTCGACTATAATTCCCCCACGGAGGTGTGATGAAAGGTATCTTCGAGAGCTTACGTAAGACACGGAACGCTGTCTTCGGCCAGATCGTCAACGTGCTGGGCGCCGGTGAGATCGAGGACGAGACCTGGGAGGATCTCGAGGCCCTCCTGATTCAGGGGGACGTCGGGGTCCAGACCTCGCTCCAGCTGGTGGAGCGCCTGCGCGAACGGGTGCGCGAGGAGGGGCTCTACAAGACCTCGGATCTGCAGGAGGTCCTGCTCGAGGAGCTCGCGCTGCTGCTGCCCGAGGGTGGGCCGCTGAACCTCGACTGGCCCCTGGCGGTCATCCTCGTGGTGGGCGTCAACGGCTCGGGCAAGACGACGAGCATCGCCAAGCTGGCCCAGCACATGAAGCGCGAGGGGCGTCAGGTGATGCTGGCCGCGGCTGATACCTTCCGGGCTGCCGCCGTCGATCAGCTGGGCATCTGGGGGGAGCGGGTGGGCGTCCCCGTCGTCGAGGGAGAGCCCGGGGGTGACCCCGGCGCCGTCGTCTACGACGCCATCCAGGTTGCCAAGTCGAGGGGGATGGATACCCTCATCATCGACACGGCGGGAAGGCTGCACACCCAACACAACCTGATGGCGGAGCTGGAGAAGATCCGGCGCATCGTCTCCAAGCGGGTGGCCTGGGCTCCCCACGAGACGCTGCTCGTTCTGGACGCCACGACGGGCCAGAATGGCCTCTCGCAGGCCCGGCACTTCCTCGAAGCCGTCAAGGTCTCGGGCGTGATCCTCGCCAAACTCGACGGCAGCGCGAAAGGCGGGATGGTGCTCTCCATCGGCAACCAGCTGGGGCTGCCCATCCGCTACGTCGGAACCGGCGAGACGTTGGAGGATCTGACGCCCTTCGACCGGGAGGCCTTCATCCAGGGGCTCATGGCCCCCGACCGCTGACTGTAGAGACGATAGATTTCCCGGCACGCCGCCGGGGTGACACGACAAACGGTGGACTGGGGCTAGGGATCGAAGCAACCATCCTATACTCTCCTTCCCGATCCCTAATCCCCACTCCCTGATCCCTTTATTTTTTAGGAGGCATTGACTGTGACCGAACTGAACGAACGTATCGAAGATCTCGCTGCCCGCATCGAAGCCATCTGGAGGCGTCTTTGACCTACCTGGGAGCTACCAGGAGCTGGCTGAGTTAGAGGAGAAGGCGGCGGACCCCAATCTCTGGAACAATCCGGAGTCCGCCCGGATGACCATGCAGCGCCTCTCGGAGCTGCAGGACGAGGTCTCCTATTGGCAGGGCCTGCGGCAGCAGGTCGAGGATTTGCAGGAGCTCTACGCGCTCGCCGACGAGGAGCTGCTGCCGGATCTGGCGAGCGAGGCCGGCGAACTCCAGGAGGAGCTGGAGCGGGCGGAGTTCCGGCTGATGCTCTCGGGGAAGTACGACAGGGGCGCGGCTATCGTCGCCCTGCATTCGGGCGCGGGCGGAATCGACGCCGAGGATTGGGCACAGATGCTCCTGCGCATGTATCTGCGGTGGGCCGAGCAGCGAGGTTTCAAGGTCGAGATCCTCGACTCGGTGACGGGGGAGGGCGAGGGGTTGAAGAGCGCCACCGTCGCCGTGGACGGGCGCTACGCCTACGGCTATCTCAAGGCCGAGCGGGGCGTCCACCGGCTGGTTCGCCTTTCGCCCTTCGATTCGGCCCACCGGCGCCATACCTCCTTTGCCCTGATGGAGGTCTGGCCCGATCTGGGAGAGGAGATCGAGGTGGAGATCAACCCCGACGACCTGGAGATCGAGACCTTCCGAGCCTCCTCGGCGGGCGGGCAGCACATGCAAAAGAACGAGACGGCGGTGCGTATCCGCCACCTGCCCAGCGGCATCGTCGTCGCCTGTCAGAACGAACGTTCCCAGTCGCAGAATCGTGAGACGGCCCTGCGCATCCTCAAGGCCCGTCTCATTCAGCTCGAGGAGGAGAAGCGCAGACAACAGATCGAGGCGTTGAAGGGGGAGCACACCGACGCGGGGTGGGGCAATCAGATCCGCTCCTACGTGCTGCATCCCTACCACATGGTCAAGGATCACCGGACGGACCACGAGACGGGGAGCGTGGAAGCCGTCCTCGACGGGGATCTTGACCCTTTCATGGAGGCTTACTTGCAAGAGGGCGTGGGGGAGGGTAAGCGCTAGGGGTCGCCCGACGGTCCCCAGCGTCGAATCGAGGGGCCATCGTGCTTGCGCAGCGCGTTCAAGCACCAGGATGACTACCTGACCGTTGGACTGAAGACTATCCGACTATTTGTAAGGAGAACCGCTATGGCGAAGCAGTCATCGCTGAAGAGCAGCAACAGTGGTCGTAAGAAGAAGCCTTCGAGTTCTCGCACCGCACCTAAAAGCAGGAGCGTGCGGCCTAAATCGCCCTCCTCCGTCTCCTCCCGTCCCAAATCCAAGACGCCCAGGCAGGGCTCGGAACTGAAATCTCAGGTGTCCAAGGACAGCCGGCCGGCTCCCTCCGCCTCTCCCTCGACGGCCCAGGACCTGCGCGCCGAGCGCCAGGCCCGGCTCTCCACCCTCAGCTCCAACTGGTCGCGGGTGGCGGGGACGGCGGCTCTCACCACCGTGCTGGATCGCATGGAGGACGTCGGGACCCGGATCAATACGCTCGACCATCGGGTGGAGCGATTGCGGGCTCGCGGTTACATCTTCGGTCGCGGCTGGGAGGACCGGGCGCGTACCTTCAAGCGCCAATGGCCCACCCAGCAACGGACGGCGACCCGTTCCCTGCAGCAGGAGCGGAATCTGCTGGGCACCTCTGTCAATGACGTCAACAATCTCATCGATCGCGCTAATCGCAATCCCTCCCTGCTCGACGCCGCCGAGGACCGGATCTGGGATCTCGAGCGCCAGGTACGCGAGGCCGAACAGCGGGTTGCAGGGGCCTTCGACCAGACCCAGAACGAGCTCTGGAGTTTCGAGACGGAGCTGCGTTCGGTGGAGAGCATGCTGGATGCCTTTGAAGAGGCCAAGTTCCAGCTCTTCCCCGAGGAGCACCCCGTTGCGGCGACCGAGGCCGAGTGGCTGGCCAAGGGGACGGAGCCCATTCCCGGCCATCTCTTCCTCACCGAGGGACGGTTGCTCTTCGAGCAGCGTCAAGAGGTGGCGACCAAGAAGTTTCTCTTTATCACCACCGAGAAGGAGAAGGTGCAGGAGCTCCTCTGGCAGGGTCCCATCGGCGGAATCGAGGTTCTCGAGACCCAGGATGAGAAGGGCTTCCTCAAGGCCCGCCAGGAGCTCCTGACCCTGCGCATGGAGGGCGGTGACGCCCCCCCCCAGGTCGCTTTGAATCTCAAGGGAGCCGACAACGACGAGTGGGCCCGGCTGCTGCGTCGAGCGCGCGAAGGACAGTTCGAAGCCGAACGCTACGACAGCGCCGCTCCCTCCTCCGCAGCCGTGGTCGAGGAGCAGGTCGCCCCCGTCGAGGCGACGACGGCTGCCGAGGTCTCTGTGCCGACCAAGTGCCCCTCCTGCGGCGCCCAACTGCCCACCATCTACAAGGGGATGCAGCAGGTCACCTGTGACTACTGCGGAACGGTCGTCTCCCTCTAGGTGGGATACCCCTCTGGACGATCTCGTACTGGAGGTGAGGTGTTGACTGCCCGGCAGCCGGCGTGTGCTGCGCCCCGGTAGAGGCCATGGATCTACTCCTTGACGTTCTTGAGTACATCCGACGCCATGGGCTCCTGGAGCCGGGCGGGGGTGTGGTGGTGGGGGTCTCCGGCGGGCCCGACTCCGTCGCGCTGCTCGATCTGTTGGCGCGCCTGGCCCCCGAGTGGGACCTGCGCCTGCAGGTCGCCCACCTCCATCACGGCATTCGGGGTGTGGAGGCCGACGCCGACGCCGATCTCGTCGTGGAGCGGGCGGAGGGATATGGCCTCTCCTGGACGCTGGAGCGGGTCGACCTTCCCGCCATCGCCCGGGAGAAGGGGCTGGCGCTGGAGGAGGCCGCCCGGTGGGTGCGGTATAATTTTCTGGCGCGGGTGGCCCAGCGGGAGGGAGCACGGCGCATTGCCGTGGCCCACAACGCCGACGACCAGGCCGAGACGGTGCTCATGCACCTGCTGCGCGGCGCGGGTCCCGGGGGCCTGCGTGGGATGCTGCCCGACAGCCGCTTGCCGGTCTACGGGACTCCCCCCGCAGAGGCGGGGCAGGTGCTGCCCGCCCTGCGCCTCGTGCGGCCCCTCCTGCAGACGCCGCGGGAGGAGATCGAGGCCTACTGTGAGGAGCGGGGGCTGGAGCCGCGCTTCGACCGCACGAATCTGGACACGACCTTCTTCCGCAACCAGCTGCGCCACGAGGTGCTGCCCTATCTGGCGGGGATCAGCCCGCAGATCAGCGAGCGCCTCCGGCACCTGGCCGAGGTGGTACGGGCCGACTACGAACTGCTGGAGGCAGACTTCGACGCGGCGTGGGAGGCGCTCCTCGTCTATGCTTACGAGGACGCGTTGGCCTTTGATCTCGAGGGCTGGCGTGCCAGACCTCTGGCGGTGCAGCGGGCCCTCGTGCGCCGGGCCGCCTACCGACTGCGGGAGACGCTGCGGGACGTGAGCTTCGTGCACGTCGAGGACGCCGTCGCGGTGGCGCGCTCCGGCAGGACGGGGGCGCAGGCCACGCTGCCCCGGGGCCTCGTCCTGGAGGTACGGTACCAGACCCTCGTCATCGGAGACGAGGCGGCTCTGCACCTGCCCGAGGACCGTCCTTGGCTGGAGCAGGCGGCGGTCATCCCCGTGACCGTGCCCGGGACGACCCCTCTGCCGGAGGGCTGGTCCTTTCATATCGCAGAGGTCGAGGCCTGGGAGCTGGGCACCATCGTCACCAACCCCCAGCCCCTCGTGGCCTGGATGGACGCGGAGGCGCTGGAGGACCGGCCCCGTCTGCGCACGCGGCGGGAGGGCGATCGCTTTCGGCCCCAGGGGATGGGCGGCGCCGAGGTGCGGTTGAGCGACTTTCTCATCAACGCGAAGGTGCCCTGGGCCTGGCGCGAACACCTGCCCCTGCTCGTCGCAGGCGAGGAGATCCTCTGGGTCGCCGGGGAGCGCCTGAGCGAGGAGGCCATCGTGAAGCCGGGCAGCCAGCGCGTCCTGCGCCTGGAGTTCCGCCGCGCGGTGTGAGGCTCTCACCTTTCACCCGCTGTCAACTAGTGTCCTGACGGGGGTGTGTTGCAGTTGAGTTAAGCCGAAGCGTGACACGTAAGACCCTCGCGTCTCACGTTTCAACCGGGGACGGCTCCCAAATGGGTGGAAACACACCCTACTGATTTCACTTTGTGATCGAGGTTTATGGCTAACCATCTCGTGCTTATTGCCGGAAACATCGGTGCCGGGAAGACCTCCCTCGCCGAGCGCCTGGGCGACCGCCTGGGCTGGAAGATCGGCTACGAGTCCGTCGCCGATAATCCCTACCTGCCCGACTTCTACGGCGACATGCGGACGTGGAGCTTCCATCTTCAGGTCTTCTTCCTGGGACACCGTGCGGAGCAGCACCGCCGGATGGCGGTGCACGCCTCCTCGGTGATCATCGATCGCAGCATCTACGAGGACGCCCACATCTTCGCCCGGGCCCTGCATGAGGCGGGTAACATGTCGGAGCGCGACTACCTGGCCTACCGCCGTCTCTACGACTTCGTCGTCGAGGCCCTCCCGCGCCCCGACCTCCTGATCTACATCCGGGCGGGTGTGCCGACGCTCGTGGAACGCATCCGGCGGCGGGATCGGGAGATGGAGAGGAGCATCTCGCCCGACTACCTGAGGCTGTTGGAGAGCTTCTACGATGAGTGGCTCGTCGCCTTCGATCTCTGCCCGGTGCTGACGGTGCCCGGTGACGCCCTGGATTTCGTGCGCTATCCTCATCACCTGGAGATCATCGCCGGGCGGGTGCAGGAGAAGCTGGCGGGCCGCGAATCGGTGGAGTTCCCCGACGTGGAGGCGTCCCATGCCGGTTGAGTATGGGGAGCCGCTCAGCGAGCGGGAGCTGGAGATGGTGGTCCTCGTCGCCGAGGGTCTGACCAACCGGGAGATCGCGGCCCAGGTCTACCTCAGCCCCAACACGGTCAAGGTGCACCTCCGCAATATCTTCACCAAGACGGGGGTGGCCTCTCGCACGGAGCTCTCCATCCTCGCCGTGCGCGAGGGGTGGATCTCGGTGCCCGAGGCGGCGGCGGAGACCGCGCCCGTGGAGGTGGCTGTGGCGGTGCCGGCCGGAGAGACGGTCGTCGAGCCGGCCGGCACCGCCACAGCGCCCCTGCTCGCCCTCCCCGACTGGCCGCGGGTGCGCTGGGTTGCGCTCTCCGTCGGCCTGCTCCTGGCCCTTCTGGTGCTTTTTCTGCCGCCCGGAGAGACGGAGACCGCGGTGGGCAGCTCTTCCAGCGGGCTGATCGACGAACCGGACAGCGGGGTGGCGGTGCCTGTGCCCACCGGCGAGGATCGCTGGGAGGAGTTGGTCCCCCTATCGGTGCGGCGCACTCGCTTTGCCGCCGCGGCCCTCAACCGCCGCCTCTACGTCGTCGGTGGGGTGACACCCGAGGGGACCACCGACCTTGCCGACGTCTACCTCATCGACGAAGCGCGCTGGGAGAGCGTCGCTCCCCGTCCCCTGGCGCTGGCGAACGTCGAGGCGGTGCCCTTGCAGGGCGGGCTCCTCGTCCCCGGGGGCTGTGACGCTCAAGGGGCGCCGACGACCGCCGTGCACTTCTACGACCCCGAGCGAGACGCGTGGGAGGAGCGGGCGGCCCTGCCCGAAGCTCTCTGCGGCTACGCTCTGGCCGCCGACCCCGAGCGGGCCTACCTCTTCGGCGGGTGGGATGGCAGCCGCTTTCGCGCCGTGGCCTACGCTTACGATCCTCTCACCGACACCTGGGAAGAGCTCCCCCCGCCCGCCGAGGCCCGGGGATTCGGGGGAGCGGCTTTCCTCGCCGAGCGTGCTTTCTACGTCGGCGGCTACGACGGCGACGAGCTGGGAGCCTGCGAGGTCTATCTGCCGGAGGCGGAGGCCTGGGAGACCTGCGCTCCGCTGCTGCAGCCGCGCGGGGGGCTGGGTCTGGCGGCCTTGGGGGGGCAGCTCTACGCCATCGGCGGTGGGTGGGAGAGCTACTTGGGCTTCAACGAGCGCTACAACCCCAACGACGATCTCTGGATGGTGTTGGAGTCGCCCCTCGTGGGCGAGTGGCGCAATCTGGGTCTCGCCGGTTGGGAGACCTCCCTCTACGCCGTCGGCGGCTGGAGCGGTGACTACCTCAACCGTACCTACACGCTGGAGGTCCTGCCCTTCCGCGTCTTTATTCCCGTTACCTTACCCTGAACGACGTGGCATACACCGGTGAGAGATGGGGTTAGGAAGAGAACGATGAACGTTGCCGCACTTTTGAAAGAGGCCGTCCGGCTCATCAAGGCCGGAGACAAACAGGCGGGTAGAAGGCTGCTGAAACAGATTCTGAAGGCCGATCCTCAGAATGAGAGCGCCTGGCTCTGGATGGCCAGCGGTGTCAGCGACAATCAGCAGCGCATCTACTGCCTGGAGCAGGTCCTGAAGATCAACCCCGACCACGAGATGGCCCGGCGGGGCCTGGCCCACCTGCGCTCTCAGGCTCGGGAGGAGGAGACGTCGCAGGCCGAGGAGGAGGTGCCTGACGCACCCCGCTCCTCCCCCGGTCTCAGCCCGGGGGTTGACTCCGATAACGTCAGCCGCTTGCTCCGGACCCTCTCCTCCATGTGAAGCAGGAGCCGTGTGAAGCAGGAGCCGTGTGAAGCAGGAGCTGTCCAACTCTTGGAGATTAGCATGGAAGCGATCGTGACGCGTTGCGGTTACCGCTGCGACCTCTGTCTGGCCTACAAGCCCAACGTCGAGGCGGACCCCGAGAACCGGCAGCGCTTGAGTGACGGCTGGCACAAGTACTTCGGTTTTCGCATCCCGCCGGAGGAGATCTACTGTGAGGGCTGCCTGACGGAGAACCCCCGTCTTATCGACCCGCGCTGTCCCGTGCGGCCCTGCGTCATGGCCCGGGATCTGGAGACCTGCGCCGGCTGTGAGAACTATGTCTGCGAGAAGCTGCGCACGCGCATCGTCCTCTACGAAGAGCTCCAGGAGCAGGTGGGAGAGGAGCTCCCCGAGGAGGAGTACCGGCTCTTCATCCGCCCCTACGAGAACCGGCCGCGTCTCGAAGCCCTGCGCCGCTCCGCAGAGGAGCCGGACGACTACTGATCCGGACATAAAAGGCTAAAGGCTACCAAGAAAAAAGTGTGCTCCAGCAAGCACACTACCGGAAGCCCATCCTCAGTCGGCTTCAGCCGACTTCAATACGGTAGCCGGCGGTTTTTAACCGCCGGCGGAGAGGTCGTAGCCCGGCCCGGTTTAGCAGTACTCGTCCGGATCAGTAATGCAGCGGTGGGGACTTCAGGAGTAGAATTCTGTTCATTTACAGGGCCAATTATAACCATTGGCTATTTCTCGACCAGGTGGGTGCTCCGTGACCTTGTCCCTGATCCCTACTCACCCCTTACTTCTCACTAATCCCTATCTTTTTAAGGAGGCCTTATCGTGGCACAGCAAATCGCACAGGTTTCACCCGTCGCTCCCGTCGAAGCGGCGCCCGCAACGCAGGAGAAGGCGTGGCGGTGGCGCACTCTCATCGCCCTCGCCTTCGGCTACTTTATCGATCAGGGGGAGGGCCAGGCCATGTCGGTGCTCTTCCCCACGCTGCAATCCCTCTGGGGGCTCAGCTACACCAACCTGGGCACCATCGGGACCATCCGCAATGTCCTGCAGTCCCTCAGCGCTCCCTTCTGGGGCTACGCCGCCGACAAGATCTCCCGCAAGAAGGTCATCATCTTCGGTACGGGAATCTGGGGGATCTGGACGATGGGGGTGGGGCTGACGCAGAACTTCGGGCAGCTCCTGGTCATCCGCGCCATCTCCGGGCTGGGGCTGGGCTGTCTCATGCCCGCCACCTTCTCTCTCATGGCGGACACCTTCCCACCGCGCCAGCGGGGGCGGGCGCTGGGGATGCTGGAGGCCATCGGCGTCCTGGGGATCATCGTCGGCACCCTGGGGCTGGGCTTTCTGGCCTCGCCTGATCTCTGGCGCTGGGGCTTCTTCCTCCTCGGCGGGATGAGCGTCGTCACGGGCCTGGTGGTCGCCCTCTTCGTCCACGAGCCCGTGCGGGGCGCCGCCGAGCCCGAGCTGGCCGGCACCATCACCGAGGAGGCGGCGGAGAGGTACGCCGTCCGGCTGAGCGATCTGTCCAAGGTGCTCTCCATCCCCACCATCTGGGTCGCTATCCTCCAGGGGCTCTCGGGCACGATGCCCTGGGTGGTCATGGGCCTCTACTTTATCACCTGGATGGTGGACGTTCGAGGCATGACGGAGGAGATCGTCTTCGGTCATCCCCAGGGGAGCGCTACGCTGGCCTTCGCCGGGATCGTCCTCGGCACTGCCATCAGCAACGTCGTCGGCGGGGTGCTGGGAGATTGGGCGGAGGAGCGCTACCCTCCCTACGGGCGCCCCTTCATCGGGCAGCTCTCCGTCTTCTTCGGCATCCCCCTCAGCTTCGTGATGCTCACCCAGACGGAGGGCTGGTCCTTCTGGCCCTTCTTCTTCCTCTGCTTCGGGACGGCGCTGCTCATCAGCTGGCCCGGCAAGGGGGCGAAGGAGCCCATGATGCAGGCGACAGTGCCGCCGGAGCTGCGGGGGACGGCCTTCGCCATGGTCACCTTCATCGAGAGCGGCTTTGCGGCCATCTCGGCCCTCATCGCCGGTAGCCTCGCCGACAGCATCGGGCTGACCCGTGCTCTGGTCTGGACCATCCCCGTCCCCTGGGTCCTCTGTTTCCTGCTCTTCTCCCTCTTCTACTGGGCCTATCCGCGGGACTCGCAGCGCCTGCGCGCCCTCATGGCGGCGCGGGCCGTCGAGATCCGGGCGCGCTCCGAGGCCCCCTAGAGCCCGGTGGTGTAGTTGAGGGTTCTGAGGCTCTGGAAGACGTAGGAGAAGATCTGGCAGCGGTTCAGGAAGGCAGCGAGCCCCACTTCGCGCACCAGTGCGACCGGGGCGCGCTTGCGTTCTCCTGAGCGCGCCTGCAACTCTTTCAGGGGCGCGATCTGCGCCGGGCGGAGGTGCCAGCCGGTGCGCTGGGCGACGAAGGCCAGCAGGCGGCGCATGTAGGCCCCCATGGCGACGTCCGCGGGCGGCTGGCACTGCCAGCCCGAGAGGCGCAGGTGCTGGGAGGCCGCCTGCCCGGGCCCCTGCGCGAACTTCGCCCCCTCCAGCACCTCCTTCTGGAAGCGGGCCATCCGAGCCTCCCACGCCGGCTCTTCGACCACCTCGAAGCACCTCTGCAGGGGCGGGTAGGGCATGATCTCGTAGAGCCACTCCCGCACGTTCCCGCGATAGCCCGGTCGCAGCTCCCACACCGGCGCCTCCCCCGTGCCCCATTTGCGCTTCCAGGCCTTCGACTGGGCGTTGATGTAGGCGGAGTCCGCCAGCCAGATGAGGAGGTCGGCGTTGGGCAGGGTGGGCACCAGCTCCCCGTAGAGCCACATCAGGAAGTGGATGGTCCCCAGGGGGTACTTCCGTCTGAAGTCCTGCTCCACGGAGCGTCCCACCAGCTCGTTGAGGTTGCAGCTGGCGGCGAAGTGGGGCAGGGGATCGTCGGGGGCCAGGCGCACGATGTGGTGGCCCAGGGAGCGGCAGCGCGGGTGGGCGATGTCGAGGTCCAGCCAGAGGGCGTCCAGGACGTCGGGCCAGGCGAAGTCCGTGCCGTGGTAGACGGTCGTGTACCCGCTGTAGACCCCCGCGAGGCGGGCGTAGGGGTGCAGGTGGAGGTAGAGGGCCGCGCTCAGCGCCGCGTCCAGGTCGTCGCCCATGACCACGAGGTGGGGCTCGTCGTTCGGCACCAGCCAGGGGTAGCGGGCGAGGATCCGGTTCCGGTTCAGGGCTTCGTTCTCAGGCTCTGCCATGGGCATGATCAGGAGTTGCGCTTCTTGCCCGCCGGCTCGTCGAGGTCGATCTTCTCGAAGGTGGCGATGAGCTGCTTGGGCCGGATGCTCAGGGGCTCCTCCAGCCGCCGGCGGGCCAGCGCCACGTACTTCTCGATGATGTCGTAGCCCACGTACTCCCGTCCCAGGGCGCGGGCCACCTTCACCGTCTGCCCGGAGCCGACGAAGGGGTCGAGGACCCGCTCCCCCGGATAGGAGTAGAGCTGGATGAGGCGGTAGGGGATCTCCTCGGGGAAGGGGCAGGGGTGGTCGAGGTGGTCGGGCGGCACGGGCGCGATGTGCCAGATGCTGTTGGCGACGTCCATGGTGAAGAGGCGGTTGATGGGGTAGGCGGACGTCTCCTTCTCCACCTGCTCCCGCTCCTTGTAGATCTTGGGGCCGGGCTTGCGCAGGAGCATGATGTACTCGTTCATGATGTTGGGGTAGTAGTAGCCGGGGTAGGGCTTCTGGATGGCGACGCCGGCCCGCTTGACGCCCGCCGTGCACTTGTGCCAGACGATGTCCTGGTGGAAGAGCCAGCCCCGGCGGGTGAGGCGGGCGACCACGTCGAAGGGGACGGGGTAGAGGGTGCCTTTGAAGAGCACCGTACCGATGACGATGGCGCAGAGTCCGCCAGGCTTGGTCACCCGCAGCACCTCGGCGAAGACCCCGTCCAGCCAGTCGAGGTACTCCTCGTAGCCGGCGTAGCCCTCGTCGTACCGGCGGGTGCGGTAGTTCTGCGACTTGTCGCTGGAGTGGACGTCGTAATCGATGGCGTTCCAGTAGGGCGGCGAGGTCACCGTCAGGGCAACGCTGCCCGTCTCCAGCGCCTCCATGCGCTCACAGGAGCCGTGGACGATGCGGTTCATCCACGCTCCTTGCGCTGCTGCTCGCGTGCCCGGACGACGCGCTCCCAGAGCATCCAGGACTTGGGGTCGGTGGGCGGCTCTCCCTTCAGCCCGTGGGGCACGGCTCTGCCGTCGACGATGTGCACGAAGGTCGCGAAGCCCTCGGTATCGATGGTGACCTCCTGTCCGACGCGCAAGGCGTGGGCAGTGACGTGGATGGTGATGCTGCTGCGTCCTACGTGGGCCGCCTTCCCCTTCAGCACCACCGTCTCCCCTCCGGCGACGCTGTGACGGAAGTCCATCCCGTGCAGGCGGACGCAGACGATGTGCGAGGGGTGGACGTCGAGGGCGGCGCGGGCGGTCATGAAGCCGGCTTCGACCAGCCACTCCGCCATACGTCCGGCGAAGAGGGTGCCGTGGTGGTTGAGATCGATGGACTTCACGAGATGGGATGCTGTGATCTTCGGGAGCGCTGCGATCTGCATGGACACCTCCGCTCTTTTGAAGTTAGGTGTCCATTATAGCACAAAGGCCGGTGCCCACACGTGGCACCGGCCCTCTTTGGTGACCCCAAGGGAAGTCGAATCCCTGTTTCCGGCTTGAGAGGCCGGCGTCCTAGGCCACTAGACGATGGGGTCTTTCCCAACGCTCGGTATTGTACCAGAATCCCGGTTTTTGTCAATGCTTGGATCTGCAACCTCCCGCCCTGCTTCTCGTAGTAGAAGGAGGGACTATACTGCATTTGCCTATTTCGATTAGGTTCTCTATAATGAGAGCAGCAGTAGGGGAGGGGAGGAGACGATGATAGAAGCATTTATGGATTTAGCCTCAGCCTTTGGCCTTTCGACGTCCGCGGGTCTCAATGCCTACATCCCTCTCTTGACCGTAGCGCTCCTGGGACGCCTGACGTCTCTCGTGGAGTTGGGAGAACCCTGGGACGTGCTGACCAGCTGGTGGATCATCGGGCTCTTGAGCGTCTTGCTCATCATCGATATTCTCGCCGACAAGATCCCCGCCGTCGATTCGGCGAACGACGTCATCCAGACTGTCATTCGCCCCACGGCAGGCGCCATCATGTTTGCCTCCACCACGCAGGAGTCCATCGGCCTCCATCCGGTGCTGGCTCTGGGCTGCGGCATCCTGTTGGCCGGAGGGGTACACGTGGTCAAGGCGGGCGCGCGCCCCGTGGTCACCGCCACGACGGCGGGCGTGGGGAACCCCATCGTGAGCACCATCGAGGAAGTGATTGCCGTCATCACCTCTGTTGTGGCGGTGATCTTTCCCTACCTCATTATCATCTGGTTCTTCCTGTTGGCACTGCTCGTCTTCCTCGTTCTTCGATGGCGCCGGCGGCGCCTACCGGTAAATAGGTACAAGAGCGGTTAATGTTAGATTGACCTATCTGTAAGCAAGGTACTAATCATCTCAAGGAGGAGATCTATGACCCAGCATCCGAACTATCTGCAGACGGCGCCCGATCCTGACGAGGAGCCCACGGAGGCCAAACCCGTCCCCGAGGCCGAACCGGCGGAGTTTCAACCCGAGGGCATGAGCAAGCCGGAGTCCATTCCCGATGCGCCCGAGCTCGACCCCCAGGTCACCCCGGAGCCGCAGCCCGGACCCTATCCCGAGTACGAGGTGACCGACGTCCCGCCCGTGGATCAGCCGCCGGGCAGCTACCCGCCGCCCGCCGCGCCCGTCGAGGGCAAGAAGGACAACAAGACCCTGATCATCATCCTCGCCGTAGTCGGCGTGCTCCTTCTGCTCTGCTGCTGCATCTTCTTCCTCTTCCCCGTGATCTTCGGCGAGTCCATTCAGGAGATCCTTAACGACATGCAGCAGGACATGTACATCGTTCTGCCCTTCTTCATGTAAGTCTGGAACCTGGGGCGGTACGTGTCTGCACCAAGCCCGTACCGCCCCTCCTACGTTAGGTCGTTCCTGCAGGGCTGCGGAGGGCGAGAGGTGCGATCGAGATGCGGAAGCCGGGGAATTTCTGCGCTAGTATGCGCCTAAATCCCTGATTTCTGATCCCTAATCCCTCTTTCCCTCTCACCACTCTCTACGCTCCACTCAACTTATTTGGAGGCTTTATCATGTCCTACGATGATTACGACTATCCTGAAGAGGAGCCTATCCCCGACCCCTACGGGGCCTACGAACCGGAGCCCGTGGCTGTTCCGCCTCAGCCGGCACCCTACGAGAATCCGCCCGCCTACACCCCACCGCCTCCCGCACAGAAGAAGGACAACACTGTGCTGATCGTGATTCTCGTCGTAGCGGCGCTTCTGATCCTCTGTTGCTGCTGCATTGCGATCGGCGGGTTTGCCTTAGACAGCGGTGCGCTGAACGAGTACGGGATGAGCCCCTTGAATCTCCTGAGAGCCTTTACCATCTGAGCTCTCTCCTTTCCTTGCGAGCACCCCGGTTATGTAACGCCGGGGTGTTCGTTGTATAATCGGGGTGTGAAGAGCATACCGGAGAAGGTCCAGCAGAAGCTCGAGGCCCTCCCCCACAAGCCGGGCGTCTATCTGATGTCCAACCTGCGGGGGCAGATCATCTACGTCGGGAAGGGGGTGGATCTCGCCAGCCGGGTGCGCTCCTACTTCCACGCCTCGGCGCAGGAGAACCCCAAGACCCGGCGGCTGGTCGGGGAGATCGCCGACCTGGAGTGGATCATCACCGACTCCGAGATCGAGGCGCTCATCCTCGAGGCGAACCTCATCAAGCAGCACCGCCCCCGCTTCAACGTGCGTCTCAAGGACGACAAGCGCTACCCCTACCTGCAGATCACCGCCGAGCCCTTTCCCAAGGTGCGCCTGACCCGGCGGATGGAGCGGGACGGAAGCCGCTACTTCGGACCCTACACCTCGACCAGCGCCCTGCGGGAGACGATGGATCTTCTGCGCCGGCTCTTTCCCTACCGCACCTGCAACCGCATCATCACCGGGGAGGACCCGCGCGCCTGTCTCTACTACGACCTCAAACTCTGCCTCGCCCCCTGCATCGGGGCCGCCGACGCAGAGGAGTACGACGCCATGATCGCTCACCTGGCCCGCTTCATGGAGGGGGAGACCGAGGCGGTGATCGAGGATCTCAAGTCCGAGATCGAGCAGGCGGCGGCGAATCTCAAGTTCGAGCGGGCGGCTCAGCTGCGCGACCGCTATCAGGCCCTCCAGCACGTGATGGAGCGGCAGAAGATCGTGACGACGGCGGCGCTCAACCAGGACGTCATCGCCGTGGCGCGGGACAACGGCAACGCCTGCGTCGAAGTCTTCTTCGTGCGCAACGGCAAGCTCCTGGGACGGGAGTACTTCGTCCTCGAGGGGGCCGACTACGCCGACGACGAGGAGATGATGACCGCCTTCCTCCAGCAGTTCTACGAGCGCGCGCCCCACGTCCCCCCGGAGATCCTCCTGCCCGAGCAGATTGCCGAGGCGGCGGTGCTGCAGGCGTGGCTCCGGCAGAAACGGGGCGACGTCGTCTACCTCAGGGTGCCCCGCGAGGGACCCAACAAGGAGCTCCTCGATCTGGCGAAGACCAACGCCGTGGAGTGCCTGCGCCTCCTCAAGGCGGAGTGGGAGATGGACAAACACCGCAGCGAGAGCGCCCTGACGCAGCTGCAGCAGGCGCTGGATCTGGCGCAGCCTCCCGTGCGCCTGGAGTGCTACGACGTCTCCACCACCCAGGGGGTGGAGGTGGTGGCGAGTATGGTCGTCTTCGAGCACGGGGTGCCGAAGAAGAGCCACTACCGCCGCTTCAAGATCCGCACGGTGCAGGGGCAGGACGACTTCGCGAGCATGCGTGAGGTCCTGAGCCGCCGCTTCGACCGCTGGCGCCGCATCACCGAGGGGGAGCTGCGGGGCACCCGGGGGAGCCAGGCCTGGGTGAAGCTGCCCGACCTCCTCGTCGTGGACGGGGGCAAGGGGCAGCTGGGCATGGCGGTGGAGGTGCTGGAAGCCTTCGATCTGCAGGAGAAGGTGCCCGCCATCGGGCTGGCGAAGCGGCACGAGGAGATCTTCGTGCCGGGCCGCTCGACGCCCATCCGCCTGGATCCCGCCGATCCCGCCATCCTGCTGCTGCGCCGCATCCGGGACGAGGCGCACCGCTTCGCCATCACCTACCACCGGCAGCGGCGGCGCAAGCGGGGGCTGGCCTCCCAGCTCGACGCCATCCCCGGCATCGGCCCCGTGAAGCGGAAGGCGCTGCTCAAGCACTTCGGCAATCTCCACGCCATTCGGACGGCTACCGTCGAGCAGCTGCTGGAGGTGCCGGGCATCTCCTCGGCCCTCGCTGCGGGCATCAAATCCTACTTCGAGATGCTGGCGCAGGAGCGGGAGGCCGAGTCTAGTGAGTAGAAGAGAGTAATCAGGGATTAGAAACCAGGGTACAGGGGGTAACAGGAGAGTTGAGAGCTCCCTGATCCCCAATCTTCTATTCCTAATCCCTTGCTTTTAGGGGGTAACCGTGAAAGAGAACTTCGACATCGATGCCGTCATCGAGGGGGTGCGCGAGGCCGTCGAGCCCTACCCACCGGCGGCGCTCTTCCAGCTGGCCGACGAGGGCCACGACTCGCCCTTCGAGCAGCTGGCGGCCTGCATCATCTCCATCCGTACCCGCGACGAGGTGACGGTGCCCACGGCTCGCAGCCTCTTCGAGCTGGCGACCACGCCCCAGGCGCTGCTCCGGCACTCCGTCGCCGAGATCGACGAGGCCATCCACGCCGGCAGCTTCCACGAGAACAAGGCGGAGAACATCCGCGAGATCGCGCGCCGCGTCGTGGAGAAGCACGGCGGTAAGGTGCCCTGCGACGACGAGATTTTGCAGGGATTCCACGGCGTGGGGCCGAAGTGCGCCCACCTCGTTCTGGGCATCGCCTGCGGAGAGCCCGTCATCAGCGTCGACGTGCACGTCCACCGCGTCACCAACCGCTGGGGCTACGTCAGCACCTCCTCGCCGGAGCAGACGATGCGCGCCCTGCGCGAGGTGCTGCCCGAGCGGTACCGGGTGGCGATCAACCGCCTCCTCGTCCCCTTCGGCAAACACGTCTGCACCCGCCGCAAGCCCTGCTGCTCCGACTGCCCCGTGCTCCCCAGGTGCGAGCAGGTGGGCGTGGAGGAGCACCGGTAGGGGGCGCCGGCATGCCGAACTTCGCCGATCTCTTGGCGCCCCTGGCAGAGACGGGGCTGCGCTGGCTCAGCCGCCGCCGGCTTCCCCGGCTCGACGGCACCCTGCCCCTCTCCGGGCTGCTGGCCCCCGTCGAGATCCTCTGGGACCGCTGGGGCGTCCCCCACATCTACGCAGAGAACTTCCACGACCTCCTTCTGGGCCAGGGCTATGTGCACGCCCAGGAGCGCCTCTTCCAGATGGATTTCAACCGGCGGGCGGCTTCCGGGCGGCTCGCGGAGGTCGTGGGGGAGCGCGCTTTGCCCATGGACCGCTGGATGCGGACGCTCATCCTGCGCCGGGTCGCCGAGACGGAGGTGGGGCGGTTGAGCCCGGCGACGCGCAAGGCGCTCGAGGCCTACGCAGCGGGCGTCAACGCCTTCATCGCCCGCGGCCCCTTGCCCGTCGAGTTCACCCTCCTGCGCTACCGCCCCGAGCCCTGGTCCGCTACCGATACCCTCTGCTGGATCAAGATGATGGCCTGGGAGCTGGGGGTGAACTGGGAGAGCGAGCTGCTGCGCGCGCGCCTCCTCCAGAGGCTGGGCCCCGCAGACGCCGCCGCCCTCGACGCACAGGACCCCGAGCGCTGGCCCGCGGTCCTGCCGGAGGGCGTGGACTACGGGGCCCTCGGCGACCTGGCCCTTCGCCGTGCCGGTGCGGCCCATCCCTTCATCGGTCCGGCGCCCCCGAGCGGGAGCAACAACTGGGCGGTCGCCGGCGCGCGCACCACGACGGGTAAGCCTCTCCTCGCCAACGACATGCACCTGCTGATGAACGTGCCCGCCATCTGGTTCGAAAATCACCTCGCCGCCGGCGACTTCGAGGTCACGGGCATCACCTTCCCCGGCATTCCCGGCGTCGTCGCCGGGCACAACGGGCACGTGGCCTGGGGCTTCACCAACAGCTACGTCGATGTGCAGGATCTCTACGTGGAGCGACTGCATCACACGGAGGACGGTCGCATCCAGGCCCGGTACGGGGACGGGTGGTACGACGTGACAGTGTTGCACGAGAGCATCGAGGTGCGGGGCGGCGAGACGGTCGTCGAGGAGCTGCTCGTAACCCGTCACGGACCCATCATCAACTGCCTCACGCCCGAGGGGGAGGCGCCCTTGGCCTTGCGCTGGACCGCCCTTGAGCCTGACAACATGATTGAGGCCCTCTTCGAGATGAACCGCGCCCGCACCTGCTCCGACTTCCATCAGGCCCTGCGACACTGGACGGCGCCGGCGCAGCACGTCGTCTACGCCGACACCGCGGGTGACATCGGTTACACCCTCGCCGGTCGGGTTCCCGTGCGGCACCGGGGGGATGGTCGCCTTCCCGTCCCCGGCTGGACCGCCGACTACGACTGGGAGGGCTACATCCCCTTCGAGGCCCTGCCCCATCGCCTCAACCCACCGGAGGGCTACCTCGCCACCGCCAACAACGCCGTGGTCGAAGGCGACTATTCCTACCCCATCTACCAGGAGACGGCGGTGGCAGAGCGTGCCGAGCGCATCGTTGAGCTGTTGGAGTCACGGGAGAGGGCCGACGTCCCCTTCTTTCGACGCATGCACTTCGACCGCGTCTCCCACTCCGCGCGCATCGTCGCCCAACAGCTGTGTGGTCTCACCGTCGACGATCCCGAACTCTCCTCCGTGATGGCGCTCCTGGAGGCGTGGGACGGCACACTCGACCCCGACAGTGGGGCGGCTGCGGTGGAGCAGGTCTTTGTGCGCACTCTTCTGGCTCTGCTGCTCGAGCCGCGCCTGAAATCCGAGTCGGACGACGAACCCAAGCAGTTGGAGCGAGCCGTCTTTGGCCTGCCTCCCGTCGATCTCTTTGTGCACTACCTGCACCGTGGAGATGCCTTCAAGTGGCTCCTGAAACTCCTGGAGCAGCCTCACTCCCACTGGTACGACCTGGGTCAGGGGGAGGGGCGCGAGGAGGTCTGTCGCCGAGCGTTGGAGGAGACGGTGGCCTATCTAAAGCGGAGGCTGGGACCGGAGGTGAGCCACTGGCGCTGGGGCGACCTCCACGCTCTGACCTACCGTCACTCCCTGGGCGCGGTCCCTTGGCTAGGCAAAATCTTCAACCGCGGGCCCTACCCCGTGGGGGGTGACGCGACCACCGTCTGGGCGATCTGGTCCTCCCTCCGGGAGCTCTCCTCTCCGGCCGTCGTCGGCCCCCCTTATCGCATGATTGTTGACCTGGGCGATCTGCGCAACTCCCTGGGCCTCCTGGCACCCGGTCAATCGGGCCGGTTAGCGAGCCCTCACTACGATGACCAGATCGAGGCCTGGTTCACGGGCGACTACCATCCCCTGCTCTTCGTACGCGAGGACGTGGAGGGAGCGGCGGAGCATCGCCTCCAGATGAAGCCTGTTTCTGCTTTCGTCCCCTGAGGTGTAAACTTGAAGAAGCCGACCGCTGCCGCTGACCGCTGACCGCTGACCGCTGACCGCTGCCGCTGACCGCTGAATGCTGAATGCTGAATGCTGAATGCTGAATGCTGAATGCTAATACTGACCGAGGAGTTTGGAATGGCAGAACCTAGAAACGTGATACTGTTGGTTGTACTGGCCCTCTCTCTGCTACTTCTTGCCGGCTGTGGGAGAACGGTGACACCCGTTGATGCGCCCACTGCTCCCCTCTCACCCGTCGGGGAGCCTGAGGAGGCGGCGATTCGCGCCTTCGAAGCGCAGCCCCGTGAGGTCGCGCCCGGCGAGTCGATCACCCTCACCTGGAGGACGGAGGGGGGCAGCGGGCGCGAGCTGACGAGCCGGATGCCGGGTGGGCTGCCGGGGGAGGTTCCCGAGATTGCCGGCCCTTCCGGTTCGGTGGCGGTTCTCATCGACGAGGACGAGCGCTACTGGCGCGCCTTCTCCCTCGCCCTCGAAGCGGGCGAGGGGATCACCGCCCGGGAGACCCTGACCGTCACCCTCACCTGCCCCTACGACTACTTCTTCGCGGAACATCTGGACCTCGGCGGCGCCTGCCCCGGGGGTCCGCCCGTGGGGACCTTCGCCGCCGAGCAGGCCTTCGAGGGCGGGGACATGCTCTGGCTGGAGGAGGAGCGCCTCCTCTTCGTCCTCTACGACGGCGGGGCCTACGAGATCTACGAGGATACCTTCGTCGAGGGTGAGCCGGAATTCGATCCCGCCCTCGAGCCGCCGCCGAGCATGCTGCAGCCCGTCCGGGGATTCGGGAAGGTCTGGCGGGAGAACCCGCAGGTGCGGGAGCAGCTGGGCTGGGCCTGGTCACGGGAGGTGGGCTTCGATACCGTCTACCAGCGCGGCTGGCGTCCCCACTACCACCAGGAGGGGATGTGGTACCTGAGCAACCTGCGAGGGCAGGTCGCCTACCTCTACCCCGACGGGTGGGAGTGGATCGTGGAGTAGAAAGAAGAGAGCGCCTCCGGGCCTGAACCCGGAAGCGCTCTTCGCTTGTTGTAACCTATTGCGCCGCCTGTCCTACTCGAGGGCGCGCTCCTCGATGGCCTCTTTGGCGTGATCGACGAACTCCCCCACCGGCATGGCGCCGAGGCGCTTGCCGCTGCGCAGCCGTACGGCGACGGTGCCCTCGTCCACCTCGCGGTCGCCCACGACGAGCATGTAGGGCACCTTCTCCAGCTGGGCGTTCCGGATCTTGGCGTTCATCCGGTCGGCGGAGGCGTCGGTGAAGGCGCGGATGTGCGCCTGGCGCAGCCGCTCCTCGACCTCCTTGGCGTAGTCGATGTGGCGGTCGGCGATGGGGATGACCCGTGCCTGCTCGGGTGAGAGCCAGACGGGGAAGGCGCCGGCGTAGTGCTCCACGAGGATGCCGTAGAAGCGCTCGATGGCGCCCAGCAGCGCCCGGTGGATCATGTAGGGGCGGTGTTCCCCGCCGTCCTCGCCCACGTAGGTCATGTCGAAGCGGTCGGGCAGGTTGAAGTCGAACTGGATGGTGGTCAGCTGCCACTCCCGGCCCAGCGCGTCCTTGATCTTCAGGTCGATCTTGGGGCCGTAGAAGGCGCCGCCGCCCTCGTCCACCTCGTACTCCAGCCCCTCCGTCTCGATGGCCCGCTTGAGGGAGACCTGCGCCTGCTCCCAGCGCTCGGGCTCACCCGCTGCCTTCTCCGGGCGGGTGGAGAGGTAGGCGTGGATCTCCTCGAAGCCGAAGGCGCGCAGCATGTCCAGGGAGAAGCGCAGCACCCGCAGTACCTCGTCCTCAATCTGCTCGGGCGTGCAGATGATGTGGGCGTCGTCCTGGGTGAAGCCCCGCACCCGCAGGAGCCCGTGCAGCACCCCGCTCCGCTCGTAGCGGTAGACGGTGCCCAGCTCCGCCCAGCGCAGGGGCAGCTCCCGGTAGGAGCGCAGCTGCGTCTTGTAGATCAGGATGTGGAAGGGGCAGTTCATCGGCTTCAGGAAGTACTCCTGCCCCTCGATGTCCATGGGCGAGTACATGTTCTCGCGGAAGAAGTCGAGGTGCCCCGAGGTCTCCCAGAGCCAGGACTTACCGATGTGGGGGCTGTAGACGAAGTCGTAGCCGCCCTCGAGGTGCTTATCGCGCCAGAAGTCCTCGATGACCTTGCGCATCAGGGCGCCCTTGGGATGCCAGTAAGCGAGGCCCGGTCCGGCCTCCTGGTGGAAGGAGACGAGATCCAGGTCCTTGATGAGGCGCCGGTGGTCCCGCTTCTCCACCTCCTCCCGCCACGCCAGGTACTTGCGCAGGTCCTTGGGGGTCTCCCAGACCGTGCCGTAGATGCGCTGAAGCATGGGACGGTGCTCGTCCCCCCGCCAGTAGGCCCCGGCGACGCTCAGAAGTTTTACCGCCTGAGGATTGATCTGGCCCGTGTTCTCCACGTGGGGGCCGCGGCAGAGGTCGACGAACTCCCCGCTCTTGTAGATGGAGAGGACGGGCTCCGCCGTCTCCTCACCGTACTCGTCGGTGCCCTGCTCGAGGATGTCCCGGATGAGCTCCAGCTTGAAGGGCTGGTCCTGGAAGATCTCTTTGGCCCTCTCCGGTGAGACCTCTTCGTAGAGGAAGTCGTGCTTCTCGCGGATGAGCGCCTGCATGCGCTCCTCGATCTCCTCCAGATCCTCCTCGTTGAGGGAGCGAGGCAGATCGAAATCGTAGTAGAAGCCGTGTTCGATGGGGGGGCCGATGGCGACCTTGGCGTCCGGGAACTTCTCCAGCACCGCTTGGGCCATCATGTGCGCCGTCGAGTGGCGGATGCGGTGGAGCTCCTCTTCGTTATGGACTTCGGGTCCGATGTTGTTCATCTTGCACCTCCGTTGATCTCTTAATCGGTCGGCTAGGACGTCTCCTGTGCCGCGTTCTCCTTCTCGGCTGCCCCCTTGGGGGGAGGAGCGTACCCATTCACCTTCATCTCAAACAGAAAAGCCCCTTGGCGTCTTGGGACGCCAGGGGCCGCGTGGTTCCACCCAAGTTCCGGCGCAAAGGCGCACCGGCTCTCTGAGGCTGTAACGGGCCTGCCCGGGGGCCTCTAGCGACCGTAGGCCGTTCGAGGCTCCGCTCGCGGGTGGTTTTCGCCGGTTTGGAGTGAAGGGGGCTTTCAGTCACCGGCCCCCTATCCCTGTCACTTGCTGCCGGATACTCGTCCCGCTCAACGCGTTAACCGGATAGATGTCTCTATTATAGTCGCCCGGGGGCCATTGTCAAGAATCTCAAAATGCCAGCAGCAGCACGGCGAAGAGCACCTCAAAGAAGAGATTTGCGAAGTTCCAGGGGACGAAGGCCTCGTCGACGATCATGGAGAGGACCCGCAGCCCGGCGATGATGGCGTAGACCAGCCCCAACACCTCGTAGGCAGCAGGAGCGCCCAGGACGAAAGGTGCCAACCCCAATCCAATGAAGACGCCGCCCAGAGCCGCCCGTATCTCGGTCACGCTCTTGTTCTCCGGAAACTCGATGCCCGTGAAGAAGGAGACGGAACGGGGCAGGATGGCGACCACCAGCCCCACGATCGTCGTGCTCACCGCTGCCAGGATCTTCAGGGTTTCTAGAAAGGTCATGCTCATGCTCATGCTCTCTCTCGTGTGATGTCGTCGGCCCACCTGAGTACCCGCAGGGAGCGGAGGGTGTTCCACCGGCTCGGCTTGCCCGGCTTCTCCATCTCGAAGAAGGTGCGGCCCGGATGGCGGTTCTGCAGGGGCCAGGTCCCATCCCGCTGCTGCTTCTGGCGCACGAGCTCCAACCCGTCCTCCAATCTCTCATCGTGCGGCGCGGCGACGTCGCAGAAGTAGTCGAGGGCCCGGAGGACGTCGTAGTGCCAGCGTGGGGGGAAGGAGAAGCGGGTCATGCGAACAGCGACGACCTCGCCTTATGCAGCAACTTTGATCCGGCGGCGCACGCCGGGCGTGCTGTACTCCTCGGGGAACTCCTGCATCAGCATCATGATGTGATTGTGTAGCTGCGAACGGAGGAAGTCCTGAATCTCTTCATTCGTCGCGAAGTTGTCGATGAGGAAACTGAAGACGGCGTTGATCTCGGAGTTTTCGAGGTCATTCACCAGACGGTAAGCGTCCTCCAGGTCCTTGATCTCGGCGAGGGCGTGGTCGACGGAGAGCTCGAGCGAGCGCCGGGCTCTCTGCAGGGTCAAGGGGTCCGCGGCTGTCTCGAGCGCTTCCGGTGGGAGGCTCTTGCGAAAGCGCTGCTGCCACGCCGCATGCAATCTCTCTTCCCGGGCATACTGCTCCCAGAAGGCGGCTACCTGGGGATGGTTTGCGAACTTCGCAGCCAGACCCTGATACAGGGCCTCCGCAGCCTCCTCGGCTGCGATGGCCAGTTCGAAGAGTTGGTCGACGGTTGCATTCTCCGGCATTGTTGCACTCCCCCTTGGCTTGCGAGTGGTCGCTCTCCTCTCATTGTACTGAGATTCGTGGGAAACGACAAGTCCCCGCGCGAGCACCTTGCTTAATCCTCGCCCTCTCTGACCTGACTCGCCGATGGGTGGGATTCCCTTCGTCCGGCGCGCCTCCGCCGGCTTTCGGAGTGGGTATTTTATGATACGATATCGGCGCTTGCGGATGAGTCTGCGCAATCCGGAGCTCGAGACTCTGGACCGGGGAGCGTAACTTCCCGGCATACGCAACTTGAAAGACCTGGCGACCTCTGCGCCTTGGCGCGAGACAGCCTTGTGGAGTGGAACCCAACCTTACGGCCGGTCTTCTGCCGGCGCAGGAGAATGCAATGCATCCGGATCGCCGGCTCAAACAGAAACTAGCGCTCGTCGCGCTCTTGTTGTTGGCGCTGCTGTTGCGCGCCGGTTACCTCTCGGTGGCGCCCAAAGGGATGCAGTTCACGCACGTGGACGCACGGGGCTACCATTGGCTGGCCGTCAACCTGCTGGAGCGAGGCAGCTTCTCCATGAACACCGAGTCCCCTTACCGGCCTGACAACATCCGTACGCCCCTCTACCCGCTCTTCGTCGCCTCATGGTATGCCATCGACGGTCCGGATCTGGAGCTCGTGATGTGGGCCCAGGCGCTGGCGGACGTGCTCACGGTCGCCGTGCTCTACCGGCTGGGACGCCGGGTGGCCGGAGAGCGCGTAGCCTGGCTGGCCGCCCTCCTCTATACCCTCAACCCCTCCTCCTGGCGCTTCTGTAATGAGCTGTTGACGGAGATTCTCTTCGGGCTGCTGTTGACGAGCGCCACGTGGGTCTTGGTCCGCTATCTGCTCGGCGGGCGGAGCCGTGACGCCTGGGGCAGCGGGGTGCTCCTGGGACTCGCCATCCTCTGTAAGCCCAACGTTCAGTTCCTGCCGTTGGCGTTGCTGGTCATCCTGGTACGCGGTCTCCGCACCCGGCGCCGGGGCTGGTGGCAGGGCGTCGCTATTATCCTGGTGACGACGCTGGCGCTGCTCGCACCCTGGGTGGCGCGCAACCGGGTCATCTTCGGGGAGTGGTTCTACACGCGGACCTTCGAGGACAACCTGGCCCACGTCAGCGCCGTCTCGACGCTGGCGGAGGCGCAGGACGAGAGGGTCGCGCCGTGGACGGAACGGTGGGAGCTCCTCTACGAGCAGATTGTGGTGCGGACGGCACGGCGTTACGATTGGGAGCGGCTCGACGCGTCCCAACTCTCCCCTCGGGAGCGCGATACGCGCCTGCTGCAGACGGTTTCGGTAGCGCAGGAGATCATCCGCGAGCATCCGGTGGACTTCTTCGTCGCCCACACGCGCGCCTGGGTGCGCTCTTTCATCCCCCAGGAGCACAAGTTCTGGTACACCCGGCTGACCGGGGAAGCGTGGCCCGTGCTCCCCGCGGAGGGCGACGCCCTCACCCGCGCGTGGCAGGCCCTGCGACGCGGCGCCCTGGGCGCAGGGCTGCGCATCCTGGTCGAGGAGCGACTTCTGGCCCTGCCGCCGCTCGCGCTGGCCTTGTGGCTGGCCTGGGGGGTGAGCTATATCGTCGCGGCCCTGCTCTTTGCCGTCGGGATCGTCCGCCTACGTCCGCGTGTTCTGGCCTTCTTCTTCGCCACGACCATCTTCTACGTCACCTTCGTGCCGGGGCCGATCAGCCAGATCCGCTTCCGGCTGCCGGTGATGCCGCTGATCTTCCTGGTGGTGGCCACCGGCGCCCTGGCGCTCGCCAAAGAATAACTCTCCGGGCGATGTCGGGGTGCCTCATTCCGGGCTGCTCGCCTCATTGAAGCTGGCGAGCCTCAAACGCCTGTGGGAAGCGCCTTATTTACGACATTCGATTGCGCAATCGGGAAGTCGTTTCTTTACAGATCCTTGGGGAAGCGATCCGCCGCAGGCTAAAGTTTGAGGAATTCGCGGATGACGAGGACCGTCTTCGTCAGGGTAGCCGGCGGTTTTAACCGCTGGCGGAGAGGACGTTAGCAGTACTCGTCCGGATCAGTAATAAGATTGCCGGCCTCCCGCAGATTGAAGCGGGCGGGAGGCCGGCGTCGTACGCGACTGTAGCGTAGGCGGCGATTGCGTACGCTGTTGAGTATACCCCGGCAATGTTAAGAGAGTTTTAGGAGATTGTTAAGAGTTGTTCAAAGATCCCTACTCGTACCGCCCGAAGCGCAGGACACCCAGGAGAGTGAAGACGAGGGCAAAGAGCAGGAGGACGCCCACGTGGGGGAGGATGTCCGCAAGGGAGGCGTTGCGGACGAGCACGTCGGTGTAGGCCCGCATGGCCCAGGTGGAAGGTAGGATCTGGACGAGCTGGCGGTAGAGGGGCGGGGTCACCTCCAGGGGATACCAGGCGCCCCCCAGAGCTGCCAGGGCCATGGAGAGTCCGACGACGACGCTCGAGGCCTGCCCCCGGGTACGGACGAAGGTGGCGACGAGCATCCCCAGTCCCACCGTGGCGAGGGCAAAGGCCACGGAGACGGCGGCCACGGCGAGAGGGTCCTGGCCCCAATTGACTCCGAAGAGGAAGGCGCCGCTGAGGAAGAGGACCGTCATCTGCACCAGCCCCAGGACCAACCGGGCGAGGAGCTTGCCGCCGAGCACCGTGGCCCGCCCGGCAGGGGCGACGAGCAGCCGGCGTAGCGTGCCGCCCAACCGTTCGCTGACGAGGACCTCGGCGGCGCCCAGCAGCGTGATCTGTACCCAGGTCACGATCTGTCCCGCCGACGCTTGTTCGGCGGCCGTGGGAAAGTCACGGGAGACCGCCGTCAGCTCCGTCCCTGTGGCCCACGCGACCTCTGCCGTCGCGAAGGGCTCCGCCGACGCTGCCAACGTCTCCTCCACGAGAGAGCGGTAGAGGTCACGCCTCTCCTCCTCCGTGCCGTCGCTCTCGGAGCCCAGGATCTGTGTCACACCCATCTCGGCGATGAGAGCGGCCCCGCCTAGACGGCTGACCGCCGCTTGCACGTACTGTTCCACAGCCAGGCTGGCACTCGTGGTGGGACGGGTGTGCAGGGTGATGGTCACCGCTTCGCCATTCAGAAGGTCCTCCGAGAAAGCGGCGGGAATCTCCAGCCCGAAGGACTCCTCGGGCAGTGTCCCGACGAGCTCCGGCTGAAGGTTGGTCTCGTCGAGGGCGTCGAGGAATGTCGTGACGAGGGGGCCCTCATCGGCGCTGACGACGTAGAGGGGCGTACCGAACTCCTGGGGTGTCTCGTCCCCCGCTCCCCTGCCTCCCAGCCCTGTGCCTACCGCCGCCGTGAAGATCACCGGCAGGACGATGAAGAAGAGGAGTGAGAGCGGATAGGCAAACTCCCGTAGAAACTCGTTGCGAATCATGGCCCATAGTTTGTGAATCATCTTAAAACCTCGGTACACTAGTCGATCAGGCGGCGGAAGCCGACGGCGGCGATGGCGTAGTAGAGGGCGGTCAGCAGGAGCAGCCCCCCCAACAGGGGCAGGATGTCGATCAGCCCCTTGCCCCTCTGCAGGTCGGTGAAGATCTCGATGCCCCAGGCGTGGGGCGTAATGAGGCTGATCGTCTGCACCGCTCGAGGTAGGTTGGAGCGGGGGACGAAACTGCCCGAGAAGGCGGCACCTGCGAGGGTGACGGCGGTCCCGACGGCCCCGGCTTGTCCGGAGGTCTTCGACCAGGCGGAGATGATCGCTCCGACACCGGTCGCCGCCAACACCAACGCCAGGACCGCCGCGATCACGCCCGCCGGTTCGCCCCAGTAGGCTCCGATCAGGCTGGTGGCGCCCCAGAGGACGAAGACCTGTAACAGTCCCGCCAGCACGATGCCCCCCATCTTCCCCACCAGGACGGTGAGGGCCGGTGTGGGGGAGATGAGGAGACGGGGCAGGGTCCCCCACTGGCGCTCCGCCAGCAGCGTCCGCCCGCCGGAGGTGACGGCGAACATCAGGAAGAGGATCGCCATGCTGGCTGCCGAGTAGTCTAACCAGTTGAAGCTCCGTCCGCTGGGGGAGACGACCTGCAGATGGACGGGCAGGTCGCTGGCGTCGCCCCCTTCCATCTCCATGCTGCCGGCGCTCGTCAGATCTCCGAAGCTCCCGGCTGCCCCCTCCCCGAGATTCGTCTGGAAGAGGCGCGAGGCGATCACGGTATAGCCCGTCGTCATCATGTGCAACCGCTCGACGGCCTGCGTCGTCACCCCCTTGACCACTCCGGTGCTGATCTGCCATTCGGGGCTGGCGTAGATCTCGAGGGTTACCGGCTCCTCTGTGCGCTCTTCCTGGGTCCGGATGTAGAGTCGGCTGATCTCGAGCTGCTGCTGAGGGGTGAGGGCCGCGGTCTCCTCGGACGTCAGCGAGAGGAGATCCAGCCCCAACTCCTCCTGCACTGCTGAGATGAGGGGGAAGGCGCTCCCGGTGAAGTTCTCGGGGATGATCACCAGGGCCGCCACCTCGTCGCTCTCCACGCGGGCACGCGCCTCCTCTTCAGCGCTCACTAACTCCACCTCCAGCAGCTCTTCCAGATCCTCAGATTGGAAGACGTCGACCACGGTCCGGGACATGGGGCCGTCGTCGTAGTTGAGAAGGAGCACGGGGATGTCGGACAGGGTCGCGCTGCCTCCGGTCCCGAAAGCGGCGCCGATGGCGAGGGTCAGGACCACCGGGGAGACGAGCATGGTCACGATGGCCCCCAGATCCCGAAAGGTGACGATGACCTCTTTGAGAGCGAGTATGATCAGTTTGCGCATGGTAGCTCTCCTAGTCCCTCAGCGTCCGCCCTGTAAGGTGCAGGAAGACCGCCTCCAGGTTGGGTTCGTGGATCTCGATGGAGCGGATGCTCAGATTCAGGGCCGAAGCGCGATTCAGGACCGCGGGCAGGGCCTCCTTCGCCGAATCGACGTTGAGGATGACCTCCCCGTCCCGGGCGCTGGCCTCCTGAATCCCCGGTTGCCCCGTCACGGACGTGACCAGGTGCTCCCCCTGCCCCTCCTGGTGGAGCTGCAGGACGAGGGTCTCCTTCTCCCCGACGAGCTCGGTGAGCTCCGCCAGCGTGCCGACGGCGATGAGCTTCCCGTGGTCGATGATGCCGATGCGGTGGCTCAACTCCTGGGCCTCCTCCATGTAGTGGGTCGTGTAGAGGACGGTGAGGCCCTGTTGGTTCATCTCCTTGACCCAATCCAGGATGTAGCGACGGCTCTGGGGATCGATGGCCACGGTGGGCTCATCCAGCATGACGAGGGGCGGGTTGCCCAGCAGCCCTACGGCAAGGTTGAGCCGGCGTTTCATGCCCCCCGAGTAGGTACTGACGCGGTCCTTCGCCCGCTCCTCCAGGTCCATGAGCGCCAGCTTCTCCTGAATCTCGTCACGGAGACGTCCGCCGCTCAAGCCCTGCATCTCTCCCCAGAAGCGCAGATTCTCCTGCGCGGTCAGCTCGTCGTAGAGAGCGAGCTCCTGGGGGACCACACCGATGCCGCGCCGCACGCCCATGGGCTCCCTCAAGATCGAGTGGCCGTTCACCCACACCTCGCCCTCTGTGGGGCTGATGAGCGTGCTGATCATGGAGATAGTCGTCGTCTTCCCGGCGCCGTTGGGGCCGAGGAGGCTGAAGATTTCGCCCTCGTGGATCTCAAAGGAGATTCCATCCACGGCGTTGGGCCCCTGGGGGGTGTAGCGTTTGACCAGTTCTTGGACTTCTACCAGTGCCATTAGCTTTCCTCCGTTGTCATCTCTTTCGTTGCTAGTCTACAGCGTAGACGTGGGGGGGAGATAGTGCCATCAGCCACCCTTCTGGTCACATCACCCGGTGTGACCGTCACAGTGCACAAAAAAGGCTCCGCCGGAGCAGAGCCTGGGAAGAGAGGGTTACCGTATCTCCCACATAAAGTGTTCGGTTGTGAGGCCCTGGGCTCGTAGCTCCTCGGCGACGGGCTGCCAGAGGTCGTCCTCGAGGGTTCGCATGAGATAGTGCATGAGGCGGTCGTCACTTCTGCCGGCAAAGATCCAGGCGATGACCCGACAGAGGTGCTCCTCGCCCTGCTGCTCACAGAGATTACCGATCTCGCTGTCTATCTCCTCGTCGGTGATCTGATCCCGTCGTTCGTAGAGGGTCGCGAAGAGCTCGCGCTCCGCCGGATTGAAGAGGGCCGCGAGAACGAGGGCCTGGGCAAAGTCTTGAGCTTGACGTAAGCCGCGCACGGGATAGCGGGGATTGGCCTGCACCTCCTCGATCAACGTATCCAGAAACCGGATGGCCTTCTTCTCCTTGCGCTTCATCGGTCGGGCAATCGCCATCTCTCCTCCTTCCTCACGTCTTCTGTAGCACCCGGCGCGCTGCTCGCCGACCGATCTCCACTGCGTAGTTCGTTCCCCGGTCCCAGGGGTAGACCTGGCTCATGTTCGCCAGGTAGAGGTTGGGGATGGGGGTCTCCAGGGGCGGGATGAGCGCCGAGTGGTTGACCATGGGCACGGGCTGGGCGTAGATCTCGCTGAACTTCCAACTCCGGCGGATCCAACTGCGATCGAAGTCGGGGTTGATGCGGCGGATACCCGGGATAAACTGCTCCAACAGCGCCTCCGGCTCCATCTCGAAGTAGGGATGACCGGGGGAGAGGTAGTCACCGCAGTAGACGACGTGATCGCCTCCATAGTGGCGGGGATCGATGTAGTTGGTGTGCTCCACAAAGGAGAGGAAGGGAAACCCCTCGCGCTTGGGGATGTTGATCCAGTAGTGCTCGTCGGTGACCGGCTGCTCGAGGGCCAGCACCAGGACCACGGCCCCCATCGACTTGAGATTCTCCAGACCGGCGGCGTAGTCGGCGGGCAGCGCCGGCGCCCGCTCCCGCAACATCAGCGGTGACATGGTCGCCAGGACCCGCTCGTGGACGCGCTCCCCGGTGCCCAGCTCCAGGCGCAGCCTTCCGTCGTCCGCGGCGCGAATGCCGCGGACGTGGTGCTCGAGGAGGATCTCGCCCCCCTGCGCCCGCACCTGATCCGCCAGGGTGTCGAGGAAGAACTGGAAGCCACCCTCGAAGTAGCCGAGTTTCGGCGTGCGGGCCACCACCCGCGCCCAGAACCAGGCCGCATTGACCTCCCGGTAGTACTCACCGAACTTGCCCTCGAGGAGGGGCTGCCAGAAGGCCTCGTAGGCGCGCTCGCCCGCCGTACGGGAGAGCCACTCGTGGGCCGTCACCGCCTCCAGGGGCTGCCAGCGGGGCGTGTAGCGCAGATAAGCCGTGACCAACCCCACGCGGAAGCGGTCGAGGAAGGGGATGGGCTTGAAGCTCAAGACCCGCAGCCCTGTCGCCACCAGGTCGCTCAGATTGGAGAGCTGCTTGCCCACCGGGAGCCTCTCCAGCCAGGGGCCGATCAGCGGCTTGTTGATGGGGTAGAGGCGGCCCTCCTTGTAGATGGAGGTCACCGGGCCGGGAAAGAAGAGACTCTCCTCGATCCCCAGCTCCTCGACCAGCCCAATGATGTCGCTATCGCTGGCGAAGATATGATGGTAGAAGCGCTCCAGATGCCACTCCCACCTCTCGTCCTTGAAGCCGGCAGCCAGCCCGCCCACGTAGGGGCGCGCTTCGTAGAGGGTGACCTCGTGTCCTTGCCGGGTAAGGTCATACGCTGCGGTCAGACCGGTAACGCCGGCGCCGATGATGCCGATGTCCATGGAGCCTTCCTCAAAGATAGCACCAAACGTCTGCAGTGCGGCCTGCCTCTGTTGCGAGTGGCATCCCTCAGCGCCGTTTGGTCTTGAAATTAAGTTTGGCTCTACTGAAAGAACTCTATTTCACCACGGAGGACAGAGAGAACAGTGAGAAAATCATAGAGATTCTTATAAGTTAAACAGAAAGTTACATTTATAAAGTTTAACATCAAAAATCTCCGTGATCTCCATGATAAGAGATCTTTTTTCAGCGGAGTCAAGTTTAGGTGTTATGCCCAGTATACCACAAGGGCACCGGTCGTAAGACGCGGTGTAGCGGCGGTGTCGGCTCTAGCCGGCGATGGCTAAAGGCGGGGGATCCTCCGGCCCGCCTATCTGGGAGAGGTGCCAGATAATCTCCTCGTAGAAGGCGACGATGTCGTGCTCCAGCCCCTCGAGCAGGCGTCGGTAGATCTTGGAGATGGGGAAGACCTGCAGGCTGCCCACCCGCAGGGCCGTGGTCTCCTTGAAGTCGGGAGGTACCTGGAGGGTCCACTCCCCATCCCAGTAGTGCAGGATAACCTCACCGACGTAGGCGCCCCAGAAGACCGACATCTCGTCCAACCACTTCTGGAGCTCGGCGGCGGCATCCAGATCGCCCCACTCGTCGCGAGGGAGGGCGTTGTAGAGGGCGTCGAGGATGGCCTCCACGTCCTCCAGACTATCCTCCGAGTAGTCCAGCTGGATGTGGAAGTCCTCTTGGGCGATGGCGACTGCTTCGTCGGCGTAGACGCGCATCGTGGCGCCCAGATCGAGGCGTTCAGTCATGGGGATTCTCCTCTCGACGTATCTCACCAACGAGGGACCAGGGACCGGCCCAGGTGACGGTCACCGACGCGCTGCGTCCCAGCCACGTCTCCTCCGCCTCGAAGAAGACGAGACGAGCGGTGCGCGTGCGTCCAAACCAGCGTCCGGTGCGCGCCTGCTTGCCCTCCACCAGAATCTCGACGGTCTCCCCCACGAAGTGCGCGTTCTTCTCCGTGAGAATGCGCTCCTGCAGTACGTCGAGCTCACGGCGACGGCGCTCTTTCTCCTGGTAGGGGACGTCGTCCTCGTAGGAGCGGGTGGCGACGGTCAGGGGGCGCGCCGAGTAGCGGGCGATGTGAGCCTTGTCGAGTGCCAGCTCCTCCAGGAGCGCGTAGGTGTTCTCGAACTGAGCCTCTGTCTCCCCCGGAAAGCCGACGATGACGTCGGTGGCGATGGAGACGCCGGGAATGAGGCGGCGTATGCGGGCCACCAGCCGCCGGTAGTCGTCGGCGGTGTAACCGCGCCGCATGCGGGCCAGGACTGTATCGTCCCCCGATTGCAGGGGGACCTCGATGTGCTCACAGACCTTGGGCAGGGCCGCCACGGCCTGCAACAGTGCATCCTTCATCCAGTTGGGGTGGCTGGTGAGGAAACGGATGCGCTCCAACCCCTCGATCGCGTGTACCCGCTCCAGCAGGGTCACCAGAGGCGGGATCTGCGTGCCGGCAAACTCATCGAGGTCGTACCCGTAGCGGTCGACGATCTGCCCCAGGAGGGTGACCTCTCTGACGCCCTGCTCCGCCATCTGGCGGGCCTCGGCGACGACGGCTCCCAGGGGGCGGCTGCGTTCGGCGCCCCGCCGGTAAGGGATCACGCAGTAGGTGCAGGCGTGGGCGCAACCCAGGACAACTGGCAGGTAGGCGGAGACCACCCGCCCCTCCTCGCTGGGAGGCAGGATGGTGTCGGTGCGCCCCAGGGCCACCCGGCGGGCCTGGGCATCGGCGATAAGCAGCTGTGCTTCATCCAGTTGCTGGTGCTCGGCCAGGTGCGCCCACAGCTCCGTCGGATCCGAGGGGGGCAGGTAGAGATCCACCCAGGGGAAGCGCTCTTCCAGCTCCGCCGGCGACTTGACGCCCACCAGGCAGCCCATGAGGGCCAGGACGCGGTCGGGATGGCGCTCCTTGAAGCGCTTCAGCTGATTCAACCTCCCGACGGCCTTGTCCTCCGGCTGCTGGCGCACCACGCAGGTGTTCAGGACGACGACGTCCGCCTCCTCGGCGCGCTCTGCCGGCATATAGCCTAAACGTTCCAGGCCGGCGGCGACGCGCTGGGAGTCGGCGACGTTCATCTGACATCCGATGGTCCAAATGTGGTACTGTTGTTTGTCTGACATCTCTTGACCTTATATCGAGAGCATTCTACCGTAAAGAGAGCTCAGGGTCAAGGTTTGAGGTCTCCTCCAAAAGAAAACCGCCCGATATCGGGCGGTTTCCGGATGGGGAGCACCATCAACGCTCTTCCCAGATGTGGATGGCCTCCCGAATGAGGGCCTGGATCTCGAGGTCGGGGATGTCGTCAGGCCGGCGATAGACCACGCCATCGATGATGAAATCGATCTCCCCGTCGGGCGCGTTGCGCAACATGATCGCCCGAGCCGCCAACGAGGGGCGCCGTCGCTGCAGGTCCTCCACGATCTCCCCCACCTCCTGAGCGAAGTTGATCTGGGGCAGAAGGGAGGGGGGGGCGGCCGGCCGCAGTACGGTGGGCGACTCCCTCTCCGGAGTAGATCTGGGGATGGTGAGCCGCTCGCCGGGAGGAGCGGGCGTGAGCTGCCGCGCTGCTGCCTGGACCCTCTTCGGCTGTGATTTCTCACGCTTCTGCTTCTCGAGGTACTGGCGACTGAAGGCTGCCAGAAGGCGCACGGCCTCGATCACCCGCTGGCGCTCCTCCTCCTCAGGTACCGCTTCCAGGGTGCGATAAGAGACGCCATTGACGAAGACCTCCCAGATACCTCGATCGTTGCGGTCTACCATGAGAAAGGCGTTGCCTACCGAACGAGAGGGCTTGGGGACAGCGCTGCCGGTTGGCTTGCTGCCACCACCGCTGCCGCGGGTGAGATAGACGATGAGTCCTCCCGCGATCCCCATAATACCCAGACCAACCAAGATGAGTGCCGGAAGCAGTAGATCCTCCACGTCGTGCTCCTTTCAAGTTGGGCTCTCTAGAGAAGCTGCCACTCTACCTTAATTATACTCAGCTTTAACCATTTGCTCAAATCTCCGCGGGCTGTGGTATAATTGTAGGGATGTTATCCGACCGCCTGTTGTCCCTTGTACGGAGGCACCCATGAAAGTAAACGAAATCGTAGAGGCCATCAGTGGCGAAATCCTTGTTCGTCCGGGGATGGATATCGAGCTGACCTGCGCCTTTGCTGCCGACCTGATGAGCGATATTCTGGTCTTTGCCCAACCTCAGATGTTGATGATCACCGGCCTGGTCAACTTGCAGGCCGTGCGCACCGCCGAGATGTCTGATCTGCCCGCCATCCTCTTTGTGCGGGGCAAGTACCCTCAGGCACCGATCCTCGAACTGGCGTACGAGATCGGTATCGGGGTCCTGATCTCACCCTATACCATGTACGAGACCTGTGGCCTTCTCTACGCTGCCGGTCTCCCCGGTCTTGGGAAAGTGCCCATCCTCCAGCAAGCATGAGCCAACAGTTCTCCCTCTTCGGGATGATGGAGCGGGACTTCCCGCTCACCATCATGCATGAGTTGACGCGCGAGTTGAAGGTCGAGCGGGTCATGACCACCGAGGTCTACACCCTCCCCTCTGATGTCTCCATGCGAGAGGTAAAAGAACTGATGCGCGTCCACCGCATCTCAGGGATTCCCATCGTGGACGATGAGCAGCTGGTAGGGATTGTCAGCGTCGAGGATCTTATTCGCGCTATGGAGCAGCAGCGGTTGGATGAGCCGGTCGGTGAGCTCATGACGGTGGACGTCATCAGCGCTCACGTCGAGGAGCCGGTGGTCGAGGCCCTGAAGCGGATGGATGCGACCGGGGTGGGGCGGTTGGTGGCCTTGGACGACGAGGGACGCTTGCAGGGCATCCTGACGAAGGGCGACATCACCGCGGGCCTTCTGAAAGCTCTACACGATATCTACGATGAAGCCGAGCAGTTGCAGCGACATCGGGAGCCCCGGCGCTTCTTCGAGGCGCTGGAGTCGAGCGAGACGAGCCTCATTTTGCGCTATAAGGTGCGGGTGGGGGACTTCACCAGCGGGGGGCAGGCCTCCGCCAAGATCAAGCGCGCGCTGCAGCACATCGGCGGTTCGGCGCAGCTGGCGCGCCGGGTCGCCATCGCGACCTACGAGGCCGAGGTCAATCTCATCATCCACACCGACGACGGGGGACACATCGTCGCCGAGATTCGGCCCGACGAGATCATCGTCGTGGCCCACGATGCAGGGCCGGGCATTCCCGACGTCGCGCGTGCTCGCCAGCCGGGTTTCACCACGGCCTCCGAGATGGCGCGGGAGATGGGCTTCGGCGCCGGCATGGGGCTCACGAACATCGAGCGCTGTGCCGACAGCCTCAACATCTGGTCGGCGGTGGGGGTGGGCACCCGGGTGGAGATGATCTTTGAGGTGCCGCCCAGCGAGACCTCCGTCGAGGCGTGAGTATCTGGGATCTGACCCTACTAGCAAAGCGAGGAGATTCGTGACTATCCAAGAGATCGTCGAGAAGTTGGGATTCAAGGTTCTGGCGGGGCAGGAGAGCCTCGACCGGGAGGTGACCGGGGGGTACGTGGCCGATCTCCTGAGTTGCGTGATGGCCGGGGCCCGTGAGGGGCAGCTCTGGTTCACGCTGCAGACCCACCTGAATATCGTCGCCGTCGCCTCCCTGCTCGGCGTCGCCGGCGTCGTCGTGACCGAAGGGGCTGCCGTGCCCGCCGAGACGGTCCAGAAGGCTCAGGAGGAGGGCGTCGTCCTCCTCTCCAGCGAGCTGCCCACCTTCGAGACCGTCCGCGCACTGATCCCACTCGGCTTCTGAGCACGCCGGTCGTGCGCGAGTACCGGGCCGACTTGCACCTTCACACGGTCCTCTCTGCCTGCGCGGAGGTGGAGATGATCCCGCCCTTTATCGTCCAGGAGGCGCTGCTCAAGGGATTGGACGTCATCGCCGTCACCGACCACAATGCGGTGGGGAATGCGGGTGCGGTGTTGGAGGCGGCGGAGGGCACCGGTTTGACGGTGCTGCCCGGCATGGAGTTCCAGGCCCGCGAGGAGGTGGAGCTGCTCTGCCTCTTCGATACCCTCGAGCAGGCGGAGGCCTGGCAGGCGAAGGTGACCCCCCGACTGCTGCCGCTGGAGAACGACGCCGAGCGCTTCGGCCCGCAGTTCGTCGTGGACGCCGAGGGGGATTTCGTCTCCGAGGACCTGCACTTCTACCAGGGCCCGAGCCAACTGGCGTTGGAGGAGGCGGTGACGGAGGTGCACGCCCTGGGAGGATTGGTCATCCCGGCCCACATCGATCGCCCGGCGAAGGGGTTGCTGGGGGTGTTGGGGCTCTGGCCCGAGGGGCTGGTCGTCGACGCCGCCGAACTCTCGCCGAATCTGCGGCCCTCCCAGGCCCGAGAGCGCTTTCCCTTTTTGCCGGCGCTCCCCCTCGTCGGCGGCTCCGACGCCCACTGGTTGGACGCCATCGGCGGGGTGCTGACGATCTTCGTCCTGGACGAACGACCCTCGATTGGCGCGCTGCGCCGGGCTCTGCGGGAGGAGGGAGGACGGCGCGCCTACATCCCCTGAACGGGGGAGGCCTTTGAAGCTCCGCAGGTAAAAGGACGACCAATGTCACTTGGGAAAGGGTAGGTTCTCGTTATAATGTACGGTGGGCTGCGCCCCCGTATGTCAGTTGTTGGATTATGGTCATGACATGAGGTGAAAGAAGATGAGCGAAAATCCGACCGCAATTCCGGCACAGGTCGACGAAGAAGAGCTGCGAGCTGAAGAGAAAGAGGTCCTTGACGAGGTACTGGCTGAGCACCGGGACCGCCCCGGCGCGACGATGCTGGTGCTGACGCTGGTCCAGGAGGAGGTGGGCTACATCTCGCTTCCCATGCAGCGCTACATCGCGCAGGAGCTGGATGTGCCCCTCAGCCATCTCTACGGAGTGCTGACCTTCTACTCCTCCTTCCGCATGGTGCCCATCGGTCGGCACAAGGTCAGCGTCTGTCTGGGCACTGCCTGCTACGTGCGCGGGGCGCCTTCCCTCACCGAGAAGCTCAAGCAGCTGCTCGAGATTGACGTGAACGAGACCACCGAGGACGGGCGCTTCACCCTGGAGATCTGCCGCTGCGTGGGCGCCTGCTCCCAGGCGCCGATCGTGGTGATCGACGAGGACATCGTGGGACGCATCAACCCCTCGGACATCGCCAAGTCCCTGCGCAAGTACGAGTAGTCGAGAGCACGGTGGTGGCATGACGGTCTTTCGCGATCTGGCCCAGCACCTTCTCGACATCTACGAGAACGGGGTCAAGGCCGGCGCCACCCTGGGGTACGTTGAGATCGAGGAGGATCGGGAGGAGGACCGGCTCACCCTGACCGTCAGGGATAATGGCTCGGGTATGGACGCCGAGATGGTGCGCCGCATCAGCGATCCCTGGACGACGACGCGGACGACGCGCAAGGTAGGGCTGGGCATTCCCTTTCTCAAGCAGACGGCGGAGATGTGCGGCGGCCACTTCGAGATCAAGTCGGTCAAGGGGGAGGGGACGGAGACCTCCGCGACCTTCCAGCACAGCCACATCGATCGCCCGCCCTTGGGGGACTTGGTAGCCACCCTCACCTGTATGATCGTCGGCTACCCGGAGGTCGATCTTATCTACCACCACCGGGTGGATGGGCGGGAGTTCTCCTGCGACACGCGCGAGATCCGCGAGGTGCTCGGCGAGGAGGTACCCCTTTCGGACCCCGAGGTGCTGGGCTTCTTGCGGTCGATGCTGGAGGAGGGAATCGGCTCCCTGTACGAGGAGGAGTCGTAACCGAGGTGTGAGGATGGAGCTTAGGTGTGGATGTATTCGAGGAGAGGAAGAGACTACCTTTAGGAGGTCCAGATGAAGAGCATTGAGGAACTGCGCAAGATCAAGGAGCGGGCCCTGGAGCGTCGCAAGTTGTCCGGTGAGGGCGCGCGCGCGCGCGTCACCGTCGCCATGGGCACCTGCGGTATCGCTGCCGGCGCCCGGGACACCATGAAGGCCATCCTGGATGAGATGGAGAAGCGCCAGCTGACCGACGTCATCGTGACGCAGACGGGCTGCATCGGGCTCTGCGAGTACGAGCCCCTGGTACAGGTCCAGGTCGGCGAGAATGACGTCGTCACTTATGGTAAAATTGATCCCGAGCGCGTCCCGGCGCTGGTTGAACAGCACCTGGTCAACGGCGAGCCCGTTGAGGAGTGGCAGGTTCAGACCGCGTAGTCTGGGGCGCGGGATCAATCTGAGTTAAGGAGGTTTCATGGTTTACCGCGCACATGTTCTGGTTTGCGGAAACCCTCGCTGTGTGGAGAAGGGCGCTCGGGAGGTCGAGGCGGCGCTGCACGAAAAGCTCAATGAGCTGGATCTCGAGGACGAGGTCGAGGTCATGGAGGTCAGCACCCTCGGCCTGGACGACGAGGGACCGGAGATCGTCATCTATCCCGACGGCACCCACTACGTCCATCTGACGCCCGAGGACGCCGGGCACATCGTCGAGGAGCATCTGCTCAAGGGGCGCGTCGTCGAGGATCTTCTCTACCGTGAGCCGCCCAGTGAGAAGTTGCCCCCGCCCTCTGCCAAGGAGGTGCGGGTGGTGTTGGACAACGTGGGAAAGATTGACCCCCTCAGTATCGAGGACTACATCGCCCACGACGGCTACCTGGCCCTCGCCCAGGTGCTCACCGAGACGAGCCCTGACGAGGTCATCGCAGAGATCAAGCAGTCGGGGCTGCGGGGTCGGGGTGGGGCAGGTTTCCCCACCTGGCTGAAGTGGTCCTTCGCCCGGAAGGCTAGGGGCGAGACCAAGTACGTGATCTGCAACGCCGACGAGGGCGACCCCGGAGCCTTCATGAACCGGCGCGTGCTCGAGGGCGATCCCCACTCGGTCATCGAGGGGATGATCATCGCGGCCTACGCTATCGGTGCCCGTCGGGGCTACATCTACGTCCGGGCCGAGTACCCCATCGCCGTCAACACGCTGCGGGTGGCCCTCGACCAGGCGCGCGAGTACGGGCTGCTGGGTGAGAAGCTCTTCGGCACCGATTTCGACTTCGACCTCGAGATTCGCATGGGAGCCGGCGCTTTCGTCTGTGGCGAGGAGACCGCGCTCATGGCCTCCATCGAGGGGAAGCGGGGCATGCCGCAGACGCGCCCGCCCTATCCCGCCGTCTCCGGACTGTGGGGGAAGCCCACGAACATCAACAACGTCGAGACCTACGCCAACGTCCCCCAGATCCTGCGCAAGGGCGCCGAGTGGTTCGCCTCCATGGGCACGGAGAACAGCAAGGGCACCAAGACCTTCGCCATCGCCGGCAAGGTCAAGCGCACCGGTCTCATCGAGGTTCCCTTCGGCATGACCATCCGCGAGATCGTCTACGACGTCGGCGGCGGGATCCTCAACGACCGGGCCTTCAAGGCCGTGCAGACGGGCGGCCCGATGGGCGGTTGTATCCCCGAGCAGTACCTGGATCTGCCCGTGGACTACGAGAGTCTGAGCGAGGTGGGCTCCATGATGGGCTCGGGTGGCTTCGTCGTCATGGACGAGGATACCTGTATGGTGGACATCGCCCGCTTCTTTATGGAGTTTACGCAGGACGAATCCTGCGGCAAATGTGTCCCCTGCCGCGTCGGCACCCGCCGCATGTTGGAGATCCTCAACCGGATCTGCGAGGGTGAGGGGCGACCGGGCGACATCGAGAAGCTGGAAGAGCTCTCCGAGTACATCATCGACGGATCACTCTGTGGTCTGGGGAAGGGCGCGCCCAACCCCGTGGTGAGCACGCTCCAGTACTTCCGTGACGAGTACGAGGCTCACGTCTACGACAAGACCTGCCCCGCCAAGGTCTGCAAGGCGCTCATCGAATACAAGATCGATCCCGAGGCGTGCATCGGCTGCACCCGCTGTGCCCGCAACTGCCCGGTGAGCTGCATCAGCGGCGAGCCGCGCAAGGCGCACGTTATCGACGAGAGCGCCTGCATCCGCTGCGGTGTCTGCCAGCAGGTCTGTCCCGTCGACGCCGTCCGCGTTGAGTAGCGTAGAGAGCCGATAGCCGTTTATCCATGATCACTAGGGAAGGAAACCTATGAACGAAGAAGCCTTTGAACGTGTCGAGAGGGTCGTCGCACGGCACCTGGCGAGCGAAGAGGCGCTGGTCGAGATGCTGCGCGAGCTCAGTGACGAGTCGGGCCACCTGGATCGGGAGACGCTGCGGGCGCTCGCCGGGCGCCTCAAGCTGCCCGAGAGCCGCGTCATGAGCGTCGCCAGCTTCTACAGCATGATCAACGTCGAGCCCCAGGGCCGGCATGTGGTGAAGCTCTGTGAGGACGCGCCCTGCCACGTTGCCGGCGGTCGCGCCGTCTGGGAGGCGCTCGAGCAGGAGCTGGGCATCGCCTTTGGCGAGACCACCCCTGACGGTGAGTGGACCTTGCTGCCTACCAGCTGCATCGGCCTCTGTGCCGTCGGTCCCGTGATGTTGGTGGACGAGGACGTCTACGGCAACCTTACGCCGGAGAAGATCCCGCCTATCCTCGCCCGCTACCGGGAGGACATCGAGGTGACCGACGAGGTCCCCGAGCCCCTGGAACCCGAACCGTTGGGAGGTGAAGTATGATTCGCGCGCGCGTGTTGATCTCCGGAGATCCCCTGAGCATGTCGCGCGGGGCCGAGGAGACGAAGCTGGCCATCGAGGCCGAGCTCTCTTACTATGGCCTCGAGGACGAGGTGCAGGTGGGCTACGTCGGACAGGTAGATCGCACCGATGCCCTACCCCTGGTCATCGTCTACCCCGAGGGCACCCGCTATGGACCTGTCTCCCCCGAAAATGGCGCCTACATCGTGGAGGAGCACCTCTACAAGGGGCGCGTCGTCGAACATCTTCTGGCGCCGCCGGAGACCTTGAGCGGTGAGATCGCGCACCTGCCCGGGAAGAAGGGGGCCACCTACGCGCAGAAGCGCGTCGTGCTGAAGCGCGCCGGCCTCATCGATCCTATGACCATCGAGGAGTACATCGCCCACGACGGCTACTTCGCCCTCGCCCAGGCGGTGACGGAGATGACGCCCGAGGCGGTCCTGGAGACGGTGAAGAGTTCCGGCCTTCAGGGACGTGGTGGGGCAGGTTTCCCCACCGGCCTCAAGTGGTCCTTCGTCGCGCAGCAGGACGCCGAGCAGAAGTACATCGTCTGCAACGCCGACGAGTCGGAGCCGGGCACCTTCAAGGACCGGCTGATCCTGGAGGGTGACCCCCACGCCGTCCTGGAAGCCATGGCCCTGGCGGGCTACGCTGTCGGCGCCGACGAGGGCTGGATCTACATCCGTGGTGAGTACGGACAGGCCACGGAGCGGCTGGAGCACGCCATCGAGCAGGCCGAGGAGCTGGGGGTGTTGGGTGACAACATCATGGAGGGCGACTTCTCCTTCCACGTCCACGTCCACGCCGGTGCCGGTGCTTACATCTGCGGCGAGGAGACGGCGCTCCTGGAGAGCCTGGAGGGCAAGCGGGGCACCCCCCGCATCCGTCCCCCTTACCCGACGGTCGCCGGCTTCCGCAACCAGCCCACCGTCGTTAACAACGTCGAGACGCTGGCCAACGTGCCGCCTATCGTCATGAACGGCGCGGAGTGGTTCCGCTCCATTGGGACCCAGAAGTGCCCCGGAACCAAGGTCTACACGATGCTGGGTGACGTCAACATCACCGGGCTGGTGGAGACGCCCATGGGCACGACCCTGCGGGAGATCATCGAGATCTACGGTGGCGGTATGAAGGGCGGCAAGAGCTTCAAGTGCGCCCAGACGGGGGGGTCCTCGGGCAGTCTGATCCCCGAGGAGTTCCTCGACGTCCCCATGGACTTCGCCAGCCTGCAGCAGAAGGGCGCCTCCCTCGGGAGCGGTGCGCTCCTCGTCTGTGGGGATGACACCTGCGTCGTCGATCTGGCTTACGTGCTGGAGCGCTTCTTCAAGATGGAATCCTGCGGCAAGTGCGTACCCTGCCGGGTAGGCACGGCCCAGATGTTGGAATCATTGGAACGGCTGCGCCGCGGGTACGGCACCCGGGTGGATCTGGATCGCCTGGAAGAGGCCGCCGGATACGCAGCCGAGGCATCCTTCTGTGGTCTGGGACAGGCCGCGCCGGTGCCGATTATCACGGGCCTACGCTTTTTCCGTGAGGAGTTCGAGGCCCATGCGCGGGGTGAATGCCCCACCGGTAGTTGCCCCATGGATAGGGCTACTGAACGATTAAGAGAGAAAGCTAGGACGTAACTTAAGGAGGCAAAGCGACCGATGAGCGAAGTAGAACTTACCATCAATGGTCAAGCGGTCACTGCAAAGAGCGGACAGACAATACTGGAAGCGGCGCGGGAAGCAGGCATCGAGATACCGACCCTCTGTGAGCACCCGGCTCTGAGCGATTGGGGTGCCTGCCGCATGTGCCTGGTTGAGGTTGAGGGCATGCGCGGTCTGCAGACGTCGTGCACCTGCCCCGTCTCGGACGGCATGGAGGTTCGGACGAAGAACGAGCACATCGACAACGTGCGCCGCTTCGTCCTCGAGCTCCTCTTCTCCGAACGCAACCACTACTGCATGTACTGTCAGATGAGCGGTGACTGTGAGCTGCAGGATTTGGCCTACGAGCATGGCCTGGATCACTTCACCTATCCCCGACCCTACGAGAGGCTGGAGGTGGACGCCTCCCGCAAGTACTTCATTATGGATCACAACCGCTGCATCCTCTGCTCGCGCTGTATCCGCGCCTGCTCGGAGATCGCAGCCAACCACACCCTCAACCTGAGGAACCGGGGCGCCGAATCCATGGTCGTGGCCGACCTGGACGTCCCCTTCGGTGACTCCTCCTGTATCGAGTGCGGCACCTGCCTGCAGGTCTGCCCCACCGGCGCTCTCATCGATGCCCGCAGCGCTTACGGCGGGCGGGAGAAGGACGTCACGCACACCACCACTACCTGCATCCAGTGTGGCGTCGGCTGTACCCTCGACGTGGTCACCCGCTACGACCGCCTGCTTCGCGTGGACGGCGTCTGGGATTCGGAGCCCAACCGCGGGTTACTCTGCGTCAGGGGCCGTTTCGAGCCCCTCTACGAGAAGCGCCAGCGTCTGACGGCGCCCCTGGTCCGCAAGGACGGCGCCCTCAAGGAGACCGGCTGGGACGAGGCGTTGAGCCTCGTCGCCGAGAAGCTGCAGGCGGGCAAGGTGTTGGGCCTGGCCGGTTGTGCGAACAGCAACGAGGCCCTGGAGGCCTTCGCCGCCCTCATGGAGAAGGTGGACGCCGGGGCCGGACGCGTCGAGCCCACCGCCCCCGAGCTGGGCTACGGGGAGCGCGCGCAGATCCGCGACATCCTCGATGCCGACTACATCGTCGTCGCCGGTGCCGATCCCCTGGAGGAGCAGAAGGTCGTCGGCTACTTCATCAAGCGCGCGGCCGACCAGGGCGCCACGGTGGCCTTGATCACCGAGGACGAGAACGGTCTGGAGCCCTACGCCGAGCTGAACGTGGACTACACAGAGGCCGGCAAGGTGGTCGAGGCGGCGTTGCAGGCCGAGAAGCCCGTCGTCGTCTACAGCGTCGATCTGCAAGATGAGGCCATCAAGGCGCTGGAGCCCCTGGCCGACAAGGCCCGCTTCCTGGCGCTCGCGCCCGCCTCCAACGGCCCCGGCGCGCGGGCTGCCGGACTCGAGCCCATGGAGCTGGACGACGCGGATGTGGTATACTTGATGCTGGGTGAGCGAACCGACGACGAGGTCCTGTTGGAGGAGCTGAACGGCGCCTTCACCATCGTGCAGGGCAGTTACGCGTCCCCCCTGACGGAACGGGCCGACGTGGTGTTGCCTGCGCCGCTCTGGTACGAGCGCAGCGGGCACATCACCAACCTCGAGGGGCAGGTCAAGGCGCTGACGCCGGTGCTGGAGATGCCCGAGGACGTCCGCGACGAGACCTCGGTGCTGGAGACGCTCGCCGAGAAGGTGAAGTGATCAGTAGTGTGGAGTACGCAGCCCCACCGGGCTGCGCACTTCATCCGAGAGAGAGGTAGAATTTATGGGAAAGGTTAAAGTCGCTTCACAGTGGCTGGAGGCCTGCGCGGGCTGTCACATGTCCTTTCTGGACATCGACGAGAAGATTGTGGAGCTCCTCAAGCACGTGGAGCTCACTTCGACGCCCATCACCGATCTCAAGCACCCTCCCGAGGAGGGTGTGGACGTCGGTATTCTGACCGGCGGTATCGGCAACGAGGAGGAGGAGGAAGAGGCCCGCTTGATGCGCGAGCGCTCCAAGATCCTCATCGCTATGGGCGACTGTGCGGTGACCGGCGGGATCTGCACCATGCGCAACTTCTTCGAGACGCAGGAGGTGCTGCGGCGCGGGTACATCGAGAGCGAGAGCACCGTCGATGGGGAGATCCCCGAGCACGAGGACCTGGCTCCTCTCAAGGATCAGGTCAAGGGTGTTGATGAGGTCGTACCGGTGGACATCTACATTCCCGGCTGCCCACCTTCTGCGGAAGCCATCTGGTACGTGTTGAGTGAACTGTTGGAAGGCCGGATGCCGAAGTTGGAAGGTAAAGTTCTGAAGTACGGTATGGATGGGAGCTAGCATAGCATGGCAGAGAAGATTGTAATTTCCCCGGTGACCCGGATCGAGGGTCACGCAAAGATTACCATCCACCTGGACGACGCGGGACAGGTCAAAGAGTCCTTCTTCCACGTGGAGCAGTACCGGGGGTTCGAGAAGTTCAGCGAGGGGCGGATGTTCTACGAGATGCCCCAGATTACGCCGCGCACCTGCGGGATCTGCCCGGTGAGCCATCACCTGGCCTCCATCAAGGCGTGCGACGAGATCGTGGGCACCCAGCCCACGCCGACGGCGCACAAGCTGCGCGCCCTCATGCACAAGGGGCAGATTATCCAGTCCCACGGCATGCACTTCTTCGAGCTCGCCGGCCCCGACTTTATCCTGGGCTTCGACGCCGATCCCCGCATCCGCAACGTGGTGGGGATTGTACAGGAGAACCCCGAGCTGGCCATCAAGGCCGTACGCCTGCGCGCCTACGGGCAGGAGATCATCAAGCGGCTGGGTGAGCGCCGCGTGCACCCCATCTTCGGGGTGCCCGGCGGGGTCACCAAGCCCCTGCAGCCCGAGGACCGCGACTGGATGCTCAGCCAGCTTGACGAGCACCTCCGGACGGCGCAGATCGGCCTCGACTTCTTCAAGGACTGGGCCTCCCAGAATCAGGACCTCATGGAGAGCTTCGCCATCTTCCCCTCGGCCTACATGGGCCTCGTCCAGGACGACAACGCCCTGGAGCTCTACGAGGGCACCCTGCGCCTGGTCGACCGCGACGGGAACGAGGTGGAGAAGTTCGATCCCCACAACTACCTGGACTACATCGGCGAGCACGTGCAGCCCTTCAGCTATCTGAAGGCCCCCTTCTACAAGGGGTGGGGCTGGCCCGACGGCATCTACCGCGTCGGTCCCCTGGGGCGGCTCAACGCCGCCACCCACATCAGCACGCCCATGGCCCAGAGCGAGATGAAGATCTGGAAGTCGCTCAACGGCGGCAAGCCGGTCGAGGGCACCCTCTACTTCCACTACGCCCGCCTCATCGAGCTCATCTACGTCCTGGAGCGGGTCCAGGTCCTGCTGGACGACCCCGACATTCTCAAGCGGGACGTCGCCAACCCGCAGGGTGAGATCACCGGCGAGGGCGTCGGTGTCCTGGAGGCGCCGCGGGGCACGCTCATTCACCACTACAAGACCACCGACATGGGCGTGATCACCAAGGTGAACATGATCGTCGCCACGGGCCACAACGCCTGGTCGATGAACCACTCCGTCAACATGGTCGCCAAGCAGTTCGTGGACGGCAACAACATCACCGAGGGGATGCTGAACCGGGTCGAGGCCGCCATTCGCGCCCACGATCCCTGCCTCTCCTGTTCGACCCATGCCATGGGCCAGATGCCCATCCGCATGGAGCTCTACGACGCGGCCGGTGAGGTCGTCGACAGCGTACAGCGCGACTGAGCGCTCGTGAGTTTACAGATCAGACCTCCGGGAGCTCCTTCCCGGAGGTCTTTCTTGATAGCGTCTCTTCGCCTGCCCTTCTTCCGGCGTCAAAACGCCGGAAGAAGGGGTACTTTTTGTGCAGATTGGCGGGCGGCAAAGCCGCCCGCCAATCTGCACTCCTGAATGCCCCGGCCATGCGGCGCGTAGCGCCGAGAATGGCCGGGGCAAGAATAGACCTTCATCGTGCAAGAAGGGGAAAATGGAGAGCACCCCGGCAATGCCCGCACCCGAGTTGCCCTCGGCCCCATCCCGAGTAGAATAAAGAAGTAGATCATGTTAAGAATTTGAAACGGAGGTCGCTCTGTGAAAAAGTCACTGGTTGTAGGATTCGGCAACAGCTACCGTCACGACGATGGCGTGGGACGCGTGGTGGTGAACCGGGTGCGCGAACGGCTCGGGCGCCCGCCCCTCGACGCGAACGACGATGGTTTCGGCGATCTGGGACACACCGTCGACACCGTCGTCCTGCACCAGCTCTCCCCCGACCTGGGGCAGGAACTGAAGCCGTACGAACTGATCATCTTTGTGGACGCCCACACCGACACCCTCGACGAGGAGATCTGTGTGGCTCACCTGAAAGCCGAGCACAAGACCCCCTTCGTCTACCACCAGACCCATCCGGCGACGGTGTTAGAGGTGGCGGAGCAACTGCACGGTGAGGCGCCCGAGGGGTACGTCGTCTCCATCCGGGGCTACGACTTCGACTTCGGTGAGGGGCTCTCGGAGAAGACGGAGGCGCTGGTGGAGCCCGCCGTCGAGAAGGTGATGGGCTTTATCGAGGAGGGCGCGCCGGCAGATGCATGAGCTGGCGGTCACCGAGAGTATCCTCCAGATCGTCACGGAGCACGCCGAGAGGGCGGGAGCGAAGCGGGTCAGCGACATCTACCTCGTCATCGGCGACATGTCCAGCTTCGTCGACGACTCCATCCAATTCTACTTCGACGCCCTCGCGCCCGGCACCGTCGCCGAGGGAGCCACGCTGCACTTCCGCCGGATCCCCCTCCGCTTCCGCTGCCGGGCCTGCGGTCACGAGTTCGAGCCCGATCGGCTGGACTGGCGCTGTCCCGAGTGCGGGGCGCTGGGCGGCGACGTCATCGCCGGCAAGGAGTTCTACGTCGAGAGCATCGAGGTGCCGGAGCGGACGTGAGGCGCTTGGCGAACGTCGTGGGCTTCGACGACGCGCCCTTCTCTTTCGAGGGGAGCGCCCGCGTCGCTGTGGTAGGTGTGGTCTACGCCCGCCTGCGCTTCACGGGCGTCCTCGTCGGAGAGGTGCAAAAGGATGGCGACGACGCGGCGGAGGTGCTGGTCCGTCTCGTCGCCGGCTCCAAGTTCGCCGGGAACCTCAACCTCATCATGCTCCAGGGGATCGCGCTCGGGGGCTTCAACGTCGTGGACGTCTTCGCGTTGCACGAAGAGACGGGTTTGCCGGTGCTGGTCGTCGCCCGGCGCGCGCCCGACATGGCGGCGGTCCGCGAGGCGCTGCTCCACAACGTGCCCGGCGGCGCGCGGAAGTGGGCGCTGATCGAGCGGCTGGGGCCGATGGAGCCGGTGGGCCAGGTCTACGTCCAACGGGTGGGGCTCACCCTGGAGGAGGCGGCGACCGTCGTCGAGCTCTTCTCCGTGGAGGGGCACGTCCCCGAGCCCCTGCGGGTCGCCCATCTCATCGCCGGGGCCCTGGTCGAGGGCGAGAGCCGCGGGCGGGCCTAGAATCTCACCCGACCGCGTACAGCCCTTTGGCCTCCTCCCGGTACGCCGCGTACTCCTCGTAATTCTCCACACAGCCGGGATTCTGGACGGGGAAGGGCAGGGACTCGACGACGGATTTGGAGAGGGTGTGGGAGAGCAGGATCCCCTTCTCGGTAAGCCCTCCACCGCGAACGTACCCCGTCAGTCTCAGGATTCCGGCGAAGAGCCGGATGGGCAGCGGCAGCCCTCCAAAGCCGTCGCCCCGTAGATCGTAGATACGGCGCGCGAAGGTGCGCCAGGCGTCCGTCTCCGCGCTCTTCGGGGCGACGAAGCCGAGCCTGTGCCCGTGGCTCACCGAGCGCAGGTAGACGGCGAGCTCGGGGTTGACCACCTTCCACCCGGCGTAGGTGGAGAAGGCTGCAGGACCGAAGCCCACGTAGTCCTCGACCAGCTCATCCCGCGAGGAGTCGTAGACGTCCTCGCCCTGGGCGAAGGTCCAGATCCCCTGGCGCTCGTACCCCCGCCGCACCAGCGACTCCGCCGCCCTCTCGATGAGCTCGAACTGCGTCTCGGTGGGGACGCCCGGCTCCGCCTGCAGCCCGCGGATGATCATGAAGGGGTAGAGGGTGACCTGGGAGGGCTCCATCTCCGCCACCCGGCGTACGTCCTCCAGGAAGGTCGTGGCGCTCTGTTCGGGCAGGCCCACCATCAGGTCCACGTTGACCCAGAGATCGAGCTCCCGTGCCTCCCGCACGATCTCGTCAATCCGCTCCTCCCGGGCGGCCCGGCGGCCCGTCGGCAGGATCACCTCGTCGGCGAGGCTCTCCACCCCGATGCTGACCTTCGTGAAGCCCAGCTCCGCCAGCCCCTGCAGGTAGGCCCGGTTCACGAGCGCGGGCAGGAGCTCCGTCCCCACGCTGCTACCCACCTCCACCCGCCGCCGGATGGCTCCCAGGATGGCGCCCAGCTCCTCGAGGGTGAGCACGTTGGGGGTGCCGCCCCCCACGTAGATCCACTTCGCCCGCCCCTCCATCCGCGTCTCGGCGATCTCCCGCAGGAGCGCCTCAACGTACTGCCCCTTCAGCTCCTTGGAGAGGAGCTCCTTGTAGAAGGGGCAGAAGGTGCACTTGGAGAGGCAGAAGGGGACGTGGACGTAGATCCCGAAGGTCCCCTCCAGGGAGGCCGCGGGTGTCTCTCTGAAGGTGTAGGTGGTCCTCTCGAAGGACCTCCGCATGAATTTGCTGCTCTGCTCGATGATCATCTGCGTTGATAGCTCCTTCTGCGCGTCATCCTTGACGAAACGGGTTTAATGGCTAAGATAGTTATCCAGGAAACCTCGGACGCGCAAACGTCCGCAGTTTCCCACAGATTCTATAGGGGGCAAGTGTCAAATGTCCAAACTTGCCCGAATTGCTGGAGGTAAGAATGTGCGACACCTGCGGATGTGAAGAACACGAACAGACCCACGAGCACGAGCACGAGGCGCAAGGTTCGAGCCGGGTGCCGGTGGTGACCAAGATCCTGGATGCTAACGATCAGGCGGCGGCGGACAACCGCGAGCACCTGGGTGACCACGGCATCTACGCCGTGAACATCATGGCCTCGCCCGGTGCCGGGAAGACGACGCTGCTCATGGCGACCATCGAGGCGCTGCGCGGGCGGCGCCGGGTGGGCGTCGTCGAGGGGGACGTGGCCTCCCAGGTGGACGCCGACCGCATCGCCGAGACGGGCGCGCCCGTCGTGCAGATCAACACCGGCGGGGGCTGCCACCTGGACGCGCCCATGGTGCACCAGGCGCTGCACGCCCTGCCCCTGGACGAGATCGACCTGCTCTTTATCGAGAACGTCGGCAACCTCATCTGCCCCGTCTCCTTCGACCTGGGGCAGAACGCCAAGGTGGCGCTCATCAGTGTCCCCGAGGGGCACGACAAGCCCTACAAGTACCCGGGCATCTTTGAGGCAGTGGACGTCGTCGTCGTGACCAAGTCCGACCTGCTGCCCTACCTGGACTTCGACCTGGACGCCTTCCACGAGCTGGTGCACGGTCTCAACGACCGCGCGCCCATCATCGTCCTCTCCGCCAAGACGGGTGAGGGGCTGGAGCACTGGATCGAGTGGGTGGAGGGGCGGGCGGGGTAGTGGAAAGCCGGTAGTTTGGGCTGTTGGGAGTTGTGGCAGAAAGAGAGAGATGATGCAAGCGCTGACACGCATCACTTTCGATCCAAACGTGATGGGAGGTAAGCCGTGCATCCGCGGGCTACGGGTAACGGTGGGAACGCTCGTGGGCCTGATCGCAGCCGGACATTCCATCGAGGAGATATTGGAGGCCTATCCTTATTTGGAGGAAGAGGATCTCTGGGAGGCGTTGGCTTACGCGGCTTGGCGAGTTGAAGAGGTAGAGCTCCCACTGGCAGGCCCATGAGATTCATCATTGACATGAATCTCACGACGATCAGCGATCATGCTGCCAGTCTGGACGTCTGGCAGGCCCATGAGATTCATCATTGACATGAGTCTTTCGCCCTCTTGGGTAGACCTGTTTGTACAACAAGGGTGAAAAGCACTCCACGGGTCGCAGGTGGGCGATCCCAGAGCCGAGGATGTTGTGATTATGCGCTGGGCTCGCGTCGAAGGTTATGTTGTGTTTACGCATGATCTTGATTTCAGTACGTTGCTCGCAGTGACTCGCGCCGAAGGCCCGAGCGTGATTCAAGTCCGCACCCAGGATGTGATGCCTGAATCTCTGGGACGGCGATTGGTTTATTGGATAGAGCAATATGAGTCTGAGTTGGGGCGCGGTGCTCTTCTGACCATCGATGAACATAGATCGAGGGTCAGAATTTTGCCTCTCAAGCAGTGATAACGAGTTGGGAAACCTGGGAATAGGAGTGGGTGGAGGCGCGGGCGCAGTAAAGTCCACCAGGTTAAGAGTTACACGAGAAGCGGTCCGGGAGATTGTCTCCCGGACCGCTTGTTCTGTTGATTCTACGTTATCGTACCTCGTCGTTAAGGCCCCCAGACGTCCACCACGCTGCCCGAACCCGAGGTCGGGAGGGTGGTCGTGTTGTTGCTGCCGGGCTCCCAGGTCACGTTGCCATTTTCGATCACAATGTACTTGTACTCGATCCCCTGCCCGCAGCTGCTGCTGAAGGAGACGCTGCCGCTCCAGGTATCGCTGTCCACCCAGCTGAGAGGGGCAGCGGAGGAGGGGCTCCAGTTCCCCAGTTCGGAGACGTTGCCCACGACGTACATATCCTGCCCGTAGGAGGTGACGTAGCCGTTGACCGTGAAGTTGAACTCACAGCTCGGCCCCTCATCAAGAACCAGGACCATGCCCTGCAGGGGGGAGAGGCTCACACTGATCTGACCGTTGCTGACGGTGTACGTGGCACCGCTCAGCTCGTCGCGGACCGTGGTCCCGTCGGCCCAGCCGAGAGAGGCGCCGGGCTGGTTGGGGATGGTCATGGAGCGGCTGTAGTCGCTGTTGTTGAGCGCGACCACGACGTTCGCGTCCGCGTCGGTGCGGCGGTAGGCGTAGGTGCCGTCGTCGTTGTGGAGGTAGAGGGTGACGCGCTCGCCGGTGCGCAGAGCGCTGTAGTCGTTGCGCAAGCCGATCAGGGAGCGCACCAGCTCCCGCAGGCCGACGTTCTGACCGGCGTCCCAGCCCGCGGGCGGGTTGCTCATGTAGTTGCCCCACAACATGCGCGCCCGGGAGCGCTCCGGCTTGCCGGCGCTCGCCTCGTACTGGGTCAGGCCCACCTCGGTCCCGTAGTAGATGACCGGGGGCTGCTCTAGCGTGAATTGGGAGACGAAGGCCAGCTCCAGGCGGTCTATGTTCTGTCCGGCCTCGAAGAGGAAGCGGTCCTTGTCGTGGTTGTCGAGGAAGGTGGGCAGCACGTACTCGCTGTCGTAGTAGTCGGCGAAGTAGTTCAGCCCGCCGTCGAAGCCGTCCACGTTGTTGGTGCGGTGGGCGAAGAAGCCCAGGAAGAGATCGTTGTGATCGAAGGAGAGCACCCCGTCCAGTTCGCCCTCGTAGGACTTGCGCTCCGCCGCGCCCCCGTCGGTCCAGACCTCGCCCACCAGATAGATGGTGGGATCGGCCGCTTTGACGGCCGCCCGGAAGGCGAGCCAGAAGCTGCGGTTGGGACCGGGCGCGTAGTCAAGCCGCAGCCCGTCGATGTCGTAATCGTTGACCCACATCAGCGCCTGGTCGATGGTGGCGGCGCGGGCGGGACCGTAATCGTTATCGATCTGCGGCATCTCCTTGACGCCGAAGAAGTTGGCGTAGGAGTCGTTATCCCCCCACCAGTCGGTGTGACCGGCGACGCAGAGGCTGTCGTCGTAGCTGACGATGTGCCCGGAGCTGTTGGTGGTGCCGAACTTGTACCAGCGGTAGTAGGGGCTGGTGGTGCAGTTGTCGCTGGCGTCTTTGAAGTAGGGGTGCTGATTGGAGCTGTGGTTGGGCACGAAGTCGAGGATCACGCGCATCCCCGCGTCGTGGGCAGCATCGATGAGCTGCTCCAGATCCTGGTCCAGGCCGAAGTTCTCCTCGATGGCGGTGAAACTCCGGGCCTCGTAGCCGTGGTAGTTGCGCACCACCCCGGGATTGCTGTCGTAGACGGAGCCGATCTGCGAGGCGGGGTTCTCGTAGACGGGCGAGAGCCAGAGGGTGTTCACGCCCATGTACTGCAGATAATCGAGGCTCTCCGCTGCCCCCGCCAGGTCACCCCCGTTCCAGTCGAAGAGGTCGTACTGGCAGTAGCCGCTGCTCTCTGTGACGCAGTCGTAGTTGTTGTTGATATTGCCGTCGAAGAAGCGGTCGATGAAGACCTGATAGATGATCGCGTCGCGGGCCCAGTCGGGCGACTCGTAGGCGGCGACGTAGTAGCCGAAGTTCGTGGCCTCGGCGCTGGTGTAGAGGGTCTTGCCCTCCACGCTCTCGGCGTAGACGAGGCTGCCGCCGCCGGAGTGCCACGCTGCGATCTTGTACTGGACGTGGGTGCCCTGGCTCTGCGCCGGAAGGGTGCCCCGCCACCAGGCCACCGTGCCGCCCGAATCGGCCTCGGTGTGGCTGAAGGTCATCTGTACGAGATGGCCGTTGGTGACGCTGTCGTAGCTGCCCTGGGGCTCGGTTCCGTCGGTGGTGTAGTAGATGCGGGCCTGGTTGACCCAGCCATCGTATCCGACCTTGAGCCAGATCTCTACGTCCTGTCCCGGCAGGGGATTGTCCGTGGCGACGCCGCCGGCGACGATGTTGCCGCCGTGCCACATCCAGGCTGCCGTGGCCTTTACGGCTTGAGGGGCCTCTACTATCCCCAGAAACCCGGAGAGCAAGAGGAACACCATCGTGATCTTTAGCGTAACGGTCTTGAAGCCCTGAGTTTTCATCGCTTTCTCCTTTGCCTTTTACGGTTTCGACTCTTGTGACATAAACAAAAACAGGGCACGCCCTTCGGCATGCCCTGTTAGTTGTCGGATAGATCCTGCTGAAACAGATCTTGCTTCAGGAGATTGGCGAGTTCGTCGGTGAGGGTGACGAGTTGCTCGAGTTTCTGTGGCTCTAGCGCGCCGATGCGGCGCTCCAGAGAAGCTTCGTGAGCCTTACGCGCAGCTTCAAGGCGTCGGTGCCCTTCTGGGGTGAGGGCGATGCGGACCAGACGCTGGTCATCGGGGTCGCTGCCGACCTCGACCAGGTCTTCTCTCTGCAGTCGCTGTACCAGCCGGGTGATGTTGCCGCGGGTGCAGAGCAGCTGCTCTGCCAGTTCGGTCACGGTGTGGCCTTTTCCCACGTCACGTTGGAGACGGGAGAGGAGACTGTACTGGGTGATGGTCAATTGGGATTCACTGAGGGCACGACGATCGCCGTCGTCCAACAGGACGTAGAGCTCTTGGAGTAAGTTGTAGACCGTCATAATCGGATCATCCATCGCTTGTGAGTACCCTATCAGGAAACCACTCTTATTCTAACCCAACTTTGTTGACATGTCAACAACTTTTCGGAGAAAGGATCCAGTATCGTACTCTCTGCCGGAAAATAACCCGCAAAAATGTGGTACACTAGGGAGGTTGTCAGCGTGCCCGATGGGCGCAGACCCTCGGCACAGATTGGAAGATATACTGTAGGACCAAGAAGGCCTACGGGAAGAATGGGGATAAGGTGTCACAGAATAGAGTTGCTGTTCACATTACGATTACCGGTGTCGTGCAGGGCGTGGGGTTCCGGCCCTTCGTCTACAACCTGGCGCAGCGCATGGGGCTGGACGGCTGGGTGCTGAACCACTCCGGCGGCGTCGATATCGAAGCCGAGGGACCGCCGGAGACCGTTGACGCCTTCGTGGCGGCCCTGCGGGACGAGGCGCCGCCCCTGGCGCGTATCGAGTCTCTGGAAGCGGAGCCCATCCCCGTTGACGGCTACGAGCGCTTCGAGATCCGCCACTCCGAGGCCCAGGAGGGGCGCTACCAGCTCATCTCCCCCGACGTGGCGACCTGTCCCGACTGCGTGGGCGAGCTCTTCGATCCCGCCGACCGGCGCTACCGCTACCCCTTCATCAACTGCACCAACTGCGGCCCCCGCTTCACCATCATCGAGGATATCCCCTACGACCGCCCCAAGACGACCATGCGCGTCTTCCCCCTCTGTGACGACTGCCGTGAGGAGTACGAGGACCCTGTCGACCGGCGCTTTCACGCCCAACCCAACGCCTGCCCCGAGTGCGGGCCCCGGGTCTGGCTGGTGGAGTCGCCGGATTCCGAGACGCCCCACGCTTCCAAAGAAGCGGCCCTGGCGCGCGCCAAAGCGCTGCTCCTGGAGGGCGGTATCCTTGCCGTCAAGGGGCTGGGGGGCTTTCACCTGGCCTGCGACGCGACCAATCCCGAGGCTGTGGCGCGGCTGCGCGACCGCAAGCGCCGCCCCCACAAGCCCTTCGCCGTCATGGTGTCCTCGCCGGAGGAGGCGCGGCGCTACTGCGAGCTCCCGCCCGAGGCCGCGGAGCTCCTGCGCTCCCCACAGTGCCCTATCGTGCTGCTCGACCGGCTGCCCGAGGCGGAGGACGCCCCGCCCATCGCCGCTGCCGTCGCGCCCCATCAGAAGACGCTGGGCCTGATGGTCCCCTACACCCCGCTGCACCACATCTTGCTGCGGGACGTGGGCCGGCCCCTGGTGATGACCAGCGGCAACGTCAGCGAGGAGCCCATCGCCAAGGAGAACGAGGAGGCGCTGCACCGTCTCGCGACCCTCGCCGACGCCTTCCTGCTCCACGACCGCGACATCTACGCCCGCTACGACGACTCGGTGGTGCAGGTGGTCGGCGCCGCGGTGCAGCCCGTGCGGCGGGCGCGGGGCTACGCCCCCTTCCCCGTGCGGATGCCCTTCGAAGCGCCCCCCATCCTGGCCGTGGGGCCGCTCCTGAAGAACACCTTCTGCTTCACCCGCGACGAGTACGCCTTCCTGAGCCAGCACGTGGGCGACATGGAGAACCTGGAGACGCTGGCCCACTACGAGGCGGCCCTGGAGACCTACCGGCACCTCTTCCGCATCCGGCCCGAACGGGTGGTCGCCGACCTGCACCCCGACTACCTGACGACTCGCTTCGCCGCCGACTACGCTGCCGAACATGATCTGCCGGAGCCCCTGCAGGTGCAGCACCACCACGCCCACATCGCCGCCTGCCTCGCCGACAACGGCTGGCAGCCGGAGCAGGGCCCCGTCATCGGCGTGGCCCTCGACGGGACGGGTTACGGCACCGACGGCGCCATCTGGGGCGGGGAGTGGCTGATCGCCGGCTACGGTGACTTCCGCCGCGCCGCGCACCTGGAGTACCTGCCCCTGCCCGGCGGCGACGCCGCCATCCGCGAGCCCTGGCGCATCGCGGCGGCCTACGTCTACGCGCTCCTCGGCGCCCACGACCTGCCCGCCCAGCTCCTGCTGCCCCCCGATCCCGCCGGTGGACGGGAGCCGGGCTTGCAGCGGAAGCGCATCAAGGAGCTGCTCATCCGGCAGATCGACCGGGGGATCAACACCCCGTCGACCTCCTCCATGGGCCGCCTCTTCGACGCGGTGAGCGCCCTTCTGGGTGTCTGCCGGGAGACGAGCTACGAGGCCCAGGCCGCCATCGAGCTGGAGCAGGTCGCGGCCCCCATTCGCCCGGACGTCGAGCCCTACCCCTTCGAGGTGGAGCGGGGCGAGGAGGGGGACGTCGTCCGGCTGGCGCCCCTCTTCCGCGCCCTTCTCGAGGAGGTGGAGCGGGAGACGCCCGTGCCCGAGGTCTCCCTGCGCTTCCACGTCACCGTCGCCGGGATGGTGGTGCGGGTCGCCGGGCGGTTGCGGGAGGAGACGGGCATCGAGACCGTGGCGTTGAGCGGCGGCGTTTTCCAGAACCGGTTGCTCCTGGAGCTCCTGGTCCCGCGATTGGAAGCCGCCGGCTTCGAGATCTTACTGCACCGCCAGGTGCCGCCGAACGACGGCGGCGTCTCGCTGGGGCAGGCGGTGGTGGGAGCATTTGGCCTGCGGGAAACCGGGACCGCTTAGAAAGTAGAGAGGGAGTATGTGTTTAGCCGTACCTACACAGATCAAATCGATTGACGAGCAGCGGATGGCGACCGTCGAGCTGGGCGGCGTCGAGCGGCAGGTGAGCCTGATCATGACGCCGGAAGCCGGGGTGGGGGACTACGTCCTCATCCACACCGGCTACGCCATCAATCTGCTGAGCCCCGAGGAGGCCCAGGCCTCCCTCGAGGCCTGGGAGGAGCTGGCGGCGATCCAGGCGGAGCTCGAAGAGGGTGGTTCCTAGTCGTGTTGGGCGTATTCGATAGCACCGACATATTCACCCGTGTCTTTGTACTGTGCTAAAATGGATGCAAGAAGGTTCATCACGATCGGAGGTAGCGTATGACTGTCAGTGAACAGCTCGATCTTTCGATTTTACCTGAAGATGCCCGTAAAGAGCTACGGGATTTCTATCACTTTCTCGTGGAGCGGTATCGTGTTGCAGATTCAAAGGACAACGAAGAGCACACTTCAGGTTTTGCGAAGTTCCTTCAAGAGCCCTTTGAGGTAGAGACTCTCGTAACGTACTCGAGAGAAGCACTCCATGAGCGATAAAAGCATCTTCATCGATACGAACGTATTTGTCTATGCCAAGTTAAAGACCGACGCAGCGAAGCAAAAACATCAGCTTGCAGTTGAGCGTCTTCGTACTTTGGGGGCTCCAGCTGTGGTCAGCACTCAAGTGTTTGTTGAGTTTGCCAGTGTTCTGCTTAAGAACCAGATCGCGGAAGAGCAAGTTCGACAGGCTGTACAAGACATCGCTACAGACAGTCACGTTACGCCGGTTACCTTGAATACTGTCGAGCGGGCGTGGAATCTTAAGTTGCGGTACCGGTACTCTTACTGGGATAGTCTGATTCTCGCTGCTGCTCTAGAGGCGGAGTGTACTCTACTCTGGACAGAGGACTTGCAGCATGGGCAAGTTATCTTGGATGTACTGACAGTTGAGAACCCATTCGTTGCCTAGTCACTAGGGTTGCCTCTTGATGAAATTCATCGACGAGTTCCGTGATCCCGCGCTGGCCCGCCGGCTGGTCGAGCATATCCGGCGGGAGGCCGACCGCGTCCGCCGGGAGGTTGACCGGGAGCAGCCCATCCGCCTGATGGAGTTCTGCGGCGGGCACACCCACGCCATCTTCCGCTTCGGCCTGCGCGAGCTGCTCGCCGGGCGGGTGGAGATGCGCTCCGGGCCGGGCTGTCCCGTCTGCGTGACCGCCGCCGGTGACCTGGACCGCGCCATCGCCATGGCGGAGGTGCCCGGCGTCATCCTGGCGACCTTCGGAGACATGATCCGGGTGCCGGGCAGTGCCGGGAACCTGCAGGACGCCCGGGCCCGCGGCGCCGACGTGCGCATCGTCTACTCGCCGCTGGACGCGCTGGGGATGGCGCGCGAGAACCCCGACCGGGACGTCGTCTTCCTGGGCGTCGGCTTCGAGACGACGGCGCCGGGCGTCGCCGCGACGCTGCTCCAGGCCGAGGAGGAGAGGGTGCCCAACTTCTACGTCCTGAGCCTGCACAAGCTCACGCCCCCCGCCATGCGGGCCATCCTCGACGCGGGCGAGGTGGGGCTGGACGGCATCATCGGACCCGGGCACGTCAGCGCCGTCATCGGGGCCGACGCCTGGAACTTCCTCCCGGCGGACTACGCTATCTCCTGCGCCGTCGCCGGCTTCGAGCCCCTCGATCTGTTGGGGGCCGTCGAGGCGCTGGTGGGCGCCGTGGTTCGGGAGGAGCCCGCCGTCATCAACAGCTACGGGCGTGGGGTCCGTGCCGCGGGCAACCCCGCCGCCCAGGCCATGCTCGAGCGCGCCTTCGAGGTGGGTCCGGCGGCGTGGCGTGGCTTCGGCGCCATCCCCGCCAGCGGGCTCTTCGTCCGCGAGGCGCTGGCTCACCGGGACGCCGCCCGCCGCTTCCCCATCGAGGTGGCGGAGGTCCGCGAGCCGCCCGGATGCCGCTGCGGCGAGGTGCTGCGCGGCGTCCTCCTGCCCACCGAGTGCGCCCTCTTCCGCCGGGTCTGCAGCCCCCGCAACCCCGTCGGCCCCTGCATGGTCAGCGCCGAGGGAGCGTGCGCGGCCTACTTCAAGTACGGGGCGGGGGAGACGCTGTGAAGCACACGGATGCTCCTCTTTTCTCAGGTATAATGTAAGTGTAGTTGAGGTAGGGCGCGTGTGTGGGAGGTATTACGATGAAGAAGTTAACTCTCGAATATCCTGAAGATCTTGTCCTGGCCGTACAGACGACTCCCGAGGAGCTGGATGCGCAGATTCGGTTGATGGCAGCACTCAAGATGTTTGAGTTGGGCAAGCTCTCCTCCGGCAAAGCCGCGGAGTTGGCCGGTATGACCCGGGTCGCCTTCTTTGAGGAATGTGGACGGTATCGCGTCTCTCTCTTTAACTATGCACCGGAAGAGGTGGAGGCTGAGCTGCGTCACGATGTGGAAGTGATGGAGGGCGCTTCGGCCGGCGAACCCGTGCCTGATGATCTATGATCGCCATTTTTGACACCGGGCCGCTCATCGCTCTAGCTAAAGTGGATCAGTTGCCTCTGATAAACGCCATGTTTCGTGATGTCTTTGTTCCAGAGGCAGTACATCGAGAGCTCTTGGCTAAAGCGGGACCAGAGTCTAGGCGCTTGGATGTTGCTATGCAAAATTTCGTCCAGATTCGGCCACTCAAGGGACTTCCACCTCAGATGATTTGATCTCCGATGCTGCTAAATTTGCAGATGAGACGGTCGAAGATCACTTGGACGCTTGAACCTCATGTTTGATCTTATCCCTCTGGCTCACCGGGACGCCGCCCGCCGCTACCCCATCGAGGTGGCGGAGGTCCCCGAGCCGCCCGGCTGCCGCTGCGGCGAGGTGCTGCGCGGCGTCCTCCTGCCCACCGAGTGCGCCCTCTTCCGCCGGGTCTGCAGCCCCGCAACCCCGTCGGCCCCTGCATGGTCAGTGCCGAGGGCGCTTGCGCAGCCTACTTTAAGTACGGTGAGCCTTCGTCAGGTTGAGTTGTGAGGTATAATGAGGATAAGATCGGTTAAGACGTTTGTGTCAATGTTTGGTTTTGCCAAGAGCGGGGGACGCGGAGGCAACAAGGCTGTTGACAGAGCCGAAATGAGGCAGAGATGATCACATTAAATATGGAAGAACAACAGATCAAAGATATGCTCAAGCAGGCGCTCGTGGAGATTCTTGAAGAGCGTCAGGATTTGGTCGCTGCCCTACTTGTGGAAGCGTTCGAAGATTGGGCCATGCTGCAGGCGATTCGAGAGGGTGAGACGACGGATACGGTAACGAGAGAGGCTGTTTTCGAAGTGTTAGAGCGTGTTTGATGAAGGTGATCTTCAAGAACAGTTTTGTGAAGGATCTGCAGAAGATAAAAGACCACGCTCTAGCTACGCGTGTTAGGCAACTCATCGAGACCCTTGAGGATGCTACTACAATACAAGATCTGAGCAATCTGAAGCAACTAAAAGGTGCAACGAGCTACTACCGCATGCGGGTGGGTGATTATCGTCTGGGTCTATCTATTGAAGGTGAAACGGTCACTCTGATACGCTTCTTGCATCGTAAAGACGTCTATCGGTATTTTCCTTAGGCCTCGACGAGTGATATAGCATAAGATGGAAACCACTATCCTCCTCGCCCACGGCAGCGGCGGGCTCCTGAGCCACGAGCTCATCCGCGACCTCTTCGCCCGCCACTTCGACAATCCCTTTCTGCGCCCCATGAACGACTCGGCCCTCCTGCCCCCCCTCCCGGCGGGCCGCCCGGCGCTGACCACCGACTCCTACGTCGTCCAACCCCTCTTCTTCCCCGGCGGCGACATCGGCACGCTGGCGGTCTCCGGGACGGTGAACGACCTCGCTGTGGTGGGCGCCGAGCCCCTCTACCTGACCGCCGGCTTCATCCTGGAGGAGGGGCTGCTCGTGGAGACGCTGGAGCGGGTGGTGATCTCCATGGCGGCGACGGCGCGCGCGGCGGGGGTGCCCATCGTGACCGGCGACACGAAGGTGGTGGAGCGCGGGGCCGCCGACGGCCTCTTTATCAACACCGCGGGCGTGGGCGTCGTGCCCGAGGGGCGGGTGCTGGGGCCGGGGCAGTTGTGTCCGGGCGACCGGCTTCTCATCAGCGGGACGGTGGGGGATCACGGGATGGCGGTGATGATGAAGCGGGAGGGGCTTATCTTCGAATCGGCGTTGGAGAGCGACTGTGCGCCCCTCAACGGGCTGGTCGCCGCGCTCCTCGAGGCGACGCCGCAGGGAAGCGTCCGCGCCCTGCGCGACGCCACCCGCGGCGGTCTGGTCACGGTGCTCAACGAGTGGGCCGCAGCCGGCGTGGGCATCGAGATCGAGGAGGAGGCGGTGCCCGTGCGGGAGGAGGTACGCGCGGTGAGCGAGCTCCTGGGCCTCGACCCCCTCTACGCGGCGAACGAGGGCAAGGTCGTTATCGCCGTAGCCCCTGGGGCCGCCGGCGCGGCCCTCGCAGCCCTGCACGCCCATCCCCTCGGGCAGGGAGCCGCCCTTATCGGCGACGTCACCGAAGAGCACGCGGGACGCGTCGCCCTGCGCACCCCCTACGGCGCGCGCCGTATCCTGCAGATGCTCACCGGCGCGCCCCTGCCCCGCATCTGCTGAAACCCTCCTCGGAAAATAGTTTACAGTTGTTTAATTCGCGTTCCGTAGCGCGGTTATAACCGCGCTAAGGCGCGTGACTACGAACCATTTTCGTGCGCGGAGGGTATCCCACAACGTTGGCCCGCCACCAGATTCCCGGCAGCAGCCCGACCTTCTCCCGGAAGGTGGTGTGGGCGCGCCGGCTGAAGATGTCCATCCCGTGCTCCTCGATGTCGTCAAGGATGGCGCGGTAGAGCTCGGCGGCGGCGCCGATGGCGAAGCGCCCGTTGGGGTGCAAGAGGCTGACACCCGGCAGCGACTCCGCGTAGAGGCGGCGCACCCGCTCGATCTGGAAGCGCATGAAGCGCTGCCAACGCTCGTCCAGCCGCCCCGCAGCGATGTCCCCCTCTTCCAGTCCGAACTGAGCCAGCTCCGCCTGGGGTAGGTAGAGGCGCCCCATCTGCCAGTCCTCGGAGATGTCACGCAGGATATTGGTCAGCTGCAGGGCCACCCCCAGTTTCACGGCATAGGGCACCGCCTCCGCTCCCTTGTAGCCGATGATGTGCATCGCCATGAGCCCGACGGTGGAGGCCACCCCGTAGCAGTAGAGAGCCAGGTCGTCGAAGGTCTCGTACCGAGTCTGGTCGAGGTCGCGGGCGACCCCTTCGACGAGTTGCCGGGCGTAGAGGGGGGGGATGTCGTACCGTACCTGCGTGTCGCTCCACGCCAGGGCGACGAGCTCCTCCTCCGTGGGGCAGTTCTCGACGGTGAGCCACCTCCAGGAGCTCAAGAGGGCCTCACGGTTGATGGTGCGCCCGCGATCCACGAGGTCGTCGGTGAAGCGACAGAAGGCGTAGAGGGCCCGCGCCGCCCGCCGTTTCTTACGAGGCAGCAGGGCGGAGGCCATGTAGAAGGTGCGACTGTGCACCTTGGTCACCGCGGTGGCGTAGGGGTAGGCCTGTTCCAGCAGGGGCGGCGCGATCTGGGGGCACTCGCGGGCCGATCGCTTTTCCAACGCCCGGTAAGCCCGCTCGAGAAGAGGAGCTTCCCAGGTGTATAGTGGGACGTTCGAACTGTTCATCAACGTTCTTTTGCAAGCCTAACAGGTTCTAGGCCAGGACACCCGCCGCCGCCACTTTCTTCACAGGTTCCGCCTGCTCCTTGCGGACGCGCCCCTCGATCAATTTCGCCGAGAGGAGCACGATGGGCACCCCGGTGCCGGGGTGGGTGCTGGCCCCCACGAAGTAGAGGTTGCCGTACTCCTTGTGGCGGTTGTGCGGGCGCAGGTAGCCCACCTGCAGCACATTGTGGCTCAGACCGAAGGCCGCACCCTTCGCCAGGTTCCAGATACGCCGGTAGTCGGGCGGGGTGAAAGTCTCCTCGAGGATGATACGCTCCTCGACGTCGTCCAACCCGATCCGCGCCAGGCGCTGGAAGACCCAATTGCGGGCTCGCTCCTGAAGGGCGGACCAGTCCTGCTGCTGGGTCTCGTCGATGTGCCCGGTAGGCACGAGGACCATGAGCGCGTCGCCGTCCTCGGGGGCGAAGGTGGGCACTGTGCGGACGGGCGCGTGGATGTAGAAGGAGGGCTCGGCGGGCAGATGGTGCTCCTCGAAGATCTGGCGAAAGGACTCGCGGTACTGCTGCTCCGACAGGAAGACGTTGTGGTGGAGGAGCTGCTCGGCCCGCGGGCCCTTCAGACCCCAGTAGAACATGAGCGTCGAGGAGGTGTACTTGAGATCCTTCAACCGCTCTGCCATCCTGTTGTCGGGCAGGAGCTCCGCGTAGACGTAGGGGAGGTCGGCGTTGGCGATCACCACGTCGGCCTGCAGCTGCTCACCGCTCTCCAGAGTGACGCCCGTGGCCCGCTTGCCCTGGACGTCGATGCGTGCGACGGGCGCGTTGTAATGGAAGGTGGCCCCGTGCCCCTCGGCAATCTTCGTCAGGCTGGTGATGACGGAGTACATCCCGCCCTTGGGGTACCAGACGCCCTCTACCATCTCCGTGAACTGGAGCAGGGTGTAGGTCGCCGGGGCGTCGTAGGGGCTGAGCCCCAGGTACATGTTCTGGAAGGAGAAGGCTGCCCGCAGCCGGGGGTCCGCGAAGTAGCGGGAGGTCTCGTTGTAGTGCTTGGTCAGGGGCTTGAGCCGAAAGAGCAGCGGCAGATTGGCGGGCGCCAGGAACTCGAAGAGGTTGTAGAAGTTACGCCCGACGAACCTCTCCAGCGAGGTGTAGTAGCGTTCGTATCCCTTGTCGAGGAAACGCAGGAGCGACTGGAAGGCGCCCGGCTCGATGGCCTCCAGCTGCTCGCTCAGGTAGTGCAGATTGCTGCTGAGGTCCAGCGTCGTGCCGTCGTGGAAGTGAACCCGGTAGGTGGGGTCGATGCGGACGAGGTCGAGGTGCTCGTCCATCTGCTCCCCGAGAGCCTCGTAGGTCTCCCGGAAGACGGGCGGCATGAGAAAGAGAGAGGGACCGGTGTCGAAGAAGTACCCCTCCTTCTCGATGGTAGACGCTCGGCCGCCGGGGCGGTCGGTCTTCTCCACGACGGTCACGTCGTAGCCGGCCTTGGCCAGACGTGCGGCGGTGGCGATGCCGCCCACGCCGGCCCCGATGATGAGGACCTTGGTCATGCTCTGCCTCCTTGATAGTTGAAAGTCGGGCGCTTGTGTGGCTCCGCGCCACGTCAAATCAGCACTCATCGCGGCGAAAGTTGCTCAGGTCGCAGCCCAGACTGATCCCAGCGCCCCTCTTTAAAAATTACCTTTCCCCGCACAGAGTGCCGAACGCGGCAGACCCAGTTGCGCTGCGGGGGCAGGGGATGGGGGTATGTAGATGAGCACATCGCTTGACGTGTGAAGGAGCACTAGCCGTGCTCCTCGACGACGGATTGGGGGGCGTAGAGGAAGCTGAAGGAGATGCCCCCCTCCTTGTTGGGATTGCGATGGTGGATGTGGTGGGCCTCGGTGATGTGCTCCAGGTAGGGTGTGAAGGGTTTGATCCGGAAACCCGGAATGCGCCGGTGAACCATGACCTCGTGGAAGAGAAAGTAGCCCAGACCGTAGAGGGCCACTCCGGCCCCCAAAGAGATGGCGGGGGTGAAGTTGTTGAAGGCCCCCACGGCGATCAGGGCGATGGAGATGGAGGCGAAGAAGAGCGCGAAGAGGTCGTTCTTTTGTAACCCGCGGCCCTTGGGCTGGTGGTGATCCCGGTGGAGTACCCAGAGGAAGCCGTGCATGACGTACTTGTGGGTGAACCAGGCGACCCCCTCCATAAAGACGGCAGCGGTCAGAAAAAGCAGGACGTTCAACACTATACTCATCTCTCCCCCTATCTCTGGCGGTTGTGCAAAGTGTTGGCTCGTGTGTGTGGAGTATAAGGGAGGAGTTAGGTAAGTCAAGCTTAACAAAATTACCCTAACGGTATCAAATGTTGAGGTATTGTCCCAACTTCTCCCGTACCGAATTGCCACCTGGCGCCTTTGCGGTTAAAATTGAGTTGACGCGGAATCATGAGGGACGGAGGCGAGCTTTGAAAGGCAGCTTGGCGCGACTGGCAGGTGTCTTCATCGTAGGGCTGTTGATCCTGGTCATGGTCCTGGGGAGCGTACAGCTGGCCCAGATCGACCCGGAGCTGGTCTTCGTGCGCCCGCGCAACACGTCGCGCGCTCCGACGCTCACCCTCTACCCCACCCTGGAGCCCGGGGTGACGTCCTCCCCCTCCACGTCTGAGCCTGTCGTGACGCCGACGCCCCGCTCGCAGATCATCGCGCAGTGTACGCCTCCCCAGGGCTGGCAGCCCTACGCCGTCCGCCCGGGCGAGAGCCTGGTGAGCCTCGCCTGGCGCGCTCGCACCCGCGTCCACGTCCTGGTGCAGGCCAACTGCCTCGGATCTCCGGAGCTCGAGGCGGGGGACGTCATCTACCTACCGCCTGTGGCCATCGCCTCCCCCACGGCTGCCCGCTACGTCTGTGGGCCGCCGCCTCACTGGCGGATCGCTTACATCAGCCGCGGCGACACCCTCTACTCCCTCGCCGTACGCTATGGAACGACCATCGAGGCCATCCGGCGCGCCAACTGTCTCTACGGCTACACCATCTACGCCGGTCAGGCGCTCTACCTACCCCCTCAACCCGTGAGCACCCCGGTGCCGCCGGCCTCACCCACGCCATCGCCCTCCCCCTCACCGACGCTGCCCACACCCACGCCCTCCCTCTCGCCTACGCCCACGCCGACCCTCTCGCCCACGCTGACCCTCACCCCTACAGGTACCCTCACCGTCACACCCACGCTGACGCCGACCCTCACCTCCACCGTGACGCCCACGCTGACGCTGACGCCGACCCCCTCCGGTACGCCTACGGCGACGCCGACACCCACGGTCGGGGGCACGCCCTCTGCAACGCTTACGCCTACCCCCACCCCGACACCCACGGCGACACCCTCCGGAACGGCGACCGAGGATCTGTAAGCTTTCCCCTCTCGATTATGCCCAGAGTCAATTACTTCAGGACGTGCATCCTCTTTGTCATCCTGCTGTTGGCGCTGGGGGCCGGGTGCCGGCGCCGTCCCCCGGAGGAGACCCTGGCCCTTCTGCCCTCAACCTCTCCGGCGGCCCTCGGGAGCTCTCCAACGCTTACGAGGCTCCCCGCGACTCCCTCCCGCACCGCCGAGGTGAGCCCCACGCCTTCCCCCCTGCCGCCCACCGCGACGACTCCGGCGCAGCCGGACACCCCGACCCCATCGCCCTCCCCGACGGTGGCACCCAGCGCCACACCGACACCCACAGTGACCCAGCTGCCTCCTTCGCCCACCATCGAGATCAGTCCCACGCCGACGCCCACGGTCGCTTCCGGACCCGTTCTGCGGCTGCAGGAGGGACCGGGCACCGGAGGGCATCCCACGCTGGCGGACTTCTGGGAGGGCCGCGCGCACTTCGTCACGGAGGTCTACGACACGGGCCTGCCCATGGGCGAGTCCGATACGGTCCTGATGAGCAACGGTGAGCTCTGGTCCTACGTTCACGCCAGCGAGCGCTCGGCGGGGACGTTCGACCGCTGCGGCAACCCCGTCCCCTTTCCCGGCTGCGTCGTCCTCTACCGCAGCTACGACGGCGGCTACACCTTCGGTCACGACGGGCCGCCCGTCTGCCTCTTCGACTGCTACGCCTGTCCCTGCGAGTCGGAGACCGATCACATCGATCAGCAGCAGTACCCGCGGGTGGCCTACGACGGCGAGCGCTTCTTCCTCGTCTACGAGTACCGGGGGCGGGTGCGGATGATGCGCTCTTTCGACGGGCTCTCCTGGAGCGGGCCCGAGGAGTTCATCTACTCGACCATCTGGAAGCGCTGGTTCCGGGGCTGCTACCCCGAGGAGCGGATCGGCGAGCACCCCTTCGTCCCTTACGACTACGAGTGCCTCGCCGGGGGACCGCCGGGAATCCTCGTGGAGGGGGGGCGAGTCTACGTCTTCATGGCCATGGGGCAGAACCCCAGCTCCATGGGCTGCTACGCCGGTCCGACGACGGCTCCGGCTTCGAAGTTCCAGCGCTGTGCCCACACCCCCCTCTTCACGGGAGCCGTCGAGTACGGCCCCCTGGAGGAGAAGGGGCCGCAGACCAACCCCTACTTCGACTACCGCACCATCAGCTCTGCGGAGGTGCAGCGGATCGGGGAGCGGGTCTACATGCTCTACGAGGGGGTGCGCGGCCCGGGCCCCGGCGATCCGGGCGACACCCAGTTCGGACTGGGACTGGCGCGGAGCGTGACGGGGGCGGTGGACGGGCCGTGGGAGACCTTTCCGGGCAACCCCATCCTGGTCGATCTGCCGGGCAACATCGGGCTGGGGCACGCCGACCTGGTGGTCCTGAACGGACAGACGATCCTCTACACCTCCCTGGACGGCGTGGCCCGCAGCCGGCTGCTCCTGACCTGGAGATGACAAAGCGACGCTTTTCCGGTATCCTTATGTAGAAACAAGGGCATCAGCTACGCGAGGAGGTATCCATGAACAAGAAAGCATCATCCAAGAAAGAGACCGAGGCCCCCGAGGAAGTTCAGGACGAGGAAGTCGCGGAAGAGGCCGAAGCTGCCGAGGAAGAGGAGCAGGCGAAGCCCGCAGAGGCTCCGGAAGAGGAAGCCCCCGAAGAGGAGCCGGAGCCTGAGGAGGAAGAGGAGCCGGAACCAGAGCCTGAGCCGGAATCTGAACCGGAATCCGAACCGGAACCGGAGCCCGAGCCCGAACCTGAAGAGGAACCGGAGCCCGAGCCTGAACCTGAGGACGAGGAGCCGGAGGAGGAACCCGAAGAGGAGCCGGAGCCCGAACCCGAGGAAGAGCCCGAACCGGAGCCTGAGCCTGAGCCCGAGCCCGAACCGGAACCGGAGCCTGAGCCGGAGCCCGAACCCGACACGGCAGGCGCCGAGGCCGCGCTGGCGGAGGCCCGTACCGCGCTCGCCGAGGGGGATCACGCCCGGGCGGAGGAGGCTCTGAAGAAGGCGAAGCGGGGCTTTGACAAGGGGGACGACGAGGCGGGCGTCGCCGACGTCCACGAGGGCTTGGGCACTCTCTCCTTCATGCAGGGCGACTACCTCACCGCGGAGCAGGAGTACCGCCAGGCGCTCAAGATCCGCGAGGGGCTGAAGGATGAGCAGGGGCAGGCGGATCTGCTGCGCCAGCTGGGTCTCCTCCACGAGCTGCAGGGCGACGAGGGGACGGCCCGCTCCTTCTACGAACGTGCACGGAAGGCGGTTGGGAGGGGTAAGGGGGAGTAGGGAGTAAGGAGGCTTTCTGCCTGTCGCTCTATGTCAAGCCATCTTGATCTTCTACTGATCCGGACATAAAAGGCTAAAGTTGATGAGCCCTGCCCGGCATCGCCTGTGGCTCAAACCGCCGGCGGAGAGGTCGTAGGCCGGCTCGGTTTAGCAGTACTCGTCCGGATCAGTAGTCATGCAAGGCGTGTAGGGGGCTCGCCGGTGGGCCCCCTGCCCCCTTCTCACTGCTCACCACTCCCTGACCCTTTACCCGGGCGCACAGGACTAACTGACTACGCGACTATGTGACTATCCGACTGTTTTTCGTTCCGCACCCCCTTGACATTCCTCCGCCTCTATGCTATAAATGGGGGTGTCACAGGCTGCGATCGGGAAGAGTAGATGTCGAGGCGAGGTCACAGAGAGCCGGGAGAGGTGGAATCCGGCACCAGCGCAGACATCGAATGGCCCCAGGAGCCTCCCGCCGAAAGGGGTCCGGACGCCGGTTTGTCGGCGCGGGACTCGTGAGTAGTCCGGGACGGAGACGCTACCGTTATCAGAGCGTAGGGCATCGCCACCAGAGGCCGTGCCCGAAAAGAGTGAGGCTGGCTTGCCCATGTAACTGACGCGCTTTCACCGGCGCGTTTTTTTGTTGGGCCGGCTGCCTAACGAGGGTGGTACCGCGGGTGTTATCGAACGCTCGTCCCTTCCGGGGACGGGCGTTTTTTGTTGCCGGAACTGGAAGCTGGAAACTGGAAGCTATAAGCTGGAAGCTAGAAACTGGATGTGGGGTGGCATACCCAGCGGACTCGAGGTTCTTGTGCGGAAGCTTTCACCAGTTTCGGAATGTAGTTGACCTTCGACCTTTGACTTTGGACTTTGGACTTAAAAGGAGGCATTATGGAGAGTGAACGGAAGCGTATTTTGACCGGGGATCGGCCCACGGGGAAGTTGCACCTGGGGCACTACGTGGGAAGCCTCAAGAATCGGGTGGCGCTGCAGGACATCTACGAGTGCTTCTTCATCATCGCCGACCTGCACACCCTCACCACGAAGCCCGAGAAGGAGCACATCGAAGGGCTGGCGCAGAACACCTACGACGTGGTGCTCGACTATCTCTCGGTGGGTATCGACCCCGAGAAGAGCGTGATCTTCCTGCAGTCGGCGGTCCCCCAGACCTACGAGCTCAACCTGCTCCTGGGCATGCTGGTGACGCTGCCCCGTCTGGCGCGCCTGCCCAGCATCAAGGAGATGGCCCGGGCGGCGAACATGGACGAGGAGGCGGTCCCCTTCGGGCTCATCGGCTACCCGGTCCTGCAGGCGGTGGACATCCTGTTGCCCCGCGCCCACCTCGTGCCCGTGGGCAAGGACAACGAGGCCCACGTGGAGATCACGCGCGAGATCGCCCGCCGCTTCAACTACATGTACGGCGAGGTCTTCCCCATCCCCGACGTGATGATCGGTGACGTGCCCACCCTCGTGGGGATCGACGGGCAGGCCAAGATGAGCAAGTCCCTCGACAACGCCATCTTCCTCTCCGACAGCGCCCAGGAGGTGGAGCAGAAGGTGCGCCGGATGTACACCGACCCCAACCGCATCCGCGCCGACATCCCCGGGCGGGTGGAGGGCAACCCCGTCTTCATCTACCACGACGCCTTCAACCCGAACCTGGAGGAGGTGAACGACCTCAAGGCGCGCTACCGCCAGGGCAAGGTGGGCGACGTCGAGGTCAAGAAGAAGCTGGCGCGGGCCATCAACGACTTCCTCGACCCCATCCGGGAGCGGCGGGCCTACTACGAGCAGCGCCCTGGTCTCGTCGAGGAGATCCTCCGGGAGGGCACGCAGCGTATGCAGGCGGAGGCTCAGGAGACCCTGGAACGGGTCCACGACGCGATGGGGATGCCCGGTGCGCGCCTGCGCCGGGCCATCACCACCGACACGGAGTTCGAGTTAGTCGGGTAGTCAGGTAGTCGCATAGTCGCATAGTCAGGTAGTCAAGCAGTGGTTGGATCATTTCTGGATTGGGTGGGACCTGGAGATTACATCAAGTATCCAGATTCCAGTATCCAGATTCCAGCATCCAGATTCCAGATTCCAGCATCCAGATTCCAGATTCCAGCATCCAGATTCCAGTCTCACGCTAGTTGTCTATAACCA
>DAOTVC010000100.1:0-11715 GCA_034437215.1 Anaerolineae bacterium | reverse complement strand
GCCCCCTCCGCCAGGTCGGGGTAGCCCAACTTCCCCACGGCGACGACGGGCACGGGCAGCCCGGCGTTGGAGAGGACACCCTCCTCCTCGAAGTGGCGCTTCACCAGCCGCGCCACGGGCAGGAAGCAGCCCGGCGGCATCCCGTTGGGCGGGTGGGGCAGCCACCAGTTCTCGTAGCAGCCCAGGTCCACGTCGAAGATGTCCACGCCCTCCGCCACCAGGTTCCGCATGTAGGCCAGCGTCATCTCCACCGTGCGCTCGTCCCGGAAGCGGCGCAGCAGGCGCACCTCCTCCATCCGCTCCCCGTAGGTGGCGTTGAGGGCCAGGGAGAGGTCGATGCGGTACATGATGGGGTAGCGCGGCCCCACCTTCCTCCGGATCTCCCGCACCAGCTCCAGCCCGAAGGTCTGCCAGTCGGAGAAGTGGCTCAGGAGGCGGTTGTTGAAGGCGGGGTTGGTCAGCTGCTCCAGGAGGTAACCCTCGTGCCCGTGGAGATAGACGCCGTCGACGCCGCAGCCGCGGGCCAGCACCGCCATCTGCCCGCCCCCCTTGATGAGGCGGCGGCACTCCCGGTCGGAGAGGGGGCGGCAGGGGAGCTGGGGGACGTGGTGGTTGGGGTGCCAGGAGGAGGAGACGGGGAGGCGGAGCTTGAAGATGGAGAGGGGCGGCCCCACCCTGCCGAAGCCCGGCGTCAGTTGCATGAAGAAGCGCGCGCCGTGGGCGTGGACGGCGGCGACGAGGTCCTTCCAGCCGGAGATGACGGTGAAGGAGCCGTCGAGGCGGGGGAGGATGGCGTCGTTCCAGCGCCCGGTGACGGCGGGCTCGACCTTGCCGTCGATGGGGACGAGGCCCGAGGTGATGAGGCCCGCCCCGCCCTTCGCGCGCGCCTCGTAGTAGGCGATGAGCTTCGCGTCGGGCTTCCCCAGGGGGTTGGAGACGAAGAGGTTGCCCATGGGGCCCATGATGATGCGGTTCTTGACCTTCACCCCGTTGATCTGGATGGGGGAGAAGAGCGCCTCGTAGGGGTAGAGGTCGGCGCTCATCCGCCCCGCCTCCAGCGCCCCCTCGTCCTCGATCCAGCGACCGAAGCGCGCCTCCAACTCCTGCAGCAACGATTCCCAAGCGCTCACGCTCATGCTCATGGCCTCCCTAGAAAATAAATGACTGCCCTGAAAAAAATCCTTCCAACACGGAGAACACCGAGAAAACCAAGGAGATAGTAAAATATCTTTATAAAAGCGCTCTTTTGCCTGATTTTATGAAGTCCAATTTAAAAAATCTCCGTGCCCTCTGTGGTAAAAAGGCTTTTTTCAGCAGAGTCAATAAATGACTATCCGACTTCTCCAAAGTATAATGACAACGTTACGAAGGAGACGAGAAAAGCAGCGAGTGAGCAGAGTGAACGGCGGCACCCTAATCCCCCTGATCCCTGCTCACTTCTCACTACTCCCCAAGGAGGTACCATGGTCAAGCGCGGTCTAAAAGTCGGTGGGTGGATCGTCGGCGGCATTTTACTCTTCGGGCTCCTGAGCGTCTTCGTGCTCTTCTTCCTGCTCACCGCCAACTTCGAGTCGCAGCTCTACACGGCAGAGCAGGAGCAGTGGCTCATCAACAAGTACGAGCGCAACATCGTGCAGGCACCGCCCGTCTCCAACGTCGTCCTCCCCGGCGGCGAGGTCCAGGCGGCGACGCTGGCGGAGTGGGAGGCGGAGGTCGAGGCCCGGCTCGACGCCCGCTACGAGGAGGAGGCCGGGGTCACGGCGACGGTCTACGATCTGCTCTTCGACGCCACCTACCACCTCAGCTATCCGGGTCCCGCCCCCACGGCGACGGTGGAGCTCGTCTTCCCCTTCCCCGGCAACCTGGACAATCTGCACGCCGTCGAGTTCCTGGTGGATGGGGAGGAGGCGCCGCAAGCGCGCTACAGCGTGTACGAGATTCGCTGGCAGAAGCTGATGGAGACGGGGGAGGAGCACGAGATCACCGTCCGCTACCGGGCCGACGGCGCGCAGAGCTTCGCCTACGGGCTGAGCAGCGACCGCCGCTTCGACACCCTCGACGTGGCGGTGCTCATCGAGGGGCTGACGGGGAGCGAGGTGCTGGAGGACGCCCTCAGCCCCACCGACCACACCGTCGAGGAGGAGAGCGAGCTCTTCCGCTGGTCCTACACGGGGCTGATCCCCGCCCGCAACATCAAGATCCGGCTCCCCGAGCGGCTCAGCCTGCGCCAGCGCATCGCCCGGCTGCAGGCCGACTTCCAGGGGCTGGCCGCCGCCGCCCCCTTCTGGGTGGGGCTCTTCCTCGTCGCCCTGGCGGGCATGTTCTGGATCGACGACATTCGGATGTCCTTCATCGGCTACCTGCTGGTAGGGCTGGGCGTGGCCCTCTTCTATCCGTTGCTCGCCTTCCTGAGCGGCCTCGTGGGCGTCGTGCCCGCCGCCCTCCTGACCCTGGGGCTCATCTCGACCCTCACCATCGCCTTCCTCGGCGTGAGCGTGGGGTGGCGGGAGACCTGGTGGCGGGCCGGTTGGCTCCTCTTCATCGTCCTCGTCTGCCTCTCGCTGGGGATGCTGCTCCCCTTCTCGGGGCTGGTCCTGGCCTTCGGGGGGCTGCTCCTGGTGGCGACCTTCATGTGGCTCTACGCCCGGCGCCCCCGCAAGGAGAGGACCGAGGATGAGGAGGAGGTCCCGGCGCCCCAGGAGGTCGTCCCGGCTCCTGTTGAGACGGCGGCAGTAGGAATCCGTCACTGCCCGCGCTGTGGGGAGGCGGTGACGGAGGGGCAGGGCTTCTGCGCCGCCTGCGGCTACGACGTGCGTGCCTTCCGCCGCTGCCCCGAGTGCGCTCACGAGCAGTTCGCGCCCCCCGATCTGAAGAGCGCGCACTGCCAGCGCTGTGGGACCGCGCTCGCGTGAAAGGCTGAGGGATGAGGGACCAGGGATTGGGGATTAGGACACTCGGTCATGGGAGCTTGTCGCCAACACGATAGGTCTCTTTGAGGGGGCCGTGAAGCGTGAAACGTGAGGGACTTCACGTTTCACGCTTCACGGCCCACGCCTCCCGTTGTGTCCCGGTTGTCTTTCAACTGCGTCGCAGGCGGCAGCCTGTCGGTGGAGGATTCACTCCAGGATGCCTGCCTCCCGGAGGTTCGCGACGAAGCGCTCGCCCACGGCGGAGCCCTCGCGGTAGAAGACGCCCGGCTCGCCCAGAGGAGCGGGGACGGTGACCCACAGCCCCTCGGTCTCGACCTCGTAGCGCTGCCCCGACCAGAGGTGCACCCAGCGCCCCCCGGGCAGATAGACCTCCACCTCCTCCGTTTCGGGGTCGAGCACCGGGGCGACGAGGAGCTCCGTCCCCACGAGGAACTCCTGGTAGGAGAGCCCGTAGACGTGGGGATCGTCAGGGTAGTGGATGAAGGGGTGGCGCACGACGGGCAGCCCCGTCTCCGCCGCCTCGATGACCAGCTCCTTGCGGTAGAAGGCCCAGGCCTCGTAGACCTTGGCAAAGCGGGCGAAGTGCGCCAGCGCCTCCTCGTCGGAGTAGATCTGGTGGTTCTGCTCCGGCTGGTTCCCCTCGTGGGTGCGGTAGACGGTGGTGAAGGCGTTGAGCTCCATCCAGCGCATGAGGAGTTCGCGGCTGCGGTGGTAGTCGGCGATGGGGTTGGTGATGGTGGTGTAGCCGCCGATGTCGCTGTGGTTGAGGCTGTAGCCCGAGATGCCGCCGCTCAGCAGCCCGGTCACCGCGGTCTTGATGCCGTCGTGGCGGTCCCAGCTGACCAGCTGATCCCCCAGCCAGAAGAGGGTCACCGAACCGGGGCTCCGGCGGTAGCCCGAGCGGTTGAAGAAGACGAGGCTCTCCCCTCCGACGGCGACGTCCACCACCTCGCGGTTGAGCTCGGCCCAGAGCTCGGGGTAGCGGTTGTGGACGAGGTCCGCCGGCTCGCCGGAGTGGAGACGGGCGTCGTTAGGCAGCGCCTCCCCGAAGTCCGCCATCCAGCCGGAGGCCCCGGCCCCGATGACCTCCTCCTCGAGCACCGAGCGCATCCACGCCCACGCCTCGGGATTGGTCAAGTCCACCAGACCGGCGGCGAAGTCGGTGTTCTGGATGAGGTAGGGCTCCCCTTCGGCGGTCTGGACGAGAAAGCCCTGCTCGGCGGCCTCGGCGAAGAGATTCCGGCGGGCGTTGGGCTTCACGGAGACGTCGGTCAGGAAGGGGCTGGCGTAGGTGAGAACGCGCACGTCCTCCGCCGCGAGATCCGCAACGAGCGCCTCCCACTCCGGATAGCGCTCCTGATCGAGCTCCCAATTCCACCAGAGCTGCTTGCCGAAGCTCGTCTCGCGCTGCCCCACCCAATCCTGGAGCCAGAAGCCCGCCAGCGGCACGTCGTGGGCCTGCAGCTGCTCGAAGACCTCGCGCACCCGGTCGGTGCCGCCCTGCATCCCCACGACCGCGCCCTCCAGAATCCAGTCGGGCAGGGGGCGCATCCGCCCTGCCACCTCGGTGTACTCTCCGATGAGCGCGGCGGGGCTCTCACCGTAGAGGATGCGCCCCTCCAGCTCCGGCTCGAAGAGCTGGACGTGCACCCGGTCGGCGCGGCGCAGGTCGAAGACGCTGTAGGCGTAGGTCTCGAGGAAGAGGGAGCGCAGGTCGCTGGTGACGTAGTGAGGGACGCCGGCGTAACTGGTGTGCCAGGCCCCACCCGCCCGCGCCTGCAGGTTGGCGCCCAGGGTGATGGGCTGGGCGCCGCGCCCGATCCCCTGCTCCATGACGAAGAGGGGCAACCGCCGCCCCTTGAGATCGAAGTAAGAAAACTGCTCCCCGAAGCCGAAGAAGCGCTCGTCCCGGTGCGAGGCGTAGGTGAGGTAGGTGCGGTTGTAGCGAGGATCGGCCAGGGTCAGCCGGAAGGCCAAATGGTTGGGACGGGGTTGGGTGAAGGTGAGCGCGTACCCCACCGCCTCACCGCCACCACAGCGCAGGATCCCCTCCAGCTGCACCCCTTCCCCTTCCTCGGTGATGCTCTCCAGCGTCTGGCGGGTACAGACCGTGTCCAGGTCGTCTTCGATAAAGAAGGAGCCCCGCTCCTCCTCGATCGCCGCCTCACCTTCCGCGGCAGCGACGAAGCCCTTCCCGGGCAGCGTCGCCCACAGGATCCTACCGGGATCGCTACGGTGACGGACCTCGAGGGTACCCCCGCCCTCCTCCCGCCACTGCAGGAGGAAATCACCCACCGTGTAGTCGGCGTCGGGAAGAGCGGAGGTCAGGGGGCCGGTGATCTGCCGCCTCGCGTAGAGGTTGGGAAGGTAGAGCCAGCCGGCGGCAACCAGGAGCAGAGCAAAAAAAGCGACCAGGATCAGGGTAAGGCGTCTCTTCACGTCGTCGTCCTTTACTCTAAAGATACAGAAGCCCCGACAGGCTGCGTCTTTCGGCAAGCCTGCCGGGGCGTACTACAGTCAACACCAGATTAGGTTAGATTGGAACTGCGCACCCACTCGTTCACCCACTTGGGACGATCGGGAATGTAGACGGTGATGGCGACGATCTCCTCGGGGTCGGAGTACTCGCAGACGAGGTGGAGCTTGAGATCGCTGCCGCGAATGGGACCGGCAATCAGCACCCGTTGGCGATCGGCGTAGTGCTCCACAACCTCACCGTTGAAGAAGGCGTAGAAGACGTCGTTGGCCCGAAGGCTCTCCTTGTGGGCTTCCCGCAAAGCGTGGTCAGAGAGACGCATCGTCTCGCGCAACTCCAACAGGTCTTCGACTTCCGTGATGACCATCTCGACCTCCTCGCCAGTAAAAGGCCGCGGCTACTTCCAAAGAACCGGGCTCCAATATATGAGGGCAGTATATCGCAGGGAGAGGCGGGCGTCAATCGAAATCCCGGCTCAAATCACCCCCAGGTCGCTCAAACCAGTCCCCACTCTGAATCCGCTCCCGGCCGGCAGTCAGCGCTTCCGACGCCCAGTAGACCCAGGCCTCGACGCTGCCCCGATCGGTCTGCACGGCAACGCACTCCCGGCGGTAGAGGCGCGGGTGCCCCTCGATGCGGTCGGTGATCTCGAGGGCGGCCGGCTCGACGAGCAGCAGCTCTCCGTGGAGCAGGCCCTCGCCGGGCCGGGCGGCGGGATAGGGTCCGCAGTCGTAGAGCTCGGCCCCGCTCACCCGCGCGGGATGGACCTCGAGGACGTACTCCGCGACGTGAGGGTAGTTGTAGCTAGCATCCGGCGCCGTACCGGCACGGGGCGGGCGCAGGGTGCCGTAGACGAAGAGGTAGAGCGGCTCAGCCATCCTCGCCTACCTCGATCATCACCTTGAGGTAGCGCCCGTCTGACTCCTCAATGGTCGCGTAGGCCTTGGCGTAGGAGACTAACGGGAAGCGGTGGGTGACGAGGGGCTCGAGCACCAGCGCGCCCGCCGCCACCAGCTCGATGGCGCGCTCGTAGTCCCGCCGCTGGTACATCAGCGTGCCCACGAGGCTCAGCTCGCGGTCCTGAACGAGCCCCAGATCCACCTCGGGGCGCTCGCCGAAGACCCCTACGACGACGATGGTCGTCCCCTTCCGCGCCTCCTCCACCGCCCGGGTGATGGTCTCCTGCACCCCGACGCACTCGAGGATGAGGTCGGCGCGGCTGGGGCCGAAGTGCTCCCGCAGCGCCTCCCCCAGATCCTCGCGGGCGGTGTTCACCGCCACGTCGATGCCGCAGGCGCGCGCCTGCTCCACCTTGTAGTCGCTGATATCGGTGACCATCACCGACGCAGCTCCCGAGGCGCGGGCGACCTGAGCGACGAGATTGCCGATGGTCCCCGCACCCAGCACGAGCACCTGCTTCCCGGCCAGCGCCTCCCCGCTGCGACGGAGGGCGTGAACCGCCACGGCAATGGGCTCGATCAAGGCGGCTGCGTCGAAGGAGACACCCTCGGGGACCGCCAGGACCTTGGAGCCCTGCACGGCGAAGTACTCCTGCGCCGCCCCGGGCGCCTGAAAGCCCATCACCTTGAGATTCTCACAGATGTGGTACATGCCGTGGGTGCAGGGGTAGCACTCCCCGCAGACGATCTGCGGCATCCAGGTCACCCGGTCACCCACCTGCAGCCCCTCTACCTTGTCGCCCACCTCCACGATCTCCCCGGAGACCTCGTGTCCCTGCACCACCGGGTAGGAGGTGTAGGGGTGCTCCCCGTGGTAGACGTGGATGTCGGAGCCGCAGACCCCGATGCGGCGCACGGCGACGAGCACCTCGTCGGCTTCGGGCTCGGGACGCATCACCTCACGGATCTCGAGCGTCTTGGGTTCCACCATCCTGGCCTGTTTCATCGTCCCCTCCTGGTCTTCAGTATATCGGTATCTCTATTATGGCAGTCCGGCTAGGGGATGCAAGTAGAAAGATACATCCATCCACCTCTGCACTTGCCAAAGGGTGAATTTAGGACACAATGGGGCGCGTGTCTATTTGGGTGTGTTTCAATCCAGTTGTAAGCTACCCGTGGCTGAAACGTAAAGCGTGAACCGTGAGGGCCTCACGGTTTACGTTTCACGCCTCGGCTTAACTCAAATGAAACATACCCTGCCTACTTAAGGGAGGCAAGAATGAGAGTCATCAACCGGAGCGTTCAGACAGCGCTCCTCGTCTTACTAGCCGTTACCGTGTTTATCCTGCCGCTGCCGCTACCCGCTGCCGCGGAACCCGTGGCCCAGGGGCCTCGGGACCCTGCCGAGTTGGAGGCCTTCGTCGACGGGCTTATCGGCGGGCAGCTGGGGGCCAACAACGTGGCGGGCGCTACCGTCGCCGTCGTCGCGAACGGAGAGATCCTCCTGGCGAAGGGCTACGGGTACGCCGACGTCGCCGGGCGGGCGCCCGTCGATCCGGCGACCACACTCTTCCGTATCGGCTCCGTCACCAAGCTCTTCACCTGGACGGCGGTGATGCAGCTCGTCGAGGAGGGCAAGATCGACCTGAACGAGGACGTCAACGCGTACCTCGACTTCGAGATCCCCGACGCCTACGGCATCCCCATCACGATGCTCCACCTGCTCACCCACACGCCGGGCTTCGAGGATCGGGGGTTCGGCATGTGGGCCGCCGATCCCGAGAGCCTCGTCCCCAACGGAGAGTGGCTCAAGGAGCACATCCCGGCCCGGGTCCGCCCGCCGGGCACCTACACGGCCTACTCCAACTACGGGGTGGCGCTGGCCGGCTACATCGTGGAACGGGTGTCGGGCCTCTCCTACGCTGCCTACGTGCGCGACCACATCCTCAAACCGCTGGAGATGGACTACACGACCGCCGCCCAGCCCCTGCCCGAGAGGCTGGCCCCGCACATGTCGCAGGGCTACCGCTATCTGGAGGGCAGCTACCAACCGGAGGGCTTCGAGCTACTTTCGATCTCCCCGGCGGGCTCCATCAGCGCCTCTGCCCGCGACATGGCCCACTTTATGTTGGCCTATCTCAACGAGGGGAGCTACGGTGACACCCGCATTCTGGAGGAGAGAACGGCGCGCCGGATGGTGGAGCAGCAGCTCTTCACCCACGACGAGCGGCTCAACGGCTGGACCTACGGCTTCATGGAGCTGGACAGCAACGGACAGCGGGTCGTCGGTCACGGCGGGGACACTCTGCTCTTTCACAGCCTGCTGGCCCTCCTGCCCGAAAAGGAGGTGGGCGTCTTCGTCTCCTACAACAGCCTCGCAGGCCAGCTCCTGCCTCAGACCTTCCTCGCCGCCTTCCTGGACCACTACTACCCCGAGAGGGTCAGTGCGCTGTCAGCACCGACGGATTTCTCAGAACGTGCCGCCCACTTCACCGGCTCCTATCGAATGAACCGGGCCTCACATACGCAAGCGGAGAAGGCATTGGGGCTCATACAGTACGTCACCGTCTCCGCCACCGCGGACGGGCGCTTGCTCGTGAGCTCCCCTCTGGGACCCCAGAGCTTCATCGAGGTAGAGCCCCTGCTCTTCCGCGAGGAACGCGGTCACGATCTGCTCCTCTTCGAAGCCGCAGAGGGCACGGCGGCACGCGCCTACCTCGACAGTATCCCCTTCATGGCCCTGGAGAAGTTGGAGTGGTACGAAGCCCCTCCCTTTCACTACCTGCTCATCGGCGGCAGCCTGCTGCTCTTCCTCTCCTACCTCATCGCCCTGCCCATCTACGGTTACGTAGGGAACCGAATCGATCCTGATCGTGCGCCCCCTACCCTCGCCATCGTCGCCCGGTGGCAGATGGTGGCCCTGGTCCTGCTGAGCTTCTTCCTCGTCGCCGGCTTCGCCGTGGTCATCAACGATGTGCTGGCCTTGATGACTGGGGAGACGGAGCTCCTGACCACGCTGGGTGGCGTCTCCGTCGCTATCGCCGTCCTCGCCCTCGACGCCCTCGTCATGACCTTCCTGGTCTGGATCAAGGGCTACTGGCGCTTCCCGGCGCGTGTCCACTATACGCTGGTGACCCTGGGCGCCCTCGCCTTCGTCTGGGTACTCTACTACTGGAACCTGCTGGGGTGGAAGTTCTAGCCCTTTCTCACATCTGAGCGTTGGCGGTTGTTGCTTAGGTCGCAGCTCAAGTCGATCTCAACAACCCCTCCCCCTGGCCCCCTCCCCTTCGGCGCTACGCGCCGTGGCGAGGGGGTGTCCTATTTAGTGCGGGGTTGCGCGGCGCTGTGGCGCCGCGCAACCCCGCACGATTAAAGATTCCCTTCCCGCACGGAGTGCCGAACGCTACAGACCAGACGCACTGCGGAGGAAGCGAAAAAGTGATTTTTCGGTACTGCCGGAGGCTAGGAGAGTGCGCCGGCCTGCGCCTCCCGCTCCACAGCTGCGGGCCGGTGAAAGAGGTGGGTGTAGGCCCGCCAGGCGATGGCGACGTAGGCGATGGTCTTGGGGATCATGAGCATCCCCAGCAGGGGGGCACGCTCGAGCAGGAAGACCACGGGCAGGTAGAAGCCGTAGGAGATGAGGATGCAGATCCCCACCCACTTGAAGAGGCGGTCGTCGTCGGCAAGGGCGTCGCGCATAATAAGGTAGGCCACGCCCAACCCCTGCACGATGAGAGGCAGATTGCGCAGCAGGGACCAGGGCTGCACGCGCACCCCACGGCTCCACTGGTTCTGGGGCAGGGCGAGAAGCACCAGGCGCACGGCGCCGGCGACGAAGAGGAGTACTCCGAACCAACCGTAGGGCTTCTCGAAGCGCGCGTGCCAGATGAGCAGCATGGTCACGTAGAAGAAGGTCAGCGTGAAGGCCGTGGAGAGAGAGCCTAGCCCCACGAGGCTCACCGACATCCCCAGGAGCTCCACCTCTTGGTGGAGGTTCCCCATCAGAAAGCCCAGGGCTCGAAAGCCGACGTGTCCCGTGTCCCCCAGAGCCAACAGGCCGAAGGCCAGGATGAAGAGCCGGGCCACGGGCCGGGCCTTCGGCGGCACCTGCTCCCGGCGCCGCAGCATGGCGATCACCAACCCCCAGACGACCACCAGATAGGTCAGATTGAAGACGATCTCCGTCCACGCGCGTACGTTCTCAGACATGGGAAGCTCCTTCGAATAAGTTGAATGTTTAAAAGTCAAAAGTTGAAAGTTGAAAGTGAGAAGTTAACTCTGGAAAAGCAGGCCTAATGTTCGACCGAAAGGGCATACAACTTGTTAGCCTTGCATGAGTAGGGCTCTTATGGCAAAGAGTATTACAAAGCCCCAGAAGGTCAAAGAGCACGGTCAGGTTAGAATTGGGGTAAGTTCACGTTTTTTGCTATAATGTTATTACAAATCGCATCTTTGGGACGGACTCGCATCCACTGTGACCGTCCTGCTTGTTGAGGGTAACAGACGCGTTAGGGAGGAAACCATGGAACGAGTCTACATTGCTCGCTGTCCGGAGTATGATGGCGATCTCATTGCCGAGAAGGTGCGCGCCGCCACCGATGCCCTGGGCATCGACCTGCCCCAGCACCAGTCCGTCTTCCTGCACCCCACCTGCGCCTGGGCGCATCCCCGCATAGCGCCGCTGGCCTTCACCGACCCTGCGGTCATCGAGGGAGCAGCCCAGGCGCTGGGGAGCGGCAACCGGCTCACTATCGGCACCAACAGCCTGCCCGGCTTCCCCACCCGCTACTCCTATCGAAAGGCCGGCTACAAGAAGCTGGCGGAGCGACTGGACGCAGAGCTCCTCGCCGTGGACGAAGCCGCGACGGAGAGTGTGCAGCTGGGGGAGCAGACCTTCGTTGACAAGGAGGTCGCGCTGCCTCAAGCGGCGCTGGAGGCCGACTTCTTAATCGAGGTACCCAAACTGCGGGGCAGCACCTTCGTCTCCGTGGCGGGTGCCCTCCGCAACCACCAAGGTCTTCTGCAGAAGGACGCCCAGCAGGAGGGCCACCGGCAGTTTCACAGCAAGGTCGTGGACCTCATCACGGCAGCTACGCCCGACCTCCTCGTCGTCGACGCCATCACCGCCGGGCACAAGGGCGGGGAGCTCTCGGGGGAGCCCGTCGATCTGGGTATCCTCATCATCGGCACCAATGCCGTGGCCGTGGACGCCCTCGCCGCGACCGCCTATGGCGTCGATCCCACCGGGCTGCGCTACCTCCAGCTGGCCGCCCAGCGAGATCACGGCCCCAACGATCCGGAGGAGATCGAGATCCTGGGAGATCTGACATTGGAGGAGCTCCGGGAGCTGAGCCGGAAGGTGGAGCGCGTCGATCCCGATCCGGTCAACTACCCCCTACCCTCCCACGTT
>DAOTVC010000099.1:0-2885 GCA_034437215.1 Anaerolineae bacterium | reverse complement strand
CTCCGCGGGGGCGGGGGCGTCCTCTCACTCGACCAGCGACTGGGCCAGGCGCACGGCCTGCCCGGCGTCGGTGGCGTAGCCGTCGGCGCCGATGCGCTCGGCGTAGGCCTGGGTGACCGGGGCGCCGCCCACGATGACCTTCACCCGCTCCCGCAGGCCGGCCTCCTCCAGCGCCGCGATGGTGGCCTGCATCTTGATCATCGTCGTGGTGAGGAGCGCCGAGAGGGCGACGACGTCGGCCTCGTCGGTCTGCACCGCCCGGACGAACTGCTCGGGGGAGACGTCCGTCCCCAGGTCCAGGATCTCGAAACCGGCCCCCTCGAGCATCAGGCAGACGAGGTTCTTGCCGATGTCGTGCAGGTCCCCCTGCACCGTGCCCGCTACGACCCTGCCCGAGGGCTCGACGTCCGCCGCCACCAGGTGGGGCTTGAGCAGGGCGAGGCCGCTCTTCATCGCCTGCGCCGCGATCAGCATCTCGGGGACGAAGTACTCCCCCTCCTCGAAGAGGCGCCCCACCGTCGCCATCGCGGCGATGAGCCCCTCCTTCAGGATCTGCTCGGCGGGCATCCCGGCGTCGAGGGCCGCCTGGACCGCCGCCTGAACCGCCGCGCGCTCTCCTTCGATGACGCTCTCTTGAATCTCAGTCAATCTCTCTTCCATGTGGGTCTCCTTTTTGTGCGGCGCGCCCCGCCTCCATGAACGCCGCGATGTTCTCCAGGGGCGTCTCGGGGGGCAGGTCGCAGCCGGTGCTGAGTACGAAGTTGGGATAGGGCGCCATGGCCTCCGCCAGGCGCCGGGTGGCCTCGCGCACGCCCTCGGGCGTCTCGTCGACCATCACAGCGACGGGATCGACGTTCCCCACGAGCACCACCTCCTCGGGCACCTGCTCGGCGATGGCGGCGAGGTCGACGGGGGCGTCGAGGCTGAGCCCCTGCACGCCCGTCTCGCACATCGGTTTGATGAGGTGCTGGGTGTCGCCGCAGATGTGGAGCAGGACGGGGGTGTCGAGGGCCTCCACGATCTCCGTCACGTAGCGGCCCGAGAACTTGCGGAAGGCCCGGGGCGAGATGAAGGTCGCCGTGGGCTCCAGGATGCAGACGAGGTCCGCGCCCGCCTCCACCAGCAGCTGCCCGTAGGTGACGATCACCTCGGTGGCGAAGGCCGCCGCGGCGTGGACCAGCTCGGGCTTCTGGATGGTCGCCATGGCGATCTCCGTCGCGCCCAGCATCAGCCCCGCCAGCGTGAAGGGGCCGATGACGTAGGCGCCCTTCAACGTCTCCAGCCCCTCGCTCATCCGCCGCATCACGTCGACGTAGGTGCGCACCCGGGCGTCGTAGCGGATATCCACCTTCCGGAACTGCTCGAGGTCCGCGATCTCGGTGACGGGATGGCCCTCGACGGAGGGGGACTCGCAGAGCGGGAAGCGCACGGGCAGCCCGATGGCCCCCGCCTCCACGGCCAGGTCCATCATGAAGAAGGTGAGGTCGGGCTCGAAGCGCTCCGCGAGGGCCTCCAGGGTGCGGTACTGCAGCTCCGCGTTGAACTCGTTCTGCCAGAGGGTCGACTCCGTCAGCTGCACGCCCGGGAAGCCCATGAGGGGGGCGACGGGCGGGCGCGGGGCCGCGCGAACAAGGTCGATGAGTCGTTGCATGCTCTACTCCTCTTAGGGTTCGTAAAAGTACAACTTCCCGATGTCTCTAACGTTAGGATGAAACGGCGCCTCCTGATGCGTTTGAGGGCTGTGCGTTTCCAGCTCTTCAAGCAGTTCGCTACGTTCTTCGAGCACCCGCCGTCGGGAAGTTATTTTCTTGCAGACGCTTTGTAGGTGCCGTACTCCAGGAAGGCCTCGTAGAGGGCCCGGATGTTCTCCAGAGGGACGTCGGGCGCGATCTCGCCGCAGGCCACGATGCCCCCGCGCTCGTCCCCGCAGGCCTCGAAGACCCGGTGGACCTCCTCCTTGACCTCGGACGGGGTGCCGAAGGGCATCACCTGCTGGCGATCGATGTCGGTGCGGAAGGCGACCCGGCCCTTGACGTTCTGCTCGATCCAATCCAGGCCCATCACCGCGACCTGGCAGTTGATCACGTCCACGCCCACCTCGATGAGGTCACCGAAGATGTCCTTGATGAAGCCGTCGGTGTGGAACCAGACGTCCATCCCGGCCTCGTGGACCCTGTCGAACATCTCCTGGTAGCGCGGCTTGAAGATCCGCCGCCAACTCTTGGGGTTGATGAGCAGGCGGCGCTGCCCGCCCCAATCGTCGGCGAAGTGCAGCCCATCGTACTCGAGCTCCGCCCACCTGTCAATCCAGCGGAGGTTGAAGGCCAGCAGGTCGTCCAGGAGCCGGTAGAACTCCTGGGACCCGTAGGCGATGTCCATCATAAAGTTCTCCATGCCCCGCAGCTGCTGCAGCTGCTCGAAGTAGGTGATCCAGGCGCCGCGCGCGTACCAGCGGTCGTCGTAGCCCTCCATGTGGCCGCTGTACTGGCGCCCCGAGGGCGGGCCGGCGGTGAAGTCCTCGGGCCACGTGTACTCGTCGTAGCGGCTGAGGTCGCCGATGGGCCACGCCACGGGGATGCCGCAGATCCCCTCGGTCTCCACCTGCCAGACGGTGCCGAAGTCGTCGGCGTTCTTCCCCGCCCTGTAGAGGGGGGGATACTTCTCCCGCGGGAGGTCCTCCATGTAGTCCCATCCGAAGTCCTCGCGGTACTCCGTCAGGATCTCCGCCAGGGCCTCGCCATACTTGAGGGCCGCCGCGGGCAGGACGGCGTGGGAGATGGGGACCCGGTCGGGGTACTGGAAGTGCACGGCTCTCAGGACACGCTCTCTGCTCTGCATCGTCGCTCCTTTTGGAATAAAAGTGAACAGGGATTAGGGATCAGGGA
>DAOTVC010000098.1:0-3472 GCA_034437215.1 Anaerolineae bacterium | reverse complement strand
TGGCCCGGTACCAGGCGCCGACCAACTGCCCGTCGATGGTCGCCATGTCCAGCCAGGATTGATCGTACTGCTCCTCCATGTAGCCCTCGTCGAACCAGTCGCTCATGTCGATGAGCTGATCGCGCTCGGCGAAGTTCTGCATCAGGCCGGGCTGGGGGAAGGCCGCAATATCGGGGGGGTCGTCGCCCTCGACGCGCACCAGGATCAGGGACTCGAAGTCGCCCGAGCCCTGGTAGTCCACGTCGATGCCCGTGCGCTCCTCGAAGGCCTCCATGGAGGCCTCGAAGCGGCGGGCGTCCTCGTCAACAAAGGCACCGAAGATGGTCACGACCTTGCCTTCGCCGTCGTCACCATCACCATCACCATCACCATCGTCCATCATCTCGGTCTCTTCCGGGACCTCCGTCGCATCCCCACCGTTGCCACAGGCTGTCAGCAGCAGCGAGAGCACGAGGATTAGGGTTACTAGCAGATTCCAGCGTTTCATGTTTCTCCTCTCTGATGAAAGTTTAAAGGGTTGAATGGGACTCGATCTTTCCGTATCGCTCTTATCTAATCACCCCCTTTCAGGGCTATCTGTGCGCTACGCTCAAAGGCTAATCCTGTAGTAGGAGAGAGAGATAGTGGTGAGTACGATTGATGGTGGCCTTCAGGGGAGCGTCTTGCCAAAGTATCTCCTCGAACATCTGCTGCAGGAAGCGCGAGACGCGTCCGTACTGCCTCATCTGAGGCCGGGGACGGGCGGCGCGCAGGAGTCTGACGAGTTCGTCCATCCAGGGATAGCGTTCGACCAGTTGGTCGTTGAGGGTGCGGAAGGGTGAGATGTGTAGGGCTCCTACGTAGAAGTTGGCGAGCCATTCTCCGTCCACGATGGCCTGCAGCAGCTGGAGACCCTCCCGTTGTAGGTCCGATTGCCGCGTGATGCTCCAGCTCGTCCCCATTACCGCTGCTACCGGAGAAGTTTCGGGCGTGGGGCGGGGTAGGGGGCAGAAGCACAACTGCGCGGGCAACGTCTCCTCTTTTGCCCATCCCGAAACGGACTCGATCACGGGCCAGTCGTAGGTTCCTCCCAGGATCAGGGGGACCTCGCCCCGTGCCAGCATGCGCGGAGGATCGGACGCTTGCCACTCGCTTCCTTCAGGAGGGACGTAGCGCCGTTCGACCAGGGAGTGGAGAAAGACCAGGGCGTCGTAGACGGCCGGGTCGGCGAGGGCGAGTTGGCCGTCGGGGGTAAGCAGACGCCCTCCCGTGCTCCACAATACGGGCAGGAGGGCGTTGACGGTCGCCGTGCCGGCTGCCGTGCCCGCCGGGAAGGCGAGGGCGTAGCGGTGTCCGAAGCGCCATTTCGAGGTAGCCTGGTTGAAGTAGTCGAGGACGCGGTAGAGCTCCTCCCAGGTCGTGGGCAGGGCGAGGTCCGCCGCTGCGAGCCAGTCCCGGCGTATCCAGAGCCCGGTGATCTCCGTCTGTAGAGGGAGGCCGAAGAGCTCTCCTCCCAAAACTTGGCTGCGATAGACGGTCGGTTCCAGGATCTCGACCAGACCCGCGGTCCATGCGGCGTTCAATTCGCTCAGGGGGGTGATGGAGGCCGAATGCACGTAGTCGGCCAGCCAGACGTCTTCGAGCTCCACGATGTCCGGCGCCTCCCCTTGGACTAGAAGTTGGTTGAACTGCTGTTGGAGGGCGCTTCGTGGACAGAGCCGGTTGTCAAGGGTGAGGTCGCGGTGGGGGTGCTCTTGATTCCACTCAGCGACCGCGGTTTTGAGGAGTTTCATCGAGCGCGCCTCACTGGACATGCACGCCAGCTGGGGACGTTCCATGACGGCTTCGTGATCTCGGGTGACGAAGGTGCCGACCCCTGCCCGGCGATAGATGATCCCCTCCTGAACGAGGGCGGTGAGGGCCTGGCGTACGGGGGTGCGGCTCACCTGGTAGCGTTGACAGAGCTCCTGCTCCGTGGGCAGCCGATCACCGGGCTGCAGGGTGCCGCTGTCGATCTGCCGTTTGATAAGTGTCTTGAGCTGATAGTGCAAAGGGATGGGAATATCCCGTTCTATCATGTGATTGTGACCCTCGCAATCTGAGGAAGAGCCAACTGTCAAAGTTACAGCGAGATCGGAATGAAGAAGACAAGGGATGGGACGCCTACACACCAGAACCGTTGCTGAGTTGGAATGTTGTTAGGTTATTACATTATGACTGCAAGCGTTTACATTATACAATAAAAGGGTAGCTCTGTCAATAGCTTTGTCTGTTGTCCCTCAACTCCACGGTTCAGGTGTTGCCCTACCGCAGATCTCGACGGCCGGCACTTCTGTGCAGGCCGGTAACTGGCAGGCGCTTTCAGAAGGGAGCAGGATGAGTCCTCCTACTCATCCTGCTCGGTGAACGCTCTGCGGGACGCTCTCTACTGCTCGGGCCAGGCGGCGTCGATGGTCTGCATCACCTCGTCGAGGTTCTCGCCCCCGGCGTTCACGTAGTCCACCATGCCCGTCCAGAAGGCCCCGGTGCCCACGGCACCCGGCATCAGGTCCGAGCCGTCGAAGCGGACGACGCTCGCGTTCTGCAGAATCTCCGCGTAGCCGCGATCGAACTCCGTCGGGTACCAGTCGAGGGGGGTGTCGTTGTGGGGGGAGACGAAGCCGCCCGACTGCAGCCAGGCCCGGGTGGATTCACCCGTGGCCAGATACTCCATCACCTGGCGCACCTCGGGGCGGTCGCGGAAGGGGACCATGATGTCGCCCGCGGTCAGGACCGGCTGGGGGCGCGCTTCGGGATCGACGGGGGGCAGGTAGAAGTAGTTGACGTCGTCACCCAGGGTGACCTCCTCGGGGAAGAAATCGGTGATGAAGCTGGCCTGGCGGTGCAGGTAACAGTTGGGCGGATCGTCGAAGAGGGGGGTGATGGCGTCGCCGAAGGGGGTGGTGAGGATGGAAGGGACGCCGCCGTAGACGTAGTCCTCGTTGAACCAGATGTTGCCCATGATCTCGGCCGCGTTCTTGACCTCGGGGGAGTCGAAGGGGAGTTCGCCGTTGACCCAGGCGTCGTACTTCTCGGGGGGCTGGGTCCGCAGCATGATGTCCTCCATCCAGTCGGTGGCGACCCAGCCGGTGGCGCCGGAGCTCTCGATGCCGATGCACCAGGGAGTGACGCCGTCGGCGGCAATCTGGTCGGAGAGGGCTAGCATCTCATCCCAGGTTTCGGGAATCTCGTAGCCGGCCTCGGAGAACTCAGGGACGGGGTACCAGACCAGGCTCTTGACGTTGGCCCGGTACCAGGCGCCGACCAACTGCCCGTCGATGGTCGCCATGTCCAGCCAGGATTGATCGTACTGCTCCTCCATGTAGCCCTCGTCGAACCAGTCGCTCATGTCGATGAGCTGATCGCGCTCGGCGAAGTTCTGCATCAGGCCGGGCTGGGGGAAGGCCGCAATATCGGGGGGGTCGTCGCCCTCGACGCGCACCAGGATCAGGGA
>DAOTVC010000097.1:0-4201 GCA_034437215.1 Anaerolineae bacterium | reverse complement strand
ATAGTTATCCTGTCGATCCGGAGCGGCGGACGGGGACAGGAGGGCTTCACTCGACGCGAGGCTTTGAGGGCATGCCGGCCGTAATCTTCCCGGTGGAGCGTCTGCTACACGTGACGTCCCAACCGGTAGAGCCGCAGACCGACCAAGAAGAACCAGACCATCACCAGGAGGGCACTTGGGAGGATGACGAGAAGGGTGACGATCACCGACGATGTCAGAGCCTGGCGTAGATAGTCGACCAGTGAGAGGCCGTGGGCCAGGAGGCCCACGTAGGCGACCGACCTGCCGAAGAGGTTACTGTTGAACATGAGCGACGAGACGATCAGACCCGCGATGGAGACCAGGAAGAGGGCGATGTTGAAGCCGCCTACAGCGCGCTGGTTGGTGTTGGCGAGGATGGCCTCCCCGGCCGCCAGGAAGGCCGAGCGCTGCGCATCGGTCGTCGCAGCAGCGTACCGGCTGCTGAGGGAGAGCATGGAGAAGGGATTGTTCGTCGCGAGAAAGATCCCCACCCCCAACAGGGCAAAGGCGAGAGCGATGACCGCAAGGCCGGGATCGACTCCTCGAAGCACGACGTAGAGGGCGAGAAAGACGACGGTGAACATGATGTACATGGGCACCTCCAGCCCCCAGAAATCCAGAAGGCCTAGCAGAGGGCTTCGCTGGAAGAGCTCGAACCACTCACCTGCCGTGCTGGGTTGCGGGTAGAGGGCAAACGCGACGACCTCACTCAGGGTCAACGCGACCACGAGCCAGGCAGCCACACCGCCGAGCGTGTAGAGGCGTTTGTAGGCGGGATCAACGCTTTCGGTACCGGCCACTCGATTCATCGTAGACTCTCCTTTCGCAAATCTGTCTCGAGTGTAGAGTATCGTTAACTCAGAAACGTCGTCACTTCAAGTCTCTTATCGACACGCTCTGTCCCTACCCCCTATTGGAGAGGGGAGCCCAAGTGTGTAGTTGTCGTGGACTTACCCGGGCCAGGTAAGCCTGCAATCATAATGAGTTTCGCGTTCACCTCAACTGCTCATCACAGCGCAGATCAAGGTAGTCGAGCCTCTTCTCGGGCCAGGCGCCAAATTCAAAACCGTTAATCTGCCAGCGACCCTCTAACCACACCATGCGAAACATGAGTGGGAACTCCCGCCCATCTGAAAAGACCGCTGTTCCGTGGATGTTCGAGAACTCATCCATCTCGCTCAGCTCCCAACAGAGAGGTTGAACGTCGGGCTGGTCCAAGTCCTGGGGCTCGAGGCAGCGCTGCATGTGGGGCGTTAGCCTCGTCATAGCAGCAATGTAATCCTCCTCTTGCAGATCGGTCATAAACTTGTCCACAGTGACGAAAACCTCCCCTTTGACCTACGGAAGGCGCGGCCAAGCATCCACGATCTCGTGTACGGCAAGATAGGTCGTAGTTACGACCAGGAAGACCAGAACCGCTTTGCGCCACCACTTCCGCGTGTGCCGGTTCCTCCACAACAGGTAGATCCAGATAGCGGGAAGAGAGATGCTGATGATAACGTTGAAGAGGGCATCCAGCCCTCGCCGCCTGGCAAACTCACTCTCCAATGCCGCGGTGAGCCCTATCCCCAGGACGAGCACGAGCACCAACAGAAGCACAATCCAGTACCACCGTGAAGCAGATTGCGTCTTCATGTCACCTCCTCGCCCCTGTCGTAGATTCTGAGATGGGTGTGTTTCAATCCAGTTGTAGCTACCCGTGGCTGAAACGTAAAGCGTGAAACGTGAGGGCCTCACGCTTTACGTTTCACGTTTCACGCCTCGGTTTAGCTCAGGTGAAACACACCCCCCTCCTGAGATGGCCCTCCAGCCCCCGATATATTCTACGAGCACACAACGACGCTGGCTACCTCGAAGCAACCATCGTAGAGACATTGTCAGGGAATGCGCCACACGTACAGCTCGTCATGCGAACCTATCACCAATTCCCCCTGTGGAGTAGGGTAAATCGGTGCCCACTTTCGATAACCAGATCGCGACCCGCGCCAGATCTTCTCCGAGCCCCTCATCGGTCTGTATGGCCCGACCTTCCCGCAGGCGCCGGTGGGTGAGTGGGTCGACCAGCCAGCTGAACACCTGTTGCCTCTGCTCCTCGTGCCCCTTCCAGAAAGGGTTGTTCAGGATCCCATGTTGAACTTGCACCTTTCTGTTGGAATCGACAAAGGCGATAAAGTTGCGCACGGCGGTAGGGTGGTCTCCCTGCTCCCAAACGGAGAGAAAGGGTGAGAGATCGTCAACAGCTTGTGCTATCCCACAGAGGTACTCGTCAATGACGATATCGCTCTCGCGGCTGACGAGCAGGTATTGCCACACCGCGGCAAGGTACTCTTCGACCGCCCGCTGCTCCGCCTCAGGCCAGGTACGCCAGCGTGCATAGGCCAGTTTACCGAAGCGGATCTCGACATCCCAGGGAGCCAGCCCTTCGAGCGCTTGCAGCTCGAAGAGTCGTGGCAGGAAGTGCCTGAAATCGCGGTCTTCGCCCCACGTCGACATGGCTTTGAAGGCGTACTTTTCCAGATCTGCCACCGTCAGCGCCCTGAGAGATTGGGAGCTGACTCTGCGGTGGTCGCGGTCGTAGACACAACAGGGACAGGCGTCCATGTGCGGTCGCAGGCGGTAGGAAGCGAACGCAGCATAGAGACGGTTGATACTGGCCGCCAACTGCGATGCTTTGGAAGCGACGACTTCGGTCTCAGTCATACAACCCGCCCGGTAGCAGTTCGAGGGACGAGAGAAGATAGCGCAGCACGTAGGGCTTCTCGATAGGTTGGCCTGCCGTGGGCCAGCGGTCGCCGAAGAAGACGACGTAGCAGTCGACAGCCTCCAGATGCTCGTCAATCCACGCGTGAAGGATGACCCCAAACTCCGGCCCGTACTCTGAGTCGAAGTTATCCGCTCGCCGGCGCAGACCCGTCTGCCGGTCAACCCCTTCAGCGTCTCCTCAGAGTGTTCGATCACGTCCGCCCTTCACAATCACATCAGAGGTGGTATTAGTACCAGTTGCTCTCGTAGACCACGTTTAGAACGGTAACCACCCAGGTCGCTCCACCTGTGATGCCTCGATGCGCTTCATCTCTGCCTGATCACGCCGGTAGCGAATTAAGTGTATGGACTATCGAGCAGAGCAACAACAAGACCTCCGGCTGCGTAGATAAAAAGATAGTAGTATCCCTCTACACCGGAAAAGGCCCACCACCCCACCCAAGCCAGCAGAGCACTATCTACAACCAACCTCAACGCCCGACCAACCCCTACTTTCCCTAACCGGCGTACGTCCCCGTAAACGACGAGGCCCACACCCAGTAACCAGACAAGGTAACCCACAAGAAGGGGGACTTCGATCCCCATCCAATGCAGGAGATGGTAGAGTGTAGGCACGAGCGCCAACAAGAGAAAGGACCGCAGTCTCTCTCGGATCTCTTGGCGATGCACCTCCCTGAAGGACATCAGGCGAACGGGTTCTGGTCGAGCCTCTCGGAGCTGCTGCGTAATTGGATGAACGGCGGCTCCCTGGTCGAGAAGAATCTTCCTGTGCTGCGGCGCCTGCAGTGCAAGCGTTGCCGCTTCGCGCACAAAGGGATGCTCATCCTCCTGGGCCACCACCAAAGCAGCGACGATCCGCGGAGAGCTGGGAACCACACTCGCCAGCTGCTTTGCGGCGGATCTACGGGTATAGTAGAGTCTGCCTGCCAGTAAGTCCCGGATGAGATTCTCTGTGCTCATAACCGATTCCTTTTTGCCTCCTCCAATGAGGCAGTTGCTCCGAATCCCTTGCAAACCCTCACTAAAGAGCCAACAGCCGGCAGAGATTTTGTGAGGGGGAGTTGAACGTTGGGAGAAAGATCGGATCTGCGATGCAGCTATACTATCAGTATAAGGGCTTTTGACTCCTACGCCAACAATTGTTTGAAGAAGACGACCTGGAACTCAATGACTTCCACTCTGAGCCGCTAGCCTACCTGCAGGGTCCTGTAATGCGTCTTCAGCGGGCGATCCTTCTCCATTATGAGCAACTGGACGAGATACTCCCCTGGAGAGAGTCCGGACACGTCGATCTCTTCTCGACGGCTCGACGCGCTGCCTTCGTAGAGCACCCGGACAAGCTGACCTCGCAAGACCAAGCGGGCGTTCAGCCCTTCAGGCACACCGGCATAGCGGGCTTCCACGCTGCCGTTCGGAC
>DAOTVC010000096.1:0-7235 GCA_034437215.1 Anaerolineae bacterium | reverse complement strand
GGAGATCGAAGGGCTCATCGCACGCCATCCGGAGCAGTGGATGATGTTCGTGCGGGTCTGGAATCGCTGAGCCGACGACCGGTCTCCTTTACTAGAGGGCGGTCGCTAGGCCGCCCTTTTTTGGTGGCAGATGAGGGGGACGTGTTATAATGTGAACCTGCTGGGACACTCTCCCTAGGTTAAAAGACACGGAGGCTGCATGCCGAAACTCAAAGAACTCTCCATCCAGGGCTTCAAATCCTTCGCCGACCCCCTGACCCTCGTCTTCCCGACGGGCATTACCGCCGTCGTGGGGCCGAACGGCAGCGGCAAGAGCAACGTCGCCGACGCCATCCGTTGGGTGTTGGGCGAACAGCGGATTACGGCCCTGCGCGGTCGGGTGGGCGAGGACATGATCTTCGCCGGGAGCAAGAAGCGGGCGCGCTCGGGTATGGCCCGCGTCTCCCTGACCTTCGACAACGGCGACGGCTGGCTCCCCGTGGACTTCGCCGAGGTGGTCGTCGAGCGGCGCACCTACCGTGACGGCAAGACCGACTACATGCTCAACGGCAGCCGCGTCCGTCTGATGGACATCCGCGACCTCCTCGACCGGGCGGGATTGGGTCGGGACGCCTACCTCACCATCGGGCAGGGGCTCGTCGATCAGGTGCTCTCCCTGCGGGCCTCCGAACGTCTGGCTCTCTTCGAGCAGGCCGCCGGCATCGCTCCCTACCGCAACCGGCGGGAGGACGCGCTCAAGCGGTTGGAGGAGACCCAGCACAATCTGGAGCGGGTGCAGGACATCATCGGCGAGATCGAGCCTCAGCTGCGCCGCCTGCAGCGCCAGGTGGAGCGGGCCGAACAGCACGCGCTCCTGACCGAGGAGCTCAAGAAGCTCCTGCACACCTGGTACGGTTATCGTTGGGGGCAGATTCTCCAGAAGCTGGAGACGGCTCACCACCGCGTGCGCTACCGGCGAGAGCGGGCGGCGGGACAGCAGGAGCAGCTCGACGCCGTGACCGGACGGCTGGGGGAGCTGCGGAGGGAGATGACGGGACTGCGCGGGCGGCTCGCCGAGCTGCACCGCACGAGCAGCGCGCGCCACGCCGAGGCCGAGCGCATCCAGCGCGATCTGGCCGTGACCCGGGAGCGACGGCGCCAGCTGCAGGAGCGCCGCGAGGAGGGGGCCTCCCGGCTCGTTCCCCTCCGATCGGCTCTGGAGGCGGAGGAGCAGGAGGCGACGGCCCTGCGCTCCGCGGTGGAGGAGGCGGAGACGGAATTGACAGCGGTGCGCGAGTCCCTGGCCGAGCTCGAGGGCGAGTATCGTCAGATCGAGGAGCGCCGCCACGCGCTGCTGCGGCGCCAGAGCTCCGCCGAGGCGCAGGCGCTGGAACAGCGTCATCGGCTGGCCGACCGGGAGAGCCGTCTGGAGCAGTTGGCCGACCGGCGGGAGCAGCTGGTGGCACGCCAGGCTCAGCTCGAGGAGAGCCTGGAGACGGCGACCGGGCGGCGGCGGCGGCAGCAGAGCGCCGTCGAGGAGGCGCGGCGCGCCTTGGAGGAGGCGGAGGCGGAGCAGGCGCGGCTCGCGGCGGAGCTGACGGGATTGCGGGAGGCCCAGACCGCCGCCCAGGAGGCCGTGGAGGATCTGCGGCGGCGGCTCGTCGAGAAGCGGGGCGAGTACCAGGAGCAGACGGCGCGGTTGGAAGCTCTCGAACGTCTGCACGCCGAGGGCGCCGGTCTCTACGCCGGGGTGCGGGCCGTCCTGCAGGCCGCCGAGCGAGGGGAGTTGCAGGGGCTGCCCGGCACCTTCGCGGCCCTTATCCAGCTCCCCGGGGAGTTGGATCGGGCGCTGGAGGCCGCGCTGGGCTCCCAGCTGCAGAACGTCGTCGCCCGCCGCTGGGAGGACGCCCGGGCCGCCATCGAGTGGTTGAAGCAGAAGCGCGCCGGGCGGGCCACCTTCCTGCCCCTCGACAACCTGCGCCCCTCGCGCCCGCTGGACGTCCCCACGATGCCGGGCATCCTCGGGGTGGCCGCCGACCTCGTCGGCTACGACGACCCCTCGCTGGAGCCCGCCGTGAGCCTGCTCCTGGGGCGCACCGTCGTCGCCGCAGACCTGGAGGCGGCGCGGGCGCTGCACCGGCAGATGCGCGGCGGTTTCCAGATCGTGACCTTGGACGGCGAGATCCTCCGCTCCGGCGGTTCCGTCACCGGGGGCCAGGACCGCCGGGAGACCGCTGCGGGCAGCCTGCTGGCCCGAGAGCGGGAGCGGCGGGAGCTGCCCGAGCAGGTCGAGGCGCTGGAGGCGGAGCTCGCGGCCCTGGGGGAGGCGCTGGAGCGCCGGCGCTCCGAGGCCCAGGGGGCGGAGGCGCGGCTGCGGCAGGTCGAGGCGCAGCTGCGGGAGCGGGAGCGCGCGCAGCAGCAGGCCCGGCGGGCGCTCGATCGGGCGGTGAGCGACCTGGAGCGCGTCGTTCAGGAGACGGAGTGGCAGCGCAAGCTCGTCGAGGAGGCTCAAGAGGAGCGGGCGCGTCTGGAGGAGGCAGCCCGGCGGCTGCAGACGGAGCTCGAGGAGCTCCGCGGGCGTGCGGAGGAGACCGCCGCCGGGCTCACCGAGGTTTCCGCGGCGCTGGAAGCGCTGGCGGAGGACGAGCTGGGCGGGCGGGTCTCCGAGCGGCGGACGGAGGTGGCCCTCCTGGAGCAGGAGCACCGGAACCGGCAGGTACACCTGGAGAGCCGGGAGCGGGAGCTGCGCCGTTTGCAGCAGCAGATTCGCGATCAGGAAGCGCGGCTGGTGAGCCTCGCCGGGGAGCTGGAAGGGTTGGGGGAGCAGGTGGAGACCCTCGGGGCCCGATACGAGGTCGCCCGTGCGGCGGCCGACGGGCTCTCGGCCCAGGTGCCCGCCCTCGAAGAGGCGCTCGGTGTGCTGGAGAAGGAGCAGGCGGCGCTGGAGAAGCGGGAGACGGAGGTGCGGCGGAGCCTGCGCGAGATAGAGCAGCGCCTCTCTCAGGCGGAGGTCGACGCGCGCCACCGGGAGGATCAGGTGCAGGCCCTCCGGCGGGAGATCGAGGAGGTGCTGGAGATCGTCGTCGTCGATCTACCCGAGTCCCTCTCGGTGCAGCAGCCCCTGCCCCTGGCGGAGGCGACCGTGCCCTTCCCCATCATCCACGATCTGCCCGAGGGGTTGGAGCGGGAGATCCGCGACCTGCGTACCCAGATTCGGAGATTGGAGCCCGTCAATACCGCGGCCCGGGGGGAGTACGACGAGGTGGCGAAGCGCCACGCCTTCCTCCGCGAGCAGTCGCACGACCTGGAGGTCGCCGCGGCGCACCTGCGGCAGATCATCGCCGAGCTGGACGAGATGATGGAGACCGCTTTCCGTACCACCTTCAAGGCCATCGCCTCGGAGTTCTCCCGCGTCTTTGAGATGCTTTTCAACGGTGGGACGGCGAAGCTGGCGTTGGAGACGGCCGACGACGGCGAGATCGTCGGCGTGGAGATCACGGCCCGCCCGCCCGGCAAGCGCACCTCCGGCCTGGGCATGCTCTCCGGCGGCGAGCGCTCCCTGACCGCCGTGGCGCTGCTCTTCGCCGTGATGTACATCAGCCCCACCCCCTTCTGCGTGCTGGACGAGGTGGACGCCATGCTCGATGAGGCCAACGTGGGGCGCTTCCGCTCGATGCTGCGCAACATGGGCAAGCAGATCCAGTTCATCGTCATCACCCACAACCGGGGCACCGTCGAGGTCGCGGACACCATCTACGGGGTCTCCATGGGCGACGACGGCGTCTCCCAGCTCCTCTCGCTGAGCCTGGAGGATCTCCCCGCCTCGGAGGAGATCTGAGGCTTGTGCCTTGCAGGGTGGGGTGATGGTCATCGCCCAGTAGCCTGCTTGACTACCAGACTACGAGACTAAGGAACGCGCATTAAACAACTTGAGCAAAAGCAAACTGAAAGCGCTCTTGAAAGATACCTGCAATGCCCAAGTTATTTCGCTTTCAGTCCTGAACGACTACTTCCGAAGGAGTCGACATGTTCCTACGGGACACCACCGTAGGACGAAAACGGGGTTCGTAGTAGGCGATTTATCGCCGTGAACGTACGGCGCTGAAGCGCCTACTACAAACCTACTTATTTTCCAGGGAGTGATGTGTACGTTTTCGATCTGAAGCTGCTCATCTTCCTGCTCCTGCTGCTCCTGACCGGTGCCGTCACGCTGGCGGTGTGGCTTACCGACCGGGGCAGGCGAGGCAGACCGGCTGCGCCCCTCCTGCCGGCGCTCGACGACGCACCCTTCGGCCTTCTGGCGCTGGAGGGGGAGCGCCTGCGCTACGCCAATCCCTACGCCCGGCGCCTCCTCTACCTCGGCGATAGGGCCGTCCTGCCCGACGCCGACTGGACGCCCCTGCTGCGGCAGGATCTGGCTGCCCCTCGGGACGGTTCGGGCGGGGGACGGTATCGCACGGTGACCTTCGCCTCCGGGCAGACCGCCCGCTGGTGGGTCACCCTGCTGGAGGAGCGCGCCCTCGTCTTCCTGCTGGACGTCTCCGCCCAGCAGCGGGCGGAACGGGCGACCCAGGGGCTTCTCAACGACCTCTCCCACGAGCTGCGCACCCCTGTCGCGACCCTGCTCACCCACCTGGAGATCCTCGGTCTCGAAGACGTTGGAGCGGAGGTGCGCGCCCAGTCGCTGGCCCTGCTGCGCACCGAGGCGCGTCGCATGGCCCGGCTGGTTGAGGAGATGCTCGAGCTGGGGCGGCTGGAGACGGCGCAGGAGCTTCCGCTGCGCCCCCTGGATCTGCTCGCCCTCGTCGAGGAGGTGGTGCTGCAGATCACGCCCCGCGCTGCCGAGCGGGGGATGGCGCTCTCCCTGCAGGCCGACTCACCCCTGCCCCTCATCCAGGGCAACGGCGACCGCCTGCGGCAGGTCTTCCTCAACCTGCTGGACAACGCTCTCAAGTACGCGGGGCCGGGCGCGGAGATCACCCTCTCCCTGCGTCGCCGGGACGAGGGCGTCGCCTGTGCCGTCTGTGATAGCGGCCCCGGCGTCCCGCCGGAGCACCTTCCCCACCTCGCCCGCCGCTTCTATCGCGCGGCTCCCCAGGCGGTGGAGGGGAGCGGGTTGGGGCTGGCGCTCGTCGCCGAGATCCTCCGTCTGCACGGGAGCCGGCTGGAGATCGTGAGCCCTGTCGCAGAGGGGCGCCCCCTCGCAGAGGGAGGCGGGCTCTGCGCCTGCTTCGTCCTGCACAGCGAGATCGGGAGGAGCGACCATGAAACTGCGTAGATACGGCTGGTTGCCGGCCCTCGTCTTGCTCCTCGTCGCCTACTGGTTTCTGCCTTTCGAGGGGCAGGTGATCATCCTGCCGGGGCTGGACGCTACCCTCTCCGGCCCGCACTTCGCCCTCGATCCGCCGGCGCCGCAGCCGGGCGACGAGGTGCTCGTCACCGTCCGGGACACCGTTCCCTGGTCCTTCGTGCAGCTGACCGTCGGCGGCGAGCCCGCCTGGCCCCTGGAGGGCGAACCCGCGGGTGAGGGTGTCTGGTCCTGGGAGTGGCTCTTCGACGCCCCCGACGCCCCCGGATACGAGATCGTCTTCTATCACGACTGCCACACGGGCTGCGTCGAGCGGGGGCGCGTCGCCGTCGGGCATCCTGTGACGCCGGGGAGCGCCGGGCTCCCCACCAAGCTCTGCGTCGTCTTCCCCAACCCGGAGCGGGATTGGCAGGGGCGCAGCGGCTGGGTGGTGGAGGTCGCCTACGCCCGGCAGGCGGAGGGCGTTTACTGGGGCGTCGACGACCTGGCGGCGCGCGTCGCCAAGCACACGGAGAAGGGGCTGCGGGTCCTCGTGCGGGTGGACTACGACGAGGGCCAGTCCCTGCCCCCCGTCGACGACTACCTGGCGCTGGGAGAGTACCTCGACTATCTGCAGCGCCTGGCGCGCGACGACCGGCTGCAGGGAGTCTACGGCTACATCGTCGGGACGGGCTTCAACGCGGAGTTCGCCAGCGCCCTGGCGCCCGAGCGCCCGACGACGCCGGCGTGGTACGCGCGCCTCTTCAACGGCTACGGGGAGGACGTGACCCACCGGGACAACGCCGTACAGATGGTGCGGGCAGTGAATCCCGAGGTGCGCCTGATCGTCGGCCCGGTGCAGGCCTGGAACACCGACCAGGACGGCGAGCGCGCCTACACCGTCGACGTCCCCTGGCTCAACTACATGAACACCCTCGTGGCCTACCTCGATGCCGCTGCCCAGGCGAAGGCCGCCGCCGGCATTCCCCTGGCGGCGCCCGACGGCTTCGACGTGCAGGCGGTGGGGCGCCCTGACCTTCCCGAGATGGAGGGGCATCCGCGCGCCGAGGAGCCCACTCTCGATCTGGCCCGGGAGGCGTGGGGCGGGGCCCAGGCGGGCTTCCGCATCTACGAGGAGTGGCTCGCCATCATCAACGCCTACCCCACGACCCAGGGCCTGCCCGTCTACATCATCTCCACCAACACCTACGACCGGGAGGGTGACGTGCCTCCTGCCCAGAACTACCCGCGCGGCTGGCTCACCAACGCCCTGGCCGAGGTCAACGGGGAGCCCCAGATCAAGGCTCTCTGCTGGTTTCTGGACGCCTTTCCCCACGACACCCAGTGGGACTGGTTCAGTCTGACGGAGCAGCCGGGACGTCTGGTGGACGCGGCGGCGGAGTTCGACGCCCTGCTGCGCGAAACGCCCTGATCCCCAATCCGTAATCCCTTCTCACTTCTCTCTTCTCACTACTAACCGAAAGGAGACCACAAGCGATGAGCGATGAAGTGCCTCTGATCCGCGTTCTGCTTGCCGACGACCATCCGGCGCTGCGGGTGGGGCTGCGGGTCCTTCTGGACAGGGCTCCCGACGTACAGGTGGTGGGGGAGGCCGAGGAGGGGCCGGCGGCCCTGAGGATGATCGAGTCGCTGTTGCCCCACGTCGCCGTGCTCGACTGCCAGCTGCCGGGGATGGCGGGCGTGGCGGTGGCGCGCGCTCTACGCGAGGGGGGCGTGCCCGTGGAGGTGGTCGCCCTTTCGGCCTACGACGACGACCGCTTTCTGGCGGGCATGCATGGTGCCGGCGCCGTGGGCTATCTCCTCAAGAACGAGGCGCCCGGGCGGATCGTGGAGGCGGTGAGGACGGCTGCACGCGGGGAGGGGCTGTGGACGCCGGAGCAGCTGGCACGTGTCCGGCGGTGGCAGGAGGAGGTCGCTCAGGTCCGCGAGAGCCTCACGGAGCGGGAGC